>CAZUNO010000003.1:0-202305 GCA_964621445.1 Hadarchaeota archaeon (SeqCode) | reverse complement strand
CCGGTAGGTAAACTTGAAACGAAGCCCTGACAGAGCCCATTCCCGAGCCTCTACACTATATATCAGGCAGTCGAGTTGGTGATAGAGTTCCCGGAGGATAGGGTTACCCATTTGCCGGTATACCTGGCCCGGGTGCCTGCGTCTTCCTATCACTGCCCTTTCTCCTCGAGGTCCTGCATCAGGCGTGTCAGGGAGAGGATCTTATCTTCTTCACTCCACCCCCCCTGTCCCGGTTCGGTACGCGGCAAGCCGGTGGGTCCACGATCTACATGCCGTGAAGGTAGAAACAAGGGAAGAATGTCCATATCCGGGTCGGACCCCTCAAAAGTGAGGAAATGGAAGATAGGATGAGGCGATTGGCCTCCAGAAAGATACGGCAAGCTCGGACCTCATAGAGACGGTCAGGAACAGAGGCAAAGCAAATTCCACGAGACCCAAGAGATGTACCGGGTCCGTGACTCATACACATGGGGACCGAAACGGAGCATATGAAGGTGAAAGGTTTGATTACTGGACTGAGAGCAGAAATCGGAAACCAACTTGATAATTGCCAGGAACTCAGTATCTGCTGTCTCGTATGAGAATTCGGAAGAGGTAAAGAGAAAGATCGGGTACAGGAGAAGCAATATCCAGTCGTAATATGTTCCCATATACCTGGAACGCCTAACCACTTCATCGTCGTATATTTACCATTGGCCTTTAGCTCCGCAGACCAAGCCGGTAAGATAAAGACCGAAATTATTGAGAAATGCAGCGACTTCCATTTTGCGGACGGAATGATCCTATCACTGTGCAGATAGTCAACGCAAAGCTATTGACCGGGAACGGAACCCTGAAACACCCCGGCAAAGCCCTCAGTCTCGAAGCGGATTTCCGGAACAAGCTCCTAAATCCCAAAAATCAAGTCGTCTATCACCTCTCCATATTCCCGGATTATCCTCTTCACTTCCTCCCCTTGTTATGTCCTTCTTCCTTGGAAATTCTCCCACCAATCCAGCATCCGTCGGAACTCCTTCCCTGAAGGAAGTTCTAAAATCTTCAGGACGAAGCAGAAAGTAATTCAGAACATTCCGGGCTTTTCCTCTGGATCCCAGCCGACCGGTTTACCAATTAGCGGGAATCCTCTGGAAAGTTTATAGTCAATCTTCTCATCAATTTTCCAATACTGTGAGCAATTTTTAAGGATTCAAGTCCCTGGTCGAGTGCCACGGTAAAAATGACGAGATATGCACCTTGGCCCGGCTTGAAATGTTGAGAACAGGGATATAGATGGACAGAACCCGATTCACAGGATACACGCTGACCGTGATCGGCTTGGCCATGGTTCTCGCCTACCTCATGTGGGGCCAGGTCATGGATTTTCTGGGAGTACCCGAGGACCCAAAGAATCTAGCCCTGGTTCTGGGAACGGGGACCACCTTCCTGGGCATATACACCAGCGTGATGTCCACGGAACGGTACGTGAAGGCCGAAACCCTGGCATCCGGATTTTCCGCTAGCCTGGAGAACCTCGATAGAATAATCAGCGAACTGGAAATCCACGGGAGGGGTATCTACCTGCCGAATGACTACGTTGGGGAACCGAGGGTTTTCCTCCCGGTCAAGAAGGGTGATGTAAGTATTCCCGATCTTCGGGGAGACCCCACCTTTCTAACCGGAGCAGACGCCGGCGAGCTTGGCATTCTGATATCGCCCCCGGGTCACCATCTATGCTCGTTGTTGGAGGGCGAGTTGGAGGCCAGGATAGAGGATCTGGAACCCAGCACCGTGGCCACCATGGTGCCACCTCTTCTATCCCACGGGTTCGGCCTGGCTTCATACATCGAGATCGATGAGCAGGAACCATCATTCGTGATCCGGTCCCCCGCTTCCTCCGATCTTTGCGAGAGGGAGCTCTTCTCGTGCACAAGGGTGGGGTGCCCCCTGTGCTCCTGCCTATGCGAGGCGTTATCGAGGTCCATGGATGTTGCCCTCCGTCTGGAGTCCCTGGAATACGAGGCTGCCCGGAACAGGGTCAGTGTAACATTGACAAGGGTGGGGACCTGAAGTTGGCAAGGCTGGTTGATCTATTAGTTATGGGGATGACCGGATGGCTCACATTTTCCTGGCTTCTGGTTCTGCTCGCACAGGACAGCAGTGGCCTCGACCAGCTATCCATACTGGCCACCTTACTGACCATAGGTTTGCTCATCAGCGCCGAGCTAGCCTCGGGGTATGCAACCAGGAGTCTCCGGGAAAAGGTATCCACCTGTGCCTATGCCGGTTTCCTGGTCTTTCTGATAATCGTGCTGGTTAGGGTGATCGAGATACTGAGAGGATAGGAGGATGCGTTAATTGGTTGTTGAAGAGACGGAGATGCAGGAAACGGAGAGAGCGAAGCTAGAGGAACTATCAAATGATGCATCGATGCTATCGAACTCCCTGAGGGAGGAGATGGGAAAGGCCCTTGTGGGTATGGACGATCTCTGCGACCTCCTGTTCACCTGCCTCCTGGCGGAGGGCCACGCGGTGCTGGAGGGGGTTCCCGGCGTGGCCAAGACCACCTTGATAAAGCGGTTCTCGGAAGGCCTGGGACTTGACTTCTCCAGGGTCCAGTTCACCCCTGACCTGCTTCCCGCGGATATACTTGGCAACTACGTGTACAGCCCCGCCGATGGCTCCTTCTCGCTCCGCAAGGGCCCCATATTCGCCAACATCGTGCTGGCAGATGAGATCAACAGGAGTCCCCCAAAGACCCAGTCCGCGCTGCTGGAGTGCATGCAGGAGAGGCAGGCCACCATCGAGGGCAAGACCCTTCCCATGCAACTCCCATTCATGGTGATGGCCACCGAAAACCCTATAGAGCTGGAGGGCACCTACCCTCTGCCCGAGGCTCAGATCGACAGGTTCCTGTTCAAGCTGGAGGTGGGCTACCCCGGGGAGGATGCAGAGCTATTGATGCTCCAGATGAAGAACCTCTCCCTGGACCCCGACCCTGCGGAACTGGTCACCGACCCCGAAAGCCTGTCCAGGTTAATCGAAGGATGCAAGGCCATCCATGTTGAGCGCCCGGTCCTCCAGTACATACGGGACCTGGTGCTGGCAACAAGGGCAAACGAAAACGTACAACTGGGAGCCAGCCCCAGAGCTTCGGAACACTACCTGAGAGCCGTCAAGGCCAGGGCCTTCGTGTCCGGCCGGCCATACGCAACCCCGGATGACGTAAAGGAGCTGGCAAAACCGGTCCTCCTCCACCGATTGATGCTCACCGTCGATGCCGAGTTGGAGGAGATAACGCCGGATACCGTTATCGATGAGGTTCTCCATAAGGTACCCGTCCCCAGAGAATAGCAACCATCGGAGATTGGTCTTTGAACGGCAATATATCTGCCAGGGAAGAGATTGGACTTACCACCCAGGGAAAGATCCTCATAACCCTATCCATTCTCCTTTTCGCGCAGGGATACGCCCTCAACAACCTGGTCCCAACCCTGTTGGGATCACTGCTGCTAGCCTATCTAACCTTCGCCAGGTTCAGCTACGATCAGCAGCTTAGGAACACCCAGCTTTCCGCCACCAGACACGGAAAAAAAAGAGCCTTCCAGAACCAGGTATTTCACTCCTCCCTGGAAATCTACAACAGCTCCCCAAATGCTACCCTGCTGGAGATCACCGATCAAATACCCCCGGAAGCGGAGATCGCCTCGGGCCAGGAAGGGATGCGAACGGTTATCGAGCCACAGGCAAGTGCCAACCTCTCCTACATCCTCCGCCCCATCGCCAGGGGCAAACTGACACTGGATACTTTCCAGATGGAGATCATGGACGAACGGGGATTGATGTCCACCCGGGTAATAGATAGCCAGGAGCTTACGGTGGATGTCCAGCCGCCGCTGGAGAAGTTCAAGAAAGGCGAGATCCTGTTGAAGAGAGAGAGGATCACCGCATCCGGGACCGCCCCCTCGGACCACCTGGGCCGGGGTTACGAGTTCGCCGGTCTTCGCCAATACGTGTCTGATGACTCCTCAGATTCCATCGAATGGAAGGCATCATCGAGGTTGGCCAAGCTCATGACCAAGCTCACCTATGATGAGACCCGGGGCAGCATCTACATGCTCCTGGATTGCTCACGTTCGATGAGGCTAAAGCCCGCTCCCGGGGAGATATCGAAGCTCGACCAATCCGTTTTTCATGCCGCCCAGATGGCGAGTCACCTATCAAAGCGCGGTTATCCGGTGGCAATGGGACTCTATGACGAGCACAGGGTGCTGGACTTCGAGCCCCCGAGCAAGGGGAGGTCGAGGCCAGCCAATCTTCTGCATACCCTTTCCAAGATTCCCAAGAGCGGAACAACCAGGACCAAGCCCCGAGGGATCGAGATACCAGACGATGAAGAGGACTCGGAATCCCCCCTTATACAGAGGATTCTTCCCTTCTTCGGCCGTCGAACCGTAAAGAGCTCCAAAAAGGCAGCAGGCATCTATGCCGCGGTGGAGAGGTTGGTCCAGGAAAATGCCAAATCCGGGGTTGTAGTGGTCTATTCCGATCTCAAAACCAATCCCAAATCCCTCCAGCTGGCAAGCAAGATAATCCTCCGCCGAGGTCACCTGCTTATCGTTGTAACGCCTCTGTCCTCGGTCTTTGAGGCCCGGAAAGAGGATATCACTGCAGATATTCTAGAGAACTTGTACCTCGAATACCAATCAAAGAGATCGCTAATGAGGAGACTGGAGAGAATGGGAGCGTTGGTCATAGAGGTGGAGAAGGGCAAGGAGGCATCCCTGGAGCTCTCCAAGAGGCTATCAAGAGGCTGAAAGCATGGATGTAAATCCTCTCCCCGACTACATCGTCATCCGGCCTCAAATCGACGGGGTCAGGATACTGGGGGTAGCATGCGGGATCTACATCACCCTCTTCGTCCTCTATTTCGGCCTAGAAGTGCCCTGGCATCAGATATTCGTCTCCCATCCCTATCAGGCAACCGCCCTGTTTACGGGGCTCATCCTGGTGACCGTGGGGTTGGTGCTTTCACTTCGCACGACCTCGACCCTGGGATGGGGTCTCATGGCGCTAACTCCGGGATTTGTCTTTGATATCCCGGCCTTCGTAACAGCAAAGGCCTTCGAGATCGGCTTCCTGTGCCTGGCCCTGGGAATACCCCTTCTAGTACTCCTGGAGACAATCCTGACCATCGAAGGGGCGACCGCCAAGGCGAGGGTGGTGTTCAGGGGAAGGGCTCTGCTCAAGGCTTCGCTCATTCTGGTGGTTATACTTTCATCACTCATGCTGGTCTTCTCGAACTGGGATATACTGGAGCAATACTCCACCAGCCCCGAGGCGGCAACCTTCCATACGGCCATCATAGCGGGGCTAACCACCATAATCTTTGCAAGGTTTTTACTCGCAGAGCCAAAATACGAGGAGGATGGACCATGACCCGTAGGCCATTTCTCCTTCTGTTCCTGTTACTCCTCATTCCTCCATCCCTGGCCCTCCCTCCCTACCACCGGAACTACAGGACCCTACCCGAGGCCGACAATACCTCGGTCATCGGATTATACCAGAATCTCGTTGACGAGGTTAGCATGTCATTATCCCACTCCCTCTCGGAGGAGTTTGAGCAGGCAAATTCAACCATTCAAACCTATAGGAATACCGTGGGCAACATCTCCAAATTCAGGTCTGACCTGAATACCAGGGGGATACAGGCCCTGATCCTAGAGGAGGATTTTTCGACCGACTCGCTCTCCTCCTTAGGGGAGTCCTGCCAGGAGGTTATCGCTACCCACATGGAATTGACGCGGTCGCTCCGGTCGCTGCAGGCCGCCCGGGATGAATCTCGGATCCTGGTGGAGGCAGCCGAGGCCGAACAGGACCTAGAGGAATTGAGCTCCCGCATCGGAAAACTGAAATCCGAGGTCCTCTCCCTGCCCTCGTTCATTGATAAAGGCGGGCTCATGGAGAGGGTCGGCCAGATGACGGAAAGGACCTCGAGCTATGTCCAGATCATCAGGGAGGAGAAGAACCGCGTGGACCAAGGTGAGACCGGGATCGAGTTCGAACTCTCGGCCGATCCCATTACAGTTCCGGCAGGTGATTCCATATCCTTTAGCGGTCACCTCAACAGGTTTGGTTCCCCTCTGGCCGGTGAAGTAATTGAGATTAACTTCCTGAGACATTCCGAGATGGTTACCACTCGCGGCGATGGCTCATTCGACCTCCGATGGGAAACCGAAGAGGGAATCATATCCGGCACCTATCCAGCAGTTGCCATCCTGGAACCGGGACCAAACCTGAATATCTCAACGTCTATGTCAAATGTCGTTCGAATAACCATCCAGGGAAGGGAACTGATTCACACCAACCTCGATATTAGGGCGTCCTCTAGCCAGGGGAATCCAGGCGGGTCCATCAAGCTATCCGGAAGGCTATACGATGACTGGGGGCGCGGGTTAACTGAGAGGAACATAACCATTCAGTCACCCAACCTGACCACTCCACTATCGGCAAGAACCGGATACTTTGGTCTTTACTCCCTGCACCTCGGGCTACCCAAGAAGACGGGCATGGCCCTGTTTAGATCCTACTACGCCGGTAACTATGACGAGCGCGCCAGCCGATCCGATTTCGTCACCATCAATGTCACCTACCAGGGTCTGATACCAAGGGAAACCGTGCTATACCTCAGGGTACCGGATACCGCCGATGGGGGAAAGATCATAACCATCTCGGGAAATTTGGAAACCTTCACCCACCGCACTCCACTGGGCGGGAAGAACATCTCCATTTACTGGCAGGGAGAGCCCAGGTGGAGCGACTCCACTAACGATGAGGGCGAATTCATCATAAAACCACTGATTGACCCGGACACAAAGGGCCTTTACGAGATTAAGGCAGCTTACATCTCGGATGATCCAGGACTCCAGCCCTCTAACAGCTCGACCTACCGGATCCAAATCAACCCCAAAGGCCAGGGCATTGGCAGGATGGCCCTGGTGGTGGGCGCACTCTCCCTGCTGGCAGTTGGCCTGGCAATCGCCAGGACAATAAGACCAAGAATACGCAGCGCCGAACCGGAGGAAACCGCCCATCACCCAGGGAAAAGAGATCATGGCCCCGCGACTCCAACCAAGATCCCGGAGCAGGCCGAGAAGGATGAGCCCGTGGGGGCCGAGAAAGCCCGGATGAGCGAGGGAAGACGAGAGGTAGCGGAGTACTTCATCAGGCTGGTCGGCCTCGTGTCCGGTGCCTATACCATTGATCTCAGCGGTAAGACGCATACCGAGATACTGGAGCTGCTGCAATCGAAGGAGATATCCCGCCAGGCCAAGGCCGCATCCCGGGACATGACCAGGATATATGAAAAGGCGGTCTTCCGGGGGCTGGAACCCACGAATGATGAAACATCGAGATTGGTTGCCTGCTTTGAGAAACTCGCCCGCGAACTGGAGGTGAGCGGCTAGATGGAGGAACGCCCCCGAAGAATTCGGCGTATAGTGCTATACGCAATCGTCTATCTTTCAGCGGGAGCCCTCTTTCTCATGCCCCTCACAATGCCCATGTTTAGAACCATGTCCGACTTCTCTATCTATAACACGGGTTGGAAAGGTTGCTCGAGGTTGGCCAAGGAGATCCACGACTCCGGTAAGGACATATATCCCCTCCACACCCCCTTCCGCTCCTTGGAGAACAGGCCAAGAGACGAGAATACCGCCCTAATGATAATTGGTCCTAACAGGCCTTTCATACAGGGGGACGCCGAGTACATCGCTCGATTTGCCGAGTCCGGCGGAACCGTGTTCCTGGCAAATGACTTCGACCAGGGAAATACCCTGCTCGAGGTACTGGACCTGGGATACAGGTTCTCGGAACAGCCCCTTGCAGACCTCGTTTACGAGAAGGACCCCCATGTGGTCACCTGTATCCCCAAAGGAGAGAGCAGGCTCACCCACGGCATAAACAAATTCACCCTGAATTATCCGGCGGCAATCACCGGGAAGCCTCGAAATAACGCCACCGTGCTAGCAGCAACCAGTGAAATGAGCTGGCTGGACTCCAACCAGGACGGGATATGGCAGCTGAATGATGAACCCCAGTCCTCCTACCCCGTTTTGATACAGCAGGAATTCGGCAGGGGACGGATCATCATCCTCTCCGATCCCAGCATCTTCATCAACAGCATGATCGACCTCCCCGGCAACAGGGAACTACTCTCAAACATCTTGAACTACCTGACCCAGGCCGACGTGACCAGAATCTACATTGACGAGGAGCACCACTCTCTCTCAAATCCGGTGGAGGTCTTTACGGTTGTGGTTAGGAGAACCCCCGACATTCCCCGCCTGCTCATGGTGTGGATACTGGTCACCGCGGTCGTGGTGGTGATTCACCCCCGCCTGAGGGAGGGCGGCCTGGGGATAATCGATACCATCATAGGCCTAGGTCTTCGCATACTCACTCTGGGAGCCACGCGGGAGGAGCCCGAACCACAGGACCCGGTTGAGGAGTGCATAAAGAGGCACCCGGACTGGGATTCCCAAACACTGAGAAAATTAACCGGACGTAAAGCCCCAAAAGAATCGTGATCCTGATTTAGGCGCTAGGTTGAATACCTCAAATTTGAGGTAGTAGTAATACATTTAGGTCGACGGCCAGCCGAGGGAAGTAATGGGTCTGCCCTATCAGTCTGAATCCCGGCTGAACCTCATAATACGGCACGGCACATCGGCCCTGGCGGCATTATTTGTCTTCTTCCTGGTAATCATACTGGCAAATAGTCTGAGCATCCCCTTCTACCTAGGCTACAGGAAATTCCTTGTGGATATCACCCTTATTTCTCCATGGATCGATAAGATACTCTGCGCCACCTTTGCGATGGCATCGGCAACCATCCATTTTCTTCTTAACAGGCGCGACAAAACCCGTCCTAAAAGTAAATTGATAGTTCTCTACCTGCTGGTTACTGGATCATCGGCCTATGCCCTCTATTCAACTTTCCAAATCCCGTCCATCACCTTGCTGGCGCTGTCTTGGACCCTTCTCCTGGTTTACGTCAAATCCTTTAGAAAGAGCAATGCCGAGGATGGATCCAACCTCTCTCTAATTCTGCTCTACGGTGCCCTGATTCTTCTGGTCGTGGAGATCGGAAGCGTAGCACGATGGATCCTGCATCTGCTTGACCCCTCACCTGTCTTCGCCGTCGACAATTGGGCTCCTGCCTTTATGGAGGCCCAACTTTCCAACCTGCTCTACCCGCTACTGCCCGTTCTCATTTTGTTCTTTGCCTACAGCTGGTTGGGAGAATTCACCTTCAAAGGACTGCTCTCGGATAATTGGAAAACCACTACGGAGGAAGATGAAGGGACGGACATAGCTAAAGGGCTAAAATCCGTCGATAACTGGGTCATTATAGCCCTGGCCGCATTTCTGGTGGCAGTGCTCATTGGATATTATAACTACGCGATTGCCGGGGATATTAATCCCGGCTTCCCCGGGACCGATGTTCCCGACTACATACGCTTTCTGAAGGACATGATGGGTGGAAACTTTGCCCACGCCCTGGGCCAGGCGGTTCAAAACGAAAGGGTTTTTTTCCTGATATTTCAGTACCTCATTTACCAATTTTTTGGAATGGCACCCGCAAAATTCGTTACCTTCGTGATGCCCGCGGTGCTATCTCTGGTCTTAATGGCGGCAGCATATTTCCTGGTTCGATCCAGTAAACCCAAGTTCCATGCGGCCACGGCAATGGTGGTTTCGGTTCTTTCATTCACGGTTACCGTTGGTCTCTACGCCGGGTTTTACGCCAACTGGCTCGCGATTGCCACCGTTTTCCTATTCTACGGTCTGTTACTGACCGCATTTAGGGGAGGGAGGAACAAATGGCTCCTTATACCAGCAGCTCTCAGCTCCATGGCGGTGATGTATATTCACCTCTGGACCTGGATCCTATTGATCGTCGGAATAATGACCGCCTACGCAGTTCTCTCCCTGCTCCTCATATGGGCCAAGAAGATCAGCTATCATCGAGGGAGCCTGGAACTGAAGATCCTCGTGCTTTTAATCGTGCTAAACCTGGGCACCGCCTACCTAACCTATTATCTGGGGAGCTTCAAGGTGGGAACCGAGAAGATCCTTAAGGAAATAAAGCGCCGTGCCAGACAGGTAAGCCTATCCAACATATCCAAGCTTAACACCTACCTGGACCGGACCTTCAAATGGTACGTTGGAGGATTCTACGCCTACGCTCCCATCTTTCTCTTCTCGATCCTGGGGGTAGTCTCCATACTCGACTACCGAGATAGCTTCAACCGATTGATGCTCACCTGGTTGCTGCTCTGCTCCTCGATGATCTTCTTTGAGTTTCCTATGCATGCACGGTTCCTATACATGACTCCCTTCAGCATTTATACCACCCTGGGAATCTTATACGGCGCTAATAAGATCTCCGCGGTCGCCGAAAACAATGCCTCAAAAAAAGTCGTCATCTTGCTCTTCTGGCTATTCTACCTTATTGCAATTTTCCTGTTGCTGAATTACGGAATTAGATCGGTGGTCATCAAGCAATTCGGCGCGCCGGGATTGACCGTTTTCGCCCGAATTTCATAGTGTTTTTGACCCCCTGAGGAGGATTTCCCAAGAAGAAATGAGCTTCTACCAAAAACTGTCACAAGAATAAGTAGATATCTACATAATTCCCAAAATTCTTGCGGACGGGATCAGGAAAAGTTATAAAGGATTAGCTAGAGAATCTAATTCGTTAATTCTTAATATATTAGTAATTACGGGAGGATTTGGTATTATTCAAGATGATAAGCGTTCCCGGCCTAGCCGGCATGACTCGCCTAGAAGTAAGATAGTACTAAGCTCGACCATCACCGCCATAATAATAATCTCACTCCTCTACCTCTCACCGCTTTCCGGACTCCAGATCGACATCGCCAATCCCTCCCCCCAGACCCTGGGCCAGATAATCAATTTCGATATCGAGGTGGAGATCGAGGACGGGGAGCTGCTGCCCATACAGAGCATTGACCTCGAGATCTACAAGCAGGACCAGCCCTCCACCTACCAGCTTACCTGTTCCAACCTACCCCTTGACTCCCAGACCACAACATACTCGACCTCTGGCGGAAGCGTGACCATCGATGCAAACCCCGATGCGGGATGGAGCTATGGATACGGCTATCGCTATGCCGACTGGGATTCGTATTCCTACTCCTGGGGCTATGGTTATGGCTACGGTTACGGATACGGTTACGGCTACGGGTATGGCTACGGCCCAACCTCGATCACCTACGGAATTGCATGGAACTCACCCTCAAGCTGGCCAGGCGGTACCTATGTAATCAAGCTCACGGTGACCGCCAACGGCGACACCTTCGAGGAAACCAGGACGGTAACCCTATCCGGCGCTGCACCGCCAGCTCCTGACTTTACCATAACGGCCGATCCGGATTCCGATTCCGTGCAACAGGGAGAATCGGTGTCAACCACGGTGTCCCTGGCCCCCAGATTCGGGTTCAGCGACACGGTGGACCTCTCGGTATCGGATCTGCCAGTTGGAGCCAGCGCGTCCTTCGATCCAACCAGCGGCGTGCCCAGCTTCGACTCCAACCTGACCATCTACACCCAGCCGACGACCGATCCGGGTGTGTACGCCATTACCATCACCGGAACCGGCGGAGGCAGGACCCGCACTACCACCTACCAGCTCACGGTAACCGAGGCCCCCGAGCCAGACTTCGATATCTCGGTGGATCCCGAAGCTGTATCCGCAATGCAGGGAGAATCCGCACAGGCCACGGTCTCCGTTATCGGCATGAACGGGTTCACAGACATGGTGGATCTGGCCGCCCTCGACCTGCCCGCCGGACTGAGCACGTCCTTCGATCCGGCCTCGGGGACCCCGGACTTCAACTCGACATTCGAGGTCTCGGTGGATGACACGGTGGCCCCCGGCGTCCATAACCTGACGCTTTCGGGCACCGGAGGCGGAATAACCCATAACTGCACCCTGCAGCTTACGGTTACCGCCGCGCCGCCAAAGGACTTCGAGATTTCAATTAACCCAACATCCCGTTCGGTGATCCAGGGCCAGTCCACGAGCATCGTGGTTTCCATATCGGAGATCAACGGCTTCGACGACACGGTGACCCTGAGTGCCACCGGCCTGCCCAGCGGGGCCAGCGCGGCCTTCACCCCGAGCTCTGGAACCCCGAGCTTCAGCGCCGGAATGGCCGTTAGCACCGCGGAGTCCACCCCTGCAGGCACCTACGAGATAACGGTAACCGGTACCGGCGGAGGCAAGACCCACAGCGTGGGCTTCCAGCTCACGGTAACCGAGGTCCCGATGCCCGACTTCGAGATCATGGCCAGCCCAGAGGCGGGCTCGGTCGTGCAGGGCACCTGGACCAGGACCACGGTCACCGTTACCGCCATCGACGGCTTCTCAGAAACCGTGGATCTCTCGATAACCGGTCTGCCCGAGGGGGCTACGGCAGAGTTCGTGCCCTCGAGCGCGATTCCGAGCTTCAGCTCGGGTCTGACCCTGCTGACCGATGCGGAGACCGAGCCGGGTACCTACACCCTGACCATCACCGGAACCGGCGGAGGCAAGACCCACAGCACTACCTTTGACCTGACCGTGAATGCTGCCCCGGACTTCACCCTTAGCGTGAGCCCCACCAGCATGTCCATGATCCAGGGCGAGACCTCGACGGCAGTGGTCTCGGTTATGGCGAGCGACGGGTTCAGCCCGGATGTGTCCCTAACGGCAAGCGGGCTGCCGGTGGGAGTTACAGCGACCTTCACGCCCTCCTCCGCATCCCCGGACTTCACCTCCACCATGGAGGTAAGTGCCAGCGCCATCGCCGCGACCGGGCAGTTCGATGTGGAGATCACGGGAACGGGAGGAGGAAAGACCCACTCCGTCACCCTAGAGTTGACGGTGAACGAGGCGCCGGAACCAGACTTCGAGATATCCATCGACCCAACCACAGGCACCGCCATGCAAGGAGAATCCACCACAACCACCATCACCCTCACCGCAACGAACGACTTCGACGACACAGTAACCCTAACCACCACCGGACTCCCCTCCGGAGTTACGGCGAGCTTTGACCCCGCATCCTCGACCCCGACCTTCAGCTCCACGCTGACACTTGATATCGGGGAGGACACCACCGCGGGCACCCACGAGATAACGGTAACCGGGACCGGCGGAGGCAAGACCCACACCACCACCTACCAGCTAACGGTAACCGAGGCCCCCGAGCCAGACTTCGAGATATCCATCGACCCAACCACAGGCACCGCCATGCAAGGAGAATCCACCACAACCACCATCACCCTCACCGCAACGAACGACTTCGACGACACAGTAACCCTAACCACCACCGGCCTGCCCAATGGGGTTGACGTATCCTTTGCTCCAGGTTCGGGCAGCCCGGACTTCACGTCCTCTGCCACACTGACCACAAGCATGGGAACGCCAGCAGGAAGCTACGATATCACCTTCACGGGTACAGGCGGGGGCAAGACCCACACCACCACCTACCAGCTAACGGTAACCGAGGCCCCCGAGCCAGACTTCGAGATATCCATCGACCCAACCACAGGCACCGCCATGCAAGGAGAATCCACCACAACCACCATCACCCTCACCGCAACGAACGACTTCGACGACACAGTAACCCTAACCACCACCGGACTCCCCAGCGGCGTCAGTGCCGACTTCGATCCGTCCACCGGGACCCCGGATCTAGATTCCACCCTGACCCTTAATGTCGGGGAGGACACCACCGCGGGCACCCACGAGATAACAATAACCGGGACCGGCGGAGGCAAGACCCACACCACCACCTACGAACTGACGGTTACAGCCGCTCCGGAACAGGACTTCGAGATGGACGCCGTGGACCCCGAGACCGGTTCCACCACCGAAGGCGGTTCCGCCGAGCAGGGCGAGACCCTCACCATCACCGTCAATGTGAGGCCAATCGAGGGATTCGGCGGAGAGGTCACCCTCTCCATAGATGGTCTTCCCGAAGGGGCGACTGCCACTTTCGATCCGGAGTCAGGAGTTCCCGAGTTCAGCTCCAACCTGACCATCGAGCTGGGAGACGACGTGCCGGAGGGCACCCACGAGCTGACCATCACCGCTTCCGGTGACGGGATCAGCCATAGCTGGTCCTACGGACTGGAAGTCGAGGGGAAGGGATTCCCGTGGCTCCTGCTGCTAGGCCTGATAGTACTGGTAATCGTGGTCGGCGCCGCCGGGTTGTGGCTCTACTTCCAACAGCAGGAAATGGAGGAGTAAGTTCCCAGCATTAACGAGAAATTCGACTAGCCCGTCTGGGTTTCCGGACGGGCATCTCATTTTTTCCAACGCGCGTTAAGAGGAACCATAGCAATCTCTGGTCAGGTTCTCTTTCAAGCATGGTCAGTTTCCCTTTATATTAGAATTAAGGCTCGGGAGTCGCTCCTCTCTGGCCTTGTTTTTGGGTTTAGTGGTTGTTGCGGTGTTTTTTGAGCGCGATTTTTTGTTTGCAGGCTTCATTTGGTCAAAAAGGGCCATGCTATGGATATTGGGCTGCTTCAGCCGGGCGATAAGGGAAACTTATCCCGGTTTTAGGGTAGAAATGCCGTCTTTTTGGGCTTATCGAGCCGTCTTCGAGGTTTTCAGAAAAGTTTGCTTTTTTCTAGAAGGGTTGTGTAGGCATTTTTAGACGTATAAACCTCTATGTGACCGGTTTCTACCGTTTAGCGCTCGCATAGAATTTCGCGCGCGATATGCCCAGGTTGACGGTAGGGAAACTTAAAAAGCAGCCCTGACATATCCCATTCCCGAGCCTTAATTGCATTTTGATCCCGGGATATCTGGAAACCTCTTGCAGACGCCATTCCTGATTGACCACGACGATCTCTCAAAAAGTCCAAGAAATCAGGTCACTAATACGGAACCTAAATAATTGTGGTGGCAGATTCAGAAACAAGGACAAAGTAATCGGCTTGGAAGTCATACTTTCCTAATATCCACAGTCTTGATGCCTAGATCATTGGAGTGATCCTGAATGTATCGATCACTTGTAAGCAAGTTTAGAGAGGTCTGCCTCGACGTTGCCACGTGAAAAGAATCGAAATAATGCAGCTTTCTAGATCCACCATATCTTCCGTAGAGATCAAGTGCTACTCTAGCAATTTCAGCGGTAACAGGTATCGGTCTGTGCGGTATAGCCCTCATATCTGAGACGAAACACATCACCTTTTCTAGCCCTATTTCTTGGCTCCTGAGAGCGGATATAACATCATCGTAGACTTCCGATGAGGATAATAGTTCCGTTTCCCGGTTTTCGGCGCTCTCAACGACTCTCGAAAAATTCTGCTCAACCATATCCCCCCTAGATAGGAAATGAATAGATCTGCTTCTATCAATAATTGCTCAGGTATTTCCATCAACGAGATCCCCGGTTCACAAATTTCTCCTGGTCCTCCTCTAATTCCTGAATATCCTTTTCCAAAAGTCCCCTATGTTTTCCTTTCACCTCTTCTGGACGAGGTAAAGGTTCCAGGTCCAACTTCCCCTCCACCTCCTTCAGGAGGAACCGCCTGCTGCCGATCCTGTTTCTTATCTCCGCAGGTAGGAGTAGCCTGCCCCGTTTATCAATTTCAACCTTTATACCCATATTCCCACACGAGGGATTATGGGTTATTCCCATTAATATCTTCTTCAGCGTTTGTAATTTTCCGACTTTGAGGCAAGCTGAGGGATGAAAAAGTTTTGGTAAAGCCAACAAAGAGGCCAACCAGGAACGAAAATGCAGGAAAACAATAGCTGTAAGCGCCCTAGGGACAAGAAGTGGAATGGGTTTGAGCCCTATCAAAATCCAATACCAGATTAAGAGAGATTAACGATTTATATCCCGAAATCTAGCAGACATAAAATGAGTTCAGAGATCTTTTACTTTTCGGGGACCGGGAACTCCCTTGTCCTTGCCCGAGGCCTCGCGCAAAGACTCCAAGGCAAAATCACTCCAATAGGGAACCTGATGAACGAGAAACAGGTGAAGCCCAGCGCCAATATCATTGGAATTGTATTCCCGGTATATTACGGAACATTGCCGGTCATAGTCAAGGAGTTTGCAGGGAAGCTTGAGGGAATAGAGGGAAAGTACATCTTCGCCGTCTCCAACTACGGGGGAGCAGCGGGAGACTCCCTTAGAGCTCTGCGAAGAATAATCGAGTTCAGGGGCGGCGAGCTAAAGGGCTCATATGGTATACACATGCCCCAGAACTCCTTTCGGAAGTTCTGGGAAAACCAGGAAAAGACCCTGGCCAGGTCCGAACAGAAGCTGGATGCCATCGCCGAAAACGCCAAGGCAGGAAGAAGGGGCAAGTTCTTCTGGTCCTGGCTCTTCAGCGCCCTGCTCGAACCACTCAACCTATTAGTCCAGCTCCTCACTAGAAGAAGCCTCTCACAGCTCACTGGCGCACCAAGGGAGTCCGCCCTTGATGAAATGATACGCATGATTGGAAATAGCTACTCGGTAGGTGATGAATGCACGGAGTGCGGCATCTGCGCCGAGGTCTGCCCGGTGGATAATATAAAGATGGTTGAGAGTCGGCCTGTATGGCTGGATCACTGCGAAAACTGCCTGGCATGCTACAATTTCTGCCCCCATAAGGCCATAAGGGGTGGAGTGGCGGAGGAGGATTATCACTATCGCCATCCTGATGTAACAGCAAATACCATGATGGAGGCTAGAAGAAAAGGCTCCCCCAGCTCATTCAAATCGGTAAATAACAGGGATGAGAAGAAAAACCAATAACCAGGATTCCTCTATCGATTATTCCATTCATAATTCATAAACGCACGTTCACTGATTACTTTCTGCTAGGGGTTGTGCTAATTGCCATTCTGAATGACTAGTTTTTGCTGGAATAGTACTCAAAGATGGCTATCCCGATAAAAGCCCCCAAGATAATTGCCATTGCCAGACCCCACAAAACGATCCCGCTCCTCTCGACCGGAAGCACCCTCAATTCCCTCAGGTATCTTCCCTATGTATCAAAATCCTTCACGCTTGATATTTTCTTTCCGTGATTAAGGGATAAATTGATACTGACAAGAAACATTCAGAAGAGCTCACTAAAATCCTGGAGATCAACCCATATCAGGTCCAGCGAATCATATATTGGGTCGCTAGATAGAATTGGAATATCCATTCTCTTTGAGATTGCGGCATGCAGGGAGTCAAAGAAGGTAAGTCTGTTCAACTTTTGTCTAAGATTCGAGGCAAATTCCATATCAGGAATCTTAATCTTGGTGTAACTCTCAATCCCGTTCTTTTCCAATACCTTGTTAATGAGCAAAAAGGCAGCGCTAATCCGATGCTCGCTGACACCCCGAGATGCCATTACCGCATTTGTCTCAATTGGAGCCACAGCGGAAATACAGAGGCTGATTTCACCCTCAAGGTTTCTTTCCAGGGCAGCAGAAACATGATCATGCAATCTATCACCCTGTCTAAGCCCGAAAATGAAATCGGTCTCAACTAAATATTCTGGTCCTCTAGCCAAGATTCAGCCTCCCTCCTAGAAGACCTGTCAAATTTTAAATCACCGATTAATTCGTCGAGCTTTTTTCCTTCTTCATTTTTAAAGGGCGAGAGTATAATTCTTGAGTCCTCCACTCTAATCTCGAGAAGATCTCCCCTATTGAATCCCAATTTCTTTCTTACCGAAGCCGGTACTGTAATCCTTCCCCTGTCATCCAATCTCGCCGCAACCGTCATAGAATCTACCCACAATATATCAATTACCCATTATTTTAATATTGCCCACAATAGTTGATTCTTTTTAAAATCACGATGAGGTCCAATCGGAAATCCAGGTATGTCTTAAACCAACAATACCTATCTCAAAGTCGTGGATTCAACTTTCCGGTAGAGCTTACGCCGTAGCGTTATGGACCCTGATGGTCAAACCCAAACTATACACCAGGCGGAGATACCAAGTTCAAGCATCGATAGAGAAAAGACACCACCGACTCCACGGACAGAACGAATGTCCTGCCCTGCGCCAATCTCTCAGTAACCCTCTACCCTGACCCCCTCGATTCTATCGAAGTGCTCAGGGCTTCTCGTCAAGACGGTTTCTCCGTGAGTGATCGCGATACTGGCAATCATGGTGTCGATCAACCCGATCCTTTGGCCTTTCAGCATCAGGTTTCCCAGGATCTCTCCAGCCAGCCTAGCTTCATTGTATCCCAGGATAGCATGACCATAGCTACTGGCGAATTCCTCGACTTTCCGTCTCTCACTCATGGGGGCATCCGAACGAGCCGCACCAGCGAAGAGTTCAAGCACCACGGGTGTCGGTATGACAACTGCCTCGTCTCTGTCCTCCATCTCCCGGGCCTTCTTCTCCGCGCTCTTATTTCCCCTCAGCAGGTCTATGGCGAATGTTGTATCGAGGATCATTTTGACTCCCCGTGAAGCTTGGCTATCTCCCTCTTCTCCATCTCCGATAGTATCTCCAACGTGCGTTCCATCCCTACTGCTGTTTTTTCGGATATGGTCCCGGAAAATTTTGTGAGCGGCGGTTTTTCGGATTTCAGTAGCCTATCAATCACTTCGGTGAAGCTCTCGTCCGGCCTCTTCTCGATTTTTAGCTTCTCGTATACATCCTTTCGAATGGAGATATTCTTGGAACCCATATGTGTATTATGTGTACACATACTATATATTGTTTCTTTTTCCTATCCTGAGGAGAGGGTATTCGCCTTAGCACCAACCTGAAAACTCCGCCTGTCTCGACCTTCGAGCCCGGGTGAACTCCAGGGGTCTTCATCTTCCTGACCTGTGACGGGTGCTGCGGACCTCTCTGAAATATCGTCGCTGGATCATAACCGTCCAGAGCACGAAACCGCAGACCAGGGCGGTTCCGGTTACCGCCAGCCACTCGATAACGTAAACCCAGAGAAGGGCCCGGTTTTTTAGTTCCACCGCGTCCTCCTCAACCTCCTCGATCATGTCCTCCGCTACCTCGTAGGTTTCCAGCATCTCCTGGAATCGTAGCTGTAGATATTCCTCATTTGCCTGTGATAGCACATCATCGGCCTGATCGATCTTGGACATGACCGCTTTCGTATTGGCGCCGAAGGAGTCACAGAAATCCAGAAGGCCCATCAGAAGCGATTTCCTCCGATCCATCTCCAGTATCTTGGACCTGGCCCGGTGAACCAGTTCGATCTCCTGGGGCACAGGCCTACCATCCAGGTATATCATCAGGTTGCTCCCGAAATCATAGTCGTACTTCCAGGGCTTTCCATACCAAGAAAGGGTGTGTATCTCGCTGGTAAGGGCGAATACCCTGGTCGCCTCGATCTCCCAGGTAACCATCAGGGGGTGCTCCTCTCCCCCCGCACAAAGAGCGTGGGCGAGCAGATTGGCACCCGGCTTGACCTGGACCAGGTTATGGTGCCAAAGAACGGGATTCTTTAACAACGGGGAATCCCAGGGCAAACTGTCAATGAGCTCATGGTCAGGTCTATCGATAACCAGGCGCCCATCCTGTATCCATGTGCCCGCCAAATCCTCGGTTGGGAGTATCTCTCCTATGGACGTCTCCCCCCACGGCGGGGACCAACTCCCACTGCCACCGAAACTCTCCCATCCACCGGCCATTAAGAGGCCGACCCCCTCTTCCCGGACCCCTCTTGCGATCAGGTCGGCGTTCTTGGAGCCCACCGCCAAACGATTTCCATTGGACAGCACCACGATATCGGCCCGATCGGCGAGTGCTTCCGTGGTCCGTGGCATATAGAGCCGTATCCTCCTATGGACATCATCGATTGTAAGCCCCGCCTCGGCAGCCCAGTCATCACGAAGAGATGCGGGAACGAAGGACATGGAAAACAGAGGGTCAGAGGTCATCATGTTGAAAGGTGGTGAGCGAGCGAGATCGCCAATATAGAGAACCCCAATTTTCCCGCTAGGCAGGGCCTCCGTGGGCATGGAAACCATAAGGAATAGGAAAAAGGCGAGTCCAGCGATCAAAAGCGCCTTATTTTCGTGGATCATGGACCAAGGCCTCGATGCCGAACAGGGTTATTATTTCTTCTCAAACTCCGGTAGAGCGTCCTTAACTGGAAATTATCGCCCTGGATCATTTAGAGAAAATATCGGGGGATTAAACCGCTTACCTACCTCTGGTCACTTTAACCTGCCTGTAAAGCTTGCGCCGGACCATAACCGTCCAAAGCACGAAACCGCAGACCAGAGCGGTCCCCGTAACTGCCAGCCACTCGATTAAATAGACCCACATCAGGGCATGGTTCTTTAGTTCAACCGCCTCCTGCTGTAAATCCTGGAGCATGGAGACCACTATTTCGTTTGTTTCCAGCATCTCCTGGTACTGGAGATCGATGTACTGCTCGGAGGCCTGGGAAATGACCTCGTCCACCTCGCCAAGACTGTTCATTACCTCATGTGTATTGGCCCCGAAGGACTCGCTGAACTGGAGAAGGTCGATAACCAACTTCCTCCTATCCGCTATCTCCAGTATCTTGGACCTGGCCCGGTGAACGATCTCCGTTTCCTGGGGCACAGGTCGGCCGTCCAGGTAGATCATGAGATTGCTACCGAAATCGTAATCGTACTCCCAGGCATCCCCAGTCCAGGTGAGACGCGAAATCTCGCTGGTCAGCGCGAAAACCGTTGCCCCGCCCTCTACCTCCCAGGTAACCATCAGGGGGTGGTCAACCCCCGGCTTCCACAAAAGATGTGCAATCTGGTTCGCCCCAGGCTTTACGGTGACCAGGTTATGATCCCATTTATCGGGATGCTTGAGTGCAGGGTCGTCCCAAGGTACACTACTGAGAAGTTCGTGATCCGGTGCGTCGAGGACAAGACGGCCGCATTGGGGCCAGGTGTCCACGACATCCTCAGTTGGCAGTATCTCCCCGATGGCACTATCGCCCCAAGCAGGATATCCCGCGTTAGCCCCAAAACTCTCAAAGCTGCCGGACATGAAAAACCCGACCCCCTCCTCCCGCACTCCCTTGGCAATCATCTCCACGTTCCTGGTTCCCAAACCCATCCTATTAGCGTTAGCCAGTGCCACCACGTCAAACCGGCTGGTCAGCCTTTCCAGGGTCCGCGGCATATAAAGCCTAATCATTCTCTTGGTATCATCTATGGTGAGCCCGGCAACCGCAACCCAGTCCCTAAATGTGGCCGGCACATAGCTCATGGAGAAAAAAGGATCGTTCTTCATTTGCTCGAAGGGCGCGGAGCGAGCAAAACACCCCACGTATAGAACGCCTAGCCTACCATCAGGGAGAGATGAGGCCGATTGTGGAACAAAAAGGGCAAAAACCAATAAAATTATCGAGCCCAACCCCAATGGTCTCTGACCAGCCATGGTCACAAATCTCTATATGGAGTTAGATTGGGAATGGAAAAAGGTTTCCTCACGCGATAATGATTATTCTGGATGGTCGAACGGGATTCGAAATTGGATCGATGGATTTTCCTCACCGCCATCTCCGGACCAGATCACTCATACAGCCGGTATTAACATCGCTAGCATGCCGAATGATCTCATACACAATACAAATATATCATAAACTCCCCCCACATCCCTACCTTGAGAAACTCCTTTCTGCTTCTGGGGGTACTGTTTATCGGCATCCCTCATATCGCCCTTGCAGGCCCAGCCCTGGAACTATCCCCATCCTCCCTGAGCTTCGGATCAACTACCACCGAGCTCTGGTTCAATATAAAAAATACAGGGGATCAATACCTCGAGTGGTCCATCGAGTCCGATCTTCCAGGGTGGTTAACCCTCTCCCAGATGACGGGAGACCCCATAACCCCGGACGAATGGGCATCTATCAAGGCCACGGTCACCCGGACCAGCATGGGGCCGGCGAACTACAACCACGACATCTCGGTAACCACAAACGGAGGCGACGGCACTGTGACGGTCACCATGACCGTTCCCGGTCTAACCATCGGCAGCACCTCGGGAGGATCGGTAACCACCCCGGGAGAGGGCAACTTTAACCGGGACTATGGGGAGGTGGTTTCGCTTGTGGCATCAGCCCAATCCGGATACGTATTCACCGGTTGGGACGGGGACACCGGAACCATGGCCGACCCCGATTCGAGCAGCACCACCATAACGATTAACGGCTACCATGCCATCACCGGCACCTTCCAGGGACTGCCGGTGCTCACCTTGCAGCCACAGAACCTGGATTTCGGCACGGTTACCACCGAGCTCTACGTCAATATCGGAAACTCAGGGAACGGGCCACTTAGCTGGCAGCTGGAGCAGGACCTGCCGTCCTGGCTAAGCTTCCCATCCAGCGGAGCGGCCGGGGTGGGCGAGACCTTGCCCTACATGGCGGCGGTTGATCGAGCGGGACTTAACCCGGGAACCTATCAACACACCATGCTCATCATCTCCAATGGAGGAAAGGGCCAGGTGGAGGTAAATATGGAGGTCCCGGATTCCGAACCGCAGTCTTATTTCCTCACCATATCGAGCGGAGAGGGCGGCTACGTGGCTGATCCCGGTGAGGGAACCTTCGAATACCCCCTGGATTTCGAGGTACCTCTGGAGGCCGTTGCTGATCCCGGCTGGAACTTCGCCGGCTGGTCCGGGGGCACAGGAACCATGGCCAACCCCGACTCAGCGTCCACAACCATCACCATTCTGGGAAATCAAAGCATCAACGCTTCCTTCAGCCAGGGCCCGGTACTTCAGGTCTCCCCCGCTTCACTTGATCTCGGGCTCGAGGACCAATCGGCCTTCTTCAACGTGAGCAATGCCGGCTCCGGGTCCCTTGTCTGGGAGACAGAGGGAGAAATCGCCGAGTGGCTTGAGCTCTCGAAGACGGATGGAGAACTCGGATCGGGAACCCACGAATTGGTTACCGCGTCGGTGGACAGGAGTGGGTTGTCACCCGGTACCTATGCTTGCATCATTCACCTGGTTTCCAATGGAGGGGAGTCCGAGGTTGGAGTAGCCATGGATGTCCCGGAGGGAGATCCTCAGATTGTGCTGGAGCCGCAGGTCCTGAACCTCGGTACGAGTCTTACCAAGGGGTCGGTCTACATCCAGAACCCGGGCTCCGCAGCCCTCGATTGGGACATGGTCTCGGATCTGCCCAGCTGGCTCAGCGCTAATCCAATGACCGGTTATGTACCGGCAGGCCATGAAACCGAAATCAACATCACCGTTTCCCGGTCCGCCCTCTCCCCAGGGCAATACGGGCACACCATTCAATTCGAGTCCAACGCAGGCCCCGCCACCTGCCACATCAACATGGTGGTCCCTGAACCCCTTATGGTTCAAAGCCCCTTCTCGTACCTGCCACCGGTAATTGACGGCCAGATTGATGCCGGTGAGTGGAACCGCTCCGCTTTCCTAGACCTTGGGGCGGGCTACCTTGGTGTCCAGAACGATGCCTCCTGCATGTACATGCTTTTGGATATCCCGGCGGACACCGAAGGAGATCCATCGGACCTTGCGTGGATCACCTTTGACATCGATGGCGATGGCGAGATATCACCCAACCTGGACACCAACTACCGGGCCTCGGTTTTCCAGGGAATGCAGCTGCAGTACTACCTAGGCGAGGAGTCATGGACACCACTCCAGGCGTGCCACTCCACGGCCGGCGCGGGTTTTGGACCTTCTATTCACTCGAGATACAACCACAGGGTGTGGGAGCTGGCCTTCAGCCTTCCAGAGCTGGAAAGCAAACCGGGCCAGAAGGTTAGAGTGGGCGTACGTCTGGGATCAGATAATCCACCGCTCTCCAAGTCCATCCCCCCAAACTTCACCGGAGACTTCTCCACCCTGACCGAGATTAACCTCTCCACGCGGGATATCGAACTACTCATGCTGACCGACCAGGACTTCGTCGAGGAGCTTATCCCCCTCAAGAAACATAAGGACCACACCGATATGGAGAGCTACATCCAGAGCTGGCAAACCCTCAATAGAAGCTTCGCGTCAAGCGGGGTGGACATCCAGGAGAGGATAAAGATGGGAGCCGCGGCCTACGAGGATGCCTGCGGTATCAAATATCTGATGCTGGTGGGAGACTGCGACCGGTTCCCGGTCAGGTATTGCAAGATACATGACCCCACCCACTGGGGTAACAACTTCGCCCCGTCCGATCTCTACTACGCAGACCTCTATGAACAGGACGGCAGCTTCGAGGACTGGGATGGGGACGGCGACCTCCTGTTCGGGGAGATGGACGGGATACCCTGGCAGTCCGGTGACCCAATCAGCACCATAAACCTCGATGACGCCGACCTAATTCCGGACATAGCGGTTGGCAGGATACCGGCATCAACGGCCAGCGAGGTCAAAACCTACGTGGAAAAGATCATATCATACGAGTTCTCCTCTTACGACTCGAGCTGGTTCCAAAGGGCACTGATGGTCGTTCCCGGATACAAGGAAGGGGAGAATGCATACAATGACTACGCAGATGCCTGGAAGACGATGGAACACGTATCCTCCAACCTCTCTTCAGCTGGTATGACTCCAGTGAGGCTCTATGACCAAAGGATTGCCGACCTTCCCGCCGGTTTATCCGACGGTAACCCGGACCGGGAAAGCATAAACGATGAACTGAACAAGGGAGCCGGTTTCGTCAGCTTCGGAGGTCACGGTAACACCGATCTCTGGGCCCACGTATACACCTCGGATGGAATGAAGCTCCACTTCCGCTCGGCCGAGAAGTGGCACGAGTACTTCTGTCTGGGCCAGGAGCTACCAGTTATCGGTGATTTCAGCGGGGATGGTAGGGATGATATCGCCTGTTTCCTTAGGGACTCGGGTAAGGGCTCCGCCCAGGGTGATGTATACGTCGCAATCTCGACCGGGTCCAACTTCGGTCCCGGTCAAATCTGGCACGGGAACCTCTGTCCGGGGGGCGAGATACCAAGAGTCGGGGACTTCAACGGCGACGGGAAGGACGACATAGCCTGCTTCCACAGAAATGTATCCGAGGTCCACGTGGCCCTCTCCACGGGCTCGAGCTTCGGAACCCAGCAGAAATGGCAGAACTACTTCTGCCTCCCGGGAGAGTGGCCGGAGGTCGGGGACTTCAACGGCGACGGGAAGGACGACATCATCACCTTCATCAAGGGCACCAAGTCGGGTTCAGCCGCCAACGACGTGTACGTATCTCTCTCCAACGGAACCTCCTTCCTACCAGGGAAGCTCTGGCACGGGAGCTTCTCCTGGGGGAGCGAGATCCCCATGATAGGCGACTTCGACGGCGACGGAAAGGACGACATCATCACCTTCAAGCGGTCAGCGGCCAACGTTCACGTTGCCCTCTCCACCGGCACCAAATTCGGGTCTCCAGACCTATGGCACGGCAACTTCTGCTACCCGTCCCAGGAGCCAGGGGTCGGTGACTTCAACGGCGATGGCAGTGACGATATCATAGCCTTCACCAGAAAAGAAGCCGGAAAGGTCTGGGTGTCTCTATCCTCAGGGTCTAAGTTCCAGCCCGCCCGCACCTGGACCACGAATTTCTGCGCGGGTAATGAAACCCCACTTACCGGAAATTTCAGGTGGGGAAACACCTCGGGCATCGTAAATTTCGTGGGAGACGAAAGAAACGGAACCCAGCGCGGCGATGTGTACGTCTCCTTCCCGGTAAAGCTAGACAACGCGGACCGGCTGCCAGTGGTGTTTGCCGCGGCATGCAGCACCGCACACTTCCACTACCAAGGCAAGCATCTTGACGTGAATGGAAAGGAATTCGACCCCTCCGTCGAGTGTCCTCCCTGCTGTGGATGGAACGACAGCCGATGCTGGCCCAAGAACCCCAACGCAGTCGATCCCCCCGTTCCCGCGGCCATCCAGAGGAACGCAACCAGAAACTACGACTCGGATTCCCTGGCCGAGTTCTTCCTTGTGAAACGAGATGTGGGGGCCATAGGCTACATAGGCTGCTACACGGGCTCACAGCCGGCGGGATTAACCCTCGATAGGCACTTCTTCGAGGCATATACCTACTCCAGCAAACCGGCCATCATGGGTGATATATGGAATCGAGCGCTCTATGAGTACATACAGGAGGATTTCGGCATCAACCCTCTGTGGACCTCAACTTGGAGATCGCAGGCCTACTACCACCACGCGCAGAAGTTCCAGCTTTTCGGGGACCCCTCCCTGCGCATAGGCGGGATATCCCCAACCCAGAGGAAGGACGCCATCGGGAACTGGAGCATGGTCCACGATGGATGGCTCGGAAATCTAGATCTATGGGAGGCAAATGGCGACGCGATAGAGGGCACTCCCAACATCAAGGGCAACTACACGGCCTCCGATGGAAAAACCCATGACGTGCAGGGAAGGATGAACACCTGGAAATACAGGCTTTCACCTTCCTGGGGACCAGACCACAAGTTCCAGTTCCAGTTCAAGCTCGATTTCCAGGACACCCCCTCCGCCGGAGACGACCAGGTCTTCGAGGCCTATCTCTTCACCCAGACCCTGGACGGCATGGCCGGCAAGACCTGGTGGCATGGAACCCCCTACGGATTCTATGCGCTCAAGAACCAGGAGATCTCATATGAAACGGGGGCTCCGGGAACCATCGTTCTTTCTGATTTCCTGGGAACCTATGACTTTACCGTAAACGGGGTACAAGGCACCCTGGAACTCTGGCCCAGCACGGCATCATATTCAACCGGTCCCAACGTGGAAGGTAGATACACGACCCCCGATGGGGAAAGCTTCAACGCATGGGGGTATGTCAGGACTCCATCCCATCCCATGCCCCAATCCTGGGGCCCGGACCACAAGATCGAGCTATACATCGATTTCTCCGGAGGCATCCTGGTGGGGATCCTCGAGAAGTATGAGGGGTACCTCTTCACCCAGACCAAGGCTGCGATGGCCGGCGTAAGGGTTTCTCCCGGCGAAACTTACGGTTTCTGTGCAACCAAGGAAGCCCGGCACGTGGTTCAGATAGAAACATGTCCCAACGGCACCGTTTCCTCACCTGGCACCGGGAACTTAAC
Organism: Hadarchaeota archaeon (SeqCode); assembly: GCA_964621445.1. Classification (GTDB taxonomy): domain Archaea; phylum CAYQAE01; class CAYQAE01; order CAYVLA01; family CAYVLA01; genus CAZUNO01. The sequence goes on along the minus strand of CAZUNO010000003.1, from coordinate 175,255 downwards.
CTTCGATAGCGGGGAAAACGTTTCCCTGTCGGCCTCTCCCTCACAGGACCACGAGTTCTCTTTATGGACCGGCGATGTCGACACCGTGGAAAACGTCGAGTCCCCCGACACCACCTTTACGGTATATGGTAACTATTCTCTCAAGGCCACCTTTGTACCTATCGGGGATTCAAATACCCCACCAAGGTTCACAAGCGGTCCCTCGGTGAAATGTGAAACGAACTGGGCCATAGTGGAGTGGGTCACCGATGAATCGGCCAACGGCACCGTGAGATACGATACCGTCTCCAGGATTTATGGTTACTCGGAATCCCACAGGGGAAATAACAAGATCCATTCCATAAACCTTACCGGTCTTGAACCCTCTACCACCTACCATTTCCTGGCCATATCCATGGATGTGGATGGAAATACCGCCTCGGAGGCAGGGCTTTTCTCAACTCTTCCCATCCCAGATAACGAGGAACCCTTAATAGAACTTCTCCCACTCGAGGGTACCTTGAATGGAACCAAAACGGTCCTCGCCGAGGCCACGGACAACGTGGGCGTGGAGAAGGTGGAGTTCTACGTAGACGGCGTCCAGACTTTCACCGACTACTCTCCACCCTATCGCTGGCCCTTTGACACCCCTAGATTCCTCGATGGTAATTACACCATAACCGCGAAGGCTTACGATGGATACGGGAAAGCAGCAGAGGACTCCGCCAAGGTCCGGGCCAAGAACACACCAGATCCCACCGCCCCCTATGTTTCAATTTGCTCATGGACTCGCTCCGAGGAATACCTTACGGTTTGGGCAGATATCTCAGATCAAAATGGGCTGAGCACCGCCCAGGTGTATGTCGACGGGAATCTCATCCAGACTGAGGGGTTCCCCTCCAACCCAAAAACGGCAAACATAGAGTTCAAATGGTACATAAAACCGGTGCCCAAGGGAAAGGAATACCGCATCGGGATCATGGCATACGATGTCGACCTAAAGATGGGATTGGATACTTTGGACATACTGCTCCCTGCCACGCCAAAGATGGAGCCAAAGCTGGTGGTTACCTCAAGGGAGCTAACCAGAAACCAGAACGTTTTCACCATGAAGATAACCGTGAAGAACGTCGGCAAGGGCAACGCAACAGGGATCATCCTCCAGGATTACCTTAGGCTGCTCCAGCCCATCTCCAGCAACAGCTCAACCGCCGACATCCTCGCCGAATACAATCCGTCGGCAAAGTGGTGGTACTGCCTAATCCTTGTTGAGGATGATATAGACGTTGGGAAATCTCGAACCTTCACCTACAAGGCCGTCCCCGTCATGCTACAGAGCAATCAACCGACCCCAGAGATCGGCAAGCTCAAATTATGGTACGAGTCACTAAAGGGAAGCGAGCACAGCTCAACCTGGAGCTCGGTAAAGTATACCACAGGGGGGCAGACCTTACAAGCCGCCTATGATAAGGCTCTTGAGGCCTCCAATTACCTGATTGTGACCAACCCCTTCAGGGCAATTTACTACTATAACAAGCAGGACGCGCAGAACCTTCTCAGCACCATGGCAAGACTGGCCATGTTGAAACATGGAACTTTGGGATACCTGGACACCAACAGCGCCTCCGCTTTTGACAAGGTCATCGGTTCCCAGGGGGCCTGGAACAAGAAGCTCAGCCCCTCCTTCTCAAAACTGGGGCATGGCTACCTGCTCATCGTCGGTGAGACCGAACTGGTACCGTCATGGCACCAATACGGCTTCGATATAGAATGGAACAACGCCCCAAATACCAAGGATGTCCCGCTGAGCGACCATCCCTACTCCGACACCACCGGTAACGGCGTACCGGATCTCATAGTTGGCAGGGTAATCGGGAACACCCTGGAGGAGCTTACGGCCACCATAAATCACAGCATATACGTCCACCTCGGCCAGGGAGGGTCTAGCTACGATCGATCCCACGCCCTGCTGGTGAGTGGAACCGGATACAAACAGGGGACCTTCGTCAATGATGTCACGAACTTGGTCAAGGTACTGAAGGGCAAGGGACTTACCGCCTCCGAACTTCATTTAAAGTGGTACTCCACCCACGACCAGAAGGCATCCGCCTTCAAACAAAGCATCCTTGACCAGGATTTGATCTGCTTCAGAGGTCACGGAAACCTGGATGAATGGGACGATATCCAGTGTGGACTTAAAACCAGCTCCTCCTCGTGGAGCAACCCTAACGATTTCCCCCTGGATTTCGGGCAAGCATCGCCCGCGGTCATCGCCCTATCCTGCCTGACCGGGAACTACGAATCAGGTGATGATTACAATATAGCCGAAGGTTTCCTGAACTCAGGAGCAGTCGTGTATATTGGTTCAACCCAGCTCGCCCCCATGAAACAGGATTCCAAGGCGGGTAACCACATCTTCAACAACTGGGACACAACAGAATCCATCGGCAAGGCCTTCCTCGAAACCGAGCGGAACAGGTACGGGACTGACAAATACGGCAATCTCTTCGCCTGGGAGTACAATATATACGGGGACCCGAAGTTCGGTGCCGTCCCCTCCCTTTCCTCAAATTCCAGGGAAGGCGGGGAGACCCTCTCACCCGAACTGGTTGTGACCGTTCCTCAATACACGGTTACCGAGCTTGAGGGCTTCGATCATGTTGATATCCCCGGCGGTTGGACTTATATGGAAAGGGACAGGCCCCAGATACCATATTACGTCCAGTCCTTCTCCTGCCCGGTCCGAACAAAGGTACAGAGCGTCGAGCTCACCGAAAAAACCGGACTTACTAGACAGTCCGGTCTCCATCTACCCCTGACGACGAATGACTTCAGAGGCGGGATTGGCAGCGATTCCACTTTGGCTGAAGGGGGATGGTATCCTGGGTCGGACTATCGATGGACAGAGATCGAGAAACCGGACGGAGCTAGCGAACTGGTCCTGCAGGTGTTTCCCTTCCAGTACGACCCCTCAACCGGGGAATCCATGGTCTGGTCCACCTTCACATTCGAGGTCGATTATACCCAATCGGATGTCTCAATAATAACTCTGGATACGGACAGGGCCCAATACGATATTGGGGAGAGCGTGGACGTGGAGATCTCTATCCAGAACTCCGGATACGCCCTGGACCTGGTTACCGATATCTGCATCAGACGAATCGAAAACGGGGATCTAGTAGAAGGTCTTCTTCTCCAGACACTCAGTAACCTTAAGGGACCTGCATCCTGCGGCCTAACCTGGCACCCCCAGGTCGAGCCCGGGCATTACTACGTTGAGGCTGAAATAAAGAATTTGGAGGGTCAGGTGTTTGATCGAAGAACCGCGGACCTCCAGGTGGGCCTTCCATCCTGCGAGCTAACGGAACATGAAGTTGAGACGGGGAACGGAAATATTTCAGGCATGTCCATTACCGTTCAAAATACCGGGCGGACCGAATTATCCGGCAGCGGGGTGTTCATAGCCCGGGACAAATCGGGCAACACGGTCTGGCGGGAGGCCAAAGGGTTTGAGACCCTATCTCCCGGGGGACTCATCGAACTGGGAGAAACCTGCTCGTTCCTTCTATCCGATATATCATCGATCGTAATGTACGTTTCTCATGATGGAGTATCCACCGAGCCCGTAGTGTGGACCCCGGTGCCGGAACCCGCCGCCGTGCTGCTGCTTCTCCTGGGTTCAGGTTGGGCCCTCCAAAGAACGATCATAAGAGTCGGAAGAACTAACGAAAAGGCTTAGACCAAGAAGCCACCAATTGGTTTCCAATGCCCGATGTTTGACGGGTAACTAGGACCTCTAGCCATCCGCCGGTTATCAGGTTTGATTCTAACAGAATGATCCTCGAGAAAGCACTCCAAGAGCACCGATGTGTAACAAAGTACTGGACCTCCGACGCGAGGCCCTATGACAGGTATTAGAAATGGTCCCAACCATCCTTTCCGATTCATATCGATGACGCCACTGTCGAAGTTTCCTTAACCTTCTCGAACGCGCGACATCGCATCGGCGGTGTCACCTATGATACGCTCGAGCTTGTCGACAGGTGGGGACCGAAGGCTCTCCAGCATCGATTGGTTTATGGAAAGCAGGGCCCCCGTCACTTTGGAGGATTCCAATATCTGACATCAGAACACTACAAGCATCTCACTCGAATTTCTACCAGGCCAAACATAGCCAGGCGTGCGCATGAAAGCCGGTAAGAATCCAAAAGGATGTCAATAATGTGACAAGGAAGTTTCCTTTTGTCAACTTTAATAGCAATCACTCTCTGCCCGGATAGCGATCAAAATGAAGGCCATGACCCAGACAAACCTCATGAGTGCATTTGGTGGGGAAAGCCAGGCCCACATGCGTTACCTGCTGTTCTCTGATATAGCTGCTGAAGAGGAATTACCAAATGTGGCCCGGCTGTTCAAGGCAATCAGCCACGCCGAGAAGGTCCACGCCGGACTTCACTTCCATAACCTGGGCCATCTTAAGGACTCTTATTCGGTGGTCTCGGGAGCAGGATTCGGTCCAGGCGATACCTCCAAGAACCTCGATATTGCCATAGAGGGGGAGACCTTTGAGGTCGAGGAGATGTACCCGGTCTATATCGACGCCGCCAGGTTCCAGGGAGAGGACGCGGCAGCCGGGGGCATGGAGTGGGCATTCAAGGTGGAGAAGATCCATCTCGTCCTTTACAAACGGGCGAAAGAGGCCGTCGAGGAGGGAAAAGACCTCGACATAGGACCCATCCAGGTTTGCGAGGGGTGCGGATTCACCGTGGAAGGCGAGGCTCCCGACACATGTCCAATATGCAAGGCCCGCAAGGAAATGTTCAAGGCCTTTGCCTGAGAATTTACCAATCCAGAAGAGAACACGGAAAAGGCTTAACCCCGGTGGGTAAGGAATCTATTTATGGTATACATCTCGGTGAGTGCTCGTCTTTGCATGTCGTTATCCGGGCCTTTTTCTATAGCCAGATCTAGTTCCCTACTTGCAAGAGACCTTATGGGCGAGTCGCGTAGATCGGACATTATCCTTTGACCCATGCCGGCTCTCCACCTCTCCCTTATCCCTGGGGGGCGGAATCCCTGTTTTTCGCGGGTGGCTATCTTGGCTATCTCCGGGCTATATTCCTTCAGCCTCCTAACTAGGGGCTTCTTTCCACAATGCTCCTTCCATCTATACTCTCGCCATTTCTCTGGCAAGAATTCATTGGCCATGATGGGGAACACCGCCTTTACCCCGCTTTCTCTGCTCATACGGTTGATGGTGTCCACATAGTGTCTCAGCTTCAGGTAGTCCCATCTCATACTGGACACGATGCAGTCCTGATGCCATAGTTCCTTGAAACCCTCCGGGTAATACATGTCCTTCACCTTAGTGTCATTTGCTGCCATGAACTCCGCCCATGTCCTCCTGCTCATGATCCACGCGTATCTACCATACTTGCCGGGAAGAAAAGTCCCCAGTCCCAGTAAGGGTCTGACCGCTTTCCATCTCTGATAACGCCTGATTCTCTCATATCTCGTGACGTATCCCAGGAAGAGCTCGTCTCCCCCCTCGCCGGAGTAAAGTTTATCATACCCGTCCTCCTTCACGGCCCCCATTACTGCCCAGTATGCTGGCCTCGCATGAGGTTGGAAGGTAGAAATTTCCTCATAATTGCCTATGAATTCCTCGGTGGTATTCCTGATTTCCACGTGCTCGATTCCAAGTATTTCCGCCACCTTTTTTGCATAAACGGCCTCATCGGTTTCCTTTCCAAAGGTCAGGGTATAGGCGGTCACTTCGCCCACCTCGGCCAACATACATGCCACCAAGCTCGAGTCAACTCCCCCGCTTAGCATGCAGGCATTGTCCCCCGAGTGGGGGTCAATCTCGGTTGAGGCGGGCTCTAGCTCTTCACCCAGAATAGAGATGTCCCTAACGGGTTGACCGTAGGCAATGCTCTCCCTTATTGCCCTCTTGATGGACTCATCGCCTACAAACAGTTCCATGTTCTCACTACATCAACTTGCTTTATAGGATTATCCCATGCTCAACCATACATAGTGTATATATTCGATCTTCCCATCTTAATGTACCATGGCCTCACCCATAGATCCACCCTCGGGTTCACTCCAATACCTCTTGCTGTGCCTCGCCTTAGTACTCTCACTATCAGTAGTGTCCGGGCAGGAGCTATCAGTGAGTGTGAAACCAAGCGAGGTAAATCTGGACCTCAGCGACCTGAGCCGGGACCCGGACAGACCATACATCACCCAGGAGTTTGAGATCATCGCGGAGGGTGATATCCCCGGGGCGGCAAGCATTTCCCTCTCCTGCGGCGAAGGGGTGTATCTGAGCAGAAGCGAGATCAAGCCGAGAAGAAAAGTCCCACCTTTCAGGGCCCAGGCGGCGGTAAAGATCCGCAGGAGCAGTGACCTAGGTACTCGAGAGATAGAGATAACGGCCTCAGGCGATGGGCTCAAGGCAACCGCCAAATTGGAATTGAGCCGGAGCAAGGTCCAGATCTCGATAACCGAGCCGAAGCCAAACACCTATACCAACCCAGGAGAAATAAAAATAGAGGGAAAGGTGAGCCCTCCCATCGAGGGGCTTATAATCCATGTCGATCTGTACCACAAATACCCCGAGCTCAAAATACCGGAGTAGATAGGCGGTTATAAATCCGGTATTAGGCAGTGGGGATTAACGGTAACCCAGCAGGACGGTACCTTCCATATCGATGAAAATACCGTAGCTTTCAAGCACTTCCTATTGGGGGGTGTGCGCATGGACATCGGGGGAGGAGTGTGGTACATTCACTACTATACCAAGGGATTGAAGCTCTTCGGGCAAAGCCTCAGTGAGGTAGATTATCAGAAACCGGTGAATACCATGCGGGGAGGAGTCAAAACCTTCGAAACGAAGTATCTGGGAGTGCCCGCAGTATCGGGAGGGGACGTACCCCAGCAGTATGTCCGAAAACTCATCATCCGGAAGCCCGAGATAAAACTGGAAATAATGGGCGGGCTCAATAACCGCCATCCTTTCTAAAGGCCTCAATTGATCAACCTCCGGGCCACAAGTAGGGTTATGAATGCCAAGAATAATGCACCCTCAGGTATCATATCCCTTATCTCCAAGAGTTCCGAGAGAACATTCTTGCAGTAACCCTCGGCAACACCGAACTTTCCCTGTCCCTTCATCAGCTCCGCCAGGTACAGGAGGCGTTCCTCCCTGCCCAGGTTTACCCCGGTGGAGCGAATTGACTCCAGCTCACTAGCTGTGAATTCGAGCAACCGGTCCGTGTACCGGATCCAGGCCCGGTTAACCTCGCCGCTCAGGTGATTCATGGCCTTCCCGTATTCACCGGATCTATAGTCCTCCCAGGCTTCCGAGGCCGCGCCCTCAAACGAGGACATGTCTGCCCCGTATTTGGATCCATTGGCTATAACCCGGTCGAATTCTACTAGTAAGCTGTGAACGTAATCGCTGGATGTGATCCACCACCTCTCTCCCCGGTTATCGTCCCAGTTCTCCCCTCTGACTCCATCCCTGAAGCTCAGGGATATGGCCCCAAGCTTCTGTTCGGGTATTATAAGGTACCACCTACCGTCCAGGCCCCTCTTCATCGGGCTCTCGCAGCTCCCGTTAACCTCCTGGCTTCCCGGAGGCGTGGTGGACGGGTACCTCCCCCCGTCTATGGTCCAGACCAGGGCGCATTCCTCGGTGTCCCGAGGAATCGTACCCCTTCCCTTTTCAGGATCGTACTTGATGATCCACATGTCACTTTTCGAAAGGTTTTCTGGGTGGGAGACGGGACCCTCCCTGAGCAAGGGAGGAGAGAACCCGAATACGGGCTCCCTGGAAACGGCCTCGGGGGCCTGAACCCAACTCTCCTCGCTGTAAAGACCGATCTTTTCGACATCAATGGGCTCAAAACCCATGGTCAGGGCCGGGGATTGCTCATTCAACCTGTAGTCGTGGTTTCCTGGATCAACGAACATGGGGTCAGCCACCAGGGAGTGGTAATCCCTTCCCGGTTCCTGCCACTCCTCGAAGCCGATGCCTCCAAAATCCATGTCCTCTCCTAGAATTCCATATACATCCCAGTACAGGTTGTAATCCATACGATATTTCCGATTATCCCATGAATCCCCCCAGAACCTTGCCCTCCCTGCTGACGATGATGTTTTTCTCCATGGTAAAGGATATGTGGTCCTCCTGCCGGGAACGCCGGATGGTGGAGTCGAGGGCGGGACCGAGAATATTGTTACGCAGTTGATTACAACAACCATAGTGCTGGTGGAAGCTCCCGCTCTTGGTGTTGTACACGATATTTCCCTCCAGTGTAATATTGGAGCTGCCCTCATCGGTATACAGCCCCCAGCCACCATAGGTATAGGAATAGATGTCATGGATGAGGTTGAATCTCTCCCTGGTCCCGGGGGATATCCCCAGAGTATATATTCCGCCCATATCGCTGAGAACGCCCTTGCCAAGATGGTGGATGTGATTGTACTCCAGGATATTGTGGTGGGCCGAGGTCGGGTCATACCCCCAGCTCCAGCCAACCGAGCATCCAGAGTAATAGAAATCGCAGATCTCATTATGGGTCACGTTATTATAGCTGCTCTTGCCTATCCAAACACCTATTCCCGCCCTGAACACGTGACCCCCTGAATGGATGAAGCAGTTATCGACGGTGTTGTGATCGGTCTGCCTCTCCGGGTCCTGGGGAAGTCCGGTAGTCCCCATACGAATCCCGCCGCCTCCCAGGTCATGGAACTCACACTTGACCACCTTGTTGAGCTTGCAGCCCTCTCCCAGGATTAAACCGTACTCGCCCACATGGGAGATCTCACAATCCTCGAAGAGGCAGTTACGGGCACCGGTAGCCACAACCGCTGCAGAGAGGAAGGTAGCTGCCTGGCCGTCGGCCCGTCTCTCCCTGTCCAGCTCCCAGTCAGCATGTTGGAATGAAAGACCGCGGAACACCAGGTGGTCCACTGTCCGACCCTGGGATAGATCTCCCTGAATCCTGACCAGGTGGCGGAGTCGGGGAGCCACGATCTCCAAGTCGTTGGGGTCCCTGCCATCAGGAGGCCAGTAGTGCAGGACACCGGTCTTACGATCCAGGTACCACTCGCCGGGAGCGTCAAGGGCCTCCAGATAGTTCTCCAGGTGATAGCGCTGCTCCGGGTCCCAGTAACCCACCGGTTTCGAGGAAGGATTTGTGAAACGTACGGTCCGGTTTTCCTGGTTTAGACTATCTATCCAGTGTACCGAACAGGTCCAGGAATGGTAAAGAAAGATGTTAACGTCCTCGATGCCCTCCCAGTGTTCTATGTCCTGGTCCCTGTACTGAAAACCTATCTTGTATCCTCTCTCTCGAAGTGCCTTATCCCGATCCAGAAGTGGTTTCAGGGTATCGGCGATATTGAGGTAGCCCTTATTTGGCGTCCTTGCCCGAGTTTCGCGGTTTCCTTGCACAAAAAGCTGGTGAAAATACCAGTCCCCGCTCTCAACTTCAGGTACCCGTGTCCTCCATACGGAGCCATTTCCCTTCTCCCAACCTCCGATCTCGCTGCCACCTGAGAATATTGGCTCCTCCCCCGGGTATGCTTCATACGTTACCGGAGAATCTTCCGAGCCCCCATCTTCCGGGGTGAAGGTGAGTGCCTTTGTAAGCTGATAGGTGCCACCCCGTATGATGACCTTTACCGGACGGTCCTCCTGGGCCCGGGCCTCCCGAACCGCGGCCTGGGCCCGTCCAAGGGTTGCCAAGGGGCCATCATTTCCCTCCGCATTGGGCTCGGGAAGGGAGCCCGACCAAGAGTCATCCCCCTGTTTGGAAACGTATAGTTCCAATTCTGGCAAACCTCCTCCTGAACATTGGGCCGAAGACACCAGGACCACCATGGTCAAGGAGACCAAACCGGCCATCGCCCATCCAAAATGCCAAGGCAAGGCCAGCTTCAAAGGATCAACCCTAACCTTGTTTGGGTTGGAATAGAGTAGTTCTTAAGTTTCTCGATGGTTAACATTGGCATCTTCTCCGGGGCGGGAGTACATCACGAACGAGTCGGACTCGAAGGCTAGCTCGTATCCCAGTTCATTGACATATACAATCTCCAGGAACTCTATCTTTTCCGAAATATTACCTGAATCCCCCTCCTTCTTCTCGTCGGGCCATTCATCGTCCGGGAAACTCGAGGTGTAACCAAATATGGTAGGTAGCTTGTTAACCTTTCTCTGTCTGGTCTTTATCCTCTCCAGCTCTTCCAGAAAGAGCCAGGAGTTATTTAGTGCCGGCCTGGTTTCCGTTAGGTAATATATCAGGGGGACCACGTTTACGAAAAGCGTTCTGTCCCCCTTCTGGGTCTCTTTATCCAGGAAGGACAAAACCCCTTCCACTGCCTCCACTCTCTCCGGGGTTGAATATATCCCCGCAAGGGAAGGTTCCGAAAAACCAGTGGTCAGATCCAACCGGTTCCAGTGGTCCCGATAAACGGTGAACCAGAGCGTCAGCAGAGAAAGAGCAAGTAAAACAATAACGATGGGCTTGAAATTTTTTTGCAGCCATCGAAGGGGTCCTGGACACGAGGGCGGGGGAAGATCCTTGACTCTAAGCAGGGATAGGGGTAGAATCAACCACATTCCGTAGACCGCCTTGACCAGGCCGCCATTTGAGCCCACTGGGGTCACAATCATTGCCAGGACCCCGGCCAGAACCAGAATATCCAGTCTAGGTTTCCGCCCATCCCCCCTGAAAAGCACGATCCAGGTGGCGACGAATATCCAGCCCATGGCCACTCTGCTTAGCTCCTTTCCGGGATCAATGGCGATTAATCCCTCGGTCCACGCCCACAATACGCCGCCAATAAACCCGGCCAAGGCTATTCCTACCGCTACTTGAAGCGCTTTTCCACCGTGCTTCCTGGCCCTGTACACAACAAGGAGAAAGGAGCCTAAAAGAAAGGTCCGCAAGATTACCCTCCTGAGGTCAGCGGCATAGAGCCGGATCAGGTCAGCCGCCTCATGGTCGGCGACCGCTCTACCACCGGAAATCAACGAGATACCGGCATCCCAGAAGCCCTCTAGGATTCCTGCAGAGAGAAATACCACCAGGGTTAAAACCAGGGATATCGATAACCCCAACAAAGCTCCCACAAAAACCCTTCTAAGCTCAAGGTAGGCATCCGTGAGCCGGATGTAGGTGATCGCGATGAGAGGAAATACCAGCAGCAAGCCCATGGGAAGGTAACTAAGAATTATGGGAATTAGCAACCCGCCCATTCCCATGCCGATTAGCAACTTATTGGTTCCTGACCTCTCATCCATGGCCCGGTCCAAAAGCCAAAACTCAACGCAGAGCAGGAAGGCCGGGAAGGAGAAGTAGTGTATCAATATCTGGCTGGAGCAAGCAGCAATGAACAGAGCAGTCACCGGTACCGTCAAAAGCACCTCCATACGCCCGAAATGCCTGGAGAGGATGGAATATACGATAACCGAATTGACCCCGACAAGAAGAGCGCCTCCAATCCTGGCCCATAACACAGACGGCCCTCCAATCAAGGAAAGCCATATCCCCCCTGCGTAGTTTGAGAGCAGGAAAGTCCAATCAAAGGAGTCAAAATTGGGCGAGTATTTGACCGTGCACATCTGGTTTGTCAGATGCCAGCCAAGATCCGTCAGGTCCAGGCCCTGCAAAGAAAAGGCAAGGAGAATTCCGGTAACTATCAGGAGGATTAAAAGGCTGTCCTGAAGTCCAGAAAACCGCAATTCAGATCCCCTTCCCAAAGCCCTAGGTCATCCCCGCGATGAACACTCCGGTGACGATTACCACTATCCCTAGCATCCTCATCATGGACACATCCTCACCGAGAACCAGGCCCGAACCAGCCACCACCAGAGCGTAGGTCAGGCTAACGGTTATGGGATAGGCATAGCTCACCTCGGAGATGGATAGAATCTTCAGCCAGACCAACATGCTGATACCGGAACAGGCCAGGCCGGCCAGAACCAGAGGGCTGCTCAATATATCCGGAATCAGCTTCTCTAGGGATGGGAATCCGATCTCCCCATAAAGCATGGTATCCACTCCCTTCTTGAGCATCAACTGACCAAGACCGTTCAGAAAGACAGGCATCGAGATATAAAGCCAGACCATTCAATCCCGCCTATCAATAATCAGCATCCTGTATCACATATTAAGCCTTGCCACCAAGGACGGCTGCCTCATTAACATATTTCAGACCCAGTACAAATCCCAGGGAAAACCAATGGGGATTTCATTGGATGCATCCAGAGTGAAGCTATCATTTGTTATCCCCGCATTTAATGAACAGCAGCTGATCTACGACACGGCGAGGAGTGCCGACCGCTCCCTTTCCAGCATTGGCCTTTCCCAATACGAAATCATCCTGGTTGACGACGGGAGTACCGATGGTACTGGAAAAAGGATGAGGGAGGCGTCAAGGGATTTCCCTCAGGTCAGGATTTCCATTCATGACAGGAACGAGGGATATGGAGCGGCCATAATGACCGGCATCTCCTCGTCCCGTTTTAAGTACATAGCATATACTGACGCCGACCTGCAGTTCGATATCGGGGAATTTCAAAGGATGCTGGAGCCGCTTCCAGAATTTGATATGGTGGTCGGCTACAGACAGCGCCATGATGAACCATTTCACCGCCGGTGTATATCGAAAGGCTACAATACGGTATGCCGAATACTATTCGCCCTGGAGGGTCTAAAGGACATAGACTGTTCCATGAAGATCTTCGACCGCAAGATTCCCGAAGAAGTGGAAATTACAAGCAATAGGTTCGCATTTGACCTGGAACTCGTGGCCCGAACCATCAAGAAGGGATTCAGCATAACCCAGCTACCGGTCTCCCACTCCCCTAGGAGGAGGGGAAAGTCAACTGTGTCATTTAGAGAAATAATGCACACTGTATGGGAGATACAAGGACTTGTCCGTCATATTTGATTTTCATCAGGAGACCATCAACCTACGCCCCCTGAGTAAGGGACAAAACTTTATCGGTAAGCAGGGATATCTAAATACCAGAGATGGAGTGTTTGGCTGAATACTTGCCCCGCCGAGCATTATTCGTCCTTCTTGCATGTATGGCTCTTTTCATCCCGCCTTCCGTAACGGGCAGAGAGGATGGACGGATCGGGGTTCTCTACGTGGGCTGTACGGCTCGCTCGCGTCCCTTCTGGGAGATGAGATCAGACCCTCTGTTCTCGATCTCCTTTGTGCAGGCAACTATGCGCGATTGGGGCGCGATAGGGCCCATCCAGGCCGGTCAGGGCGCGGAGATATACAGGTTTGTCAGGCTATACATGCCCAGGACATACAAGGATCTGGCATCGAGGTTCGATGTTATAGTAATCTCCAACGCCAACCGGTTCGCGGTAGAGCCCTACATCAGGATGCTGGCCAGAGGGGTGAGGGATAGCGGCATGGGGCTGGTCATGTTCGGCGGCTGGGAGACCTTTGGTGGAGCCTTCGGCAGGCCAGCCTGGGGAGAGACCGAAATAGGGGAGCTGCTACCTACCAGGGACGTCATCGATACCTGGGTCCAATACCCCCAAAATGGAATACTGCTGCGCATAGATGACAGGGAACACGAGTTCATCAGCAGCCTGCCCTGGAAGAGAGAAAGAGCCTACTTCATGAACGATTTCCACCACAACCTGGTCAAGCTCAAGCCCGGAGCCCGGAAACTTGCCCATGCCGAGAGCGTCAAATTCAAGGATCACCCGGCCATGGTCACCTGGGAGGTGGAGAATCAGGCCAGGGTATTCGCCTATACCGGTGAGATCTATTTCTTCTGTAGAAAAAAGCCCTTCTGGACCTACTATATTGACTTCGGGAGCAACCTGATGATATACCTGGATCACCGAGATGTGCCGCAGGATATAGACCTGGTTCACACCCTCAGGTCCCAGATGCAGGATGTAGCTACCCGAAAAAGCCTGCTGCTGGGCCTACTTGAATTCTGTGACTCCTTCGGGGCCAACACGGATAAAATTGAGCGGAAGATAGACCAAATCAACACGGTAATAGCCCAGGCCACACCATACTACCTGGACCTGGAGATCGAAAGGACCCTTGACGCCTACCGAGAAGCCGATAATATGATCAAGAACGTGGAACAGGACGCCGTCGAGCTCAAGAACCGGGCATTAATGTGGGTATACGTGATTGAATGGCTAGCGGTGACCGGCACCGCCATGGGTTGCGGATTCATCGTCTGGTCGGTGATGGTCCGACGCAGGCTTTACAAGGAAGTCAGTACAACCCGTCTAGAAGAGGAAATTTCCCGAGATTAAGGGAATCAGCGGTTATCTTAGTTGCCCGGTATGGGTTACAAATAGAAGAGGCCAATCTCTCTTTCACTTGAACTCGGAATTCATTTGATTTTAACTAAGGATCTAGAAGCAAGGGCAGTGCCTAAGAAACATGGCCTAGACCCGCATGGTTCTGTGGGAATACTACCTAGAGCATATCGAGAGAGATACTGAAAAAGAATGAAGTCAGAACAGCACTGAGAGATCTCCATGAACGCCCCCCCCTTTATTTTACTTCGGACCGCCTAAATTACGGGAAGGCTTCAAATAAGTGGAAATTGCCCTGGTTCCATAATCTAATCTCGCACAGATAAACCCCTAACTTAGAAATCACCAATAAATGGTGGGCCCGTTGGGATTTGAACCCAAGAACTTCGCCTTTTTGAACGCCTGAAAAGGAGTACGTCAAGGCGATGTCATAACCAGCTAGACCACGGGCCCAGTACCTTCATCCTCCCGAAAAATGGATTTAAATCTTATCGCCATCATTCGAAAAATACCTTCGGCTCCAAAAATCATTTCAGGCCCTGATTTCAATTATTATCGTGAAAAGGCTTTCCTGGAACGGGAAACTTGCGATTGCGCTGGTCATTGTTACCATATTAGCCATAGGTATATTCCTTGCCTGGTCCCCCCGGCCGCGGGAGGAACCGACTAATAACACGTCCTACTCCCAGCCCCAGGATTCGGATAACCGGGCAGATGAGAGGCTAAAAATGGTTGAAACCCAGCTAGAAACCAGGAATATCCGGGACCAGGACGTTCTCCAGGCCATGAAATCCGTGCCCAGGCACGAATTCGTTCCCGACGGCAGGAAGCCCCAGGCCTATCGGGACTCCCCATTGCCTATCGGCTATGGACAAACCATATCCCAGCCCTACATAGTCGCCTTCATGACCCAGGCCCTGGAGCTGAGGCCCAACCAGTGCAAAGTTCTTGAGATAGGCACCGGCTCGGGATATCAGGCGGCTGTTCTGGCCGAGATATGCGAACAGGTCTACAGCATAGAGATAGTGCCCGAGCTGGCAGAAAGAGCATCAAAGACCCTGGATCGCCTGGGCTACGACAACGTCGAGGTTAGGAACGGTGATGGTTATTTTGGTTGGGAGGAGTACGCCCCCTTCGATGCCATAATCGTTACCTGTGCCGGAAGCCACATACCGGCACCCCTTTTCCAACAGCTGAAGGATGGCGGAAGGCTCATAATGCCGGTGGGCCCTTCCCATGGCATCCAGACTCTGGATCTTGTCACCAGGAAGGATGGCCAGAGGACGGTCCACCACCTTATTGACGTTCGTTTCGTGCCCATGACCGGTCACATAAAGGAGTCGTGAGTTATCCGCTTTTCCCAACACCTTTTAGGGAAAGGAAACCTATCAAATAGAGTACAATAGCCAACAGCAAAACACCGGAAAACCCACCCCACCCGGCCAGAACCATGGCACCAGCCGAGGCCACAACCGAGGCACATGAATTCGAACCGTAGGCCAGGGGAACTGAATCCGGGGAATTCTTTCCCAGAACCCTCAATCCCGTGGGAAAGGGAATTCCCATTAGGAAGGCTACCGGGGCTAGTATTGACACGGCCACCAGAGATTTCATCCATATTCCCAGCCCCATGAAATTCCCTATTAGAAAACTGAAAAGGAAAACGTGAGCAAGGACCATAAACACGATACCTAGAACACAGAGCCCTACGAGCCTGGAACTCGGCCTAAAACGTCCGCTCCAGAGACTACCCAGGCCGGAAAAGACCAACATGCAGAACAGAGTCACCCCCATGGCGTGTGATGGCTGTCCCAGGAACAGTATCAATCTCTGCAAGAAGGACACCTCCACCAGCATATAGCCCCCGCCCAGACAGAGGAAGTAGGATATCCACCTCCACTCCATCTCCAATTCATGTCCCAACTTGGATGATAGCCAAATAGGACCCATTATGAACAGGAAGGAGGCAACCAATGACTGCGCCGAAACCGCCAGGATCAGGAGGCCTCCCTCCAGGAAGGGATTCCAGGCCGGGCCCAGAGCCCCGGCGATATCACCCAGTCTACCCAGCTTTAGAAAATCGAAGAAGAAGGGACTATCATCCGTGGGAGGGGAAAGATCGAAGATATAATCCGACAGAAAGCTCTCCCTTTCAGTGTCGTTCACGATCTTGCTTATCGCGTTGAAGTAGTATGGCCGATCAAACAGGTTGAAACGATTGACATCCGATCTGGTGATATTTGGCACATACACGAGGTCAAACGATCTCTCCTCACAAATCCTCCTGAGATCATCAATCTCAGCAACGGTGAAAGGCGTCTTCTTAATCATCGCAGTAATCGTTAGATATGTACGGAAACAAGCGATATGCTCTCCAACTCTATCCACTCCCTCCCTCTCCAGGCAATCGACCATTAGGCTCACCACCCTGGCCCCCTGTCTTGGTGGAGGGGATAGCCACCTGGTAACGGTCAGGACTCCCTCCGGGGATAGATGCTCAAACATCTCACCAAAGGATTCGGTGGTGAAAAGGTAGTTCTCGGAGAGGCTGTACATCCCCACAGCCGAGGTTACGGGGTCCTGTTTAAGCGATATCTCCATCAGGTCAAAATTGCCCTCAACCTCGCCTAGATATGACCTTACACCCCTCCGCGCCAGGTCAACATCCTCACGGGAGTATATATCCCCCGAGAACCGCTCGAACTCCTTACCAACCACCTCGACAATTCCAGGATTCCTCTCGGTCCCGGAAACTCTTTCGGCCCCATTCACCAGGGCCTTGAGCACATCGAAACCGGCACCGGACCGGATTACCAGGACTCTGGATCTGGAGGACATCTGGTAAGGAACCGAGGAGGGCAAAGTCCTCATGAACGATAGATCGGAAAGATTACCGCTAAACCTGGTTATCGGTTCCAGGTTGTCCCCATCCACGGTAAGGCCAAGCTGTTCGGGAATCGGATAGTACTTCTCGAAGGGCATGCCGGGGGCATACCTTATCATGCTGCTATTCAGCACGTCAACCCGCGACACCTCATTCCATGAACTCCACTCCCTTTCAGCGCCGGGCTGCCGCAAAACCGCGCTCATGGCCTTGTACTCGGAGATCTCCGGATCGTATTCTACCACTCCCCCCACCAATAGCAATGCCAATCCAGTAGCCAATCCCAGGAAAATAAGACGTCTTCCACCGTGGACATATGAAAAGATGGCGGATGCAAGGGCCGCCGCCACCGCGGCGAAGAAGACGGGGATTTTTGGTCCCCCCAGTGGAAGCAGCAGCAAAGCGGCTATGCACCCCAACCCGGCTCCGGTTAGATCTGAGAAGTAGACTATACTGGACCTCTCCGAATGCCTGGATATCACGGAAGCCAGGCATATTCCGCTGAGAAAGAAGGGAATACCAAGGCTAAGATACTGTAAAACTATCATTACCAGGTGGAATGGCTCGGTGTCTGCCAGCATGGGGTCGAAATGAAATACCACCGGGAATACCAGGCAGAGAACTACGGCGATGGAACATATCCAGGATGAGACAATGAGGACCCGCCCATCCTTCCTGAGCCCAGGGAACACGGAAAGAACAGCTCCAGCAGCCCCATAACCAAAAAGGGCTATGCTAACCACCATAAACGCGAAATGATACCAGGCAACCAATGATAAAACCCTGGTAAGGCTGATCTCCAGGGTAAGCGAGGCCAGGGATAGAAGCGCGACTGAAATGCACTCCCCGCCAAGGCTGGATATGCCGACTTCCGGACCCCTCACTCGACCACGATAATATGGTGTATACTAGAGGCTTATTGGTCTTTACCCAAAGGGGCCGCCTCAGCGAGAAAAGAAACACACAATTCGGGGAAATAGGGGGTTCTTTCTTTTCGGGGTTTAGGGGGTTGAGTTACCGCTCAGGCGACCCATTCCTGTAAAGGACGGGCCTGCTTATAAAGTTTTTGTGACATCGGGTCTATAATAAGACATTTTGCACGTAAATCGAAACGGATTTCCCCGTAATTGGCAATATTCCCCATAAAAAAATCCAAAAAGGCCTATTTTATATTCCTAATTGGTTAAATGGGTTAACCCGAAAGTGGACCGGGCGGGATTTGAATTCGCGCAAGGCCTGGAAACCCAGACCCTGTCCCGCGGCCTCCGCCAGCTTGGGGCGTTAAACGCCATGCCAAGACGACGATCTACCGACTGATCTACCGGCCCACCGCAGATCACTAGTTGGATTTGCTTTAAAATGTTCTCGGATTCAAGGACGGTTATCCGTATCCCTTACGTTGACCACTTATGCCAGTTATAGGTCCTTCTCTTTGAACTCTGCCCAAAACCGCAGGCAGCGCACCTCTTCTTCCTTACGTGATAGGAATGATTGCCGCACCTGCGACATATAACGTGAGTAACCTTGTTCCTCTTGCCAAAAGATGTCGTTCCCTTTGTCACTCTGATCACCTCTTATCGGTCGGCGATATGAATACAACATTATCGCCCCTAATTATGGCGGTCTCGAAGTTCAGGGCATCCGGTCCGTCTAGCTCCTGCGCCTCGTCCAGGATTATATTCATGTGTACATCATAGCCGCGGAGGAGGCCCCTGAACTCTCTGCCACCCCTAAGCTTTATGAGCACTACCTGGTCCAGTGATGAATCAAGTATATCCATTGGTTTCTGAACCATGGTCAAGTCCCAGCGCTTGATCCCTCAAGCGATATTTAAATCTATTCGAGCGGAGGTTTAGGTTGATGAGAATTCGAAGGCGGCACCCCATTTCCTCAAAGGAGATCGAAAAGGTAAGACAGGAATTATCAAACTTTCTCTCCCCGGAAGCGATAGACTCCATTCTCCGTCAACCACTGGAACATGCCGCTGGTGACGAGCATGAGCTAATTCTTTCCGACCGCGAACCTGTGGTGTTCACCACCAGAGGTGGCATGTTTCCAACCCTTAAGGGATTCCTCCGCATCGATATCGACAACAGCTATCTGACGGTTGACTCGGGAGCCGTTCCCTATCTCATTAACGGTGCCGATGTCATGGCACCGGGCATCGTTCAATGGGATCACGAGCTAAGCCAGGGTGAGTTGTGCGTGGTGACCGAGGAAAGGCATAACAAGCCAATATGTGTCGCCGAGATGCTCGTAGATTCCATCGATATCGACCCCGAGGAGAAGGGCAAGGTTGCCGAGAATATTCATCACGTCGGTGACCAACTATGGAATTCCGAGATAGAGTAGGAAGGAGATGAGGCTACGAAGGTCTTCGTCTATGGTCGACTGGCGGATAACGAGATCCTTTTTCTGATAACCAGGATACATGCGAAATCCAGGCCATCATACCTTATTGATTACGAAAGAAAGCGGTCACCAAGCGGTCTACCCAATATCAAATACAAGGAGAGGGCTAAAACCGAGGGTTTAGTTATCGAGGCCTCAGCAAAATACCTTCAGGCTCTCGACGATTACTATGGGGAAAATTACCGTAAAGAGGTAGTAAATGCAATCATAGCCGGTGAAAACGCTAAAGTAACCACCTTTCTGTTGAGAAAAGACCGACCTTTGGAAGAGGGCAGGATTGATCCCGGTATCATACGCAAGGTCGAAGAGGAATCCAGGCTACACTAGATTGCTGGAGCCCTGCCCAAAAACCGTTTACCTAGCCCCTCTCAGGCAGTCATCCGGTGATTTGGCAATTGCGAAGAAGGCGGGCAATACCGACCCGATAAACGCAATCATCAGGCCAAAAGCTAGACCCATTATGAGTTTGCCCGGACCTATCTGGGCAACCAGGTTGAGGTCCGGATTCAGTCCTCCGAACTTGGTAGCCAGGCTTATTATCGAGGCCGCGGCGTACCCAATTAGCCCTCCAAGCCCGCCAATTGCTATACCTTCAAAGGCGAAGATCATTATGGCGGTTGTGGTCTCCGCACCCAGGGCCCTCATGGTTCCTACCTCCTTCAGCCTCTCATACACCGACATCTGCATCATATTCAGGAAGATCAACAGGGCCACCAGCCCTGCCACAGTGGGCAACTCCCACTGCAGGATGTTAATAACCGCCTGCACATTTTTGATCTGGGGATAAAGAACGAAGACATTGAACTGCGGGTAGAAAGGCGATAGCTTCTGATTTACCTCACCGAAATCAAGAACGCTTGGAATCCTCACGTACAGGAAGCTTGAGAACCTATCATCCTCCATTCCCTTCAAGGTCCAGGCATCGTCAAGGGCCACCAGACCAAAAGATGGATCGAACGTTCTAAGAACCCCGATGATTTGAAGCTGTACACCATCAGCAGGAGGCATATAACCCGGGCTATACAGGGCGTACTCCCCCTGAACTCCTGCCCCCTCCAGATCGTAGAAAGCGGTTACATTTGTTCCCACCCATTTCTCCCGTTCGCTGTCATAAAACAGGGTGAGATTCATGTCCTCCCTGTTCATGTAGTACTGGGAGATTACCAGGCCACCTCCTCTGGGAGGCGGGTACTCTCCCCACTTTCCTGTGAAGTCGCACTTCTCGCACCCGTCACCATTACAGTAGGGGCAATCCGCGAGCTCCAGCCTGGGCGTGTTGTTGAGGAACATGGATATATACGGCGAACCAACACCCAGCACCTCCATATATTGATCGCCCGAAGGAATTCGTACCGTCTCGAACTCGCCGGGCTGAGTTATCTCCACCTTGACATAATTCAACGCAACTTCCCTCGCCACCTTCCCATCCACGTCATCGGATGCCAGAAAAGCCTTTTCATAAAGTCCATTTGGAATCTTCGCCAGGTCCCGCGGGTTCACCTTCTGGATTTTGTCATCGGGCTTGCCCTGTGGATATATCTCCGCATCAAAGAAGGCCAGGTGAGAGGATCTCTTTTCCCACTCCGACTGTGCTTCCTCGACATCTCCCGTAACCTGAAGTCCAATGGTGAAGTTAACCTGTTGAATGAAGTTAGTACAAACAATAGCCATCACGGCTATCATCAAACCGGTCCGCAATTTTCGCCGGTTGAGGTTACGTATGGCTAAGTTTAGAGAGTCCAAGCTCGATCAGGCCGAAACCCCGCAATTTCCCTTATAAATGTTTACAAAAACGCGAGAAACGGAAGAAAAGGCCATTTGTATTTCTATTATTAATGAATATCTGAGATAATTTTCTAAAAATAAGGAAAGAAATTAATTGCTTCTTTTTCTAGAGACGCTAGCCCTGATTCCCGGGTTTGCTCTCCATCCCAGAAGAGAAAATGGTGGAAATGAACCGCAGGAAAAATACCCGCAAAAACAACACAAGGCGAAGATACGATGCCACGCCATCCCACTACCAGAGACGTTATACCGAAATACAGAAGGTCAAGTACCCGATCATCCTGAGCATGCTCTCCCTATCCCCGGGTGATGTTCTTCTCGATTGGGGCTGTGGGACCGGACTGCTTATAGATTCCCTGAAAACTGAGACTCTATCATACCTCGGATTGGACTTCTCGACAGGCATGGTCTCCCTTTTGAAGAAACGTCATCCGGAATGCGAGGTGGTAATTGGCGACTGTGAAAAAATACCCTTCCGGTCGGGTTACTTCGACGTGGTGATAGGGGCAACGGTTATCCAAAACCTGCCTCGTCCCGACCTAGGACTGAAGGAGGTTGCAAGGGTTCTGAAGCCCGGGGGGCAGGCCGTAATTACCTACCCCCGATCAACCGGAATGGATCTTTCCAGTGCGTGCGGAAAGGACCTCCAGCTCATCCGGAAGCTGAACTGCGATGAGGACATGGCCATTTCTTTGATAAAGATAGCCCGGTAACCTTTTTGAGAACTCGCTACAACTCCAAGCCATGAATTCCTTAACCTCCGAGATCTTCCACCTAGATTCGGAGTATCACGCAGGCCTTTACGGCCGACTTGACATATGCCTAGTCAAGGGCGAAGGTGTAAAGGTCTGGGATTCCGAGGGAAATGAATATCTCGATTGTCTCGCCGGCATCGCCGTGAATAATGTCGGGCACTGTCATCCTCGCGTTGTAGAGGCGATAAGGGAGCAAGCAGGTAAGCTGATGCATTGTTCGAACCTCTACTATATCGAGCCCCAGGCCCGTCTCTGCCGAACGCTAGTCGATATCTTGCCGGGCCCTATCGGCAAGGTCTTCCTTTGTAACAGCGGAGCGGAGGCCGTGGAATCGGCCCTGAAGCTCATTCGAAGGGCTTCGGGAAAGAGTGGAATAATCGCTGCAGATAGATCCTTTCACGGAAGAACTTTTGGCGCTCTCTCCGTAACTGGGCAGGAAAAGTACCGAAAACCCTTTCGCCCCTTGGTTCCCGGCGTAAAATTCGTTCCCTACGGAGACTTCCAGAGCCTTGAATCCGCGGTGGGCACGGACGTGGGTGGGGTGATACTGGAGCCCATCCAGGGTGAGGGAGGAGTTAGAACCGTTAAAAGGGATTATCTCTCAAGGGTCCGGGAGCTATGTGATGATCAAGGACTCTACCTGGCATTCGACGAGGTTCAGACGGGAATGGGCAGAACGGGGAGCTTCCTTGCCTGCCAAACCATTGGAGTGACTCCCGATATAGTCTCAATGGCCAAGGGGCTGGGAGGAGGGTTCCCCATCGGGGCCATGGCTGCCAGGGACGAGGTCATGGCAAAGTTCAAACCAGGAGACCACGCGTCAACCTTCGGTGGAAACCCCCTGGCCTGTGCCGCCGCCAAAGCTGCGTTGGAGGTCCTTGTGGAGGAGGATCTACCGACAAGGGCTAGTAAGCTCGGCAATTGGTGTCTGAACCGCATGAAGCAGATCAAGGGGAATTACCCGGAAAAGATCAAGGAGGTAAGGGGCCTTGGGCTCATGCTGGGCATGGAAATGTGCTCGGAAGGGGTAGCCAAGAGAGTATTCGAACATTGTCTTTCCGAGAAGATATTGATCAATAGAACGGCCGGTAACGTAATTCGAATGGTACCCCCGCTGATTATAGGCCAGGAGCAAATGGAGCTGGCACTCTCCACCATCGAGTCCGCATTGCAGTAACGTTTTCCTTCACCCGGGGAGGGAATCCCTCATATCTATATATGAGAAGCGCCCACATTTACCGGGAGATGGAAATGTCTGAGGAGGAGGAAAAGAAAGGCGTAATCAACATCGAAGCCCAGCCGGTGGATTGGATCAACACGGTGAAGATGAGAGGAGAGGACCTGGAGAGGCTACAGATCATGCCCGGCGGTACCATAGAGATTATCGGTAAGAGAGGAACCCTATTGGTCAAGGCCGTTGAGGATGATTACCTCCCCGCCAACTCCATTGGCATCGATGAACGGACGATGAAGCTTTTCGGCATTCGAAAGGGAGAAAGGCTGTCCGCAGCAAGCTATGCAGGTGCACCGCTGGAGGAAGAGAAGTAACTGAGCAAAACCAACTCCGCGGCAAAGCAAAATCTTGAATTTACTCCCAAATTAGTACACCTTCCATTCCAACCGCTTCTTATGACCTTTCCCAGGACCGTTTCCTGGGCAATTGCCCATGCCGTATATTTCCCCTTTCTCTGCCTTGCTTGCCTTCTATCGATTATATATGGGAAACCAACTGCCCTGATAATGAAACCCAGAACAGGCCAGGGAAATTACATTTGCAGCAGGGATATTGAGATAAATAAACTCGAGAGAAAGAAAAACAGGGATTTCCTTGGCCAGAAATCGATCGAGATCTCAGGCTACTCTTTCGTCGGTTGGGGAATCCTCTCCGTCGATGATCCATATGTTATCCAACACGAATTCAAACACGTCTCGCAATGGCTGGGGAGATACAGTGCGAGTAAATTGGCTTTTAGCCTCGTGCCTCTCATGGTTGCTGGAATATGCCTAACCCCCCTACTGGGCATGGGAGAGATGAGCCTCGTTTTATCACTATTGCTAGTACTGACATTTTCCCTGATGGCCTTTGTGAAAATTTTTCATTGAATAGGTTATTCCTCTTCTTCCTCTTCTTCCTCTTCTTCCTCTAGTTCCTCTTCCTCATCCAACAGTCTACCATAATCCTCTATGTGATCCATAATATAATCCCAGGTATCGACTGCTGGAGGACATTCCTTCCTTGCCACCTTGTACTTCTTTCTTGGAACCAGATAACTAAGACCTTCCACGACAACTATTCTCGACTTCGCCAATCTAATGCCTCCGTGATCCTTTGTGAGATTCGAAATTGTTCTTCTTTTTCCAACTCATTCCCTGCCGACCTCTCACCCCGAAACAAGAGCCTCAAATCGGATATCGTATCTACATCGAGGGACGCCGGGTTGCTCACATACTCAAAGAAGGGAATTCTATTCTGCATTGTCTCATCGCGATGCTTGATAAAACTGTTTTTCCCGTATCGAGATGGTATTGCCGAAGGAGGTTTCCGCAATAGAAGGTTCGTTCCCCCCCTCCTTGAACGGAGCGCGGCCACGCATCTGTTAGACTCAATAATCAAGTCCAGTATTCCGTTTAGGTCCCGCTTCGAGATAAGAGGAATGTCCGAAAAAGCAACGAGCGTTGCCTCAAAGCCGTCTTTAATCGCTTTTTTATTAGCCAGCTCAACAGCGGAATTGGCCCCCGAGGGATTGTATTCAAGAATTGTCCGCGCTCCCAAAGCGGAACCATGCTCAAGGATGCCTTCGTCAGGGCTCACTACATAGACCGTCTCCAGCCTGCTTTCCACCATCGCTTTTAGAACCCGATCAAACATTGATATTATTAGCTCCCTCTTTTCTCTCCCAAGTTCAGGTGGAAGATCAAGCCTAGTTTTCCCATTTTTCAGTCCCTTGCAGGGCACAATTCCAGCAATCACTGTCTGATCCTAATACTAGGCCAACTAAAGATATTACTCATCGGCGATATATTTGTGAATCGCATGTACCGGGTAAGGGACTTCATTGAAACCAAGGATGGTCTGATTTTCTCCGTTCTCCTATTCAACCATCCAATTTCCGGCGTTGTATCCCAGCTTCGTTACAGAAGAGAGTGTGGGGATATTCATAAGTTTGAATCGAGCGAGGAATCACGCCTGTATCTACAAAAACATGCCCCTAACTACGTCCATTTTCGGCCGGAATTTGACCGAAAACTTACGATCGTTCCAAGATCCTCGATCAAGAGGCATTACATGCCCGGTCCTGCCTTAAAGGACTTGCTTGAACGGGGGACGGCTCCTATAGTATCGGATATCGTATCAATAATCATTTCCGAATCTAATCTGTCGCTGGATGACATGGGAATTACCGGGTCCTACCTTATCGGCGCCCAGAATACCAGCTCGGATGTTGACCTGGTCGTGTACGGGCTAGATAACCTTTCCAAGACAGTTAACTCGGTAAAGAGAGCCATTACCGAGGACAGAATCGCAGCACTGGGCAGAACCGATTGGAAGGATATCTATTCCAAAAGAGGTATTGAAGCAAATGGGGATTATTCCTTCGCGGAATTCGTCTGGCACGAGACCAGAAAATTCAATCGGGCTAAGCTGGGCGATGTAAGGTTTGACCTGCTCTCCTGCCGGAAGCCCCATGAGATCTCCGGATCCTTCGGAGACTTAAGATACCAGAGGATTGAACAGGCCCGAGCTGAATGCATGGTGAGAGATGCTAATAGGGCCTATGATTACCCGGCGATATACAAGGTTGAGAAATGTGAATATTCGGGATTTGAGATATCGGAAATCGTGTCCTATACCCATACCTACGTTGGGCAGGCACGCAGTGGCGAAATGGTTCAATGTAAAGGTATATTGGAAAGGGTCTCCGGAAACCGCTCATACCACAGAATCCTGGTAGGGTCCAGCAGAGAGGCCCCTAATGAGTTCATAAAGAGCCTTAGATATCATCAGGTCAAACCCTCTAGGTCCCCTTCATCCAACTCACCTGAGTGAACGCAGCTCGCAACCAAAACACCATCCGCCCCAGCCTCATCAAGGGATCGAATATCGGATGCATTCCTAATCCCGCCTCCCACGATCACCGGTACCTCGGACGCTTCTATGACCATCTCAACTCTCTCGCATACTACACCGGAACCGGTTCCAACCCGAGCCAGGTCCAGGTAGATGATCTCCGAAACGCCTGCAGCGCATACGCTGGCGACGAGCTCTCGGGGTTTCATATGTTTCAGGCTTTCCTCTCGGCAAAGCAGGTCATCTCCCTTGTAATCCAAGCTGGAAACTACAGACGGGTGCATCTGACAGATCTCTGCCAAGACCTCCAATGAATCCAGGGTCTCGGTTCCAGCTACCAGGTGGTTGATTTCGTAATCCGGGTCAATGTCCCCCGGACCCGTAATTCCGGAGTCGAGGTAAACCTGGCAGCCCAATTCAGATACTTCTTTCACAAGCTCCCTGTTGTCGGGCCTGCCCTCGATAGCGTCGAGGTCGGCTATGTAGATTTCCCGGAAGGTGTGAATGTCAAGGAGATCCCGGGCAACCTGCACCGGATGAACTGAATCGGTTATGGAACTGGTGACCGGCTTGTACCTCTTCCGATTACCAGCAACACCCCTTACAACTTTTCCATCAAGAATATCCAGAACGGGAATGATTCTCAAGGTCCCAGCTCACCAGATTTAAAAGAAGTCCGCTATTAAATGCGTAGCCATGAAGCTCCTCCTGTCGGAATGGACATCACTCAAGGGCGGGCCGAGAAGCATTCTGCCACAGGGGTTCGGCATGCTCCGGACGTTATGTGAATCCTTCAAAAAGGATGGTCACGAGGTTACCGCCGCAGTTAATAAGAGTTTAAAGAGAGAGGCCGGTTTTTTACCGATCTATGATCTGGTATTTCCCCGGGAAAACCCAATGGAAGAGCTCCCAGAGACTTCATCTAGCTTCGACGCCGCTTTCATAATTGCTCCAGAATCAGGCGGAAAACTCCTCGAGCTCACTCGTGCCATTGAGCAGGAAACGGAATTGTTGAGCTGCCCCTCGGGAACGGTTTCCCGGTTGGCGAATAAGCCCTCTTCATTTGAATTAGTCGACCAGCAATGCAATTTCCTGTCCGTGCCCAGAACCTTAACCACTGAATCTACTACCAAGGAAATATCCAGGGCAATCCCCAAAATGGGTTTACCCCTGGTTATAAAACCCCCTGACGGGGCTGGATGCGAGGGCACAACCATAGTTAGAAGCAATAGCGATTGCAGACGCGCAGCTGCAAAATTAAGGAGCTCCGGGTGGAATTCTGCCATTATTCAGGAATTCAAGCAGGGACGCCACCTCAGTGCGACCTTCATGGCCATGGAAAGCGAGGTAATTCCTCTTGCAATTAACACCCAAGCCATCCAGGCTTCTCAAGAGCTTGAATACCTGGGTGGTTCCAGCCCATTCCCCCTTCCCGTTCGTGGGCTTTGGGATGATATCTCCTCCATGGTAACAAAGAGCAAGCTTAAGGGCCTGATGACCCTAGACTTTGTATATAGTCAGGGCAAGGCTCATTTTATGGAGATAAATCCCAGGATGACCACATCATGTATAGGTATAGAAAAGATAATCCAGAAAGGATTGGCATCGATCATCACCGGGGAGAAAACCGCTGTTGATACTGAGGGCTTTTCAAAATGGTCCATACTACCCTTAATCCGGACCGTCCCATTTGACCAATCAATCCACCAGAAGATGTTTCAAAGTAAGATGATAGTTTCCCCACCATTTCCTGTGGGTCCCTACTATATGAAGGGAAAAAGCAAGGTATTGACCTGTGTTTGGGCCAAGGACTCCATGGAGATACCTCAACGATTTGCCCGTGTAAAGAAATGGCTATCAGAGAGGCACATCAAATGCTAGCAATCGGGTTAGATATTGGCGGTGCAAACACCAAAATTGCAGTAACCTCAAATGGGGGAGAGGGGCTCGAAATCCGTGACCTAAAATCAATCTACCATCCATTTTGGAAGAACTACCGCTCTTTCCCCAAATTAGTTCAGAAGCTATTGGAGCCCTACCAGGCTGTCCCACATCTAACCTTGGCCACCATGACGGCGGAGCTCGCGGATTGCTTCCAATCAAAAAAGCAGGGAGTAGAATTCGTTCTTTCTAGTCTCCTAGAACAGGAGCCAGAAACCAGAATCATCCTAAACTCGGGATCGGTGGTTAAGGGCAAAACAGCAATATCCCGCCCATTGGAAGTCGCCGCAGCAAATTGGGTCCCAACATCCTTGCTGATAGGGAGAGCTCACTCCCAGTCCTTGCTAATAGATTCGGGATCAACCACCACCGATATAATCCCCATCCTATCTGGACGTCCAGCTGTCAATGACCCAACGGACAGAGGTAGACTCAAGAATCGGGAACTGGTATACACCGGTTCGACTAGGACCAACGTAGCCACAGTAGTGGACTCGGTGAATTTGGGTGGTAGTGAAATCCCCTGCGCTTCAGAGGAATTTGCAACTATGGGCGATGTCAACATAATTCTCGGTCTGTTAGGTCCAGGTGATTACGGCGGACCTACAGCTGATGGCAAGGGAACAAACCTTACCGCCTGCATGAGAAGACTGGCCAGAGTCGTGTGCTCGGACCTTCAAGAGCTTAATGGGAACCAGATCCGAGAAATCGCCGTCTCGGTTCGCAATAGACAGATTGAAAGGGTGGAGAAGTCCATCGGCTTTGTTCTCAACAGAGCCAAACTCGGGACAGAGATTCCCTGTATTATCGCGGGAAGCGGCTCTGAATGTCTTGCCAAACCAGCCGCCCTAAAGACCGGATTAAAAACACCTATCCCCTTCCAAAATTTCGTGAACCAGGAACTCAACATGGATGTTGCCGGCCTGGAAAAGGAGGTTTGCACTACAGCTCCAGCGGTTTCACTTTCGATTGAGGCATGGAGGATGGCCAAGTAATGTGGGTCGTGAAGATCGGTGGAAGTCTCATAAATGACGCAAGTGAGATACTGGAAGAAATAGTCGGCGAGCTTTGGAATGTCCATAAGATAAAAGATATTGCGGCTGTAGCGGGTGGGGGCTCCTATGCAGATCTAATCAGAAAACTGGGGCATAACTACAGTATTGGGAATAGAGGTTCTCACTGGCTGGCAATCCTTGCCATGCACCTCAACGCTTATTGTATTGAATCTAGCTGGCCGAATTACTTTAGCCTATCGACGCAGCCAAAGCCGGAACCCGGCAAACCGATCCCCATTTTTCTTCCCTACTCGCCTATCAAGGAATCAGATCTTCCCCAAAGCTGGGAAGTGACCTCCGATACAATCTCCGCTTATTTAGCCAATACCCTAAACTCCAAATTGCTTCTATTAAAATCTGTTGATGGGCTGACGAATCAAAAATCCAAAGAGATCATCAAATCCCTCACAGCAAAGGACCTCTCCGGTCACCGTCAATCCCTGGTAGACGAATATCTCCCGATTATTCTTAGGAAACATGGACTTGAGGCATGGATTGTAAATGGTCACCACCCAAAACGAATTCATCAGCTTTTGGTTAACGGCCGAACGTATGGAACTCATATTTATAGCGAATCCTCTACCATCACATCATGAGGTTACTAGTCAGCGTTGTAGACGAGGAAGAGGTGCCAGAAGCCATCTCGGGTGGCGCCGACATTGTTGACATAAAGAATCCCGCGGAGGGCTCTCTTGGAGCCCCAACTCCCCAGAAGGCCTCTAGGATTATCGATGCCGTAAACGGAACAAGTGAAACCAGTTGTGCTATAGGTGATCTCCCAAATCTTCCCGGAACCGTCAGCTTGGCAGCCGCCGGGGCGGCATATCTTTCACCGGATTACGTTAAGCTTGGTCTCTTTGGTACAAAAACCCAATCCGAGGCCCAAGCCCTACTCACCCCCTCCGTTGATATCGTTAAATCAATCGATCCCTCGATTAAGGTAATAGCCTGTGGCTACGCCGACTGGGAACTTGTTGGGTCCATTTCCCCCCTGGTCCTACTCCAGGCGGCATCCCAATCTGGAGCTGATGGGGTCCTTATCGACACAATAAACAAAGATGGTAGATGTTTGTTTGACTTCATGGCTTATGATGAACTCTGTTCATTTATCTCCCACCTCCAGGAAATGGATATGATCTCCGCCCTGGCCGGCTCCCTAAATCTGAATCACTCTAAACAACTCAAAACATTATCACCAGATGTTATAGGTATCAGAGGTGCTGCCTGTCAATCTAACGACCGGCGTAACGGTAAAATAACGGCACATAGGGTTGATCGTTTCAAAGAAACCCTAATTTGAGTATTAGAAATAATCCTGCATCCTTGACCCCCTCCTAACACCCATCTTATTACCCATCAAACCCCTTTTTGCTTCCCATTACTCCTCTTATGCCCCCATAGCTGTCCATTTTTTTAATTAAACCTTATTGCAGCCCTAATTCATATATAGTTACACTAGCACCCCCCTTTTGCCCCTTTTCGAGATGCCTCTTTCTTTTTTTCCGTTTCCACCCCCCTTTTTGAGACTTATTATGATTTACAATTAATGCCCGTAACCGGCAGGCCAGGCCCTTAGATTTCTTTATTTAGCAAATGATAATCTCCAACGTCCCAGATACAGGATTAATGTCATCTCATATCTTCATGAACGCATTTCTGGCTTCTAATTCCAATGCTGAATAAAATGATTAATAACTTTTGGAATCAATCTTATTAATATTTATTTGTAATTTCCCCATTTACCCCCTATTGTTATTAACCCAAATCTCTAACCTTGCCGTTATCAGCCAACCCCTTTCTTACTCCATTATTCTAATCATAACAACACATATAACTTTTCCCCCCCTTCTTGTTATGCTACAAGTCATAACATAAAATCAAAGGGAATTCCAATGAGGATAGCCTACTTTCCAAAAAACAAAAAGGAAGTATCCCTTTTTGCCCCAAAATTCAATTCCCTGGGCATCGAATTTGATGTTTTCAGTCCAAATGACACCTGGCTCTCCCTAATCAATCATCCTCAAACCGGTTCAGGCCCTTCTCCAGACCTAAATGACCTAGCTTACGGCCAAGTTGAAAACATGTCATTTTCCTCCTTTGATCTAATTTTCCAAAGGCCCATATCTTCATGGCTTGAGGAATACGGTCCTAGATGTTTCCAATTCTTTTTTGAGACCATGTGGATTGCCTCTCAACAAGTCCCCGTTATTAACCATCCGCGTTCCATATATCTAAGCGCCAGGAAGCATCTTTGTCTCTCCATTCTATCTAAAAATGATTTACCAATAGTTCCCTTTTTCGTATCACCAAACCCCATACGTAACATACATATAACAAACTCAACTATCCATTCCCCCTGTGTAATCAAGGCCCTTCAAAGCGCTGGTGGGATTGGTGTTATGTTAGCTAAGGATGATGTTTGTTTAGGAGACACCCTTTCCCTCTTTCATATGAACAAACAACCCGCCATGATCCAGCCCTACATTCCTTCCTCATATGATATTAGAATACTGCTTGTTGGTAATGAAATCATCGCTGCAATAAAGCGACAGGGCTCCATATACAAGCATAATATATCCCTTGGTGCCACCGCAGAGGCGCTGGATAAACAATATATACCCGCTGAGATGGCTGAAGACGCTATTAAGGCTTCAGAAGTACTTAATCTAGATATTGCCGGCGTAGACATTCTTGATACTTCCGAAGGGCATAAGCTACTTGAAGTTAACCCTTCTCCATCATTTGAAGCAACCGCTAGGGCATCCGGAGTTGACGTAACTGGCGCAATTTCCCGCCATTTAATAGGTCGAGCTAAAGCATAACATACGCTTAATAACAAATCAACAAATTAAACAGCCATTATCCACCGCCAATAACACCAAAACAAACAAATTCAAACCTGCCTAACAACTATACCGCATCAATAAACGGTTCAGCTAACAGGTAAACGTATCAATAACAAACATATACAAACTCCTAACGTAAGCAATAACTAACTCCAACAAGACCAACAACGGTCTCTGAGTTAAACCCCACCAAACATTCAAGCATAACGGAAGGAACACAATAGACCAACAAACCAAACGAAATCATTATCATCTGCTTTTGGATATATCCAGGCCTATCAAAATTGCCTACCAAAGCACCCCAACAATAACAACAAACCCAACTATTCATACAACTTCTGATCAGAGCGCAACAACAACTAAAACATGGGCCAACAAATAAAACAAAAAGCTTTATTAGAACGAGATTTGCCTATCAATTATTGGAAGCCGTACGTTATCTATGTTCAGCAAACGTTAGAGTGATGTTTAGGTTTACCCGCACAAGACGATCCTTAAGGCACGCACCTCAGTGGTAGAAATTGAACACCAACATAACAGAGGAGTTCTATAACAAACAAGGCTGGACTCACGGAAGAGAACCCTTTATTCTGAATACTCCTTTACCCAATGAATTCGTTTATGTTCCCAGATACGAAGAGGAACTTAACCAAGCAACCTTCATGCTTCAACATAACCAGGGCATGGTATCCATTCTTTCCCCCATAGGATATGGTAAAAGCGCATTTCTAAAGAAGCTTCACTACATGCTTCGCAAGGAAAATGGCGGAAAGGTAATCCTAATAGAAAAACCCCTTACCCACGACGAAATGCTCCGGCACATACATCAAAACGTTCACTCACCCTCCATCCTGGAAAGACTATCCTCCATCTTTTCCAGAAACAGGGCCCTAGAGCTAGACAGAATTGCAACAAACATAACACAACACCTACAACAAGAAAACATCGTTATCTTAATCGACGAATTCCAGGAAATATCCGAACCAGCTGCCCGATGGGTGAGAACCCTACACGATGCCGGCGGGTCCATAGTGTTCGCGGGAACTGAAGATGCTCTAGACACCATCAGGAAGAAAGTTCCTCCGCTCGAGGATCGAATAAAGATGCGTATCTACCTCGAGGCATTCGACCTAGAAGAAACAAAGGAACTTATCTACAGGAGAATAGCATGGGCCAGGGGTGAGAAGGAAGTAGAGGATGGCCTTCCCTTCACAGACGAGGCGATAGAACAGATCCATGCACACTCAAACGGGGTACCCAGGGATACTCTAACCATAGCAGCTCAATTAGTCTTCCAGACTATTAGGTCAGGGAAAGATGTTATAGATGCCGATCTGGTCGCTGATTACCTAGGAAAGAAGAAGGACACGGGCCCAATGAGAGAACAGATCCTAGAAAGATACTCACCACAACAAAGTGAGATAATCCAGGCCCTTGTTGACTATCCCGACGGTGCCTTCATAAAGGATGTGCTAGATGAACTCGACGTTGACAACTACGGTAGCATAAACACCCAACTAAACAGGTTACGTAACATGGGAGCAGTTCAAGTGGAAAAAGTCGGGAGAAAAAACAAGTACACTCTCTCCAAAGATATTACCAGAGCCTTCAAAAAGGGATAACCCAATCCATTTGAACATTTGAACAAACATACACAAACAAAAAACTAAACCAGGTGGGAAAATGCTCTTTTCCAAGATATCCATCGGAGCTACAACTATAATCATTCAAACGATCAAACAAAACTCAATAGTACCCCTCTTTCAGGTTGTTCTGTTTCCTTTGTCAAACAATCAAACAATGAAGATAACTACCATACATTTACAGTAGCCCCAATATTTCTACACCTTGTTACGTAGTAAGTAACTCCATGTTGTGATTGTATATACGATATGTGATCCTTTAATTTATCAATGAATTTCATTCTTAAATTATTTTTACTTATAACAAAAACGGTTGGACCAAATGAACTTAAACCAACTGCTGCTTGATTTTTAGTAACCAGTTTAATATCGGAAATTAGATTCCTTACGTATTCAGATTGGTTTTGTATCTCTAGATACTTGAATCCCAACGTTGTAAGTAGGTTAATGCCTTTAGAAAAGCGTTTAATATCAGATGAAATAACGCTTGGAAGGATAATTGATAATACTATTCTAGATATCCTATCGGTTTCTGGCCGAGGAATTGGGCATTTTTTCTGAAAGAATTCGGCTTCAGGTCTACCGGAGAGGCCTGGGGAATCAAGGGGTACGAGTAGATCAACGACCCAGTCAGATGCAATGCGATGCCTAAAGAGAACGGGTGCAGGAGGACAATTAGAAACCCTCGACGGCAGGAATGTATTCTTTTCACCGTTATGACCAAAGGTATGACCTGCATCAAGTATGAAGCCTCCTGATCGAAAGGATGCTACCCCAATCCCGGATGTTCCACCTCGCCCTAGCAAATTGGCCATTTCTCGCGAGTTATGTGTTCGTCCGAAAATTAAGTTGTAGATGTATGAGATTGAGAGGAGGATCTGGGTGGTGGATCCCAGTCCCACGTGCTGGGGGTAAGATCGATCTACCTGGATATCGAGGCTGTAATTTTTATCATAATGCTTGTTTAGAGCGTCAACCGCATACTCAACCAGTTTAGAGAACTTGTTGCTTTTCGTGGAACTCGATCTCCTACCCTGGATGACCAGAGAAGGTTCCTGAAGGGCCATGCCGATTCCACCGTCCACCCTGCCCATGTCACCGGATAGGTCTAACAAGCCGAAATGGAGTCTTGGACCGGTTTTAACCCGAACTCCAGTTTTCAAGACTCATCAACCTCAGTGAATAGGTTCTGGTCCTGGATGTAGCTACGGCCGGTCTTTAGCGCGGTCTCTGCCTTTGCCAGCTCCCTTCCTAAATACACGGAATGGGCTGGTCCCGGCAATAGTTCTTGCCTATCCAGCTCAAAGCAGATG
The DNA here is from genome assembly GCA_964621445.1 of Hadarchaeota archaeon (SeqCode). GTDB lineage: Archaea > CAYQAE01 > CAYQAE01 > CAYVLA01 > CAYVLA01 > CAZUNO01. The sequence goes on along the minus strand of CAZUNO010000003.1, from coordinate 140,246 downwards.
TCCATGGCGGAATTCCCCGAAAGATGGATCTTATCTCCCTCTCCCTCCCTCAGTACATGAATTCTTTTGTTCCTTAGTAAAATGTGGAACTTTATATTCCTATCAATATCCGTTTTTTGCTTTCCTTTTCCTGCCTTGATTTCAGGTTTTGCTAGAGGTGTGGGATCAATCCTTTTCCTCTTTTCCTTGTAGCGAAGGAGGTTAAGGCCCATGTTTTTTGGGACTATTTTTTTCTGTTGTGAGTAATAGATCATCGCTAAAGCTGTGCTGAGCTCCGATAACGAGTTTCTACATTTTTGGCTGTTTTCCGTTGTTAAGATCAATGACGTGTTTGCCTTGAGCGCCAAAGCAGCGAGCACTGCGTTGATGCCAATGGAATCAACATCGATTAATTCGGTAACATTTCCTATCCCCATTAATGATGGAAATTTCGGGAGTTCCTCCTCCAGTTTTAAATACGATTTAATGGATGAATAGAATCCAGTTCCTATTGGTGCCAGTAAAGGGTCAAGGATTACATTCCGGTTACCGATGAGTTTTAGGTAGGATTTTAGCTTCTCTACTCTGGCTTGGCTGGAATCAGGGGGTTTGCTTTGGGGATCATCAACGGGAACTAGCACAAAGGGCAGGTCGATGCTGGGGACTAAATCAATGGTGCTTCCACAGATACTTAGAATAAGATCCGCTTGGTGATCGTTCGCAGCCAAGATCTCTTTCTCTGACATTGTGTCTATACTGATGGCCGCCTGGATTTCGGCCTTAATCTCGGGTATTGTTGATGTGATCCATTTCGAGTTATCCTCCCGAGGAATCATCCCCATATCTATGATATCTGCTCCGGATTCAAGGTAGTGCCTGCATTCCTTTAGGATGTCCTTGACATCCTTCCTTGGTGCATCAACGACCTCGGCAACCAGTGCAGGTGGGCACCCTCTCCCTATGGATACCCCATTATCATCATGACCAATAATGAGAGGTTCCCCTTGCCATTGGTTTTCCCTGCGGCGTGCATCTCTGTAGAAGCCAAGAACCTCTTTCCGCTTATGGTCTGCTATTTGCCTATCGGCGGGGACCGTCTTTGATAGCTCGGCGATCGAGGTTTCGCTTACTACTAGAGGTATATCAACGAAGTTAGTAGGACCTAGAAAGAACGGTATCTGAAAGCGCTCCTGGAGGGCGTCTATGTCTCCTCTGAACATACCCGGTAGCATGACGTAGCTTATCTCCTCCAGGTCAATATCCTTCATGGCATCGATGACATCATTTGCCGTGAGTAAGGCCGCGACGTCGATCGGTACCTCATAAATGGAGATTTCAAATTCGCGCGTGAGTTTACTTATACTTGGATAGCAGATCCTTCCGGTTATTATGAGCGGTTTCCCCCCCTCATCAGTGAGCATGTTCATGCTCACTCCTCTCTAGTCATATCTTTCAGCTCTTCCTCGCACAGCTGGAGGGCCTCCTCCTCTTCCTGGTTTGTTCCTAACCTCCTTGCTTTTGAAATATTTTCTCTTACCTGCCTAGCCAGCTGTTCATATATTTCCAGTTCCCTTTCAAGAGCCAGCCTAGCCCTAGTTATTCCTATGATGGAGTCGATGGTCGCACAAAGAGAACGAGATGGGGGACGAGGCAATCCTTTTACCTTGACCTCCTTTACCTCGAAGAGCACCTCTACAAAGGGCGAATTCCCAAGCAGGTCCCTCTTCACGAAATCCCTATGGCTCTTCATCTCCACCAGAATATCGGCTTCGGAACCGGATATCTGGGGGAGTCCTCTGCTATCATCCAGGATAAATTCATGGCAATCAAGATTAAACGCCGATTTGGCTATCAATAGCGGGTTCAGGGTCACACAAAAACGGGCTTGAGGACGGCTGAGCAAGTTACGCATGCTCTGGGTTTCGCGGCCAATCCTTGCCAAGAGCCCTTTATCATCGCTCCAAACGCCTATTGGTGCTAGGTTGGTTTTCCCAGCCTGTGATATTGAGACCAGGATTAGCTCCTGTAACGAACCTTCAGGCATCATTTTTTCGATTAGCATCTTGTCTTTCATCTCTCGTTCTCCTAGCGCCCAAAATTTTGGGAAGTCTCTGGCACTCAATTTCAGGAACCCAGTCGAATGGGCTGGGTGGGAGTGAATACACAGGTGCACCACATTCTGATATGCATCTGGCTGTTAGTTCACTACCAATTTCCAGCTTTTTCAGTTTCATTCCAAGGTCATCATGAGGGCCTTGTGGAGACGACCATCGGCCCACCTCGTTTCCAAAGTCCATTCCAGCAAGCAGCAAGGCCGAGCAACCGAACAGGCAGGCTACATGTACTGATTTGTCTCCATCCGTGAAACCTCCGAAGTTGTGAACAAGGTCCGTCGGTTCGGTCTGGGTCACAGGTATAACGTTGTTGATTCTTGGCAGCCATCTCCGAACCGAGTTCAGGTTATCACCATGTGCATGTAGTAGTACTATGGTTCCCCTATTTGATGCCAGGGAAATATCGGACGGTATTCCATCCAGGTCGGTAACCACGATATCTGGCAGGACCTCCCTGTCAATGAGGGCAGATGCTGCACCATCGGCGGCTATTGTCACCACCTTTGCGGATCTCAGATAGGAAATGCATCCCGCGATATGGTTATCCAGGGAAGGTCCACACCCAAATACGAAGGCAGGTCTAGAGTTTACAAGTTCTTCAAGCCGGTCCAAGGCATTTCTGGATTCCTCTGCCCTGCCCATCATAAGGGAATGGAGAATTTGAGTGGCTTCGTGATCAGCATAGGTATCTAGGTTTAGTGTTCTCGCGATTCTCTCATAGGTTTTACCGTTGAAATCAGGATCAGGTCGGCAATTGCTAATATCTATCAAAGCTGCCTCCCGGTAGTTTAGGCCCAAGTAAGGCTGATAAATATCTCGAGAAGTAGCGAAATTACCTTCCAGAGGAAAGGAATGATGCTCGCGGGACCTGTAGGGCCTTGGTGATGAAAATGGCGGATCTTGAAGGGTTGGCTCGTAACCTGTTGGCGAAGGAGACTGGGGAAGAGGATATCATAACCAGGTTAACCGGTGAGATACTGGATTTTAAGGATACTGACCGGGAAAGGGCCCGAGGGATTGCCCGGGCAATCGTCTCCGAGGTCAAGGCCAGCCTTGTTGCCGGGGACCAGGAGGAGAGCGTTATTGGTTATTCTAGATCAGGGGTGACCATGGGTGAGCAGGGCGTGGGCTGCAGGGGAACCGGTGATTTCTTCGTTCATGAGATTTTAAGCGACCTCTCCTACACCGGAGGCGCGGCCGTTCTCTCCCCCCAGGACATGGACGATGCGGGGGCGATACATACCGATAAGGGCCGGTATCTGGTGGTCAAGATGGAAGGAATGCATTCAAGGCTTAGCGATTTCCCCTTCCTGGCCGGATTCCACGTGACCCGGGCCGCATTTCGGGATTTATATGTGAAGGGGGCATCCCCCGGCGGCTTGTTAGTAGACCTCCATCTCGCGGATGATGGGGATGTAGCCAAGCTATTCGAGTTCATGGCAGGGGTTAGCTCGGTCTGTGAAGTTATCGGTTGCCCAGTACTGGGGGGAAGCACTCTTAGAATCGGCGGGGACATGGTAATAGGTTCCCGGCTAACGGGAGGGGTCAGTGCTTTTGGAAGTGCAGAACGTCTTTTCCCACGTAGGGATGTGCGAAGGGGGGACGACATAATAATGACCGAGGGTGCCGGAGGAGGAACCATATGCACCACGGCAATTTATTCGGGCCAACCGGAAGTGGTCCAGGAAACGATAAACGTGGATTTTTTGGTGGCCGCGAGGGCCATCTTGAATAGCGAACTAGTTGATGGAATCCACTGCATGGCCGATGTAACCAACGGAGGTATTCGAGCCGATCTCCACGAGATAGCCAAGGAATGCGGTCACGGGGCCAGGGTAAATGAGTCGAAAATACTTTCCCTGCCAGACCCGAGGGTCAAGAAGCTACTGGAGGACCGGGGCGTTGACGTTCTTGGGGTTTCATTGGATTCCCTCCTCGTCTTCTGTAAACCCTCCATTTCAGCCTCGTTGATTGCTAAGCTAGAAGAAGTGGGGGTTAAATCGAAAAGAATAGGAGAAGTGGAGGGAGACCAGGTATTTATCCAAGGCCCTGCCGGGGAGAAGCGTTTATTGCCCCGGTTCAGGGAGAGCCCGTACACCGAGGTGAAGAGGGTGGTGGATGTGGATGCCGGGGATAGAGAGAATAGGCGAAGTAGCCTATGGACAAGCGCGGAAAAGGCGGATCTTAAAAAAGGTAGGATCGTTAAGAGGTTATTACGGTCTATCGACGGAAATGAAGGGCAGCACGACTAGATAGCTCAATGGGATTTTCCCTTACCGTTTGAATGGCTTGTTTTCTGTCCAGGCCCGCCGCTAGCGCAATTTCCAGTGCCTCCGTTTGAGAGATGAAATCATCTGGAGAATGGAGGTCGGTATTTACCACCATCTTGGCACCGCATTCGCGGCATACCTTGGCTACGTGCGGGTTGGTCTTGTCGTGCCCTGCCTTAGCCGTCAGTTCGATGTAAACCTCGTTTTCCCTGGCCGTTTGAGCCACTTCGGGAGAGATCAAGCCGGGGTGGGCAAGGATATCCACATAGGGGGAGTTTACGGCCGCGGCGTTGGTTCCCGGCTGGACCGGCTCGGCCACGGTTTCGCCGTGCACGACCACTATATTTGCCCCTTTATACTTGGCCTGCCTGGCGATTTCATCTATGGTCGCTGGTGGAACGTGGGTGATTTCCACCCCGGCCAGCACGGATATTTCAGATAGGGAATTGATGTCGGCCAAAGCGTCCAGTAGTCCCGAGAGACAGATATCGATATTGGACTTGTCAACGTGATCGGTAATGGCTATCAATGCGTGGTCGAGGTTCTCGGCCCTGCGAGCGACCTCAGAGGCGATCATACCTCCATCGCTAAGGATGGTGTGCATGTGGAGGTCCCTTCTCCTTCCAATATCCAAATAGATTCCTCACATCCAAGCCATATCTGGCCGATTTAAGTGCTTTCGCGGGCACTGGAGATGACATCGGTCGAGAAGGATTCATGAATGGTTATCAGGGGTATCTCGTCTTTGAATATGATGTACGACCTCCAGAGAAAGGGGCCCTCACAGTCCAAAATATGGGATAGACGTTCATTCTCCCTCTCCAGACCGACCTCGGTGATTTCTCTCCTCGCTTCCATGTTATATCTCTGCATTAGGCGTCCTATGGGGATGTCGGCCTTCATGAGGTCGGACCTGAACCTCTTTTCAAGTCTTGAAAGGGGTGTATAGGATATGGCATGAAGTAGCGGGCGGTCATCAGCATCTCGTTTCATTACTATCTCTCTCTCGTTAACCCTCTCTTGAGGAGAAATCTGTAGGATCTTTGATATGTCGGCCGGACAGGGTATAACCACCTGCTTCAGGGTATGTAAAAAGACCTGGTGGCCGCTGGCCAGTTCAAGAAGCCGGGTCATTGATCCATCATGCCCAAGCAGTATCCTTTGTATAGCTGAAAGTCCGTGCTCCCGGCTCAGGGCCAGGATTTTCTTTTGTGAATCGTCAAGGTCGCTTTCCAGTTCCATTCCTCCTGAGATATTTTTTCACATACTTGTTTACCCCTGAACCGTACTGCATGGCCCGTTTTTTGGTTGAAGAAAGGGCCTGGGGAATGTCTAGCTTCTTAGCTATCTTTCTGAGAGCGACCTTTCTCTTATCATTATCTATCTTCATCCCGGGAGGTAAATGGAGGGTGGTCTTGATGAATTCCCGGTCAAGGTAGGGAAGGAACAGCCTTACACCCCTCGCCCGGGAAGCTAGATCGCATGCATCCATCCCCCTCTCGTGCAGGTTGAACAGGTCAGTGAACATCGATCTCTCGTATTTCGGTTTGGAGAGATACTTGTGATATCCTCCAAACAGTTCATCGGCACCCTGACCGGTAATGGCATGCTCGATCCCCTGATTCGAGCAGGCCCCCGCGGCATGTAAAATGGGAAGGCATATTGCCAGGTTCATTTTATTCTGGTCATGGATAATTGGGACCATATCATCCACATCATTTGGAATATCACACGGATCGATTTTGACCAGTTGTAGGTCGCTGGAGAGTATTTTTGAGGCTGCTCTGGCTCCGGAGAAGTCCTTACAACCAGGCACCCCTGCAGTGATCAGGATTGTTTCCCCGGTTTCCTCCGAGATCTTCGCCAGGATAAGGCTGTCAATCCCTCCTGAAAAAAAGATGGCTCGGGGGGAGGGCGTGGATTCGAGAAACCAGTAGAGTCTATCGATTAGCCCTTTTAGATTGACCGATCTATGGTCAGGTATCTGTATTTGCGAGGACAGTTCACGTCTCCTGCCCGAACTATCAAGTATCTTTCCCGGGGGAAAGTTCCGTATGTCCCCAAATCCCAGTTCTTTTAGAACCCGTGGTTCACTTCCAAATGCAGTTCCCTTACCCTTGCCGGAGAAAAGGGGACGGGTTCCCAATACATCCCTCCCTATATAATTACCATCGGAGCTTCTGAGGATAAAGGTGCCAAATAACGGGGATTCCGGGCCGTAGATGGCACGGGACTCGACCAGGGAAGGTAAATCGCCATGCCCCTCACCAGGTCCGGCCTGGTCATGTAACAGAAAACCGGTTTCCAGGGGGCTGCCGAGCTGGATGGCGCCTGTTCCCCATCTCCCACGGGGGATGGAAGGGCAGTCCACGGTTCCGGAGAAGGATTCCTTCCCCACGAAACCCGATACTTCAAGGGAAGCTGGTGTCTGGGCTGAGGATATAACTTGACCTAGAAGCTTGTCCATTCTCGAAGGTCGGTTGAGTTCGAAGTGGAAAATGCTGGGCATGGGTACGTTACTTGAAAAGATATAACTCCTTTAACTCTCACCTTCAGAACTGGAGGACCGCATCCATTCGGATCAGAGGAGAAACACCTGTCGAGTAATATCAGGGAACGCATCAGCAGGATTAGAGAGGTGAGAACCAGGGACGAGATCAACCCTAGCTTCTGGTCCGCACGGGACAGGATGTTTCACGGCCCCGGGGTCATCTATTACGCCATACTTGATACGGGCGGTTGTCGATGGGCACGTGAAACCGGCGGCTGTTCGATGTGTGGATATATAGCGGATACCTGCGGTCGAGAGGTCGAGGTAGAGGAGCTAAAGGCCCAGGTGGACGAGATGCTGGCAATCTTACCGGCATCTAAGGGGCCATTTGGACTCAAGATTTTCACCTCTGGTAGCTTCTTTGATACCCGAGAGGTGAGGGGGGAGGCCAGGGATTACCTGATCCAGGAGCTAAGGGGGGTCAGTGGGCTTTCCGAACTCACCGTGGAATCAAGACCCGAATTTATAGAGTCCTCCCTGGTTTCTGGACTGGTCTCGGGGCTCCCTGACCTGGAGATCGAGGTGGCTATGGGCCTGGAATCTTCGAGTGATTGGGTCAGAAAGAACTGCATAGGGAAGGGATTCACATTCGAGAGATTTAGAAAAAAGTCCATTGTGGTAAGAAACTCGGGAGCCCGGGTTAAAACCTATCTTTTAGTCAAACCGCCATTTCTGAGCGAATTCGACGCGGCCTACGACACGGTAAAAAGCGTTGAAGAATCGGCGGAGTATTCGGATTCAATCTCCATAAACGCATGCAACGTCCAGAAGGGGACCTTGGTGGAGAGTCTTTATAAGAGAGGTAACTATCGACCTCCCTGGATCTGGACGGTCTTGAGAATCTTGCGCTCCGCCCGGGATGCCCTCGATCCCAGCAAGAACCTGATATGCGACACCGTAGCATTCGGGACCAGAAGGGGCCCACACAACTGTCGAAAGTGCAGCAGCAAGGGAAAGCAGATGGTTCGGGACTTTTCATTGAGCCAGGACCCCTCCCAGCTAAAAGCCCTTGAATGTGATTGCAGGGGTAGATGGACGAAAAGTTTTTACTATCACTATTAATTATAGATCAATATAGGAGTATATTTTATTGGATAAAAGAAGGGTTCAACTTATAGGCGGTTCAACCTACGCCATTTCCCTGCCGAAGGATTGGGCCAGGCGAGTAGGCTTGAAGAAGCAGGTACCGGTAAGCCTGATCGCTCAAATGGACGGGACCATTGTCATCGTGCCCCACGCTGGAGATTTGGACCCCGTTAGGAAGAGGACTATAGAGGTTTCGAGCAGAACCCCGGAGCGCTCGCTAGCTAGAGGGATAATTTCCAGCTACCTGAATGGTTGCGACGCCATTACCTTAATTTCGGACTCGGGCTTTTCCTCCGGCCAGAAGGAGGCCATTGAGGGCGTTCAAAGGAAGTTGGTTGGCCTGGAGATAATCGAGAAGTCCGGGGACAGGTACCTGTTGGAGGGCCTGATCGACATGAGGGATGTAGATGTCTGGCGTGGAATCGCCAGAACCCACAATGTCGCCGCTAAGATGCAGGAGGATGCGATGGAGGCCCTGGTTACGGATAATCCCGACCTGGCAAAAGAGGCAATTGACCGGGACGATGATGTGGATCGCCTCCATTTCCTGAATCTACGCCAGTTGCGAAAGGCTGCATCCAATCCTGCCACCTCGGCCTCCCTGCGCCTTAAGCCTATAGAGTGCCTTGATTTACAGTCAGTTGCCAGGAGAATTGAGCATATCGCGGATCACGGGGAGAAAATGGCCAGGAATGTCCTTAAGCTTATCGGAAAATTGGATGGAAGGGAAAAGGCGGAATTGAGGCTTCTAAACGAATCGGCACGAGAAATTCATGAGGGGGCCGTGAGGGCGCTCTTGGATGGTGATTTAGAACTAGCCAATAAATCACTGAACCTCAGAAAGGACCTGGGGGAGCGAAGCGAACGGTTCAAGCAGATGCTGTCCAAGCTAGAGCCGAACATCAGCGTAACCCTGAATTCGGTAATTGAGAGCCTGGAGAGAATAGGGGATTATGGGACCGATATAGCGGAGGTCGCCATAAACCGGGCAGCCTCCGAGAAGTAAGACAGGGGCCCTAATCCTCGGGGAGCACCAGGGTTCCTAGGTCCTTGCCTTCCAGGACCATCTTTAGCCCCTTCGGTCGCCGACCATCGATGATACGGGTGGGTATTCCCGACCGCTTGAGTACATCAATTGCTAGACGGTCCAGTATTCCATAACTACCGGGGCTCCCCTCGATGGAAAGCTCGTATAGCTGGTCGTAGGTCATCCTCCTGATGAGCTGGGCGCCGGGGTCGGACGCGGGGTCCGCATCGAAGACCCCCCGCACGTTGGTCATCTTTACAAATAGGTCAACGCCGACCTTCTCGCCCAGGAGAGCGGTATTTGCATCTGTGCTTCTTCCTGGCTTGATTCCTCCGATGACCAGAATGCCGTCCTGGCCTCTGGAAAGCAGGTTTAGAGAGGATTCATCCAGAACGGCCCGTCCTCCAAGAACCGAGGCCATGAACCTGGTATTTGCCCTGAGAATGTCCAGGACGACCAATTCCGATTCCTGGTCGTTGAGGAAGGGTTCAATTGCCTGCAGGTAGTTTCTGGCCAACTTCCCCCCTCCAATTCCAACGCATAGAGTATCGAAGGATATGTCACGGACGACCTCTGCAAATTTTGATACAAAATCCTTCCGAGGACCCTCCCCGTTGATGGAAATGGAGCCCCCGATCTTGATAGCGATTTTCAATTGGTCTCCCCATATGTTGAGAAGGGTCAAAGATATATTTGATCCCCCTTTCTAAAAGGAAAACATTCGGAAAACCGCGGGGTATTTATCATTATATATGCAAAAAATTCACCCCTGGGGTCTAAATATTGCAATTAACAGTAAACATTATTAATATGGGAGTCTAATTTACAGATCATGTCCAGCGAAATGTTCTCCCATCTCCCCAGCATTGGGGGTTGGGGCATTATCGGTTTCGCCACTGGATTCGTGGCCAAGAAGCTTATGAAATACTTACTGATAGTGATGGGCATTTATTGTGCTTCCCTAATCTACCTCCAGCAACAGGGGTTTGTAGAGATTAACCGGGATCTGGGACGTTCTGCGGACGAGATAGTGGCCCTGCTCTTCCAGCAGGTCGAATCCTACTGGTCCACGGCCGTGGTCTCGCTTTCGGTTTTTGGGGCATTCGGGGCCGGGGCCTACCTCGGTTTCCGCAAGGGCTGAAATCTATACGTAGCAACCGGAAAAAGTAGTCCATATTCAAGTAATATTTACATTATTTTCAAATAATAAACGCAATATTAATAAATAATGGCATATCAGCGAAGATGACATGGTCTTATACGCCGGTTGTTTGAGAAAAGAGGCAACCGAGTTCACTGACATTGAATGCCTGCTTACCTTTACAGAAAGAAGGGCAAAGGGGGGTGAGTAGCCAAATGGATTTCAATATGCCGTCCGAGGGGGAGGATGAGGATCTGAGGTATGCCTGTCCTCGGTGCGGAAGGACGTTTACGGAACCAACGCCGGACTGGTCATGTACCTCCTGTGGCGAGATGCTTCGTATCGCCGGGGCCCTCAGACTCAGGTCCAGGCGTGAGGGACTAAGAAAGGCGAGGGGCTCCTGGATATAGGTGCATGAAATTTATCGGTGATCATCAACCCAGGTCATGGCATTTTGGAAGAGACGAAGCCATGGAGAGGCTTCCATTTTTTTGAGTTCTGGGGGCATCCAGGGCCATTGCCATTTAAGGAATGTTCTCTCCGGGTGGGGCATCATGGTCAGGTGCCGGCCATCTGGGGAGCACAAGGCGGCAATGCCTTCTGGTGATCCATTGGGGTTGAAGGGGTACTCCCCGGTCATCTCTCCATTCCGGTCCACATATCGCAGTGGTGCTAGCTTCCGCTTCAGGACCCTCTTTTCGATACCCTGTTCAGGAAAGTAGGCCCGGCCCTCCCCATGGGCCACCCATATTCCCAATACGGAGTTTTCCATGCCCCTGAGCATTATGGATTCACTGGGGAGTATCCTGACCGTGCTAAACCTGGACTCGAACCTTCCCGATTCATTGCTAATGAACCGGGGTTGATTACCACTTTCTATTCCCGCCCAGGGGACCCATCCCAGAAGGGCCATTAGCTGACAGCCGTTGCAGACCCCGAGACTGAAGGTATCTTCTCTCTCGTAAAATCCCGTGAACTGGCCCCATAAGTCCTCATTAAACCTGATGAGGCCCGCCCAGCCTTTGGCTGAGTCCAAAACGTCGGCGTAGCTGAATCCTCCCACAAAGGCGATTCCCTGGAAGATATCCAGGTTAATTCTCCCTTCAAGCAGGTCGGTCATGGTAACGTCCCAGGATTCGAATCCAGCGCTGTGGAAAGCAGAGGCCATTTCCCTGTCCCCGTTGCTGCCCTCCTCCCTCAGGATTGCCACCCGTGGCTTTTGCTGGCTCGACAAGGCCCTTGATGGCGTCCTCCGGGGGTCAAAGCTGACCTTGTAGGGCGGGGGCTCCTGTTTGGAGGTGGCCCTTCTCTCGCTATCCGCGCATCGGGGGTTGGCCTGGAGCCTCTCAAGCTGGTAGCTGGTTTCCTCCCAGATATCCCTGAGTACCTCCATGCTCTCGGAGAGCACGACCTCCCCGTTAAACTCGATTCTCACCTCGCGGTTTGTTTCTGTGGTCCCCAGAACCTTGCAGGGCACCTCGGCATTCCGGAACGCGTTCAGTACTTCCTGCTGATTACTTGACAGGACCTCGATCACCAGACCGAGCTCCTCGGAAAAAAGCCTGGGGATGCAGGACTCCCTTTCCTCCTCCAAATGGACCGTGAATCCACAGTTCCCCGAAAAGGCCATCTCCAGTAATGTGGTAATGAGACCACCATCGCTAAGGTCATGCCCGGCCTCGATAATCCGTCGGGAGATCAGGGACTGGGTCACCCGGAAGGCCCTTTCCAGGGTACCGGGGTCTTCCACATCAGGAGAGGTCTTGCCTATCTGGCCATATGCATGGGCCAGCGCGGACCCTCCGAGCCTGGCGTTACCCGACCCCAGGTCGACCAGGATCAGCACGCTGCGACCAGGATTCTTGATATCCGGAGTTATGGTCGCCCTGATATCCTTGCATGTTACGTATGCGGAGATGGTTAGCGATCCGGGAGATATCACCGTCTCCGTCCGTTCACCGGTTGGGAGGTTGGCGGCCATGGAAAGACTGTCCTTTCCGCCGTCCACGGCTACACCAAGTTTGACCATGATGTCGCTAAGGGCCCGGGCCGCCTCCACCATCTTAGCCCCCTCCCCCTCCAGCTTGGGCGCCCACATCCAGTTGGCAGAGCACTTAACGTCCTCGAGCCCCGTGGTCTGGGCCCAGACGATATTTGTCAGGGCCTCCCCCAGGGATAAACGGGCCATGGCAGGGGGGTCGATCAGTCCCTTTATCGGCTGTTCCCCGATGGAGATGGCCGTTCCCGTGTGGCCAAAATGGCTCTGGGCAACTACCGCCACATCGGAGACCGTCAGGTGCAAGGGACCGGCGCACTGCTGCTGGGCTATGAGCCCGGTGACGCTTCTATCAACCTTGTTGGTCAGAAAGCGTTTAGATCCCACGGATAGCACTCTAAGAACCCTTCTCAGGGCATTCCTGACCGACAGATCCGGGGGTAGTTGCAGGGCTTCCCGATCCTCCTCATGCGATCTTAGACGGAATTCCTTTCTCGGCATCTCGCCCAGAACCTTCTCCAGGTCCAGGTCGACGGGGGTGGTTTGATTTACTCTATCATGAACCACCATCCTTCCATCGTCGGTCACCCTTCCGATAACGCTGAATGGGACCTTTTCCCTGGAACACAGCTCCGAAAAGAACTCCAGCTGATGGGGGTCAAGGAGTATGGCATCGTTTTCCTGGTATTCCGCTCCCCATATCTCAAGAACCGAAAGGGTGTCATCGCCGACCAGTATGTCCCTTATCTCGACCCTACCCCCGGCGGGGTGAACTATCTCCTTCACCACATTACAGTTCCCGCCTGCCCCCTGGTCATGAATGCTGATGATGGGGTTTTCCTGGCCCAGCTCGACGCAGGCACGGATTACCCGGTTAACTTTTTGTTCCATCTCGGCATCCCCCCTCTGAACGGCGTTGAAATCTAGCGCTGCCACGTTCTCGCCGTGAATCATGCTAGATGCCGCTCCTCCACCCATCCCTATACGGTAGGCAGGTCCCCCGATCTTGACTATCAGCATCCCGCCCTCCGGGTCCCCCTTATCCACGTGTCCGGATTCAAGCTGTCCTACCCCTCCGGTGAACATGATGGGTTTTATCCATTCCCTTCGACTCCCATCTGGTAGGGTGAGGCCGAAGGACCTGGTATAACCCTGTATTATCGGTTCCCCGAACTTGTTCCCATAGTCCGATGCACCATTGCTGGCCTCGATCTCTATTTCAAGGGGCTGGGCAAGGTCCCCTGGATAATCGTAGTTCAGGTCCTCCCAGGGCAAATGATGGCCAGGCACCCGGAGGTTTCCAACGCAGTAGGCCGCCGTCCCCGCCACCACCAGGGCTCCCTTTCCCGTTGCGTGCACGTCGCGAATTCTCCCCCCGGTCCCGGTCTCCGCTCCCGGGAAGGGGGCCACCCCGCTGGGGAAGTTATGGGTTTCAGCCGTGAATATGGGATTGTATTCCGGTGTGCACTCCGAAAAGGGGCTGGGAAGGCCGGGCTCCCTAGGGGTAAGGGTCCTTACCTTGAAGCCCGATATGGCACTGGAGTTGTCCTGGTAGGCTATGAGGCTGTTAGAAGGATTTTCCTTCAGGGTTCGCCTGACTAGATCGAGGAGCGATTTATCCATTTCCTGGCCATCGATACTCAGCCTTCCCTTGAAGAACCAGTGTCGGGAGTGCTCGCTGTTGGATTGGGCTACGTCGAAGCACTCCACATCGGTGGGGTTACGTCCCATGTACTTGGCGAATAGGCGGTAATAGTAGTCGATATCCCAGTCGTCGAAGGCCAACCCGAGCTCCTGGTTGATCCGTCGAAGCGCTTCCTTCCCCTCCTGAATAACCGGAACCCTCCTGACCGGTTTAGGTGAAACGCCGGTCTCAAAGGTCTCCAGCGGTTGCGGGTAGTGGCATTCGGTCATCCGGTCGTGGAGAAGTGGAAGGATCGTTTCCTTCTCCTCTCTTCGTAGTGGTGGATCAAGCTCAAGCAGATATCGTCTCGAGCGCTCGATCCTCTGGATATCTTTGATCCCGCAGGCATGGCAGATGGACACAGCGTTGGTGGACCAGGCAGTCGTGAAGTTCATTCGCGGTCCCACCTCTATCACATTTTCCTCATCCTCCAGGAGGCTAGTTCGCCTCAGCCCACCTGGATTGAATGTCTCGGCAAGCAACCAGTTCAAGGCCTGCTGCTGATCTTCTGATAAACGGTCCTGTAGCTCTATATTGTAGCAATATTCCGTCTCTAGGGATGGTACATCCCGGTCGAGTTCTTGGTTGATCTGGTCCAGGAGGCTTTCCTCCTGGGACGGGCTAAGGCCGGGTTGCCGGTATAGATGTAGCAGTCCCATTATCTCCAGGGTGATGGGATGTGCATAATTATGTTCTCCTGCCCCCGTTGACGGCTGGGTGACGCTGGAAGTTCCTCCTGGAATCCAATATAAGACCGGGTAACCTAACTTCATCCGATGATTCCCAAGGTGGGTATAAGTAAGGGTGAGAGATGTGGTGACACGGTCCGGCGTGCAGTGGACCTTTCCGGTGGCGTGGGGCATCTAACCGAAAAACCGGTTCTAATCAAGGTAAATTTCATTGCAACGGAAACCTGGGAGACGGGAGCCACGACCGACCCCCTGGTTGTCGAGACCCTGATAGAAATGATAGGGGAGGTAAATCGCGATATAGCGGTAATTGAGAGCGATGCCAACATGACCGATGCCGACGAGGCGGCGGAGGTGACCGGCATGCTAGAGGTATGTGAGAGGCATGATGTGCCTTTCAAGAATCTGAAGAGGGAAAAGGAAAGGGTGGAGCTGGAGTGCCCGACCAATAACACTTTCGAATCCGTAAGCATACCCAGAATAGTCGCCGAGAGCCATATAGTGGACGCCGCCAAACTGAAAACCCACAAGACGACCCTGGTCACCCTGGGCATGAAGAACCTGTTCGGCCTGATGCCCAACAAGTGGAAGTTCAGGTATCACATGAGGGGAATAGAAAATGTCATTCTGGACATCAATAGCGCGATCTCTCCCTCACTGGTAGTTATTGATGGCCTGGTGGCCATGGAGGGAGAGGGACCAGCCGACGGCACCCCGGTGGACATGGGCCTGGTTTTGGCCGGAAGGGATGTGGTGGCCACCGATATAGTGGGGTCCAGGGCAATGGGCTTTGACCCCCGGAAGATCAAGCATATATCAATGGCAGTAGAGGCCGGCCTAGGTGGATGGGATTACGAGATAGCCGGGGATAGCCTGGAAGAGGTTAAGAGGGATTTTAGAGCTCCCTAGTCCTGCTTCTTGACCAATCCATAAAGCCAGGGCTGCCTCAATTCGGTCTTCATGGTTTCCTGGGCCATTACATCACCTTTGGACGGCCTAAGGGATTGGATAAATCTCCGCAGGTCCAGTTCCATGGACCTGGCCCTTTCCAGATTCTGGCCAATCACATTATCCTCCTCGGCCACCTCCTCAAGCTCCCATTTCCTGGGCTCTGAAGGCACGAAATCCCGGTCTATCCTATAGAGTTCGGGGCTTTTCTTCCCCTCCGTGGGCTCCGGGTATCCTATACCCCAGGTGTAAGGGGCCTCTCCACCCGGCCAGAGGTAGAAACTCCACTCAAGATCCCTTACACTCCAGGAACGTCCGTAGTGACCGCTAATGCCGAACCCTGGGTCCTCGGCTTCTCCGTCAACCACCTTGAAGAGGCTCCTTCCCTGCACCGTGTCTGGGATCTCGAGACCAAGGAAGTCGAGAATTGTGGGCATTATATCGGGCATCCCCACGAACTTGTCAATTCTCTCCGGCTCCATTCCGGCCCCATCGGGGGTTCTAATCATCAGTGGAAAGTGAGAAAGCTCCTCATAGGGCCATGGCCTGACCTTCTTGACGATCCCGTGTTCCCCGAGTGGCTCTCCATGATCGGAGAGCACCACGATCATTGTGTCGTCCAGGAGTCCAAGGGAATCCACCTTTTCCATGAATCTTCCTACCCAGGTATCGACCAGGGATACCTCTCCAGCGTACTGGGCCCTGTAGTGTCTGAGTTCCTCCCTAGTCCAGTCATCGCAGGTTCCACCTGCCCAGATTATTGGCCGACCGTCGTATTCGTCCACCGGGTACATCCCATCATAGGGACTGGGTGGATCCCAGGGCTCATGGGGATCGAAGCTGTCAACCCATAGGAAGAGCTCATCGTCTCTCCCCGATTCAACCTGGGTCTCCAGCCAGTCGCCGGCAGTGGTCATGACCTGGGCCACGAAATGATCCTCCTCACCCTGCCAGTGGGCGGTGTTCCGGAGGTACTGCTCGAGTTTTGCCCTGGCCTCCTCGTCCGACTGGCCCGAATATGCTGCCTGCCAGTCCTTAGGGCTGAATTTCTCGACGTTGGTATCTATGGTGTCATCCGTGATGTAGGGGTCGGTCTCCTGCCCCCGGACCCACAGGACGTTATCGAAACCCCGTCCGAATGACATTTCAGGTTTGTGCATGTGATAGGTATCGGCAACCAGTCCAGAGCGGTAACCCTTGTTCCAGAGGTACTCTGCAAGTACAACATCCCCCTTTTCCAGAGGCTGCCACCTTCTAAAGGGAAGGGTATATCGGCCGGTGAACATGGAGGTTCTCACTGGAATCGTGGGAAGCCCCTCGGAATAGGCCATGTCAAAGATGGTAGCCTTGGCACTGAACCGGTCCAAGGAAGGGGTGTTAATCCATTCGTTTCCGAAACAGCCTAAGTGATCCCTTCTCAGGCTGTCCAGCATCACAACTATTACGTTCATGGAAAACGATGGACTATGGTACTAATAACTGCCATGCACGAGCACGGCAAGTCCGTTTGTCATCTATTGAGAAAGAGATTCAAGCTCGTATTCCTGGGAACCCAGTCCGGAGGCCTCCGCCTGATCCAGGAAATCCATCCATTTTACCTGGGGCTTGAGGGCGGATATCCTATCTTCCACCTTGGCGAATTTCTCCATGGCTCCCCCGGGGTAAAGGGGCTGGGTATTTAGCATATCGGCAGTGGCCCTGTCCACGGCCACGG
Organism: Hadarchaeota archaeon (SeqCode); assembly: GCA_964621445.1. Taxonomy (GTDB): domain Archaea; phylum CAYQAE01; class CAYQAE01; order CAYVLA01; family CAYVLA01; genus CAZUNO01. The sequence goes on along the minus strand of CAZUNO010000003.1, from coordinate 123,047 downwards.
GATCCGACCCCGAGAGCACGCCGAAATCCGTTACCACCGGCGGACTGCTCCGCCCGCCGCAATCGCATTCCTCTGTTATATCATAACCAAGGTTAATGGAGACCACCTTGCCCGGCTGGAAGGTTGAAAGAACGGCGCGCGCGGCATCGAGGACTCCCCGACACACGTCCCTGGACAGGGCGCTCCAGTTCACCTTTATGGCCCCGTAGTTGCAAAATGCTATGCACTCGGCACAGGAAACACAGAGTTCGGGATCGAAGCGTGCCTTGCCATCCACCAGCGTGATCGCATCTGCGGGGCAGTGCCTGACGCAGGTTCCACACCCGGTGCAGTTCTGGGTGATAAACTGGGGCTTGGCGTCGGAGGCGTGCATCTTCATCTTGGCCTCCTTGGTGGTGCACCCCATGGCCATGTTCTTCAGGCTTGCCGCGGGGATAACATCGGGGTGTAGGGTGACGTGACTAAGTGATATCATGGCGTCGGCCTGGAATATAATTGAGGATACTGGAACGTTCTCCATCTTTAATGAGCTATCGACCTTGACCACCCGGCCGGTGCTCTTTATGCCATCGGCTATGAGCACCGGACAGCCCATTGTTTCCGATGTGAAGCCGTGTGTAGCCGCCGTACGGAGGTAATCGAAAAGAGTTCCTCTCTCACGCCGATAGAGGGTGGTGGAATCGGTTAAAAAGGGTTCAGCACCCCTTGATTTCAACCAATCGGTAATGGTCCTTACAATGGAGGGCCTTATGTATCGAGCGTTTCCCTGTTCGCCCATATGTAGCTTCACAGCTACGGCATCGGATTTTTCCAGTTTACCGGAAAAGGATGTCTCCAGGTGCTGGGGTAGATTGGAAATGAGGTTTTCCACGCCGGACCTATACACCTTGGAAGCCATAGACATACCAGCTGGTCAAGTAATGGGTGCTGGATATTCAGAGCTAATGCTCTCCCCGGGTTGGGTCTCTGGCGCTGGCTTCATACTCTGTAGACCGTCTGTTGCTTTCCGAACTCCTTGGTCTCGTAGATCATCTCGGCCCTGTCACCGGCCCAGGTGCCTTCTCCTTCGACCTCGAACCGGTGTATGTCTCTGGCACCGATGATGATGTCATCCTCGATCTCCAGCTCGTCCACGGTTACCGTACCGTCCCAGTGGAAGGCTCTGAATCTGATTACACTGCCCCTAGGGAGGGTGACCGCCCTAGCCAATGTGTTCTTGACCTGGACAATGTACAGGTCCTCCATATTCTCAATTGCGTATACTTCCAAGGCTGCCATGGGTCCTCACCTGAACATTCGTATGTCTTATCCGACCATAAAAAGATTTGGTGGGCACGGGCTAGCCCATAATCTCGGCGCTGGGCCACATCCCGTGCTTCTTGACATCCCATACGTAAAGGATGAAAAAGATCAAGCTGGAGGGGATCATGAGCTGACCGACGGCCTTATACGGTGTAACCAGCCATAGGACGATCCCCGTTCCCAGGAAGTACCCTGCAAACCCGATCAGATGGGCGAAGACCATATCTCTGGCAATCCATTTCTGCATCCTTCGTCACCTCACAGTCCGCTGGTTGCCGCTCTCTCCAGCTCCTCCACTTGCAGCTTGATGTGTCCCCAGAAGCCCGGTGGCCGGGTCCTCCTGTAGTAATCCATCAATACATCCGGGGATGAAGGCGGCAGTATCCATACCAGCAGCATCGCTGGGAACCATGCAAGGACCATTATGATCCACTGCAGGGTGTATACAGGATATGCTCCTTCGAACACGTTCATGATAACTATATTGATCGGGTAATGGACCAAACTGGTAAGAAGTGCGATCCATCCACCCCATCTCCACCAGTACCATGTGGCTAGCCCGCTTATGGCGTGGCCTGCATTCAAAGTGGCCCACCAGAACATGACCGGAACCACCTGGTAGGTGTAGTAGGCATACATCATAGCTAGAGCACTGGAACCCAGAAGGGATATCCTAGTGATCCAGATATAGTGTCTATCGGATTTTCCAGGAGCAACCAGCCTTCTATAGAAGTCGTTAGAGAAGGTTCCTCCCTGCCAAATTCTACCTACTTGAGCGGTGATAAGTACCGGAGTCAGCCAAACTCCAACGAAGAGCCCCATTAGACCTGATGGCAACAGGATACGGACTAACTTACCAAATGCTAGCTCCTCGAAGGCGATCTCCGGGAAGTGAACCATGGTAGCTAATGCCATGGGTATTGTTATAAGCGTAGCTGGCCAGGCTAGTATTCTCTTACCAAACGTATTACCGACCAACGCGTCGTCTTCACTCTTAGCGCCCAGGACTCCCCAACCTCTCATGGGACCCCAACGGCCGTAGGCACCAGTTCCACCGATCAGGGCAAAGGCCCATCCTCCTAGCCACATACCAAGTGGCCAGTCCTCGGTGAAACCCAGGATACGTAGGTTATACGGGTTACCCCACGCCTGGAAGGATGACATAATCCCCTGATATCCACCTGCGGTGGTCCATGCGAAGTAGGTCAGAAGACCGTACATCACCATAATTAGAGGATAGAGAAGAAGACTTGTCCAAGTGATTCCCCATATACCGGCTAGAACCGGAAGGAGCCAGGCACCAATATAAAGTTGTATTCCGGACCAGACCATGTCGTTAATTCCGGCCAGCTGGTACATTGCTTCACCCACCAGCTTGGCGGTCATTCCAAGAGTTATCGGTCCGCTGACAAACATTGCATGAAGGGCATTGTAGCCCCGGAGGAATGCACCCGGCTTTCCCCCGAACCTGAGATCCAGCCACTGGTTGCTGGTGATAGCACCAGTACGGTAGTAAACACGGGTATTGAAATACATCTGGGCTACCCCGTACGGGTAGCCAACCGTGAAAACGCTGAGAAGACCATACTGGGAGATCTTAGCAATTGTAGTAATTGGCGTGGTGGGCTTGACCTGAGCGACACTAGCTATGCTCACGTACCACCAGGGGAATCTTTTCCCTCCGATGATATATTCCATCCACGTTCCTCTTGAGTACCGACTACCGTAGAACGCAACGAACAGGATGATAACGAGCCAAAGAGCGGCAAGAATTATGTCCAGTGCGCTCATCTGCCAGACAATCACGCCTTGAAACAAAAGCCCACCTCAGGGAATATTACACTCCGCTACAGCCAGTAGCTAGAGTTGGGGCGGAGTCCGGTGTTTTCTATATAAATGTTTTGCAGTGGCTCTTTTTTGGTCCAGAACCTGCCCAAATCCTTAATTTTAGGCAATGGAGTCCAGATAGGCAACCATTTCGATAATAAGAGATAGAGAAGACTGTAATTTATCTGCATTGAGGCAATGCGGCCGGTCTTGGTCCGTATGTTGGACGGTATTGGTTCCATTGCAGGTAACAAACAGGGTTCGGATGCCCGCTTTATGGAAGGACCAGTGGTCGCCTGAAGTGGTAAGTGGAAGCCTGGAATAGATATTCCGAAGCGGAGGAATACTGGAAAGATCGGTATCACTGCACCTCACCTGTAAGCTACTTCCGGATAATCCAACCCCGTCCACGTTGATGGCAAATACGTAATCCTGTGGGGCAAGTTGGGCCAGACGCCGCGAGCCCCACAAACCGAATTCCTCGCCGCCGGTGAATACGATATGGACCTGGTGTTCGATCTCCACGCTCAGCAACCTCGTTGCCACACTGAGCAGAAGGGCCACACCGGAGGCATTGTCCCAGGCGCCTGGTCCCCAGCTGTCGCAATGGGCTGAAAGTATGATGCCGGGCTCCCGTCCATCTAGGATCCAGCTGGTATTTCTCGTCCGGGATTTTATAATCCGGTTCTCTACGCTGAGCGAATACTCCTCGGCTAGATCGTATCGTAGTTTCCGGGATTCATCATAGGAGATTGAAACCGCGGGTAACTTCCCGGCCTTCCTCTTCCTGATAATTCCCATGGGAGCTCCGTGTCCCAGGTTTCCCACTAGAATGAATCCCGAGGCCCCGGCTTGTAATGAATTGTTGTATTTCTTTATCCGGTGTAGAAATTTGTAACGACCCGGCCCAGAGGAGCATACCGCAATGCAGCCCTCGGCGCCTTGGCAATCCTCCTTGGTTCCGTTTTCACAGAAACGTAAAGGCGCTCCCACTTCTCCCGACCCGGAATAGCCGAGCTGGCGAATCGGAATATCTTTCCCCCTGCGGTCCCTTAAACTTTGTTTTTCAGGGACCCATCTATCGAAGGAAAATTCATCGATGTTTATGTCTCCACCATCGATGCCTTTCAGCTCCTGCTCCACAAGCCGGTGACAGGAGATCTCGGCTTCCGAACCAGGGGTCCTCGGCCCTAGCTTCGTAATTCGCTTGATCAGGGAAAGAATATGATTGTCGTTCTCCGCCAAACTGGTCAACCGTAGAAAATCTGAATTATGAATACGAGTGAAATGAACATTGCCAGGACTATGAGGAATATTATGTTCCTTCTTCTTTCCTTCTGCGTTTGGGTCATGAAATTCTCTTCGCATTCAGCGCTGCAGAACTGTTCCTTTCTAGATATTGCTCGACCGCATGATAGGCAGTGCCTATGATCCTCAACCAAAAGCCAAACCCACATATTAGGCAGAATAGCCGGGTATTAAGTGTTTCAGAAATACGCCAAAATCTGGGTAAGTAGTTCCAGTTATATAACCCGGTTCAAAGATTCAAGCATGTCGGATCTGCCGGAAAAAGAGGTTCCTTTGGAGGGAGGATGGGGATCATCGGTAATCGGCATATCTCTCACCAGCCTTTCCCTGATAATAATGGGCCTTTTCATCATTTTTCCCCAGACCAGCGTCGAGAATTTCGTTCTCAGCCTGATCACGGCCGGCGCGCTGCTGGGGACGGGATCGATAGTTTTGAGCCTGGTATCCGACTACGCTCTCATCCTTTCCTCATTGAGTATCTTTCTGTTGCTGCTTTTCTGGAGATTGAGAAGAGGGGACCTCATGTGGTTACTCCTGGTATCCTTTCTCTGCTTCATCGCCGCAGTGGTAGTCCATTGGCGAACTCCGGGCCGCAGAAAGAAGGGCAAGGCCTGGAAGACCGATTTTCAGGACTGAAGTGCTTGAAAGACGCCGGTTAGGTTTGCGATTTGATGAATGGTGAAATCCGGGATGTCCTCCTTTCCCTCGGGTTCTATATTGGAGTGGGCTCCCATTTTCAACCAACAGGTAATCATACCAGCCCGGTTTCCACCCTTAACATCGACCCTGCAATGATCCCCGACCATCAAGCATTCCCCGGGCGGGAGGATCAATTCCCGGATGGTTCTCCTGAAGATGGGAAGTTCGGGCTTATTTGTGCCAACATCTTCGGAGAAAACCTCTACATTCGCCATTCCCAGTAGCCCTAGCGCCTGTAGTTTGGAGGTCTGTTGCTCCCTGGTACCGTTGGAAACTATGGCTATCGACATCTCCCGGGCTCGGGCCGTCTTTAGCACCGACTCCACGCCGGGATAGGGCTCGATCTTGACCAGGAATTTCTGCCATAAATCGGAGAACAACCTGTCAACAGTAGGAGGGCTGACCTCATAATCAAGACGGGAAAATAGAAGCGAAATCCTTTTTTTAAAGCTGAATATCTCTGGATTGGTAGGATCGTTCTGGTAAAGGTCCTTTTTCATTCTGAAGTATTGGGACTTGCATCTCTCGGCGGCCATCCCTACGCGTTCACCTACCACCCGAGATAGGTACTCCTCACATCCTGACATGACCCCTCGGTAGTCATAGAGTGTATCATCTAGGTCGAAACAGACTGCTCGGACCACGAGAAAACCCCAGAAATTACTTGTCTTGCCATTCGGTGGCTATGAGGGCTATGTTATTACCCCGGATTAAGAGGTCCCGCTCCTCCAGATGTATCTTAAGGTTCATGTAGGAATCGAAGTCCCGCAGCCTGCCAACAACCTCGGTCCTATCCATAAGCCTGATGAATATCTCCTTGTCGGTCATGGAACCCAGCACATCAAGGGGTTGCTCTGGCTTCTCCCTATCTGTTGATTTCTTTCCGTTGGTCACTCTTCTTCCTCCTCTTTCTTTTTGGGGCATTCCAAGTTGAAGCAGAAGGTCCAGGGCCTCTTGCCTTTTCTATATACCTTTATCATGGGCATTCCACAGGCCTTACACTCCCTTCGGGTAACCGAAAGCTTTCCCCTCTGAGGTAAGGGTGCGGAATATCTACAACCATCCGAGTAGCCATTACAGCCAATAAATCTCTTGCCCGTCCTCTTGGATGTAACGAACTTAAGCATCTTCCCGCATTCCGGACAAGGGGCCACTTGCTTGTTTCTGGCCTTGGTTTCCTTTGAAGCCTCTGCCAGGGCCTTTCCAATGGCCTGCTCCTTTTCCTTGAAATTCTCCAGTATCTCGGTCAGGGTCTCCTTTGCCTTTACTAGAACCTCTTCCCTGTCCGTGTCCTCCTTCTCTATGGATTCCATCTCTTTCTCGAACTGCGCGGTGAGTTTCTCAGAGACCACCCCGGGACAGTGCTTGGATAGTGTATCTACCACGGACATCCCCAGCTTGGTGGCCTCCAGGCTTTTTCCCCTCACGTAACCCCTATCATATAATGTCTGTACAATCGATGCCCGTGTGGCCTTGGTCCCCAGCTGCCTTTTTTCCATTTCCCGGATCAAGGATGCCTGGGTGAACCTCCTGGGAGGCTTGGTCTTTTTTCCCTTATTCCTTAGTTTGAGAACCTTGACCTCCATGCCCTCTTTTAGATCGGGCATCACATTTTCCTTGTATTTTGCGTAGGGTCCGTAAAATCTCATCCAATTCTCTTCCGTGGTACGGCTGCCGCTACACCGGAACGGCTGCTTTTCGACCAATATCCGGATTCGCATGGATTCCCGTTTGGCGGGCTTGCCGAAGGTAGAGAAAAATCTTCTACAAACCAGGTCGTACAACTTCCATTGGTCCTTGGCCAGTTTCCCGGGCCTCGACCCCGTGGGATAGATGGCCGGATGAGCTGGGTCGGTCTTCTTTCCCTGTCTGGGGCTGATCTTGGATCTGGATAGCAGTTCCTGGCAGTGTTCCTGGAATGACTTCTGTTTCGAGAGCTGCTTGAGAATCTCCTTGTAGCCGATGGAGGGGGGAATCTTCTGTGAGCTGGTACGAGGATATGATATGAGGGCCGATTCGTATAGTCTTTGGGCCAGCGTATTCGTCTTTCTGGGCGAGAATCTGAAATGTCTATATGCTTCGGACTGTAGGGTGGTGAGATCGAAGGGGGTGGGAGGCGGAACATTTGATACCCTCCTACTGACCTCCTTGATTAGGGCAGGCTTCCCCTGGCAGCGCTCGAAAATCTCTTTTGCTTTATCCTCATCCCATATTCTTTTAGGCTGACTGACGGCCGTGACTTCGATCCCTTGGTGAACGCAGTCCAGTTCAAGGGTCCAGTACTTCCGGGGCTCGAAATTCTGAATCTCCTTTTCCCGTTCGGTCAATATTTTGAGAGTTGGTCCCTGAACCCTACCAGAGGATATGACGTCGAAGCCTTTGATATGGGGTTTAACCGAGAGGGTAAGCGCCCTGGTAATATTTACCCCCCAGTACCAGTCCAGGACGTGCCTGGCCAGCCCGGAATTGATCTGCCCCCTATCCAGGTCCTGGCTGGCCGACTTGAAGGATTCAACTAGATCCGAAACGGTGAGGGTCGAGAATTTCATTCTCTTGGCCCTTTCAGTTCCGCATGCCAGGCGTAGTATATTATAGGCGATTACGGAACCTTCCCGGTCATAATCCGTGGCCGAAATGAAGGATGAGCATTTTTTTGAGAGCTCTATGAAGTTATCAAGATAGGGCTTGGAGTAGCTGTTGCTTTTTTTGATCTCCGAAGTCGGTTTCCACTCTATATCAAATACCGGATATTTCCAGCCTGAGCCTTTCTGGGATATTCCGTATAGATGTCCGGCAGCGGGGCATATCACGTGCCGCTGGTCATCGACGGTAACCTCGTAGTAGTTAATGTCCCTTTTCTTCTTGGTCTCCATTTTGTTTTTCGATAGGGTTCCCAGTGCCCGAGCGAGGCTCTTGGCCGTGCTTGGCTTCTCGGCTATGATCAGGGTGGAGTCGTTGTTCACTATTTCACCCGGCGTTGGGTTCAGCCTCGATCTCGGCCCCTTCCTTTTCGAACTGTTCATCTATCATGGAGTACAGGGGGCCGGAGAAGAAACGACTATAGGCTCGATTGTAACCTCTGAAGTTAAGAACGCCGTCCACGGCTATGAACCTGAAGTTCCCCCACATGTCCTGTAGCCTATTCACCCAGAAGGGCCAGTGGATGAGTTCAAGCTCCTCTATCTCATAGGAGGAGAGCTTCTTCTTCTCCTTCATCTCCTTGGCTCTCTTCCTCTTCATGGCCTGCCTCAGCTTGCTTTCGGCGAATCTGATGGCGTTTCCCTCCTCTATGGTAGGTTTAATGACCAGTTTGTCGGTTTCGATCCTGCTACGCGGTGGAACCCCCGCAAGAACCGAAAACTCACGGAACCTGGCATCAACCATCATTCCCGGTGCGAAAGGAGCCTTCCCCCACTTTATCTGGTACGGAACCAGGTAAAATGGATAATAAACGAGAATTAGATCCTCCACGAATTCCTTTCGGGGGGAAAGGTGAAACTTCCAAAGTTCGAAAAACCCCTCCTTTAGTTCATTTGCCTCGGCCAGGGCCTCTCCTTTCAGGGTTCTTGGATTGATGCCATGTACGAACTTCAACTGTAATCCCTTTACGGAGCCTCACGGGGTAGCGATGACCTTGAACATCGAACCACCGATGACTTCCGTTGATATTATATGAACCCCGGCGTTCTCAAATATCTTTTCGAGTTCCTCCCGGCCAAACGTTCTTGTGTAAACACCAAGATAGAACCTGCAGTAAAGGGATGTAAGCCTGGATATAATGCCCTTTTTGGGCACGGTTATCGCCATAAGGCCATTACTCTTGCAGACACGGGCCAGTTCCAGAAGCGGTTCCTCTACCTCTGAAAAGTGCCCCATAACATCCTGACAAACGACGACCTCGAATTCCGAGCTCTTTATCGGGAGGCGACGGGCATTGGCGAGGACCAGCGGACATCGGCATCCTCTTTCACGTGCCACCTTTAGCATCCCTTCTGAAAGGTCTATGCCCAGCTTAAACCCGCTTTCTGCTTCGGTTAGAAGATGGCCGCTTCCGCAGCCAACGTCAAGGAGGGAGTTTGCCTCTTTTGGAAGGGAGTCCCGTATCGAGCGGGTTTCCTGCTCATCCAATCGGCACCTAGTCTTCTTTCGCTCCAGGCTTCTTGCGGAATCGTCGTAGTATTTCTTGACCCTATCCACCGACATTCCTTCGCTAGAGGGATTGGCCATCTATTGGTTGGTCAGCCAGTCCAGGACGAACAGCATGGACTTTGCGTTTTCGGCGGGCTCTGATTGATCTATCCACTTGTTCATGTACATCTCATAGCCGCCCATGCCCACAACTCTACCGCTACTGATTTCACCATTGACCATAACGATGGCATCCTCGGCAACAGGTTCACCATGGTCCTCGTTGGGCATTAGGTCCTGGTAGCTGTAGTGCTCCCCAAAGGCATATCCTGAGAGGGTAAGGGCCTTGTTAACCTTGCTGGGATCCGTTATCTCAATAGTGCAATGGTTCCTAACAACATAGGGGTAGGTGATCCTTTCCGCAATTGGGTTACCTTCCACCAGGCCATCAGCAGCCACCGTGTACTGGCTGACCGAAACGCCGTAATCCGTATACGCCTGCTCCGGCTCATAGCACTTCGTGTTCATGAACTGGAATCCCCATGACTCGGTTATATTGTTGGCGTGTTTCCTTCTTCCGGCCCCCCATCCGGTCCCGGTTATCAGGAAACTGCCGCCGTTCTGTACGTATGTATGGATAGCGTCTATCTCGCCTTGGTCCAGTTCGGATTCCGGGGAGAAGAATAGAACGGCATCATACTGCTGTAGATCAGCCAATACCACGCTTGGGGCTTGAATCTGCCTTGCTTCATACCCGTTATCCTCGAGGTAGTCCCGTAGTTTCATCAGTCCAACTTCGGATGAGTCCTCAAAACTGGCTTTTGTATGAGCTCCAATCAGTCCAACCTCTCCCTTCATTCCCAGTATCGACCACCTCATGGGAGTGAGGAAGATGGCGGCGACCATTAAAACGACTATAGCTACGATACCCACTATGAGTTTTTGCCCCGGCAAGTTCTAGCCTCCTCTACTTATATGGCAAGAGAGCTTGGCCTTGACCTTTTAATGTTTTCTGACTTATTCCCGAGAGACCAATGTCAAACTCCTATTCGGCACCCGGGATCAAGCTAAGGGGGAGAAACGGTATTACCATGATTTCCTTTTGTTGGATTATCCTGGCATGATGGTAGTCCCAAATGTATTTTGAGGCCATCTTTTCCGGCTATTCTCTGAATGCTCCCTCTAGTTTCAAGTTATATGGGTGCCAGAACCTGATTCGGGCGGTTTTCCTGGAAATTCATTTATATGTGGGAAAAACCTAATGTAGATGCGGAGGACTACTATTGGCCGATGCCGTGGTGAGGACCGAAAATCTATGGAAGACCTACATGCTTGGTGAAGTGGAGGTGCACGCCCTCAACGACGTTAATATCGAAATCAACCGTTCCGAGATGATCAGCCTAATTGGCCCCTCCGGTTCCGGCAAGACCACCTTGCTCAACATGATGGGTGGTATAGGGAGGCCGTCCAAGGGCCGGGTGGTTGTTGATGATGAGGACATCACGGCCAACTTCGATGAGAGTTACCTTATAAGACGTGAGAAAGTCGGATTCATTTTCCAGTTCTTCAATCTCATCCCTGCCCTCACCGCCATGGAGAACGTTGAACTCCCCATGGAACTGATTGGTAAGCCGGAGGACGAGAGAAAGGATAGGGCCAGTCAGCTCCTGGAAAGGGTTGGGCTCGGGCACAGGATTAATCACCGACCCGCCGAGCTAAGCGGAGGGGAGCAGCAGAGAGTTGCAATCGCCAGGGCCCTGGCCAACAGCCCGTCTATCGTTCTTGCCGATGAGCCAACTGGTAACCTGGACACCAACACCGGGAAGTCCATCGTGACCCTGATGCAACAACTGAATCAGGATGAGGAACAGACATTTGTGATAACCACCCACGATCCCCGCCTGGCCCATCTCTCAGAGAGAATGGTCTACCTTAAGGATGGAAAGGTAGACAAAATCGAAGAGGTTCCCCCTGACGTCAGGGAGAAGGCGATGGCGGAGTTTGGATAAATCGCTTGAGAACCTTTGAGGAAGCCTGTAGGTTGGGCATGAATATCCAGCCGTAGGCCTGGACTATGATTCCCTGTACATCGGACTCCAGAACCAATTGCGTGGTCTCGGCCGCTTCCTGGGGATGAGGTATCTTGCTTCCGGGTTCCCAGAGTTGTATACCAGCGTAAAGCGGAAACCCCGGGCCTACCAGTTCTCGCGACCTATCTATCTCCTTTTTCATCTGATCCGAGGAAAGGCCATTAACGATCTTTGACCTTAGATTGCTACCAGCGTATCCCGCAAGCTTGAACCAGGCCGTTAGGATATCCTTGTAGGAAGCGAAGATGCTAGGTGTTTTTGGGTGAATTATCTCGAAGAGCTCCTCGGCCACACAGGTGGAATACCATCCCCAGATCCGGTGATAGAACATGGGCATCATCCAATCGCAGGCATCCTTTAGCTTTACATACTTCTGGCCAACGCTCCACGAGGATCGGGGAGACCACATACCAAGACCTACTTGGAAATCGGGGTCATTGCTTTTAGCAAGGGAGTAAACCGACTCCAGTAACCTATAAAGCGCGTCTGACTTGAATTCCAGCCAATCCAGTATGACGGGATGATCCATCAACCACTGGAATATGCCGAGGGGATCGTTTTCAGCAAGCTCCGGGAGCCGGTCCCTCATCTTGGGGTCCTCGAAAAGAACGTTCAATATATCCGAGTAGCCGCCTCCCTCTACCACTGGAAGTTCAACTATTTTCAGCAATTGGTCGGTCTTAGCTCCTCCAATCCTGGCGATATCCCCCTGATCAAGGCTCCTGGCCCTCCGACATATCTGTGATAGCGCCCTCTTGACATCCCGTACGCCGATTCCCTCAATCTCCATCCTGTGGCGACAATGCTCGCAGAAACAACTCATACCCGATTCTAGCGAGTGCATGAATGTATGGGGGTATTTCCACCAGAAATTATCCAATAGGACACCTTCTAGATCGTATCGTCCCTGCATCTCGTTTATCAGTTCAAGAAGCTCTATGGCAACGTTGGGGTTGTTGGGGCACATCCAGTTTCTATCTGCCTCACCTATTATATTCACCAGGGCAAGCTCCTGTCCATCATCTAGCATCTGCCCGTTGTGAAGCGATGTGAGCCAGGCGAATCTCGAGAGACCGGCCTCCGAGAAATCCTCGGTATCCCTCAGAACATCGAAACCGATTAGATCGGAATCGGAGGTTCTCTTGGGCATGGCCACTGAGTTCGGGTGATAGGAGGGGTCAATCTCATAATAGAACCTGCCTTCCTCCGAAACATACCTCTTTCTCTTAGGGTTATGGGTTAGCCGGGCATCGATGGGCTGCGGTGGATGGTCCTCGGCGGATGCATTTACTCCCAGGAAAACGGACGAGATCCCAAAACCAGAGAGCGTTTCCGTTACGCTGCCGATTCCCTCCTCCTTTACATCCCAAGGATGAATTAGAATACCGACGAAAGGCTTTCCCAAAGGCTAAAACCTCCGAAGGGCTCATCTTTAGCCGTTTAGGATCTTATTAATGTCTTGTTAGGTTATAGAACGTTAATACGGCCCGTTTTTAGCTATCACAAAACATTTATATAGATTCAGCAGGATGCGCGGCCATCTAACTGTAGCCCGGAACCGGGTGTATTCTTGAGGAGGTTCCTATGATGGGCAAGGGTTCAAAGCTTTCAGGGTGTATCTTCATAGTTCTGGTCAGCGTTTTCCTGATTCAGAATGCGTCAGCCGTTAGTTATTACTATCCGACTCAGTCTTTTGAGATTACGGTCTACGAGGGAGGAGGGCAAGTTTTCGTTTCTCAGGCGATAACCCTTTACGCCTTCGAGGGGTTTGTTGAAAAGATCAACGTAACCCTGCCCTACGGGGAGGTCGAAATGCCCAATGCCAACGATACCCAGGTTCAGACCACGGCTGCCAAGGTAATACCGAAGAGAATTATTCAGAGCGATAACGAGACGATAATCGAGATCACCCTGCCCGAGAAGATTTACGCTGGAGACGACTTCGTCATAATAATGAAGTACTACATCTATGACCTTCCGGCCGAAGAGGGTATTTCCAGGGTCGGGGAAAAGACCCTTGGAGACCAGGTTTTGGGAAGAACGGGCGATAATACCCGGATTGATTTCGACACACCCATATTCGAGGCCAATGTTGTGGAGCTTATGGTAAAGGTCTTCCCGCCCCTGGATTATGTACCAAAGGACTGGGACCCGACGCTCAACGGCCGAAAGTCATATGACCCCGCAACGGGTAGAGTAGCAATTCTATGGCACATAACATCTAATATCCCGGAACAAGGGGAGTTTTCGGTTCTTTTTGGTAAGCCAGGTTGGGGTGTAACTGCGTTCCTGGTCATTGGAGTTCTGGTCGTGGTATTCCTTTACCTGACCGTTGATATGATGAACCGGTTGAAAGAAAAGGCAGAGAGAGGAGAATTGTGGTAAGAGGCGATAGAATATGATAAGCGTCATCACGCGATTATTGCCCGCGATGCGCAAGCCCATCTTTACTGGGACCCGTTTCCTATGGATGGACCTTTTGTTGATGCTTGCGGTGGTGGTACTCGCCCTAGTGGGAGTGCTCATCTTCTGGTATGATGAGCGGAGGATGAAGCAGCGGTATTACGAACAAAAGGTACGAGAAAGCTTGGAGGAAGAGTAGGAGGAGTGTCATAATGATACCGTTAACACAAGTCGGTGGTCCGGCCGAGATTAAAGTCGCCTCCAAGATATTCTTCATCTTGCTTTTGTCATATGGGTTCTTTCACCTGTACATCATACTCTGGGGCTATCTTTGGGGAGAATAGGAGGGCAATGAATTGGTACTTACACAAATGGTTTCCGGCTTCAATACCATCCTGATAATAATATGGGTATTGATAATCCTGGTCATCGGTTATCTGGCCTACGTTAGAGGTTAGACTCCTAAAAAGGAGTGGGAGCTCGTGGTTCTAGAAAACCCAATGTTTCGAATAGCCTGGAAGAACTTTAGACGAAGGCGTATCCGCTCCGTAATTACCATACTGAGCGTCATTTTAGCAATAGCCTGCTTTGTGGTGATCGTCTCCGTCGAGGACACCATAAGTGCTCAGATTACGAGTTTTCACTCAGGAAGACAGCCATTTCCCTTTTTCGGAGATTTCCTGGTAGTGGAAGCAAACAAGTGGGTTAGGTCAGGTATTAGGCTTGGGCGGGTGCCCCTAGAACTGGTTGAGGATTTAAAGGCCGACGATAGGGTCGATGTAGTGGCGGTTAGGATAGGTACCCCGGATGATAACGGGGAACAACTCCTGCTTAGAAAGTTCGGGGAGAGGTTTACAATTCAGCATCCCTCGATTAGTAATATGCCGGTAACTGATTATCCCGGTTTCATCAATCTAATAGGCATAGACCCTGAGGCAGAGGCTAAGATAAGGTCTCCGAGAGTAAACCAGACCACGGGAATTCCCTACTGGGACCCCTTGGAGAACCTAAACCGCTCCATAATTAGAGGAAAGGACCGCCTTCTGGAGGTCACGGGCGGGCTTGAAGAGAAGGTAACTCATGGTTTTAATGCGGAACTAAGCTTTATGGTAATCCCCTCGGAGCCGGAGGGGGAGTTCGGCCTACGTGTTTATGGAGAGGCCGGAGCACCACTGAAATCTATGGATATCGAGGAGTTCAAGATAACGGATGATAGTTTTACACAGATACCCAACCTGAAATACAGGGAATATAGACAATACAACCTTGAGGTCAAGGTCAAGGAATATGATGAGGAAACCGAAGAGGTTACTTTGCAGTATCGCCTCTGGTTCAGCTATTCTCCTGAGGTCAGTGGACAAAAGATTGAGCTAGTAATTGATAATGGGGAGTACTTGGACCAAGAGGAATGGAAACAGGATGATTATAACGATATACCGGTATATCCGGCCATCATAGGAGTCGAGATTGCAAACGACCTGAGGATTGGCGAGGTGGGACCTGATGACGGTGATCTCATTCTACTTTCCCGGGGAACCGAGGGAGGTCTGGGAGGAGCAGTGGTGAGAGATTCGTTTCTGAGAGTTGTCGGAGTTTTTGCCTCGCCCAGAAAAAAGGATAATAAGAACATATATGTCCATTACAGGGCGGCGAAGGAGATAATCTCCTTCCCAAAGGAAGTTGTTCAGGAAGCGGTGGTTCAGGTCAATTTCCCGGATGACGATAACATAGCCCGGGTTAAGAATACGGCCGAACTAGCGGAGAACGTGGCCAGCAAGGCTGATATGAACACCGAGATACCCAAAATGGTGGTCACCACCGAGGGTGGAAAGAGGATCGTGGCCGCCCAGGTGAAGACCACGGAACTCGCCCATATGCAGTCCGTTCTAATTACCCTGGCCGTGGCAGTCATCGTGGTGATGAATGCGACCGTGCTGTCAATTTATGAACGGGTTCGAGAGGTGGGCATCATGGGTGCCATGGGCGCCGAGGTCTGGCATATTATGGATATGTATATATTCGAACTGCTGATCATAGGGCTCATTGGGGGAATTGGAGGATATCTCACCGGTCTGCTGCTTTCAGCCGGGACCCAGTTTATCTCCTTCATTCCCGACATCGCTCTAAAGATAAACCCATTATGGATTATGGCATCGGTTTCAATCGGTACCTTTGTCAGTGTAGCAGCAGGCGTTTTCCCAGCCAGGTTGGCGGGGTCACTGGAGCCTAGAAAGGCGATCGCGGGAGAGTGGGCAATAAGTCCCAACGAGGGCCGGGTATTCGGATCTATTTCCCGGATGGTGAAGAGTTCGTATTACGCCTCTATGGCGGCGAGGAACTTGGGGAAGAGGAAGCTTAGGAGTCTTCTGACATCGCTGGGGATCACCGTTGGTATTGGAATGCTAGTGAATTTGCTGGTGATTTCGGCTTTCCAGAGACAACTTTCGCCAGGATATGATATAGCATCATATCAACTTCAGGTCGTTGTATTCGCCATAGTCGTCGGCGCTCTGGGAATAACTAACGCCATGCTGACATCGGTTCTGGAGAGGACCAAGGAGATCGGGATAATGGTGGCCGTGGGAGCGACACCTGGAGAGGTAATGAAGGTCTTTCTTTCCGAGGCCGGGATAATTGGCGCACTTGGAGGTATGCTGGGGTGCATCCTAGGAACGGTTACTTCATTAGCATTCTTCTTCACGAGGCAGGGACTAACTCTGCCTATGCCTACGATGGTACTCGGATGGATATCCGGAATTGGACTCGCTGTGTTAGTTGCGGTTATTGCAGGAATCTATCCTTCAAGACGGGCAGCGCAAATGGAGCCCGTGGAGGCGTTCATGTATGAGTGGTAAAAAGGAAGAAGACCTTGAAGAAGAGGAGGGAAAGGATAAATCCCCAAAGAAGAAGAAGGCGATCGCCCCCGCAGAAGAGAAGAAAGGGGTAGAGCAGTTCGTAATAGAAACCAGGGACCTTAGCAAGATTTTTGACATGGGCCATGAGACACTAGAGGTTAAGGCCCTGGATAGCGTGAATGCGAGGATATCGAGGGGAGAGTTCGTGGCCTATATGGGACCATCCGGTAGCGGAAAAACCACCTTCCTTAATATGATATCCGGCCTGGACACCCCGACTAGCGGTAAAGTACTCATGTCCGGTAGAGAGATAACCGGCATGGACCAGGCCCACCTTTCGAAGCTGAGACAGGAGAACGTCGGCTTCATATTCCAGATTTACAACCTGATACCTGTTCTGACTGCTATTGAGAATGTGGAGCTTCCTATGGTTTTCGCCGGTGCTGGTGAAGAGGAGAGGCGTGATCGGGCTAAGGAGCTTCTCGACCGAGTTGGTCTGGGAGATCGAATTGATCACAGGCCCACGGAGCTAAGCGGAGGGGAGCAGCAGAGAGTGGCAATCGCTAGGGCACTTGTAAACAGCCCGGATCTGGTCCTGGCAGATGAGCCGACCGGTAACCTGGATACCAAGACCGGATTGGAGATCATCGATCTAATGAAGAGTCTACAGGAGGAGGAGGGCACGACGGTTATCGTTGCTACCCACGACCCGAAGGTCGCTGATGTGGTTGATATAATCACCTACCTAAGAGACGGCGCGGTGATCGGCGAGTCGGTTCAGAGGGAGGACCTCAGCGAGGCCGAGCAGATCAGTATTACATCTAGTACAGAGATGACCCAGGAAATTTTGGATCAGATTCAGGATGACCTTCTGGATGCTCTGTATGCCAGGAAGTTGAGGGTGGGCGACAAGATATCTCTGCTGGATGCGGATTTTGAAATAGCTGAGACCGAGCCATCGGGCTTGGTGAGAGTTATGCGTGATACGAGGTTGATGGTTGCGGAGTAATCTCGTTTAATTCGATTACATTATTGAGTAAAGTTCGGTGAAGTTATACCGTCATTGGTGATATGATTGATGGGCGGAGGAGGAATGGCAGGTGGCATGGGCGGCATCGGAGGCGGCGGAGCTGGAGGCGAAGGCGGTGCTGAAGGTGGCGAGGGCGGCCCCATGGGCCTACTAAATACGACTATACCTGGTGTTCTATTATTCCTAGGCGGGGCTCTCATAGCAACCGGCCTATTCATGTTCAGTATGGTCAAGGTATGGTCTCCGCGGATATGGCTACCCATGGTTTTCGGCGTGGGGATAGCTTTAGGGGGCCAGATTTTCAAGTTCAGGTCCAAAAAGATAGTTGGAAGTTTTGGGGCAGCACAGATATGTGAGCTGTGCAACGTGGAGCTGGCTCTGAGACAGTGCTTCAGCTGCGGAAGATGGTTTGGACCAAAGTGCGAGGGTAAGTATTACGATAATAACGGCGAACTCCGGTCTGATGACACCAGGTGCATCGACTGTACCACCTGTTCTATCTGTGGTCAACCAACCAAGGGGTTCCAGTGCCTAAAATGCGGAAGAAGGGTCTGCTTCGAGTGTCTAGATGAGAGCGAGAGGTACTGCATAGAGTGCGGTGGAAAGCTACAAATCGCCAGGGGCGAGGAGGAAGTCAGTACAGACGAGGAGAAGAAGGACGCCACGGTCGTTGTCCTAAAATCTCCATTTGGCTTGCCATCGGCGCTGGTGAGGAAGATCGCTGACAAGGTAAAGAACGACCTCATGGGCGAGGATCTGGTACTTGGCGAGTCATATCCCTCACTTGGTACGGAGTTCCGTCTAGTTGGGGCATCTCCGAGCAGTCACGTGGTAATGCGTGATGGCACCCGGGTTAGAATAGAAGATTGACACCAATCTGGTGTGTTTTTGAGTAGGATCAAGAGATGGTTCGAAGGGCTGAGCTACCTACCGGGATACTATAGGCTATTCTTTCTATATATCGCCATAATCCTCCTTGTATTCATCTATTCCTTTCTGCAGACCCGGGGGTTCGATGCAGGGGAGATAATCTTCCTCTTCATTCAGGCGGGCTTGACTATTGGTTATTCGGGAATTTTCTTTCCAATTTTTATTCAGAATCTAGTGGCAAAATTGTCGAGGAGGATAGGTTGGTGGATAGCCACCATAGGCTCGCTGGTAGGTTTTTACCTTTTCCTCCGAATACTGGTAGTACTGGAGTTCCTCGACGTAGGTTGGAGAGGTATCAGTGGGATTGTGTACATGATTAACTTCTACGGCATAATCTGGGCTGGCATTATCGCCCTGGCCGGGGTGGTTAACGTGGCCAGGAACCATGGACTTTCCGGACTTAAGAGAAATATCAAACGTGATGTGAAGGAGATATCCACCATAAATCGTATGACCAAAGGGGAGCCGTTAATCCTGGACAAGAGGACCGCGGTTCTTATTATCCTAGGCCTGATTTTCTCTGGAGCCATACTTGCCTTCCGTTATTATTATGTAAAGAGGCCTGACCGCATAACGGACTATCAATACCCCAGGGAGCTATCACCGGGCGAGGCAAAGCCATTCTCGGTAATGCTGGTAAACGACGTACCAAGGGAGGTGGAACGGGTCGATATAGAATTCACGGGCTATTTCCGATATCCCGCTTTCACAAATTATTCGGGAGAGGACCTGTTGGAGCTAGCCAAAACCCTGCCCATAGTTGAAAAGGCGTATCAAAGGGCATCAGAAGCGCCGGGAGACATGATTACCGTCGAAGAGGACAGTGGCCTGGCCGAGAACGAGAAACAGGTTTCCCTGGACTTCTCGGAGGCCTATGAGCACCTCGGCTTGTATAGTAACCGGACTTCACATCTTCTCATACCGAGCAAGTTCATAGTAAAATGGGACAAGCGGGACAAGAAGCTGAGGGGAGTTTGGGTCGGTACGCCGGGTATACCCTTCATGGATTTTCATAACGGAACCAAAATGGACGGAAACGGGGTAATAAACAGTTCCAGGCCCTACGAGGAACTTATCGATTTCGGCCGGTTAGAATTCCAAAATCTGAAACCGGATTTAAAATACGGTTTCAACATGTCCGCCGTCCTTCACCCCTGGCTCAAGGGAGAATTCCAGGATATAGATCAATTCCTGATCAAGGGCCGGGTGATTGTCCCTGAAGAGGAAAAGACTAGAAATCTGATTGAGGTGGAGTTGAGCCGTTCATCATGAGTATATTTTTTAGCCCTCTATAGGCCTTGACCCAGAGGAGTATGCAAGATGCCCGTTGGTCACAATGATTTGGTTGAGACGGGTATCTCCCTCGCCGAGAGAAATGAGTTGGTAAGACAAGCAGAGATGTATATGGGCAGGGAGATCTACGTCTGGAATGCAATATTAACGGCATATACATACAGCTAAGGACCAATGACAGACATCTGGACGATTTCTGGCGTGAGAACTGGTTTGCAGCTCCCGGGTTGGAACACGAGCATACCACGAGGCCCCACGGTGTCGTTTACGCCGTCACCGGGGTCCCGGACACCGAACCATCCGCCGCCTTCCACGGAGAGACAAAGACCGCTGTCACCATTAACAAGACAAGCTATCAGGATATCAGGTCAATAGCCCTGGGCCTGGCTATATACGTTTCAGAGGAACAAAAGGACATGCACTTCATCCGCGGCTCCCTCCTGGACGTGAATGGGGAGGGCGTGGTGATCACCGGAGAAAGGGGGGTAGGAAAGTCTACCCACACCTATCTCCTACTTGAGCTGGATAATGCAAGGATACATTCCAATGACTGGATCTATGTTGAAAGATTGGGAGGAGAACACGGTAGAATATCCACGCTGGTATCGGAGAGAAAGTTCCTAGTCAAGGAAGAGGTCACCAAGATAAATCCCAGTATGAAGGAGCTCATTGACGATTGCAAAAGAGCCGATGGCTATTTCATTCTTGATCCCTGGTGGATAGGTGGCCAGGAGAAGTTCCTGGACACCACCCGTATCAAGCTTATCTTCATCACGGAGAGACATCCTAATGAGGGATGGGTCTGTTCCAGGCTGAGCCAGAAGGACGCTATTGATGCTATGAGGAAGGCCGATGACCCCTTCTTCAACCCTCACTGGCTGGTGAGGACCGAGGACAGAATGGCTCTTCAGACCAGTTTCTACAAGGACATCCTGCAGTTTGCCTCCTGCTACAAGGTTAACACCGCCCAGCCGGTCCTTGAGGTCCAAAAGAGGATCAGAGAGATAATCGAGTCCGGGGAGTACCTCACCCAGGTCCAGGAGGGAGAGGAGGTCCCCGAGGTTGAGCAGATGATTAAGAGCGCGGACCTTGGCTTCGTGAAGGATACCATGGAGCAGCTGGAGGGCAGCAGGAACGTCATGCGGCCAGAGATCGATGAGCTGAGGTCGATGGCCTACGAACACGGAACCAAGACGAAATTCGACAATTACAGTTTCGTTTCCACGGTCAAGAATAGAAGTGCACCCCTCACCGTTTCCATCGGAAGCAAGGAGGTCATGAGTACCAAGCTCAACGATAAGCAGAAACGAATACTCAGAAACCTGCCCAAGACCCTGAAAGACGTCCATGATTACGTGAAAAAGGCTCCTTTCGTCTGCGTGGAGCGCGATATGGGGGATAATGATTCCTTTACTCCCACCTGCAGGCTCTACATTTCAACCCAGAGAAGGGAGATGATAAGGCTGGCTTACATGGTGAGCCAGGGACTTCCTCCCAAAAAGGGCGAGGGTGATACGGTTCTCCAGCTTCTGCACATACCCGAGTGGCAGGAAAAGGACCGACAGGTCCTGGTATTCCCGGAGATAGGCATCACCTATATCCTGGGAACCGATTACTACGGCGAGGATAAGAAGGGATTTCTACGGATGGCCATGTGGGAGGCCAAACAGAGAGGCATGCTGGGCCTTCACGCGGGGTCAAAGATCCTGCGAGCCAGAAGTAGGAAAAGCGGCGACCTTAAGAGATATAGCATGTTGATTTTTGGCCTCACCGCAACCGGGAAGACCACCCATACATGCCATGATCATGGACTCCACGGCAAGGGGGAGGGCATCGAGATAGTGCAGGATGATGTGGTATTTCTGAGGCCAAACGGTCAGGCCTACGGGCCGGAAACAGGTTTCTACCTCAAGACGGAGGGCGTCGACCCCGGCATCCTGCCCCTAATATACGAGGCGGTTACCAAGCCCCGGGCCATATTCGAGAACGTACTGGTTGATTACCGGGGAAATGTTTCCTTCGGCGATCAGACCCTGACCGGAAATGGGCGGGGAATAATGCAGAGAGAAGATTTCAAGGAGCACTGTAGCGAGAGCATGGACATTCCTCCTCTGAATGAACTAGACGGTATGATAATCCTGTTCGTCACCAGACGGAACACGGTTGTGCCCCCGGTTTCCAAGCTAACCCCAGAACAGGCAGCGGCCGCTTTCATGCTTGGCGAATCGATCGAGACCTCGGGAAGCGACCCCACCAAGGCCGGCCAGTCGGTTAGGGTGGTTGGGATGAACCCCTTCATAGTCGGTGATTTTTCTCAGGAAGGCAACTTCGTTTACGATTTCGCTAAGAGGCATCAGGACAAGCTACAGCTATACCTATTCAATACCGGCGGGGTGGGAGAGATTGCCAAAGTGACCTCGGATGGTAGAAGGATAATCCACCAGGAGGCCGAGGATATCGGGATTCCGGAGTCGGCAGCCATAATTAGGGCCATAGCCCGTGGGGAGATCAACTGGAAGGAGGGCAAGTACTTCAACGTCCTGGTTCCCGAGGAGGTCCCGGATACCGATATCTCTAGGTATGACCTGGACCGTTTCTATACCGAGGAGCAGGCGGATCGACTGGTAAGGGAGCTAACCGAGGAAAGGGTTCAATGGCTCTCCAAGTTCAAGGGTTTGAACCCGGCCATTACCCAGTCCATCGGTCATTAGTCAATCAAAACCGCTGAAGTGTTCCAAGGTGGCCTGATGTCCCTCGGTCCTGGCCCTTGATATCCTCTTGAGCGCGGAGCGAACGCTCCTAGGGCTAAAATCTCTCTCATCACATAGGAAATCGACTATTCCCTGGGGGTCAAACTCTCCGCTAACCAGGGAGTAATCCCTGTCGATCTCTGGCTTTTGGAATGAGTTTCTTATATGATGGAGGTTGGGCGGAAGGTCCTTTGAGATTTCATCGGGCAAGTTCTCCAGTCTTCCGTATGTCCGGATAAGACGGAGAGATTTCCTGGGGCCGATGCCCTCTAAACCTCGATTATAGTCAGTGCCCATCAGGATGGCCATATCGATAAGTTGAGGATGGGTTATGCGAAATTTTCGGAGAACAGGCTTCAACTCAATTAGCTGGGGACGGCTCGGCATTCCAACGCCCCGGTAAACCCCGGCAATTGACACATATCTGGCCATTCTTGGAGCCTTGAATAATAAGCAGTCGAAGTCCCGGCTATTGACGGCCCATGCGCGACTGGTCCTGGATATGTGGCATGCCTGGGCTTCGGCTTCTGCTGGTGCCTGGACCACTGGTATGCCAAGGAGAAACAGCAGTCTCTTGGCATCATCGATTATATCCGAGTCGATCATGCCCGTGGTCACCGCCTTTGAATATGCGGAGCTCAGGTCTCCCTCCTGGAGGGCAGTTCGCCACTCCCTGAGTCTTTTCTCAAATTTGTCCCTTCTTTCCTTTCTTTCCCGTTCCGTGAGCCACGAGAGTTTGAGCTGGGGAGGCTTGCCATCAAAGATGAATATTAGCTCCATTCCATATCTGTATATCAGTTTCGTGGACCTGTAGAAAAGGCCTGCAAGCCCTGAGGTGATATTTCCCTCGGAGTCCATCAGGGGTACTCCGCTAGGATACCTTACCAAGGCTAGAAACTGGTGTATGATGCTGCTGGCATCAACGGCAAGAGTTTTTGCCCTCATGTCCTTGAGAGCCATATCCTTTTTTGGTACCAGTGTACCTAATTGAACGCCCATGACTGGGATATGGGTCTATTTCAGACGCTTATATGTTCTGTTCGGGAATTGTTAGCGTCCTCCGCTGGGAAGTATTTATGGATGCGTGTCCTGCAGGATCAGAAGGCGGAGATGAGAGACCATGGATGGGGAATTTAGACCTAACGTTTTGTTTATTTTGGCCGACGACCTGGGCTGGGGGGATGTTGGTTACCATGGATCCATCAACAGGACCCCGAGTATTGACCGTCTGGCCTCCTTCGGCGTGGAGCTGGACCAGCACTACGTTGCCCCGGTGTGTACGCCAACCCGTGTCTCCCTTCTGACCGGGAGATATCCAGGCCGCTTTGGTACACATGCCACCGTTCCGTCAAATCGACCCATACTTCCCGATAAATATCCGACTCTGGCCAGCTCCTTAAAGGAGGCTGGATATGACACCGGGCTTTTCGGCAAGTGGCACCTGGGATCGGACCCACGATTCTGCCCTAACGAGTACGGATTTGATACCTCTTATGGAAGCCTAGCTGGAGGGGTGGACCCTTATAATCACCGCTACAAGAGAGGACATTACTCCCATACCTGGCATAGGGACGGGGAACGAATAGAGGAAAGGGGCCACGTGACTGACCTTATAGTCCGGGAGGCATGCAGATGGATTGATGGGCGGGAGGGGCCCTGGTTCTGTTACGTTCCCTTTACAGCGGTCCACGTGCCGGTTGATGCCCCGGCTAGCTGGCTCAACGAATACGAGTATGATCGCTACAGTAAGGACAAATCCATGGACAGGTCCTGGAAGCGCTATGCGGCGTATGCAAGTCATATGGATAGTGGCGTAGGGAGGCTAATTGACACCCTAAAACAAAATTCACAGTTCGAAAGGACTATAATCATATTCTGCGGAGATAACGGGGCTGCGGGGACTAACTACTATAATGGCGAGGTGGATAGATACCCGGGATGGGCCTGGGAGACCCCAGGCCTTGGTAACAATTCCCCGCTAAGAGGGGAAAAAGGACAGCTTTACGAGGGTGGCGTACGAACTCCCACCCTAGTTGCCTGGCCTGGCCACCTGGAGCCCAGAAGGTGTGATTACCCCTTAAGTATAACCGACTGGATGCCCACTCTGACCCGCCTTGCCTTGGGAGAGCCTCAGGATGATCCAAATTGGGACGGCATTAACATATTGCCCCTTCTCGAGGGCGATGTCGTCGAGTTGGAGGATCGCTCGCTGTACTGGAACTTGAAGGACGAGAGATTCGCGCTGAGAAGGGGGGACTGGAAGATGGTGGCAAAGAAAGGCCTGGTGCCGGAGGCCTGCGAGCTTTACAACCTCAGGGCTGATCCCTATGAGACCATTGATGTGGCCGACAGGAGACCGGAATTGGTAGAGGAGCTATTGGATGAGGTGGCCCGTGAGCACGAAAAGGACGGGGATTCGGCCAGACCGGATTTTGACCAGTGGCCCCCACGGTGAGGGTCTTCTCATATGAAGCATTAGCGGTATTTGCCCATCTTTCTAGCGGTTTCGATCATGGTCATCATATTTTTGGGTTTGGTGCCGCTGTATATGGTGTTGCTCGAACTTAGGATGTAACCGCCTCCGGGTGCTCCATCCCTAAGGCATCTACGTACATCATGCACCACATCGGTGATGGACCCGTAATGCAGTATTGGGCCGCAGTCAACGTTACCCATCAGTGCAACCTGGTGGCCGTGGGCTTGCTTTACCCGGGCTAGGTCCATCCCTGCCTCGGTTTCTATGGGATTCAGGATATCCGGTTTGGCATCTAGTATATCATCCAGTATGGGCCATATTTTTCCATCGGTATGCTTCAAAAAGGGAGCATCCTTGGAATGAACGGCCCTGATCAATTTTCTAAGACCGGGATAGATGAATTTCCTGAAATGTTTGGGAGTCATGAAGGGTCCGGAGGCAAAGGCGTAATCATCGCCGGTGACGATACCGGTTACACCCTCATCCAGGAGAATATTGGCCATTTCGATGTTGAAATCGATTGCTATCTCGGTCATTTTCTTGGCAAAACGGGGCCTTCGGTGATAATCCAATACCAATTTCTCTATCCTTCCTCTCATCATCCAGGGAAGTTCGAAGGCGTCATGTAACAGGGCGAAGACCGGGATGTCCTCACCCAGTGCCTCCACCGCCTCTAGAACGGGGTCGATCCTTCCTTCCTTGTAGGGATCCGGTATCTCAAAATCCTCGAGGTCCTCTGGGCTCTCGATCACGCCGTCCACTGGGGATTCCATATCGGAGGTGACCTTCCTCACCTCTCCCCATTCGCCCATGTAGGTGGTGTCGTCGATCCATTCTGGCTCCCATTGGGGTGGCGTGCCTCCCAGTATGTTCTGACCATGTCCTTGGAGGCGATGCCTGGAAACAACCATATCAAAGCCAAGGTCACCTAGCGCCTTCGCCCATTCATATTCGGAACTAAGTTTGGTCCCTAGGGCCTGTTCTACCACGGAGGGGGATACACCAACATCGGATATGGGTACCCGGTCTGGTTCCTCCAGGCTGATGGCTTTAATGAAGCGTTCCCTGCTGGTGGCCAAATCCTCAACACCTACGAAGACATCTCCTCTACCCGGGGAAGAACCTCCTCACCAAAGCGGGATATAAAGTTCTCCTCATCCGGGCTGCAGCTATGAACTAGGATCCAGTCATATCCCGCCTGTACATAGTCGTTGACCCTGTTGCTGATTTCGTCCATCTCCGTTGAGATGAACCAGATCTCCTGCAGTCTCTCATCCGTGACCTCTTCCTTGGCAACCTCCTCGAATTCTCTGGGATCGGAGGAGCGACCGATATGACCATGAATTGCGGTAGTTGACCAGAAACGACATTTATCGAGAGCGCGATCAAAGTCCTGGTCGTAGGAAACCTTCAACTCCACCATTTTGATTAGATCTTTGGGGCTTTTTCCGGCCTTCTTGGCCCCCTTGGCAAGATTTGGCAGTACAAAGGACTTAAAATCCGGAATGGAGGCCACGGTCAGTATTCCATCGCCTAGCCTGCCCGCCGTTCGTATCATCTTCTTGCCGCTTGCCGCGATTATGAGTGGTATCTCATCTTCCGGAACATCATAGAGCTTGGCCTGGTTAAGGGTGTAATGATTTCCATCGAAATCCACGAATTCACCAGTCCACAGGCTCCTGATTATCTCGATGGCCTCCTCCAACTTGGCCTTTCTCTGCTTGAACTTGGGCCATTCAAAACCTAAGGGTTGTTCATTCAACCTCTCCCCGGTGCCCACGCTGAGAAACAATCGCCCTGGATACATGGAAGCCATGCTGGCAAATGCCTGGGCCACTATGCCTGGATGGTATCTTATAGTTGGAGTGGTGCAGGCGGTACCGGCCATAGTCCTCTGTGTCCTCTCCAAAAGGGATGCGATCCAGGTCCACGGGAAGATGGAGTGGGAGTTGGTGTGAGTCCAGGGATGAAAATGGTCACTCACACCGGTGATCTGGAACCCAACATCCTCGGCCATGGAGGCCAGTTCGAGTAGCTTGACGGGATCTCTGAACCCCTCTAGCGGTGCCCAGTATCCTATTCTAGGTTTCATTACCTCGTAGTTCCCCGGGGCCTGTTTTATTGCTTTTGCAATCATCACCCGGGGGATCAATATTTGGACTTGGTTGAGCTGGGGTTTTGGTCCATCCTCTCTCGGAGATGGACTTCCTTTTCCATCTTCCAAGCCAAAAAACTATAACCGCCGCCAGGCCTCCTCCCACATTTCCTATCAATACCGCTAACCAGAGGCCATCAGTTCCCATCTGGGGCCCTAGCACGTATGCTAGTGGCAGCCGGATGACCCATAAGGATAGTATTGATAGGATCATCGCAGTTATGGTGTCTCCGGCTCCTCGGAACGCCCCGTTGAGGACACGGAGAACGCCCACAAAACCCAGGCCGAAGGCAATTATCCGGATGAACTGGGATCCCAACTCTATCACCGCCTCATCTTCCTGGGTGATAAAGATGCCCACAAGCCCCTGCGAAAAGATGAAACAGAGTGCTCCGCCCACGGTCATCCCCAGGAATATAGCACCAGCCCCAAGCCAGCCAATTCTTTCCGCGCGTTTGGTCTTTTCTCCTCCCAGATTTTGGCCAACCATGATGGTAATTGCCGTGGCGAAGCCCATCATAGGCATGAAAATTACCGATGATATCCTGTTGCCGATGCCAAAAGCGGCGAGGGTATAGGTCCCGAAACCGGCCACTATGCTCATCATGAACGTGAATCCCAGGGCCATGGTTGACTGTTCAATGGAGGATGGAATGCCTATCCTGATGATGCGAGAAAGGGTCTCCATATCTGGTTTCATATTTTCCAGCCGAAGGGTTATTCCTTTCTTTCCCGAGAACAGGAGATAGAAACCTATGAGAGATCCAATGCCCCTAGCGAAAACCGTGGCCACAGCTGCACCCGCAACCTCCATCCTCGGAAAGGGGCCCACCCCGAATATGAGAAGTGGATCGAGCACTATATTCAAAGTAGCGGACAATACCATGATCTTCATGGGAGTTACCGTGTCCCCCCAACCGCTGATTATGGACTGGAATATGTAAAAACCAAACATGAGGACGATACCCCCAAAAATTATTTTCACATATGTTGTTGCCAGGGGCAGGACCTCCGGCGGAGCTCCGATCAGTTCCATAAGGGTCTCTGCCAATAGGAAACCGGCTGCACTGAAGGCAATTCCTACCGCAAGCAAGAGGAAGAGGATCTGCCCGGCCACGAAATCAGCGCTTTCCTGGTCCTCCGCACCCGTGTATTGGGCCACGAGAGTGGTTCCCGCCACTGCCAGTCCCCCGGCGATTGAAATTAGCAAAAAGATCAACGGCCAGGCAATGGACAGCGCAGCAACAGCTTCGGCCCCAATCCGCCCTAGCCAGAAGGTGTCGGCCACATTATAGGCCGTTTGCATTCCATAGGTAATCATTATCGGAAGTGATAGAGTAAATAAGGGCCGAAGTATCGGCCCCTTGGTTAGATTAAGTTTACTAGTCGATTTGCTACCCATCAAGATAAGGGCCTCATGGTTGGCGAGACATCAGTTCAATGTCCCGTCTTGGGAGTTTGACCTCAAGCTTTCGACCTTCCCTTTCCCACATGCATCTGTCCAGGACTGGTTGCATGTATTTGGGAAGTTCAAGGATTGTGGTAGTCTCCTGATCTCCGAAGTTCTCCAGTACGAGCTTGGAAATTTCGTTTTCTCCTGGATTAGAAAACGCATAAAGCCCAACCTTTGGCGGTGCATGGAATCGTATTCCCAAGGGGTCCAATAGAGGGGCTCTAAGGGCGTTGGCATAAGGCGCGGGCAGATGGACCAGGGATACAGGCTCTGCGGTTGTCACGCTGGGAGAGGGGTGAAAGGGTTGGGAGCTATAGGTGTCAAGACAGGCACCGACATATGTAATGTCGTCCTCCTGGTTCATGGACAAAGTTGGGTGATCTTCATCCCAGTGAGCAGTCGCTAGGACCTGGGCCCCGTCGGTATTTAGTAAAGACCGGAATAGAACGCGTTCCTCGGCACATACCTCGCTTCCCGAAACTGTAAAGCGGTAGGGGAAGAATCTCTTTCTTGTCACCGGAGGATCCGAAAGGCCGAAGGCGCGTCGAATCATACCATTATCCTTAACGCCCTCCAGGAATCCACTGGTGGCCAGTACAGTTGAACCAGAGTCCAGGTCTAGGAGGAAGTTTTCGATGTCGGGATCGCTTAACGAGTGGGTAGTTAAAATGAGGCTCCTGGTTTTGGGTCGACAGGAGGTGACTAGTGTGGGTATCCCCAGCATACCCAGGTAGTCGAAAATGTAATTTTCAGTACCCGGGTCGCTGTTATGGGGTTTATATGCCTCGACTCCTAGATGGGTTAGCCCGGAAATCTCGGTGCATAACCTGTTTAGAAGTTCACGCCTGTCAATCAGAGTATTGGTATTGGGATTTTGGAGGTCGTATCTTCGTGGGCTGAAAGAGAAAAGCACGAGTTCTTTTGACCCTGCTAGCACGCTCTGAAAGGCCTGCTCAAGGTATATCTCCGGGTAGCACCAAAGATGGTCAAACCAAGCTCCTCCCACCTTTTCACCAGCAACCGATGTAATGTATCTATAGTTGGAAAACGCCTGGTATTGGTGTACGAAATCAACCCTCGGGTCCCTAATCTCCGTTCCGACCCAAACCCCGTCAAAAATTTCACTCCCCCTCTCCACGTCATATCCATACACATGGAATCGGTCGTACCACTGGGGGTATTTTATGATCATCGTAACCTCTGGATTTTCCTCCTTGGCCGGCCCGATAAGGTACTCTTCCGCGAAGGACGAAAGGAGGGATCGTCGAAAACCTGACCATTCCCTCTTACCTTTCCTTGATCTACACCTGCTACAGGTACAATCGGTGCATAGGAAGTCGTCGACGATTATACGATCAAATACCCTAGCCCCAATACGAATCGCTTGCTCCAGACATCTGGAGGTCTTCCGGGAGGTGAAGCACAGCCAGAAGCTCGCTCCGGTCGATCCCTCGGTCTCTCCCTTCCCATGAGTGGTGGCAATACCCCCGGAGGTTTGTATTCCCGCCTCTTCAAGAGCAGATTTTGTTGACCTGAGGAGTTCCTCCGGTATCGTTATTCCTCCCCGGTAAAACTCGACATAGGCCCGGGTTATACCCAAATTTTGCAATAGATCTATTGAATCAGCACTACCTGGGGGCGACGAAAAGTGCTTGGAAACGGCTTGAGCCGTGATATAACTCGAAAGGCTAAGACAGGGTCCTTTGGGAGATTTATTCATGAAAATACTCCATGGCAATGGCCCGAATTGATAGAGAGAAGAGGTTGCCCGCGATCGGATAGGGAACTACGAGGTACCTAAAATAGCACCGGTTGGGGATCCTCGTTTTGGCGAGGTGTTCCAGCTCTCGGAATCAGGGTACAAACTTGGCGAAGTAGAGAATCAACACCAAGCTGAGGATTGCGATCCCGCCGGATATGAGGGCCAGCACGACCCCTACGTTGCCGAAAACTTGGAGCATTAAAGGTACACCTCTACAAGAAGCCTTCCAAATACCTTAAAAATGTATTTGCGGAGGAGTTATCTTTCTTTTGCCGATCAGAAAAGGGAAAAAGCATTATCTTACCCCAGTAGAGCTCCTGAGGAGGCTTTAGATGGATCTAGTGATGTTTAGCAAGAAGCTCGGGTCATTCTCAATCGACCGTTTAGGCAAAGAGGTATCTGCCTTGGGAATGGATGGAGTTGACCTAACCGTAAGGCCTGGTGGACATATACGGCCACAGGATGCAATTTCAACTCTCCCGCAAGCGGTGGATATCCTTGAATCCCACGGCCTAAAGGTACCCATGATCACCACCTCGATCACCGATGCATCTGACCCCCTTTCAGGTCAGATTTTCGAAGCGGCCGGTAGATGCGGGGTTGATTATTTGAAGCTGGGCTACTGGAAGTACGAGGGGTTTGGAAAGCTATTACATCAGCTGAAGGTGGTAAAAAAAGATTTATCCGAAATCCAGGCTCTGGCGGAAGAGCACGGCGTGGCGGCAGGACTCCACATACATGCAGGCGATTACGTTTCGGGAACCGGGTGCCTGGTTTACAATCTACTCAAGGATCTCGATCCGGAATATATTGGAGCATATATCGATCCGGGGCACATGGTAGTGGAGGGAGGTCGATCGGGCTGGAAATTATCCATGGACCTCCTCTCTGAGAGAACCAAGATGGTTGCCGTTAAGGACTTCATCTGGGAAAGGGGTCCCCGGAAACCAAAAACCTGGAATGTAAGGCATGTTCCCTTGAGCCAGGGCATGGTGCCCTGGCCCGAGGTTTTCAAGAACCTGGAAGCCATGGCCTTCTCTGGCCCTATTTCTCTTCACAGCGAGTACGGCGACTTAAAAGCTGGGGACATAATATCCCGAACCAGGGATGACCTGGATTACATCAGAGGAATAACCGGAAAATAGCAAAAGTGTTGACAAATGCCAGAGGAGGAGTATTTACACATAGAAAGAGAGGACATCATTAGGCTGACCCTAGTTCAATCCTTGGTGTTCACGGGCATAACCTTGGGTTACCTGGTTCTTACTGGAAACCCCTCCTCAATGGGAATCACTACCCAGAATTGGGAGATAGCGATTCTGTACGGTACCGTTCTTTTTATCTTCATTATCCCATTTCTTTATCTTCCCAGGTATCTGGGATATGGAAACAGGTTGGAGGAGATCCTGGCCAACAGGTTGGAGCCTAGGGATATTTTGGCCCTGAATGTAGCTGTGGCAACTGGGGAGGAACTCTTTTTCCGGGGGTTTCTCCTTAGCGTCGTCGGGGTTATACCATCAGCGGTAATATTTGGGGTGATGCATTACATAGGATACGAGTCCCTGGTGGAGGTTGCATACGCCTTTGCCATAGGCATAATTCTGGGATTTCTTTTCAAGTATATGATGCCGAATATCGTATTTCCCATTACTTTCCACATTCTGGCAAACAATTTTTCCCTATTCCTGACCAGAAGATGGGAGAAAAAAGCCTGAAATAACGGGTCTTAATTCTCAAACCCTTTTGAATACGTTTCATTTGGGCTATGCGAAATATATTTTAAGAGAGATCGATGATCGCTCGGTGGTGATTCAGTGAACAAATCTGTCTTAAGGCGCGGCATATATCTTGCCCTCATCTTGATCCTGATCGCTTCAGCAGTAATCTCACCAGCATTGGCGGAGGAAGAAGATGATGAAGGGGAGGATGGGCTTATGAACATCCTTACCTGGGTATGGACGATTCTTCTGGCCCTGGCCACTCTTGGCTTCTTGGCGGTTGGAGGTTTCTTCGCTTTCCTTTGTATTTATGCCCGGAACCTAAAATATTCGGTGTTATCAATAATTGGCACCGCTTTATTTGCCTTCCTATTCTATATGGTGCTATTTCAGAACAAGATGCGGAGTTTCCAGGGCTACAATCTCTATCCCCTGGTGACGCCTTTCGTTATCGAGGTAGCTATCGTAGCGGCGATATTTATTTACCTCTGGAAGCTGTAATCAAAAGCAATCCGTTAACTTCCGCTGGTTTCTTGAGTCCTTTAGTCTGCGGGCCGTATACCAGGTCTTGCGCACGAAATCCGGAAAGGAGCCATTGTCGTCAAGCCAGTTCTGGAGAAAACTCAGGGTCCGGGGATCGTGGCAGTACCCGCTTCCCATCTCGCCGAAGGAGCGGCTGAGACGGAAGATTCTTCGGTCACGCACCACCTTTGCCACCACGCTGGCGGCAGAGACAACTGGAAAGGTGTCATCGGCAAAGTGACGACAGACCAGGCCCTGTATATTCCCTCCCTTGTAACGTTCCATACGCTCCCTGAAGGTCCCGGTGATCACGTCCGAACAATCGACGAAGATTCTCCTTGCCGGGGCCTCTGATATTACCTGGGAAAAGAACTTCGCCTCCATGTCATTGAGGCTCCCCTTGTTCTTACGCCATTCGTCGACCTGGCTGGCGCTAATGACCTTGGTGATCACCTTGGTGCTAATTTCCTGAATGAGTGGAAAAAGATCCTCCCTTTTGTGCTTACTGAGTTTCTTGCTGTCCTTGACGCCGCTTTTCACCAATTCCAGCTCTGATTCCTTGGTTGGGAGAAGAACCCCGGCTATTACCATGTCTCCTATTACGGGACCTCTTCCGCTCTCATCGATGCCGAGGATCATGATACCTATCGCTTGGGCCACTGGCATTGCTAATATCTGTTAACACAATAGCAAAAAGGAGGGTGGATAAAGGTGGAGCATGAAGGTAAATCTGTTAATCACCGGGCCTCCGGGCTGCGGAAAAACCACGGTTCTCCAGAGGGCGGCGGAGATGCTGGAAGGGGAGGGGCTTGAGGTTGGGGGTATCGTTTGTCCGGAGATCCGTGAAAGAGGAAGGAGAAAGGGGTTTGAGATCGTCGATCTTAGGGGTGAGAGAGGGGTCTTATCACATGTGTCCCTGGCATCCTCCGATGTGCCCAGGATATCGAGATATGGGGTCAACCTGAGGGACGTGGAGAGGATAAGTAAGGAGGCGCTAAGTAGGGATGTAGACCTGTACCTGATTGATGAGATAGGGCCCATGGAGATGAAAAGTCCCGTTTTCAGGCAGGAGGTGGGGAGGATCCTGGATTTATCTATACCAGTAGTGGCTGCAATTCATCAGAGGGCCTCGACCGGTTTTGCGGGAGAGGTCAAGTCCAGAGATGATGTGGAACTCGTTGTCGTGACTCCGCAGAATAGGGATTCTCTGCCGGACAGAATTCGAGAAAAAGTGAAACTGATATTAGGACGGGGTAATGGCTCATAATTATGGAAAGAGTTATAATATCGTAATCGAACTATTCGATACCGCACTATAGAGAATCCCTCTCGGAAAGTAGCAAGGGGAATGATTGATCGTTGCCCGGTCCACCAGGTCCACCTCCAACCTCAACAAATCAAGAGGAGTATCTAGATGTAAAGGGAGGTACCGGAATATTCAAACGGCTTTTCGGCTACTGGATAAAACACTGGAAATATTCCATCGTGGTTGTCATCTGCCTGGTTTCCGTTTCCATACTGGACGCCATGCCGGCCCTTTACGTGAGAACCATAATAGATGATGCCATAAGGACCGAGGACCAGAGCAGGGTCCTGTTTTTAGCGAGCATGATCGTGGCGGTTACCGCCGCATCAGGTCTATTCGGCTTTTTCCAGCGTTACCTGGGGGAGATAGTGGCCCAGAAGGTAATCTACGAGCTTAGAAAGGACATTTACGAAAGCATACAGTCCAAGTCATTCGCCTTCTTTGACCAAACCGAGACCGGTCAACTCATGTCCAGAACCACCATGGACGTCAATCTAATCCGCCGCTTTCTCAGCTTTGGGTTCAGAATGATATCACAGGCGCTGATCGGCTTCGTGGTGGTGTTCTTCATCTGTGTATTCGAACTGAAAGCCCCGGTACTGACCGTGTTGGCCTTTTCCACCGGGCCACTCATCGTGCTGGCCATGAGGCGCTATTCTTCTCTTCTCAGGGAGCC
The DNA here is from genome assembly GCA_964621445.1 of Hadarchaeota archaeon (SeqCode). Classification (GTDB taxonomy): domain Archaea; phylum CAYQAE01; class CAYQAE01; order CAYVLA01; family CAYVLA01; genus CAZUNO01. The sequence goes on along the minus strand of CAZUNO010000003.1, from coordinate 88,364 downwards.
TCTGTATAAAAGCCGGGATATGTTTGGCAGAATGAATTCCGTTCTCCAGGAGAGCCTAACCGGATCGGACGTGTTAACCGCATTCGGCCACCAGAAAGAACAGTTAGGGAAATTCAAGGAGAGGAACGAGTCATACTTCGACCTGTCGATCACCCTGGCACGTATCAGGGCCATTTATTCACCCTTGACCTCCCTACTGTCAACCATCGGTATGGCGATTATAATCATCTATGGGGGATACCAGGTCGTAAACGGGAATCTGAAGGTAGGTGTACTGGTCGCCTTTACCATGTATCTCACGAGACTCATCCGCCCACTTAGAATGCTTGGGAACATGACCAGGCTATACCGGGATGCCATTGCCGGCGGCAAGAGGGTATTCGAGATAATGGATGCCAAATCGGACGTACAGGAAAAGCCTGATGCCGTCGATATTGAGGATGTTGAAGGAAGGGTGACCTTCGATCAAGTATCCTTTGGTTATAGGGAGGATCAACTTAGTTTGGAAAACGTATCCTTCGACATCGACCCGGGGGAGACGGTGGTTTTGTTGGGAGCCACGGGGTCCGGCAAGAGCACCGTAATTAAACTAATCCCAAGATTCTACGACCCCGACTCGGGTTCGGTGAAGATAGATGGGCATGACCTACGGGACCTGAAGCTGAAGTCCATCCGGGAGGAGATAGGGATAGTCCCCCAGGAGACCTTCCTGTTCTCAACCACCATCAAGGAGAATATCGCCTACGGAAAGCCCGACGCCAACATGGAAGAGATCATCCACTGCGCAAAGATAGCGGAGGCCGATCAATTCATCCGCTCAATGCCCAATGGATACCAGACCAAGGTGGGAGAGAGGGGCGTAACCCTTTCGGGAGGAGAGAAGCAGAGGATAGCCATTGCCCGGGCCCTGCTAATGGATCCCAAGATACTCATCCTGGACGACTCCACTTCGAGCGTGGATACCGAGACTGAATACGAAATCCAGAAAGCCCTGGACGCCCTTTTGGAGAACCGCACAACCTTCATCATAACTCAAAGGTTGTCGATGATGAGGAAGGGAAGTCACATCATAGTATTGGAGGACGGGAGGATAGCGGAAGAGGGGACCCACCAGGAGCTCTTGGAGAAGGGAGGAGTTTACAGGAAGATATACGAGGCTCAGTCCTCCGGCGAGGTACCTGATAAGGGCGCGGAGGTGCTGAGATGAGAAGGCATCACCACATGATGGAGGATGAGGGCTTTGAACGTGAGATGCCTGACCGTGCCCTGATGGCCAGGCTCTGGTCCTTCCTAATGGACTACAAGAAACGATTCATCGCATCCGTCATCCTGGTTTCTTCGGGCTCTGTCCTTGGAGTTGTCCAGCCATATCTCCTCAAGGTGGCTATAGATGACTACATCAACCCCGCTGCCGAGGGGGTTATCGAGGCCTCGGCGGCTGTTGAGGGATTGGCCTGGGTGGCCGGTGGTTTGGTTGCCCTGGCCATCACTTCCTACCTGATCTCCCTTGCCAGGCATTATCTGATGAATTGGATGGGACATAGCATAATGAGGGATATAAGGAACAGGATGTTCGGACACCTGCTGGAGATGTCCAAGGAGTTTTACGATAAGTCAGAGGCCGGGACCTTGATGTCCAAGGTGACCTCGGATGTGGACACCATGTACGAAGTGCTCGCCACTGGCCTGGTCAGCAGAATGAGCGATTTCCTCAAGCTAGGCTTGATAATTGGCATAATGCTGAGCATAAATGTACGTCTTACCCTGTATTGTCTAGTTACCGTCCCAATGCTCATTTTGACGGCTCTGGGTTTCAGGAATATCGCCAGAAGGGCCTACCGGAGAACCAGAAAAAAGATAGCCGGTGTTATGTCAAACCTACAGGAGACGATATCAGGGGTAAGAGTCGCCCAGAGCTTCACTAGGGAGGAAAAAAACGCCGAGGACTTCGATCAGGCCAATGTGGAGAATCTGAGGGCCAATGTGTACGCTGCACAGGTGTTCTCCATGTTCTTCCCCCTGATATCGGTTATCGGGGCGGTCGGCATGACCATCCTATATTATTTCGGGGCCCTGGCGGTCATCACGGAGGAGATCCAGTTGGGTGTATTGGTCATGTTCACATCATACGTTATGCAATTCTTCCATCCGATTATGCATCTGACCATGTTCTATAACAGCCTGCAATCGGCCTTCGCCGCTGCGGAGAGGATTTTCACCCTTCTTGATAATAACCCGGAGGTTATGGAGAGCGAGAATCCTAAAAAGCTAGGGGAGGTGCAGGGTGTGGTTGATTTCGATAACGTGACCTTTGGCTACGTGCGGGACCAGGACGTTCTTCAGAACTTCAACCTACACGTTGAGGCTGGCGAGACACTGGCCATTGTGGGGCCAACGGGAGCGGGAAAGAGCACGGTAATGAACCAGCTTCTCAGATTCTATGATGTTGATGAAGGAGCGGTAAAGATTGACGGCATAGACGTCCGTGATCTATCCCTGGATTCGCTAAGGGAAAACACGGCCATAGTTTTACAGGACACGGTTCTGTTCTCGGGAACCGTCAGGGATAACATACGTTTTGGGAAACCGGATGCATCCGACCGGGAGGTGGAGGAGGCGGCTGAGATGGTGGGGGCACACCAGTTCATCAAACGCCTGCCCTCGGGATATGATACTATGATCAGGGAGAGGGGAGAGAACATCTCAGTGGGGCAGAGACAGCTGGTTTCCTTTGCCAGAGCCTTGCTGGTGGATCCCCCTATCTTATTACTTGACGAGGCTACATCGAGCGTCGATCCCTACACGGAACTGGTCATTCAGACCGCCCTTGAGCAATTGTTGCAGGATAGGACATCCATCGTAATTGCCCACAGGCTATCCACGGTCAGGAATGCCGACCGCATAGTGGTAATGGATGAAGGAGAGATCGTGGAGGAAGGGACCCACAAACAGCTTGTGGCCAGGGAAGGGCTTTACCAAAAGCTATGCGAAATGCAATTAATGGCCGCCCAGGAAGATAGCTAGACCTTAATGCGTTGGGAGTTTACCAAGGGGTAGCCATCCACCTGGTAGGCAAGGAATTTTTCGGGTACCGGGTCGCCATGCAGGGTGTAGGTGACCTTGGGATTCAGCATCTTGACCATTTTCATGGAATCCCTCAGACTCGAATGGGCCGAAAGGTCAACTACCTCCACGTTCAGTGGCAAACCGTCATATGCCCGATTGAGATGTATCCTGTCGGCCATTGATCCCCGGGGGAAGTATGAACTTGAGAAAATAACCGTGTCGCCCTCCGAGGCGTTATCAAGGTAAAATCTTATCGGTCCTCCCTGACAAAAGCCCGAGGTGGTGATGATTATTGCGTTTGGGTCGTTTAGGGCCTGGCTTCTAACCGACCTGGTTACATCTCTGAATATTAGCGGGAAATCCGTATCCATGAAACGGTCGTACCGGGAATGGATCCGGTTCATCTCTCGTATCATCCCGTCAACGTGGATATTGGTGTAGGGGATCTCCTCTCTCTTGGAAACGAAAATTCTGGCCAGCTCCTGGGCCCTTCCAAGTGCAAAGCTTGGCAGAAAAACCCGTCTACCTTGATTCAGGTTTTCGGTGACGGCGTGAACCATGTAGTTCTCCCTCAATTCACGTGGGGCCCTCATCTTATCCCCGTAGGTGGATTCCATGAATAGTGCGTCAGCGTTTCTAAGTTCCTCGTGGGCTTCGACCTCGCTCTTTGAGCCCTTGAAACATCTGGTTGGCCCCGCGTTATAGTCCGAGGTGTATAGGATCTTGCGGTCATCCTTCTCCACCAAGGTCATTGCGGAGCCCAATATGTGATGGTTCTGGAAGAACTTTGCCCTACCTCCGGTAATTGGGATCTCGTCCCCGTATTCCACCGGTGTGAGGATATCCATAACCCGATGTACCAGAGATTTATCGAGGTCGCCCCATGGACCCTTGGCCAGACCAATGGCATCGGTGAATAATACTGCCAACAGGTCCTTGGTCGGTTTCACGCAGTACACGTTTCCCTCGAAACCGGCGTCGACTAGGAATGGAAGGAATCCCGAATGGTCCAGGTGGGCGTGGGATATGAATATGTCCTCCACATCCAGGGGCCTTTTGATCCTGGGAAAGAAATCCGAGGGCGCCGGATTGGCCTCCTCTGACATCAAAATTCCGCAATCGAGCATGACGCTGTCGTCGATGGTTAAACAGGACCGACCGACCTCCATTCCACTTCCGTGTATTTTTACATTGAGACTCATATCTAATGATCCTCCTTGTCCATAACGCTCCTTAAATCGGCGTACAGTTCTTCGAGCAGATCGACATCCGATGAGCAGTGTTCGAGTATTCTGGATTTGAGCTCTGGATTACCACTGGCCAGATACTGAAGGTAAAGGAGAGGTATCTCCCTCCCACTCGACTGGTCATCCGTCTGGTGACCGAGCACGCGTGAAAGGTGCGAAAGACTAAGCTTGCTGAAACGCATTCTCTTCTTGAACTGCTCATAGACGTCAAGATGATGACCCATAAAGCACGGGATATTTTCTATTCCTAGGATCATAGCTCTGGAGTGGAGAAATGGCAGGTCGAATGACCTTCCATTAAAGGTGACTATTAGGGAACATTTGGATATCCTTTCCAGAATCTGTTCGATTACCGCCTTTTCATTTTCGGGGGAAGGAACGAATAAGGCACTTTCAACTTCCTTTTCACGAAGTAAACCACAGACCAGCATCCCTATATCCGCAAAAAGGGATGTGGTCTCTATATCCAAGAAGCAGGGATCCACACCTCTGATGCGAATCAAAAGTCTATTAACTATTACCGAGGAGATTTACTATCGAAGTAGGATTTATTAGAATTTCAAAGGGCATAGCATCAAGCAGTTTTAACGGGAAGAAGACCTTGTCTCCAAAGGAGAAATGTGCAGTATTTGCTGCCTACTCACGAAATAACAGAACCATGGTAGCCAAGTCGATCTACTACGGGCTTCTCTCTCTCCAACACAGAGGTCAGGAGGCCTCTGGTATATGCACCTATGATAATGAGGGTCTCCGAATTCACAGAGAGCTGGGTCTGGTGAGGGAGGTATTCGATAACGGCGATCTCCAGGGCCTGTTCGGGCCCTACGGTATTGGGCACAACAGATACTCGACCACCGGAGGCTCCACGGCTGAGAACTCACATCCATTCCTCATAAGTGGCACCAGGAATGGAATAGCGATAGCTCATAATGGCAATCTCGTCAATTACGACCAGCTTAAGGCCGACCTTTCCCGCCAGGGTCATGTATTCACCTCCTCCACGGATACCGAGGTAATAGCCCACGTGTTGGCCATTGAGCTAATCGAACACGATTTTGAGACCGCCATTGTAGAGACCATGAAGAAGATACAGGGTGCCTATTCCCTGGTGATCCTCACCGGCAGGGGTGAGCTGGCGGCGGTCAGGGACCCTCTTGGGTTCAGGCCACTTTGCATAGGTTGTTCGGAGGATGCCCACTTTATCGCATCAGAGTCGGTGGGAATTGAGTCGGCTGGCGGCCGATTTGAAAGGGATGTGAAGCCTGGGGAGGTGGTTCTATTCAGTGAGGATGGAATCAGGACCATAATGCCCTTCGACGTGACCAGTGAAGCACACTGCATGTTTGAATATGTGTATTTCGCCCGTCCAGACTCCGTAATTGACGGACGGTATGTTCTTCAAGCTAGGGAGCGTATTGGACGGGTCCTGGCAAGGGAACATCCGGTGGAGGCCGATATAGTGGTGCCGGTGCCGGACTCGGCGAGGACTGCGGCACATGGGTTCTCAAAGGAGTCCGGTATACCTGCGGTGGAGGGCCTCTATAAGAATAGGTATATCGGGAGGACATTCATCATGCCCCAGCAATCCATGAGAGAGGAGGCGGTCAGGCTTAAGATGAATGCCGTTAGGCCGCTAACCGAGGGAAAGAGGGTGGTGTTGATGGATGACAGTATCGTTAGGGGGACCACCACAAGGGAGATCGTACGGATATTGAGATCGAGGGGCAAGGCATCCGAGGTGCACGTTAGGATAGGCTGTCCGCCCTTGAAGTGGCCATGTTACATGGGAGTGGACATGGCCACCAGGGAGGAATTGCTGGCCTCCAATCGCTCGACCGAAGAAATCAGGGAAAAACTTGGCGCCGATTCCCTGGGCTATATTAGTATCGATGGACTGGTGGAGGCAATAGGCCTGGACAGAGAGAATTTATGCATGGCCTGCCTAACCGGTGATTATCCTCTTGATAGAAAAAAGCAAGTAACTAAGAAAGCAAGTAATTAGCAGGGTTGATGGGAATGCAAAAGGTACTAGTTGTTGGGAACGGGGCCAGAGAACACGCGATCTGCGAGGCATTAGTGAGTAGCCCACAGGAGCCGGAGCTATGCGCCTTCGTGGAGGCAAGAAACCCGGGAATAGTTGACCTGGCCGATGAACTGGAAATAGGGGACATATCGGACGGAAAGGCCGTGGCAGGCTTTGCTGAGCAGGCAGGGGTGGATCTAGCCGTAATCGGTCCGGAAAAGCCTCTAGCGGCCGGGGTCGTCGATGAAATTGAGGAGAAGGGAGTGCCGTGTGCCAGTCCAACCCGCAAGGCGGCCGCCATAGAGACCAGCAAATTTTTTGCACGCTCATTGATGGATAGATACCAAGTTCCAGGACAAAATTCCTGGGAGAGGTTTATCGAGGCGGATGCAGCCGAGAAATATATTGATGATGTGGATGGTCCGGTGGTGGTCAAGCCCATAGGTTTAACCGGTGGAAAGGGCGTCAAGATAGTCGACCCGGATTTGACGGGTCAGTTGAAGGATCTTGAGGAGGCCAAGGAATACGCTCGTAGGGTCATTGAGGAGCAAATAGGCGGTCAACCGGCGGTTTTGGTGGAGAAGAAGCTGGAGGGCGAGGAGTTCACCCTTCAAACACTGGTTGATGGAAAGAGGGTCCTGCCCACGCCTCTGGTCCAGGACAATAAATTCGCCTACGAGGGAGATACCGGGCCTTTCACCGGAAGCATGGGATCATTTTCTGATCATAATCATCTACTACCTTTCATGACTGCAACCGATTTTTTCAAGGCCATGGAAGTGATGGAGAAGACCGTAAACGCGATGAGAAAAGAGGGTCTGGAGTTCAAGGGCTTGCTCTATGGAGGCTTCACCCTAACCTCCGAGGGACCAAAAATCCTGGAGTTCAATGCCAGGTGGGGTGATCCCGAGGCCATGAATGTCCTGCCGATACTGAGCTCCGATTTCCTGGAGTTATGCTGGGCAATGGCAGAGGGCGACCTAGGAAAGCTATCCCCGGATTTTGAGGACAAGGCCACCGTCTGCAAGTACCTGGCACCAAAAGGGTATCCCACGAATCCCGTGAAGGGCAAGAAGATTGACATCGGAGGTCTTGGTGAGACGGAGGCATTGGTTCATTACGCTTCAGTTGACCAGCGCGAGGATGGAATATACATGAGCAGTTCCAGGGCTCTTGCCTGTACGGGAATTGCCGATGACATGGAATCCGCAGAGAAGATTGCGGAAAGGGCCATAAGCAGGGTCGAGGGACCGGTTTTCTATAGACGGGACGTTGGTAGAGAGGAACTGGTCCAGACTAGAATAAGGCACATGAAGAGGATCCGGCGCGGGTGATATATTGATCGTGTCAGACCTCGAAGGCCCATGGGTGAAGGCCGATCACGCATTTGATTCTGTCTCAAAGGGCATCCCCCAGGGAAAGGCTCTATTCGAGGTTCTATCAGCCTATGATGACTACCGATTCTTCTTCGAACGGGCGCCCGGGTACGAGGCTGGGGACACCCTAATGCTGGTAGCTCCCTTTTTGGTGGCCTTTGGGGTCGAGGACTCCTTCTTGAGGACGGTAGCTAACCTCCCCAACAACACCAAGTTGATTTCAGGTGCACGACAGTCCATAAGGTACATAAAGGAGACGGATCCCTTTTACCTGGTATCCACCTCTTACGAGCAGTACGTGGAAAGAATAGCAGTGCTGCTGGGGGTGGAAAAGGGTAAGTACTTCTGCACGCGATTTCCAATAGATTCATACAAACAGGATGTGGAGGAGAAGGACGTACGGCTGATCAAGGATTGGACCTCAAAAATAATTGAGATGCCGGTGATTGAAGCCGGGGAGAAAGGTGAGTTGGATGACCTAGAACTCCAGGCCAAGGAACAACTCGATTATTTCTTCTGGGAAAAGTTACCTGAAACATCATTTGCACCTCTCTTAGACCATACAAAGCCCGTCGGTGGAAAGAGGAAATTTACGGCCTTGGCCGAGGCATTGGAGTTGGAGGGAAAATCGCTCCCCGAAGCTAGGGTCATTGGCGATAGCATCACGGATAGCGTCATGTTGGAAAGGACCAGAAAGGCCGGCGGCCTAGCCATATCCTTTAACGGGAATAGATACGCAATCGGGAATTCGAACGTGGCAATAATCTCGGATACCTGCTGGATGACTGCCGCAGCCATGGATGTGCATCAAAGAGCGGGCATCGAGGGTTTGAGAGAGGCAACTGGAAAGTGGGGCCGATCTTTGCTATCCGAGCTAAGGTCCGATGACCTCCTCGGGGAAAGGGTCTTCCAGGGGCTTGATGGGGCAATAGGGCAGGGGATTCCACCTTCGCTGTTCTGGCTCCCCGAGATAGCTATGGATGAGGTTATCGCGGAAAGCGAGTTATTCCGGAAGCAGGTTAGAGGAAGGGCAATCGGGAGCCTGGGCTAATATCTAGTCCGACATCAGCTGATCGAGTGATGGTAGACCTTTACGGGCACCGGCCTCATGTACGGAGAAACAGGCAACCTTGGTCCCCATCTCGGCCGCTTGGACGGGGGAAAAGCCATTGATGATCGAGTATATGAAGCCCGCGTTAAAGGCATCCCCGGCTCCCGTGGTGTCCTTTCCCTTCTCCCCGTATGCCTGGACCCTTTCCTCCATATCGCCATCAGTCAAATAACATCCATCCATACCCCTCTTGACAACCACTAGATCGCACCCCATGTCGATTAGTTTTTCTGCTCCCTCCTCCATCCCAACACCGGTCATCATTTCCAGTTCCCCTTGGTTAGGTAGAATAACCCGACATCTGCTAATCAGCGGCTCTAGTTCTGAAAGATCCCTTTCCGCGTATAGCTGTCCCGGATCCAGGCTGAGGGGAATACCTACCCTCTTAGCGAGTTCTATCTGGGTCCTGAAGGAGAGTTCGGTGTTCTTACAAATAAAGGAGCTCAGGTGGAGCAACTCGAATCCCCCCACGTAATCGATGTCTATATCCGACATCTCCACTGTGTCATTAACGCCGGGATCAATTATCAGGGCTCTTACTCCATCGGTATTGACCATTGAAAGGGCAGTTCCGCTCCTTCCTTCGCAGATTTGGATCCCCCTGGTTTCCACTCCTTCCTCCCTTAGGTCGGAGACCATGTCATCCCCCTCGACATCGTTTCCTACTCTGCCTATGAGCCCGGTTCTTACTTCAAGGCGCGAGAGACCCACAATGGTATTTGGTGCCGAACCTCCGGGGTGGTTTTCGACCGAGAGGACATATCCTTCCTCATCCGGTCCGGGTATCTTATCAACAAACATTATCCTGTCCATATTTAGGGCACCAAGACCGATTACACCAGGCATATAAGGATTTAGGAAAGGGGCCTTCTTATAGACTTTGCACGCACCCACTTCAAACTAAAGACCAGAATTATGCAAATAACACAAAACATTAGCCGAAATATTTATATTATTAGTATTAAGTTGTAATTAGCGAACTTAAATTACGGATTAATAAGCCCTATTTTAGTTTGCACCGAGGTATGTTCATGATAAGCTTGGGAAAGGAAAATGAGGTAACCGGTGAAAGAGAAGTTATTGCCCAAGGTAGGGAGGCAGAAAAAGTGGATGGAAACGGTTCTAACGAGGAAGAAAGGAGCGACTTCCTGTCCAAGATAGATAGGGAGTACATTGAGGCACTGCTAAAATTGGAATACCGGGATGAAGCAAGACGCCTCATAGACGATGCCTACTCCGAAATGAAGTCCGAGCCAAATGGGCTGTTGAGGGACGAGGAGAGGCAACATATCCGAGAACTAATGGACCAGGGTCAGATGGAGGAATGCGAGGAACTCCTCCAGGGATATTATCAAAGGGCCAAGAAAAGGCAGGACTCATTCCTTACCCCGTTGGACAAGGAGTATATCGACCTGCTGCAGGATATGGGTTACCGAGAGGATGCTAAAAACATCCTGGATGAGCGTAGAGGGACATTTGAGGAGCAAAAGAGAGAACGGGAAGAGCACCTTCTCTCCAGCTTGGACAGAGAATTCATAGAGCTGCTAATTGAATTGGGTAGCAAGGAAAAGGCCCGTGAGACGGTGGACTCGCTGTACATGAGCAAGAGCACCCAGAACGAGGTTCTAGCGGATCTCATGGCCTAGGCCCTCCAATCTATGCGAATTCGATGGTTCCTCTTTCAATTCCCTCAAGATAGCGAAGGGATGGACCCAGGTCTTGGTAGGTGAGCTCCAGCGTCGCTGGCATCGTTTCGACAAGATCGGCTTTGAATTCATTTAGCTGATGGAAAAGATACTGGAAATCTATACTGCCATTTCCTAGGCTAAGGTGTTGGTCCCTTCCACCATTATTATCGTGTAGGTGAAGGTAACGCAGTCTGGGGAGAACCGATGGAAGAAACTCATGGACGCCGAACCCATGGGTCTTGGCGTGACCGGCATCGAAGGTGAGGGAAAGGTCCTTCTCCAATGTTAGGACCCTTTTGATATCCTGGGGAGAATTCAATATCCCGTCACAGCCACTTTCCTGGTTTTCGATTGATATTTCGACATCCCTGCACTCAGCCAACGGAATTATTTCCTTCAGCCTATCCACGGCTCTTTTGATGAAGCCGCCATCCCCTCTTCCCGCTCCCAGATGGGTATTGACTAGCGATGCTCCAAGATCAGCCGAATAATCTATGGACTCCAATAGAATGGAGCTCGCCTCATCGGCCAACCGTTCATTGCTACTCGCTAGATTGACGTCTCCCTGGAGGTAGGGTAGGTGGGTGTATATATCAAAGTCATAGACCTCAAGGGCCTCCTTCAGCCATTTTTTCATGTCTTGGCCGATAAGGTCGTGGTTCCCGAGCTTAATCTCCACTCCTGTTATTCCCAGTTCATACGCCGTATCCAGGTAAAGAGAGCACATTTCCCGATCCTGGGAAACGGCCGGTATGGATGCCAGTAATGCCAAGAACAATTGAAACCCTTCACAGGACGAAGCGGATCATTATGGCAAATATAAGTGACAGAGCCAGTACTGCGACCAGTGCTTTCTTCATCCTATTCACGTCCCTTGAACTGCTCAGGCGGCCTCCAAACACGTTTCCAAACAGGCCACCCTCCTCGCGATCCCATCTCTCCCCGAGGTTAGGTCCCGAGCTGACGGAGGATCTCCTCTTCACCTGTTTCGCGTAATCCTCCCATTGGGGTTGGTTCCTGATTCTTCTCAGACCAACGCAATCATGGTTCTCCGGTAATCGATGATCAGAGCAGAAAATGCCATTACAATAGCGACACCTGTAGGGCATGAAGGTCCTTTCTCCGCAGTATTCACATTCGGTGCCCTTGGCCAATCAAGACACTTCCCCTTCATCCTCCTTTAGGTCCAAGGCGGCGGCGACCTCCCCTCTGGCCCTTACCATGGTCTCTATCTTGTCCATGGCGATTCGGTATCCTTCCTTCTCGCCTTCGGAGTTCCTCAAAGACCTAAACCCGCAGTCTGGTGAGAAAAGGACCAGATCCTTGGAATAGTGATCAATGGCCGTCATCATCCGCTTCTTAACCAACTCCACGGGTTCAACCCGTGACTCGTCCTCGGTTGGGGTGGTGGTGACAATCCCGCAGCAGATCACCTTGGAATACTCCTCCACCTTCTCATTTGGGTAGGATTCAAAGTTCTCGGGAATAGAGCTGAATTCGTGGCTCATTATTTGCGCATCGGTGTTCATGAGCATTTCGGAAAGCCTCCTCCCGATCCTGCCGCAAACGTGCAAAGCAGATATCGATTTTATGCCGCCAATAGCGGTGTCCAGTACCTCCACCACAACTTCGTAGGCCTCCGACCGGCTCATCTCCATTTCCAGGAGGTTTCTTCTCTTCCCAACCAGTATTGAGAGAAAGGGCTCGTCTATGCTGATCATTGAGCTAGTAACTGAGTAATGTCTACAGATCTTCTTCACATACTTGGTGAGCTTTTCGAGGACCCAGGGTCGTTCGGAGATTATCTCCGCGTATCCGCGAGGAAATGGCTTGGCCTCCATACCTTTGACCCGGATATTGCTGGCAAGGGTAAATGGTCCAGTAACGCAGGAGCGGAGAGGTATCCTTCCTTTCTTCTTTCGAAGGTAGGCATGGGATTCTTCCGCCCATTTTCGCACCTCTTTGGTGACAGTGGGATTAAAGTCCTCGTTAATGATATATTTTGAGTCCTCCTTAGTGACCGTCGATTCGTCCACCAGAGGGTCCAAGAACATGGAGTTCATATCCAGTAATTGGGGATAGCTAACGAAATCGAGCCCTGCTTCTACCTGGTCATCTAGTATGGCCCTGAAATTCTCCCTTGTGTTTCTCAGGGGGAAACTCCCAATTAAATTAGTGACCAATGGAGGAAGTCTCAAGTGTGTTCACGGTAGGAGATCGGTGAAGAGATCTAATAAATTGGTTCTAGCGGTTTTGTCCCCGACCGGCTAAATCCGGGCCGGGTTCTTAGCCCCCTGCTTATTCTCTGGCTTAATGAGATGACGCATTGCCACCGCTATGGCAGGAATGACGACTGCAAGGCCGATTATCCGGATCGAGATGTTTGGTATGTACAGGGCGCCGGCAGAGACAAAGGAGATAATGGCGGGAATGGTGAACCCCCGCGGTTCCAGTAGCTTGTAGATCCAGATCCATTGAAGAACAAGAAGTATCCCGAATGGAACAATCATTAGCTGAACATCAAAATACCTTTGGAGAAAAAGAAGGACCGAGAAGTTTACCAGGATTAGTGCCTTGGAATAGATATCCAGAACCACTTCTCAGCCCTCTGTCCGTCACTAAATAGACGCGTAGGCCTTGAGCTTCTCCCAATCCTTATCTATCCTGGCCTGGGCGGCTTCAATGACCTTTTTACCCTTCTCGTCCTTGAAAAGGTGCTTGAACCTTCCCTGCGTCTTTAGCCAGTCATCGATCGGTTTCTTGTCTCTCTTACCCTGAGCAATACGCTTGGTGATACCATTCAACACGTATTTTCCATCCACGACCTCGTATAGAGGCCATAGACAGGTTTCAACTGCTCCCTTGCCAATCGTGGAGAAGTCGCTTCCCTTCGTCCTCCATCCTCTGGGGCAGGGGGATAGGACGTTCAGAAAGGTGGGTCCATTCGTCTCTATGGCCTTCTTCGCCTTCCGTATCAGGTCCATGTAATGGGCTGGCGTTGATTGGGCTGCGTATGGCACGTCATGGGCGGCGACTATCTGGGTAAGGTTCTTACGGTGTCTCCTCTTGCCGGGTATCTCGTCACCGCAAGGACTCGTTGTGGTGTGGGCTCCAATCGGAGTTGCGCTGCTTCTCTGTATTCCGGTATTCATGTAGGCCTCGTTGTCATAGCAAACGTAGGTGAAATCATGCCCCCGCTCAAGGGCACCGGATAATGACTGGAGACCGATGTCGTAAGTTCCGCCATCTCCACCGAAGGCGATGAACTTGATGTCTCGATCCTCGTCCAGCCTTCCCCTTTTCTTAAGGGCACGGTACATGCTTTCCACGCCGCTAATGGTGGCTGCAGAATTCTCGAAAGCATTGTGTATAAAGGGAATCTTCCAGGCCGTGAATGGATATATGGTGGTCGCTACCTCCAAGCATCCGGTTGCCGCGCAGGCCACGATGGGCATTTCCGTGGACATTAGGACCTGCCTTACCGCCACGGAGGCTCCGCATCCCGCGCATAGTCGGTGTCCAGATGAAAGTCGTTCTTCCCTCTTTGATAGTTCTTTTAGACTCGGCATTTAGATTCCTCCTATTCCCTCACTCCAAGATAGTTAATGCGTCTCTCGATCTCTCCGGTTGAATCGATCTTCTCCAGCTCGGAATACACCTTTGCTATGTCCTTCTTGCCTATGTCCCGGCCTCCCAGGCCATAGACGTAGTCAACAACTTCCGGCGATTGTTCCTCGTCGTAAAGGGCATTTCTTACCTCATTGAAAACGGGAGATCCATATGCGCCCATCCCATCGGACCTGTCAAGGGTGGCAACTACGTTTACGTCTCTCAATAGGTCAAGGAGCTCGTCCTTGGGGAATGGTCGGAAGCATCTGATCTTGATCATTCCGACTTTTTTTCCTTCCTCCCTCAGGTCCTTGACGGCTTCCCGTGCGGTACCCGAGGTGCTGCCTAGAACCACTGTGACTAGTTCTGCATCCTCCAGTCCATATGGCTCAAGCATCTGATAGGAACGGCCGCTTATCTTCTCGTATTCCTTCCCTATCTCCCTGACCACCGCTTCTGCCTTGGACATGGCATCGATCTGCTGCATCTTGTGTTCAAAGAAATAGTCATAAAGGTCCAATGGACCGTATGTTACCGGGCTGTCTATGTCCAGTAGCGGATATTTGGGCGAAAATTCTCCTATGAAATCCTGGATAACCTGGTCATCAAGAAGATCAACCCTCTCCACGGCATGGGAGGTTATGAAACCGTCCTGCATGCACATGGTGGGAAGTCTGAGTTCATCGTGCTCGGCTATTCTTATTGCCTGAATGGTATTGTCGTAGACTTCCTGGGGGTTTTCGCCGTAGATCTGTATCCACCCCGTGTCCCTGGTTCCCATGGAGTCGGAATGATCGCAGTGGATATTTATGGGTCCGGAAAGGGCCCTGTTCACAACATTCATGGCGATGGGAAGCCGGTAGGAAGCGGCTATGTAGAGTATCTCCCACATCAGAGCAAGACCCTGTGAGGATGTGGCGGTCATCACCCGGCCCCCAGCCGAGGAGGCTCCAACACAAGCGCTCATAGCGCTATGCTCGGACTCCACGGTTATCAATTCCGTTCGCACCTTGCCATCTGAGTGGTATTGGGCAAAATTTTGCATCAATTCAGTTTGGGGCGTTATGGGGTAAGCCGCTACCACATCTGGATCTATCTGTTTCATGGCAAAGGCGCCAGCATCATCACCGTTTAGTGGCATTGATTTGCTCAAATTCATCACTCCTCAGATTCCATATGAATGGCCTTTTTGGGGCATACGTTTGCACATATTCCGCATCCCTTGCAGTGATCGAGGTCAAATCCCTTGAACTCGCCATCTTCCACTATGATGGCCGTGTCCGGGCAGCTTATCCAACAGATCAGGCAGTTCGTGCACTTCTCCTTATCGATCACAGGCCTCTCTGTACGCCAATCTCCTGTCTTGTACTCCTCGGCGTTACCGGCCTTCAGTATTAGTCCTGCCGGAGGTATTTCTTTCCATCCTGGTTTCTCACTCATTCTCCTTTGCCTCCTTGTAGGCTCTCTCCAGTGCTTTCATGTTAGCCTCGATTACCTTTTCACCGAGCTTGGATCCAAGGTGTTCCCGAACCGCGTCCTTTATGCGGTCCAGGCCAGTTAGTTCCGTAGCAGCCACGAAGGCACCGAGGGTTGTGGTGTTAGCTATCGGACGACCAATTTCCTCCCTCGCTATCTTTGTGGCGTTCACCGTTCGGATATCTCCCTGGAAACCGGTCTTCTTCCGGATTTCCTCTGAATCCAATTCGGTATTAACAAGAAGCAGGCCTTTCTCGTCCAGACCTTCGCTTACGTCCATGCTTTCCATCAATGTGGGGTCGAGGACGACCACATGGTTTGGGGTATAAACATTGCTGTGAAGGTCTATTCTTTCGTTTGATAACCTATTGAACGCAAGCACGGGTGCTCCCATTCTTTCCGGGCCGTATTCAGGGAACGATTGGACGTATTTCCCGTCCCTAATGGCGGCTTCGGCCAGAACTTCGGCGGCGGTCTTTACCCCTTGACCGCCTCTTCCGTGCCAGCGAATCTCAGTGATATCTGCCAACGAAGCTCACTCCATAAAATGGTCTAAGATTGACTTAACAATCTTTTCTCAATGCCGGGGACGAACTCGATGGCGTCTATTTATTGAGATCAACCTGGAATTTGCGCTCCATTTCCACGATATTCCCGGACAATTTATCCGTGGCCGCGATCTTGACCCAGTATTCCCCGCTTTGAACCAGATTCGCCGTGTTCCAGGGGTACTTGTAATATACCATTGTGGGCTTGCTGGTGGCATTTTTTATGTGGATCTCCCTATCGTTTAGCTTCTCTACGTATATTTCCCCTTCCGGCCCACCGATAGTTATGTCCATACTCACCCAGAACTCGTACTGGCCGTCATCCTTTTGGGTCTTGAAGTTGGTAGTCTCCACGTAAAATATCACATTTTGGGCATCGCCCAGGACATCTGATTGGAGTACGGTGTAGTTTCCTGGGCCATTGAACTCCGATAACAGCGTGATGTTGCTCAAGGTTATTTCCTTGCTGCCAATACATCCACACCAGGCGATGAGACAGATGAGTAAAAATATGACCAGAGTTTCTTTATCATTCATTTGAAGATAATATTTACCGGGCACCTTAATTTCTTTTCCTGTCATTCCTAGAATGCCCTTCACACATCGACTCCTAGGAAGGTCCGTATGATGAAACCTATAATGAAGGAAAGGGCAGCTACGCCCATACTTAGTCCTGCCATCTCGCCAAATCTCCTTTTGAAGGAGGCATCTTGGGCCACTGATATGTAAAAGGAAAATATCAGGATAACCAGGATGGCACACACGAGAGTGATGCCAAGGGCATAATATACGTTTGAGAAGGCCAGATAAGGAGCTACCAGTAGAAATACCGTTAGTATGTAGACAGTCCCGGTGTAAAGCGAGGCTCGAAAGGGGTCCTTTGTGTCGTTAGGGACGGACTTGGTGGATAGATACTCGGAAGCCCCCATGGATAGTGCCGCTGCAACCCCGGTTACCAAACCAGTAACGGCCACTAGATTTGGCTTCTGTAGTGCCAGAGTGAGACCCGAAAGCGCTCCCGTGAGTTCAACCAGTGCATCGTTAAGACCGAGGACAATAGACCCCGTGTACCGGAGACGTTCCTCATCTAGGAGGTCAACGAGCTGCTTTTCATGGCTATATTCATCAGATAAAATCTCCTCGATCTCAGGTACGGTATCTATCAGATCTTGATAAAAATCCTGAGCATCCTTTTCCCCTCTTTCCATTAATTTTATCGAGAAGGTTATGCCAAAGATCTTGGACAGGATAACGAACTTCATTATTTGAAACTTAGATGGTTCAAGTTCTTTTCCGGTGTGCTCTTTGAAAAATTGATAATGCGATAGCTCCTCATCGGCTATCCTTTTTACTACGTTCTTGTTATGGGCGTCAGTTATCTGGTCCTGTATCCGGTTGTAGACCTCGTACTCGGTGATCTCGTTTTGTTGTGCCTGAAGGAGACTATCCATTGCCTGGTCGTCTTTGTTACCCATCTTGTTTCGCGTGATTTGTACCTCTATTTATCTGTCTTACTCATTTTTCCTAAGGACTGATATATCAATAACCCCGAATCTATGCGAATTGGAATTACATTTTTAATGCTAGCTTAAATAGATGAAGGGGCGAGGGACACCGAGCCGGCGGCCATAGCGGCCTGGCAACACCCGGTCTCATACTTCTGATTTAAGGAAGGAGAAATCCGAACCCGGAAGTTAAGCAGGCCAGCGTCGCTTGTTGTACTGAAGTGGGAGACCCTTTGGGAAGCAAGAGTCGCTGCCGGTTCGTCTAAACTCGCCTCCTCATTTCTCTAGACATCTCTTGGCCGCGATTATCCTCTGGAAAACGGTTATCCACGCTAGGATGCCCAGTATTGCCACTGATATCTGGAGGATATTCACCTCTTCAACTAGCGGGTGAATCAGCCCCCCGGCGACCAGGACCAATTGGCGTTCCGCTCTTTCGGCAATTCCAACCGCCATCTTATCACATCCAGCCGCTTCGCCCCTGGCACGGCAATAGGGGACCATGAAAGAGCCGAAGGCGGTGAATAATACCAATTCCCAGCCCACGATTCCCGATAAAGCTATTCCGCCCAGGATTATGAAGTCCGCCATACGATCGAATGTGGAATCCAGGAATCCCCCAAATAACGTTACCCTGTCGGTCAAACGGGCTACTGCACCATCCATGACATCGAATCCTCCGGATAGAAGAACAAGGATGGAGCCAATCTGGACCATTCCCAGATAGAAGAGATAGGCGGGTACGAAGGAGAAAAGGAGGCTGGAAACGGTTATTGCATTCGGTGGAAGAAATTTGAAATGTGCGGCGATCTTTTCGAAAAAGGCGTTTATGGTATCTCTGTATCTGCTAAGCAAGTTAGAGGGGCGGAATATCCGGGGCTAATTAATGGTGCGGGATGTTGGTGTTCACATCATTTATGGACGGATATCCTTCTGCAGATGCTGTGGGCCGCGGCTGCGGCTCCGAAGCCGTTATCTATATTTGTGACCGTTATTCCAGGTACACAGGAGTTGAGCATGGCTATCAAAGCTGATCTTCCTGCCTCATAACCATATCCAACTGAGGAGGGAACGCCGATAACCGGCAGGTCGACCAGCCCCTTTACCACCGAGGGAAGTGCACCTTCCATTCCCGCTACAACTATTAGTACATCTACTCCTTCGTCCAGCATCCTTCTTACCGGAGGAAATATCCTGTGAAGACCGGCAACCCCGACATCATATGCCTTTAGTGTCTCTATGCCAGATTCATCCAGAATCAGCCTGGCCTCCTCTGCTATTGGAATATCGGAGGTGCCAGCGGCTATTATCCCAACCGAACAGCCAATCTTTTGGGGAGGATCATAATTGGAACCCCTTACAAGTAGCAACTCCGGGTCCCGGTGATATTCGATTTGTAGATCGTCACTTGAGCATTCCTCCTCGAGCATGGATCTAACCTTCTCCATCTTCTCTTCATCCAGCTTGGTAACCAGTACAGATCCCTTCACCGGTACCACGCTTTTAACGATCTTTGCTATGTCCTCAGCACTCTTCCTGATAGCTAAAACCGCTTCAGGAAAACCGGTCCTTGCCTCCCTGGATATATCGTATCTGAACCTGTCCTCCATGGTCTGCAAATGGTCCATCTTAAGTTTGGCAAGGAGCTCCTTTTCCGAGATCATGCCTCGCTTGTATTCCTGCAAGAGTTTATCCAAATCCAAGATTCTGCCTCCGTCCAAGATAATATAGAAAATCGAGATTAGGGTTCAAGAGGAACGTATTCTGATAATTCTTTCCGGTTACGGCTCGAATGACACGCCTAGGTGGACACTTTGTTACCCCGTGAAAGATTTATTAGCGGATTTCGGGCCTCGATCTCACATAAGACCGAGGGTCAACCCATGTTACCTTTACGGATCGTCTACGCTATAGCGTATCTAGTTGATTTGGCTTGGAACATGGCCCTCGCTGCCGTCAAGACGGCTTGGTTGTGTCTTACCGGTGACGTAAATCCCACGGTTATGGAGATAGACACCGTGCTGAGCAAGGAAGTAAGCCAGACTGTGTTGGCCAACAGCATAACCCTAACTCCTGGAACGCTAACTATCGATATCGATAACCCTGAGAAGAAATTGCTAGTGGCAGTCATAACCCCCAGGCCGGTTGAGGAAATCATACCGTTTGAGAGATTCATCAAAGGAATGCTGGAGTGACTGTTTTGATTGCCTATGGAGATCTGGGGCCCCTGGTGCTTGATTTGGGCACATACTTTCTATTCGTTGCCCTTTCGATCTCTTTTCTTACCGGCGCCCGGTTGGTAGCGAGGAAAGGATCCACGACATCCCTAGTGGGGGCCAACGTGGCCACCATCTCCCTGGGAACGGCGCTAATTCTCCTAGCAAGGGAATTCGGAATTGCCTACGCTAGGGAGATAACCTTCGTCCTCATCGTCTTTGGGGCCATTGGAATACTGATGTTCTCCAGGGTTCTCAGGGAGGGAACCTTCCGATGATTGGTCTTGAGGGCCTCATGGAACTCCTTCAGGGCCTTGTGCTGATAGTGGCTTCGGTGCTCATTTTTTTCGCATGCATAGGCCTCTGGCGGTTCAAAGATAACGTTAACAATATCCTTTACGGCAGGATCCACATCGTGGGTGTGGTGGATGTCACCTGCATGGCTATCCTCCTGGTTCTGGGTTACCCTCTGGTGGCTCTCACCTACTTTATTCTGATGCCGGTTGCTGGGCATACCATTGCCAATGCACGCCACTTCATGGTGGAGGAGGAGAGGGCTGAATGACGGCAGTGCTGGCCGACCTTCCGGTATATGCACTTATCTTGGCATCGGTGATAATAGCCATTCTGTCCTTATTGCCGCGTGACCTTTACAAGGCGGTTATAGTCGGTGGGGGTATCGAGGGTCTATCACTTTCCATTCTATTCATGAGGCTGCTTACTCCCGATGTCGCCATAACCCAAGCCATCCTGGCTTCGGCTCTCCTACCAGCCCTGATGTTCATAGCAGTTTACAAGACCACGAGGTGGGAGGAATGACCCTCATTAATATCCAGACGGCATCTCTTCTGGGCTCCGTTAGCCTGGTACTCATCGGCCTAGTGGCCGTCCTGTTCCTGGACAACCTGATCAAGAAGATCCTGGGAATGATGTTCCTGACCGATGGTGTGAACCTTTTCCTGGTAGCCTTGGGTTATCCTCTTCAGGCCCCAGACGGAGGAATCGTTCCCATCTTCACCGAGGAGTTCTACGAATCCATGAATTCCTCAATGGGGGTAGCTACCGCCGAGTTTGCGACCGAGGCCGGCTTCTGTCTTCCATACGCCCTGGTTCTAACCAACATAGTCATCGGCGCCGCAACCATGGCCGTGGTACTGGGCCTGACCATCAAGATGTACCAGCAGAAGGAGAGCCTGAATGCCTCCGAAGTATTAGGGGAGGAGAACAATGATTAGCCCCATCTTCGGCCTTCAGGAGACCATACCCCTCTTCGTGGTCATTCCCATAATAGTTGCCGTGGTATCAAACTTCCTGTACAAGAGAAGCAAGGCCGTCAAGGCCCTGGCATCCATAGGGATGATAGCCCTGGTTTGTCTACCCTTCTTTACATCCTACGAAGATAGCTATTACGTTTTCGGTGCCCATCCCGAGGTGGAGTATTTCCTTGACGAGGGGGTCAATATGGCCTTCAACCTGGGTATAGCCTACCAGTATACCCAGGTTCAGATGGTTCTCCTCCTGGGCTTTGCGGTTATGTCTGCCTTGGCCGTTTCCGTATGCCTGGTGATGCACGAGAAGGTCTCCGGGGTCTACATTTTCCTAATACTCATGGCCATATCGACGGCCTGTGCCGTGGCCCTGGTGGACGATGTTTTCAATATGTTCGTGTTCTTCGAGATTTGCACGGTAGCTCAAGCGGGAATAGTGGCCTGGTTGAACAAGGGCGACGCCTTTAGAACCTCGCTCAAGTACATGCTTCTGGGATCGGTGGCCGGGGCCATGTTGCTTCTGGGAGTCGGATTTCTACTGGGTTCCACGGGGGTATTGAACGTCTCAGATATGTTCGAGTTCTTCGCCAGCGGTGCAACCCAGCGCGATGCCCCAATGATCTTCATGGGTCTGGCACTGCTGATATTTGCCTGGACATACGGCGGAGGCCTGCCCCCCTTCCATACCATAAAATCGGAGCTCTATTCCCGGGCGTCACCGGAGGCCGGTGCGGTGTTGCAGGCCATATCCAAGGTGCTTCTGATTGCCGTGGGCGTCCTAATAGCTCGGCTGTTCTTCTGGCAGGATGCGACCTGGGAGGCGATGATGCTCATAGGCACCGTGGCCATGATGATCGGGGCGGTGTTGGCCATGCTGCAAAATGACTACAGGCGTCTGATAGCTTACGTGGCCATTAACCAGGCTGGTCTGGTGGCCATTGGATTATCATTCTTCAGAAGAATGCCCAGCTACGGTAACCAGGGGCCGGTCTATGCCTGGGGACACGAAGGAATGGCCTACGGAATATTCCACGGATTTAACGAGATTATCGTGACCTCTGCCCTGTTCATAAGCGCGGCTGTAATATTGCATGAATATGGTCACACCAATATGACCAAGCTCAAGGGACTTGCCAGGAGAAACGGTGAATTTGCGGTACTCACCCTGATTTCGATGCTTGCCGTGGCCGGCCTTCCTCCCCTGAACTGCTTCCAGAGCGAGTGGAGGTTAATTCAATTCGCCTTCCAGAACGGCTTCCTTACCGTGGGTCTACTCATGGTGGTTAGCACGGTCATGGTCTTCTATGCCGTTGCCAAGGCGTTTGTTCTCATATTCCTGAGACCGGCAGATGATGGAACCGAGTCCAAGCCGCTTGAAATTCCATTTGCCATGATGTTGGCTCTGACCGTGCCGGTGGTACTTGAGATTTTCTTCGGCTTGATGCCCGATGTGGCAATTAATCCCATCATTGCGGGCTTGACGGCCCTTTTTGGAGGTTAAACATTGACGAGAATTTCTGAGATCTTTGATCACATCTTGAGTTCCTCGCTGGAATCTAAGGAGGGAGAGGAGGCAGAGGATAAGAGCTTCGTGGTTGGCTCCTTCATAGGTGTGGAGATCCCCATCATTCTATTGGTCATCAGCCTATTTTCGATTTTCAATTTTGGCCTGGCTGCGGCCTTGCTGGGAATGGCCGTCCTGGTTCTTCTATTGGTAAATAATCTCCCGGCAGGAATCAGACTGAGGGTGGAGTCCAGCGGTGATTTTGATTCGATGGCCTTCTATGTCATGGTAGTGCTGTTTGCAGTTACCGTTCTGATAGCGTGGTCGTGGTCGGGATGAAACGGGGCATTGCTAGATCCCTAATTATCATGATACTGGTGGCCGGTTTCGGCGGTCTTCTATTCCGAGAGACGCTGAGGCTGGCCGAGGTGTCCTCGGATACAGGGCTCAGGATGTACGTTTCCCGGATGTATAACTACCTTGGTGTCTATATTGCCCCAAACCAGGTCACGGTTGTGTTATTTGACTGGAGAGGCTTTGACACCCTTGGAGAGGCGCTTGTCCTGGTCACCGGGGTGGTTGTGACCTCCATGCTCTTTGGAAGGGGTGCCCTGCAAAAGGCCAAGGAAAAGGCCGAGGAGCACGGGCAGGGACTCTCCGAAGCTCACGATTCGGTGATAATCAAAATATTTAGTTACCCCCTCATAGTGGTTATCGCTGCCTACGGCATAGTGATTACCCTGGGAGGCCACATCACGCCGGGAGGAGGCTTCCAGGGCGGGTCAATAGTGGCCTCGGCCTATCTTCTAGGGGTCGTGGCCTATGGACTGAAGCGCAATCCGATAGATCTAAAGCACGGGGCTCTCTCCTCCCTGGAAACCATAGGTGCTTTGACCTTCCTTACACTGGGCCTGGTAGGAGTCCTGACCACCGGATTTTTCCTATACAATACGGGATCCAATCTTGGCTATACCGATGTCATCGAGGATAGCATCGTAGAGAGCTACCACTCACCCGCCGATACCGGCGTGAACGCGGAGTTGAACTATCCTGATGCCCCGAATCGGCCCTACGAAGGCCCTGGCCTTATTCCTTTTCTCAATATTGCAATATTACTGAAGGTTCTGGGTGGGCTTTCCACCCTGATTCTAGTTCTCACGGAGGCGAAGAAGAGTTGAATATCCTTGTCCCCGTGGGTGAGATAGTCCTGGCCTTCATTTTCGGGGCTCTACTGGGATCCCGGCTCCGTTCCACAACCTCTGAGGGAAGGGTTCGGGTAGGTTACTTATTCGGCATTCTAGCGGCCGTGTTTCTTTATGGAGCATATGACTTCCACTTCTACCGCCTGGACACGGTCGTTTTGGATTCTACGTCCTTGTGGCCCGGTCTTTCCGGTGCCTTTCTATTCTCCATCCTGGGTCTTGTCGCCGGCAGAGAGATCCTTGGAAGGAGAGGCAAAGCAGCGGGGAGTGGTAACTGATGTTCGTGACCACCTCCGATTGCACTAACTGCGGTGCCTGCATACGAGAATGCCCAACCCAGGCCATAATGGAGGTAGGTGGGAGGGTTGTGAGCTGCATTACCTGTGGAATGTGTGCAGATATCTGTCCCACCAAAGCAATAACCATGAACAAGTACGGCGGGTTCGTGGTCGATAAGGAGAAGTGTACCCAGTGTGGCCTCTGCAAAGCAGTGTGCCCAATGAATATAATCAGGATGGATCCCTATCCAATCGGCATCTGCAGCAGATGTGGTAAGTGCGTGGATGTCTGTCCAGTAAATGCCAGGGTCGATGGTGGAGGGTTCCTGAAATACAGAAAGGAGGAACTCGTGGACAAGCTGATGGACCTGGCCTATATTGAGAAGACGGCCGAGGAGATCAAGGAGGACCTCCGTAAGGAAGAGGAGCCCAAAGGCGAGATCAAGAAGAGAAGCATCACCATTGACGAGGAGAAGTGCGTTAAGTGCGGCCGCTGCGAGATCATATGCCCTGCCTCGGCCATAAGCCTTGATATAGAGACCGAGGGTTGCACAAGATGTGGCCGATGTGTGGATGTATGCCCCTTCAACGCCATCGACCTGGATAACTACGAGATGCTCAGAAGATGTACCAACTGCCTAAAGTGCATCCCCGAGTGCCCGCAGGGAGCCATCTATGTGGAGGATGGGGAAGTAAAGATTAGGCCGCCTCAGGACGAGGAGATACAGGGAACCATAACCTGGTGTGCGAACTGCGGCATCTGCGAATTGAGCTGTCCTACCAGGGCCATCTATGAGGAGAGGGGCAAGTACCTCAATGATCCCAGCGTCTGCGTAAAGTGTGGCAGGTGTATCGATGTCTGCCCCATGGATATTAGACATGAGGAGAACGGCATCTACAAGGGCACCTGCATATTATGTGGGAAATGTATCAAGGAATGCCCGGAGGACGCCATATCCTTTGCCAGGGTGAAATGGGATGGGTCGGTTACTGACGCCTGTACCAGGTGCGGTACCTGTTCTCAGGTATGTCCCACCGGGGCCATTACCCTATCGCCCGGCGAGAATGTAAAGGTCGATCTCGATAAATGCATACTCTGCGAGACATGTGCATCCTATTGTCCGTACGATGCCATACCAATTCTCACCAACCTGCCGAAGAAGGAGGTTGTGGAGGGAGAGACCAAGGTTGACAAGGATCTATGCGTGCAATGTATGCTCTGTGTCCAGAACTGTCCCCATGACGCCATAGACGAAGATATTAACGTCGACCCCGAGAAGTGCGTGCATTGCGGAGCCTGCGGCCATATATGTCCGGTGAATGCCATAAGGGTATGGAGAAAATTCGATAACGGAGTTGAACTTGGAGAGAGGTGATGCGAGGCATGTCATTATCCAGTTTCCTCAGGGTGTTCCTCAAGGGGATCTACACGAATCTTTCCAGGTTATTATTCGGGTATGATCGAGCCACCAGCATGGATCTTAGAAAGGAGATACTAACGGGCTCGGTTAAACCTAATCAGCTGGAGAACGTTGACGGTTGTCTGGGATGTGGTGCTTGTGCCAATGTGTGCCCCATGGACTGCATTGAGATGGTTCCCATAGATGAACCGGTTGAGATACTTCCCGGTTACGTTAAGAAGAGCATACCAAGGATCGATACCATGAGGTGCATCTACTGTTTCCAGTGCCACGACAACTGTCCGGTAACCGCCTTATTTGGGCTCCCGGCCACCATCCACCCCAGAGAGGTGGCCAATCCAAGGGACCTATCCGACCTGACCAAGGACCCCACGGAGCTCTTGGAGATACCCGTAAAGATACCCGATAACAAGATGGCTGAGATACAGAGGCTTCTTGCCGATGAGGCCAGCACCATAATAGACCAGGAGGAAGTGGAATGAAATCCCTGGCCAGAAAGCGTTCAATTCATGTCATGGTGGTCTACACCGGCGGATGTAATGGCTGTGATATAGAGATAGTAGCCTCCATGTTTTCCCCGGTCCACGATTTGGAGCAGTACAACGTCTTGCTCACCTGGAATCCGAGAGAGGCTGACGTTTTACTGGTGACCGGCCCGGTTACCAAAAAGATAGCACCCGCGTTGAAGGAGATATACGAAGCGATACCGGAGCCCAAGGTCGTGGCTGCGGTTGGTGCCTGTGCCATAAATGGAAACGTGTACAAGAATCTGGGAGGCGACCTTGGATCAAGCTGGGAACTGGCGGGCCCGGTTGAAGAGATAATACCGGTCGACGCCAAGGTCCCTGGCTGTCCACCACGCCCCCGGGACATAATATCTACAGCTGCAACGGCGATCAAGATACTTTCTGCGAGGTCCGACTGATGGCTACCGAAGATGATCCATATGCCGAATTCATGGGAAAGGGCAGGTCGAGGG
The DNA here is from genome assembly GCA_964621445.1 of Hadarchaeota archaeon (SeqCode). GTDB lineage: Archaea > CAYQAE01 > CAYQAE01 > CAYVLA01 > CAYVLA01 > CAZUNO01. Next base: position 61,847 of record CAZUNO010000003.1, on the reverse strand, counting down.
AAAAAACCTTCGAGACCGAGGTTCCCATAGGTTTCAACCACTCCGCGTTGCTTGAACCCTATAGGACCAGGTATTTCGTTGAGGACGAGATAATTCGGGACTGCGAAATCGAGGTGGACCCGGCTCACAGAGGTATAGAGAGAATACTGCAGGGCATGCGGGTGGAAAAGGCGAATATAATCACCGAGCGTATATGCGGAATCTGCAGCCATGGCCATCTTTTCAACTCCGTGCGTACAGCCGAGATCGGCCTGGGAATAGAGCCACCCGAGGCAGCAGTGGCCATACGGGTTCTGGGCCAGGAACTGGAGAGGCTGCATAGCCACCTTATCTTCATAGCCCATGCTTGTGAGGTCCTGGGCCATGAGACATTTGCCTACCGGACCTTCCTGATGAGAGAGCCGGTCATGCAGCTATTGTACATGATCTCCGGAAATCGAGTACACTATTCCATACCGGTCCTCGGCGGGGTGAGGCCCAGAACACAGATCCCGGAATGGAAGGGCAAGAAGATACTGGCGGCCATGGACGATCTGGAGGCAAAGTTGAAGGAATTCGTGGACCGTGTATTATCCGACGTGATGGTCATGTCCAGGCTGAGCGAAGTCGGGCTCTGTGACAGGGATATGGCCAAGAAGTACCACGCAAACGGGCCCACGGGAAGGGCCTCGGGCCTGGAATTTGATCATCGGACCCACATGTATGAGTACGAGAACTTCGATTGGGAGATGGTCGTTCTCGACGAGGGCGACAACGCGGCACGAATTAAGACCAGGGCCCTGGAGTGTTTTGTCTCCCTGGATATCGCAAAGCAGTGCGTTGAAATGGCCATGGGGGACGATCAGGTTCTGAACAGGGACTGGGAGACGGGGGCCATGGAGATGCAACATGGATATACGGAGGTCCCTCGTGGTGAGCTATACCATTCGTATTCCCTGAATGCTCTGGGTAAGATCAATCACTACATAGTCAGAACACCGACCATGACCAACCTGGCCACCATGGAAGTTGCGTGTATAGGGGATCAACTCACCGACGGCGTGGTTACTCTAGCCAGTTGTGATCCTTGTTTGACCTGCTGCAACAGATTCGTGGTGGTTGATGAGAGGGGAGATGAGAGGATCATGAGCGTGGAGGATATGAGGAGGCAGTAACGATGGACTGGTTAACCGATCCAGATTTCATTGGCGGCGTTCTCATCGCTTCATTTGGAATACCCATGGTTTCCATGCTTTATGCAACGGTGTTACCGGGGATTGAGAGAAAAATCCAGGCCCGAATCCAGCAGAGAATTGGTCCCGGTATCCTAACCCCGGGTTTCTTCAGCATTTTCAAGTTTATCTTCAAGCACAAGCCCATAATTACATCCTCCATGCCCACGCTCTACAAGTGGAGCCCCTTCGTGGGCATTGGGTCCGTTTACTTCGTGGTGCTTTTCCTCACTCCCCAGTGGTCGGATATCCTGGGGCTTGGTAGCTTGGTGGCAATTATCGGGCTGCTCAAGGTGGAGGAATTCGTATACGTGGTCATGGGCTACCTCTCATCCAACATTCTATCGGTCAGGCTTCCATATCCGGACACCGCAAAGGGGTCCAAGTGGCCTCAGGCGGCGAGGTCAACCCTTGAGAACTGGGGATCCGTGAGAATGTGGAAGATGATAATGCTAGCCTCTCTTCCCCTTTACGTGGCACTTTTCATACCGGTTGCCTACACCAGATCGATAAACATCCTGGATATTATCAATGCCCAATCTGGGGGAAACCCCTTCATATTAACCGTTCCGGGGATTATCGGGGCCATAGTCTTCTTTTTCGGATACGTGGCCATCCTTAACGAATATCCGTTCTCCATTGGTAAGGCCAAGGCGGACATCCTGGAGGGACCTATGATGGAGCTGGCCTCCAGCTGGAGGGCTAGTTACTATCTCATGCGGGCCCTGGTCATGTTTGCCGTTTCCAGCATATTTGTTACCCTATATCTTGGCATCCCGCTGAACCCTCTGGATGAGGTGGCCTTGCTTTTGCACCTGTTACTGGTCCTCATACTGCCAGTGGCCATGTCAATTCTCAGCGCTTTCAGTCCCATACTGACCTTTAGGCAGCTCATCCCGCTGTCGATCGCCCTTACCCTGGTCGGGTTCTTCACCTTTGTGATGACCATAGGAGGTTTCGTCTGATGAAGTATTACTTTGAACCGGGCAAGGTCATAAATCTAGGAGGATACATATGCGAGCCCGTGGCCGACCTGCCCTACAGGGACGTTGTGGTTGGTAATCCTTTGGACGAGCCGGTCAAGATCGATATACCCATATATTCGGAGGGGATGATTGAGGCTATCAGGGAGCTGGATCTGGTGGTGAGACCGGTCAAGGAGGGGGAAAACCTGGTACAGGCCATTGAGGTCGTGAAGAAGGCCATGGAATCAATGAAATCGGGGGATGCTGAGGAATGAAGGAAGCCCTTGAACCCTGGTCAGGGACCCAGAAAGTGCTTCCCGTCCTTATGGGCCTGGTACTGCTCGTGGTCGGGGTTCTTCTTCTCGGTTTGGCCTTACCTGACATGGCGGAGCGTTGGAAGTTCGTTCCCTGGGGCGTGTTGATACTTTTCGGTGGCCTTTTCCTTCTCTATATCAGGATGAGCATTCTTCCTAGCGTAAGGGTCTTTGAATAAACAATACCTTGGAGGATAAACATGTGTTTCATTGAAGAGCGGTGACCGTGGAGGATAGATCATGGAGAGGGAATTCGATCTGAGCGAAGCCTGCGTTCGTCTTTTCTTCGAAGATAAACCAGGACCCAAGGCAAAACAGATGCTGGTGGAGGAGATTGAGAGGAGAACCGGAGTACGTCTAGGAGATTGGGAGGGTGATGATTCCCGGCCGGTTATTGCACTAGGAACCAGGGATCAACCGGGGTATCTAGGCCAGGAAGTTGGGACCGAAAATTGCCCGGTGGAACCCGAGGGGTACTTCATTGGCGCTGATGGCGACAGGAATCTGGTCTGGGTGCTTGGATCGGATTCCAGGGGACTTCTCTTCGGGGTGGGCCGTCTTCTGAGAAGGATGGTATATTCCATCGGTGGCGTGGGGGTAGAACACGATTTCTCCCTTCATAGTAATCCCCAGTACCCCATGAGAGGCCATCAGATTGGCTATCGTCGCAAGAGCAACACCTACGATTCCTGGGGAACGGAGGAATACGAGCAGTATATAAGGGACCTCGTGGCCTGGGGAGCCAACAGCATAGAACTCATAGCACCGTCTACGTCCAAGGAGGTAATCAACGAAGCTGGGTTCGGGCGTAAGGCCTGGCAAATGGCAAAAGACCTATCGAGGATATTGGACTCCTATGATCTCCAGGTCCATGTTTGGATGCCCATGAATGACACGGTTCTCGAGGGTCAGGAAATTGAAGGTTTCAAACCCGGTGAACGCCTCTGTCCTTCAACCTCAAATGGTCTAAAGGCACTACTGGAATCAAGGCGTAAGCTTTTCGGAGCTTTGGAGAGGATAGATCACGTATTCATACCTGGCGGGGACCCTGGAGGATGCGAATGCGAGAAATGTCAGCCCTGGGCAAGGACGATGATGGAGCTGGCCGGAAAGCTAGCACCAATACTCCGGGAAAATCATCCCCAGGCCAAGATTTGGGTTTCCAACCAGATGTTCACTCCACGGGAAAATGATTACCTATACCAGTATATCGAGGAACATATGCCGAGTTGGCTGGGGGGCCTCGTTTATTCTCCATGGGCAACCCAGAAGGTGGAGACCATGCGAGAAAGGCTTCCCGGGGATTACCAGGTACGGAATTACCCGGATATATGCCACTCGGTAAGGTGTCAATACCAGGCCCCTGATTGGGACCACGCATATGCCCTAATTGAGGGCCGGGAGTGTCCCAACCCCCGTCCCAGGGATCATAAGCATATCCATAACCTGTACGCCGAGAACTTCTGCGGTAGTGTCACATATTCAGATGGTGTGAACGATGACCTGAACAAGATACTTTGGAGCGCCCTGGACTGGGACCCCGACACCCCTTTGATGGAGATATTAACGGATTATTCGCGGTACCTGATGGGAGGCCGCATGAACGGTGAGATGGCAAGGGGCATCTTGGCCCTGGAACAAAACTGGAAAGGAAGTCTTCTGACCAACGAGTCAGTTGAAGCCACTCTCGAATTGTGGCGTGAGATAGAGCGAGATGCTCCCCAGACGGTGAAGAATAACTGGCGGTTCCAGCTCCTTGTGCTGAGAGCTTACCTCGATGCATACGTGAAGGGGAAACTTGAAGAGGAACACGAGCTGGAGAAAAAAGCTCTCAAGGAACTTTCTGGCAAGGTATCGGTGGATTCGCTAAGATCGTGCCTGGATATCATTGGTCGAAGAGGGGGAGACACCGATCTGAGAAAAAGGGTCGAAGCTCTGGCTGCTTCACTAAATCAGAATATAGGCATGAAACTGGGCAGGAAGTACGGTGCAGGACGGCAAAGAGCTGACATTCTTGACTTTCTCGACGAGCCACTGAATAATTCCGAATGGATTACCGCCAAGTTAGAACCCCTTTTGGATAGCGGGAATGATGAGGAGACCCCGCGGGTCGTGGACCAGGTGATTAACTGGAAGGACGCCGGTCCTGGAGGGTTTTACGACGACCTAGGGAACCCGGAGGAACAACCCCACCTGGTCAGGGAAATCGATTGGGAGGAGGATCCCGGCAGGGTGGAGAGGCCGGCCCTGGCATTCGATTTTGAGAAGGCCAAAGGTGGCAGGCTGTCCTGGAGGAGACAGATAAACACCCTTTGGGGAGCCCCCTTGAAGATGCGTTACGAGAACCTCGATCCCGTTTCGGTTTACGAGCTGACGGTAACTTATGGGGGATACAGACACACCACGAGGTTAAAGTTGGACGCCAACAGTGGTATCGAGGTCCACGGACCAATGGAAATTCCAAAACAGCCCAAGCAGTTCGTTTTCGAATTACCCAGAGAGGCAACCGAGGGGGGATCATTAACCCTGGTCTGGTCCATGGTTGGCGAATATCGGGGCATAGGTGTTGCAGAGACCTGGCTGAGAAGGAGACAAAGGTAGGTCTCTCGCTGCCCGACCCCTCCTTTTCCAATTACGGTTAATAGAAAGAAGTGCAAGGGATCTGGACATGGGACCAAAGATACTCATGGCTGTAAGCCCTTCGCTTCAGGAAAGACTATTTGACAAGGATGCGCTCGCCAGGCTCGAGTCCTTCGCCCGGGTGACCTACTACCAGGGCCCCGGAGACATGGAACAGGAGGAACTTTCAGAAATCATTGCAGAGCATCGAGGATTAATCACCTCCTGGGGTTCGCCCAAAGTGACTCGGCATGTTCTGGAAAAGGCGGAGATCCTGGAGATAATCTCCCACGCTGCGGGTAGCGTTAGATCATATATCGAGCCCGAGGTGTTCAATCGGGGCATCTGCGTTACCAACGCTTCCTCAGCAATAGCGGTTTCAGTTGCGGAATTTACCGTCGGTCTAGTACTGTCCTCCCTGAAGTATCTCTGTAGGTATAACAGCTTCGTCCAAGCCGGGGGTGAGGGGCGACCTGAGTTTGGAGATATGCATGAGCTCACCGGACGAACCGTGGGCATCATAGGTATGGGTGAGGTCGGCCGTAGGGTGGTTGACTTGCTGCGAGGCTTTTCCTGTCGGGTTCTCGTCTATGACCCGTACAAACCCGGGGATGAAATACGCAAATCAGGTGCGTTTCCCTGTTCATTGGAGGAGCTAATGTCCGGCTCAAGGGTCGTATCGCTGCATGCGCCAAATATACCTGCAAACCGGGGCATGATAACCGAGGAGCTCCTGGCTAGAATGCCCGATGGGGCTATCTTCGTGAATACAGCCCGCAGCCAGCTGGTGGATGAGGACGCTCTGGCCCGGGAAGTTAACTCCGGTAGGATTAGATGTGCTCTGGACACTTACGATCTCGAGCCCGAGGATCTGGGGAAGAATGGGAAAAATTCCATCATGACACCGCACATTGCGGGTCAGACCCGGGAGGCGCGCTGGAGGCAGGGAAGAACCGTGGTGGAGGATCTGGATCTTTTTTTAAGGGGCCGGAAACCGAATAATGAGGTAACGAAGTCCATGATGGAATGGGTTGCCTAGTTCTCGTCCTTGTTTTTAACCTCGTCCAGTACTCTCCTTGCCCCCATGGAAAGTAACAAGGCGGAGACGGCCACCACCACGATCATAGGTCCAGACGGTACATTGTACTGCCATGATAGGGTCGAACCCAGGGTGGTGACCACCAATCCTACCAGGACCGCCAGTCCCATCATCCTCTTCATCCTGTTGGTAAATAGACCGGCAATCGTGGGGGGGAGCGTTAGCAAGGCGATTACCAGCACCACACCCACCACCTTTAGCAATAAAACAACGGTGAGGGCTACCAGGCTTAGAAGCAAAACGTACAGTGCATCCGTGTTCACGCCGGAGATCTCTGCAAATTCCCGGTCAAAGGTGATGGCCAGCAGCTGGCGATAAAAAATCGCCACCGTAAGCACCACGCCAATATCCAGTAGAAGCATTAGCCACAGGTGGGGTGTCTTTACTAGGAGGATGTCCCCGAATAGAATGCTCATGGGATCCGGCACGTAACCTGGAGCCTGGTCTATGAAGATAACTCCTAGAGCCATTCCCGTCACCCAAAGGGCTCCTATGGTCGAGTCCTCTCTTATCCTGGTCCGTAAGCTGGTTATACCCACGGTTACCGCGGTCACCAAGGAGAAAAGAACGGCACCCAGCATGGGCTCGAATTGAAGCCAGTAGGCCAAGCCAATGCCCCCGAAACAGGTATGAGCTATTCCCCCGCTGATGAACACCAATCTCTTCACGATCACGTAGGTTCCGATGATGCCGCAGGCTATGCTGGCCAACACGCCAGCCAGAAACATATTCCTCACGAAGGCGTACTGGAATGCCATGAAAAGATCAGCAAGGCTCATGTATGTTCCTCGAAAACCCGGTGGGGACGCCCGTGAGCGATGAGGTCCACGGGACATTGGTATGTCTCCTCAAGCTCCTCCTTGGAGACTTGCTTTTCATCATGAACAATGAGCTTCCTGTTTAGACAGGCGACCCTTTTTACTCTGGTCGATACCACGGATAAATCATGTGTCACCAGCATTATGGTTATTTCCCGGTTAAGATCTGCCAACAGGTCGAAGACGCTTGTCTGCACCCTGGTATCGATGCTTGAGGTGGGCTCGTCAAGTAGAAGTATCTCCGGTTCAACGGCCAGTGCCCTGGCGATGAAAAGCCGTTGCCTTTGACCGCCGGAGAGCTCATCTATCTGTCTGTCCCTGAGATCCTGAATATCAACCGCTTCCAGCGCCTCCATGACCTTCTCCTCGTCCACATTGGAGTAACCGGACACGTGTGCGTTATGTGGTAGGCGGCCCATGAGGGCAACATCCCAAACGCTGATCGGGAAGTCCCTATCGTACCTGGTGTACTGTGGAACGTATCCTATTCTATCCCTGGACCTTGAGGGCGGTTTTCCAAGCACCCTAACCTTGCCTTTATCGGGCTTCACGAGACCCAGAATCGTACGCAGTAGGGTGGTCTTGCCACCGCCGTTGGGTCCCAGGATGGCCAGATAGTCTCCTCTGGGAACCGAAAGGTCTATGCCTTCCAGAACCGTCGTCTGGTCAAATCTCACCCATACTCCGTCCAGAGAGATCACGGTTGAAGGCGAGTTTTCCTCGGTCAATTCACCCCTCCTATCCAAGTTTTAATGATCTTTCGCGAACTGTAATATCTTGGCGAGGGGTCTATTAATGTCCTACCGATTGCTGGAAAGATGGAGCTACTCGGAGAGGCCCTGGGCCAGCATCCGGGACACGTGTTTAAGATTCTCGATGTAATCCGGGGCCATGGGGTCCACAACGATAACCTCGCCGTCTATCTCATCAGCGATGGTCTCCGCATCGGAGCGATCGAACTGGGGAGAGACGAAGACGGCACCAATATTCATTTCCTTGGCCTGTTCGATTATGGCCGCCACCCCGGCCGGGCCGGGTTTCTTGCCCTCTTCCTCTATGGCCATCTGCCGGAGGCCGTAGGCATCGGCAAAATATCCCCATGCGGGGTGATATACCAGGAAGCTTTCGCCCTCCATGCCCTGAAGCTGCTCCTCTATATAGGAGTCAAGGCCCTGTAGACGTTCCAGGTAATCGTCTCGGTTTTGCTCGTATAATTCTCGCCCCTCCGGGTCGACCTCCACAAGTCCCTGGAACATGTTTTCCACGATAACGGCGGCGTTTTCAGGGGAGAGCCAGATATGGGTATCCTTGTGAGCATTGGCCGGGCTCGATTGTTGAAGGTGTTCCCCCATATCTATTAATTGGATATCCTGGGAGCAATCGACCACCAGTAGATCCTTATTCTGGTCCATGATTTCGTCCATGTAATTGTTCTCGAATTCCACACCACTCCCCATCTTCATGTAGACCTCGGCCTCGGCCACCGCGGTCATCTGAGCCGGTAGAGGTGCATAGGCGTGGGGGCTTTTATCAGGGGGGACCATGACCGTGATATCTACCCTGTCTCCTCCCAGAGCTTCTGCCATTTCCCTTTGAGGTGGTAGGGTGACAATGACCCCTATGTTTTCGCCCTCTTCTCCCTCCGATAGACAGCCGGAAAGATAAACAGCCATTAGAAGTACACCCAGAATTATTATTACCCGCGGCGACCTTCCATGAAGAATTGTTACTGCCATGGGGATTTCTAGACTGGGCTGGCCATAAAACGGTTACTGAGTAGGGGCGTGGCATCGTCTTAGCGGCAATTGCTTACGGATCCAGACCATGCTCGGAGGTCAGGAATGAATGGATACCGGAGGGTCATGCCACCAATACTCTGTGGAGCTTAAAGGATTATTGTTAGCAAGAGCACATTTTTCTTCTAGATGATTTAGCAAACGAATTGTGCTTCCAAAGGAAAGAGTCCACACCACCCTTATGAGAGAGGAACCCGATAAGGTACCAAGCGGCGAGTTCGCCACGGATTTCCCGACTATTGAGGCAGCGCTGGGCCATAAGACCTACTGGCGAGCCAAGGTAAGGGAATGGAAGGGCCTATGGAAAGGGGAAAGGGACAAAATCGTTGAGAGCAAGAAGAAGGACATCGTGGAGTTCAGCAAGAAGATGGGTCTGGAAATGGTTCCGGTGCGACTCGTCCCCTCCAAGGATGAGGAATACGAAAAGCCGAAGAGAATAGGCAAGAACATGTGGAAATACGAGAATGGGGACGTGTACAAGGTCGCGGAGGCCAGCCAGAATATCATAAAGGTGAATGACTCCGATGAGGATCGTGATTATACGGTCGATGACTTCGAGTACGTGGAACCAGAGATCGATGAGAGCAGCCTGGAACTCGTGCGCTATGTGATAAACGAGCTCGGTGACACCCATTTCATCTTTGCCAGAAGCCCGGATGGTTCCTATGCACTTCCCGGCGGCCTGAGGAGAGGTCTGAGGCTTTGCCTCACCAAACCCTGGGTCGTAAAGAAGGCGGTTGAGGTGAATCTTAAGAGGGCCATGTACATCGACCGGATCCTGGCCCGTGAGGGCGTTGATGCTCTGGCCCCGGGCGCTGACTACGGATACAACAAGGGGACCTTTCTCAGGCCCGAGATAATAGAGGATCTCTACTTTCCGGCGATGAAAAAGCAATGCGATGCAGCACACGAGCAGGGGGTCTGGATTCTGAAACACTCGTGTGGAAATAACTGGCCCATAATGGATCTTTTCGTCCGTGCTGGCTATGACGGTTACCAGTCAATCCAACCGACTGCGGGTATGGAGATCGCGAAGCTCAAGGACCTTTACGGGGATAGGATAACCTTCTGGGGCGGAGTATCATGTGAGAGACTTGCCGGTGGAACCGTTGAGGAGATCAGGGAACTCACTCGTTATGCACTCAAGTACGCCTCCCCCGGAGGTGGCTTCATATGCGCGTCCAGCCATTCCCTCCTGGTGGGTACCAAGTTCGAGAACTACTGTGCCATGCTGGAAGAAATCAATAGATTAGGCCATTACGCTCCTAGCTGAGCCATGTAAGGGCGGGCTGCGTTGAAGTGGACACGGGAATGAAGGCAAAGGCCATAATGATTCTTTCCCTGCTTTCAATACCTGCGGGATTGATACTTGCCCAGAAACAGCCTTTGTTGTTCCTCATAATCTCGGTGACCTGGCTAGTATCCCCCGTCTTTTTTACGGAGAACAAACCACTTTTTAACCTCTGCCTGGCCCACAGCCTGCTCTTCGTCACCCTGTATGTCAGGGTGCTGGCCTCTTCCTCAGCGATTTCCCTGAACATAGGAGATATTGTGAGCCTGCACCTTGAGCAGGCCCTGGCACTACTGGTGCTTCTCCCCCTGGCCAGGCATTTCTTCTCGTTCTCGATGCTTCGGCTCACCTCCAGGGGAATTGTCAGGGCAGTTGTAGTTGGTGCTGGGATAGGGCTGCCCTTCGGGGTGTTGGACTATGTTTCGGGGGAAAGGATCGTGACCCTGCCGGATCTTGGCCTTGGCTGGTCGCTGGTCTGGATCATATCCCTATCCGTTTTGGTGGGACTGCTTGAGGAGCTTCTGTTCCGAGGCGTTATATACCTGCCAGCCAGAAACCTGGTTGGGGCCAGATGGGGTTCACTTTTCCAGGCCCTGCTCTTCAGCGCCGTCCACTACCCGAATCCGCCGTCAGCCCTGGCCGCGGCACTCCTTTTCGCGGTAATCATGGTTTATATCTTGGAGAGGACAGGGAGCCTCGTGGCCCCCTCGGTGGCCCACATTGCAAATAACACGGTGTGGATGATGCTGGGAAGGACCGGTGGATGGATTTTCTGATTCCGGCTAGATATTTTCCTCTGCGACCGGGCTCCAGCTCTTTTTTATGAGCAGCTTTTTTCCGTCCGAGAATCCGTCTCCCCTGTTGGCCAGGCGGTCCACCAACCGATTCCTCCACATTTGCAGCCGCTCTTGGTAATCAGGGTCCTGGGAAAGATCGTAAATCTCCTGCTTGTCCTCCTCCAGGTCGAAGAACCTTTCCCTGCCTGTTGCCGGGAGGTATATGTATTTCTCCCTGCCGTCGGTGAGAAAGTGCATGGCCTCGTGGTTCGAATAGCAGGGACTGTGCTCCCCGTGCAGGTACTCCCTCCATTCCCCGCCTCGTATGGCCTTGAGAACGCTGTTGCCAGTTATATTTTCGGGGATATCGATATCCAGTCCGTCCATAATGGTTGGCATCACGTCTTGAAGCCCCACCACCTGGCTGTAGGTTCCGGTTGGCAGGTCAAAGCCATCTGGGTACCGAACCACGAAAGGTATTCGGGCCGACCCCTCGTAGGCATAGGTCTTTCTGTGGAGGTAGTGGTCGCCCATCATATCTCCATGGTCGGCCGTGAAAAGGAAAAGGGTGTTATTGTTGAGATTTATTCTTCTTAGCCGCTCTATCATTCGTCCCAGTTCGTAATCGATATGAGTTATCAGGCCCATGTATCCGGCTCTCATGCGTTGATTTTGTTCCGGTGAGAGTTCCCCTCTCCATGCCCTCATGTCAGGGGGCATTTCCACGTTGTGTTCTTCCGACCACTGGCCTCTGGGTATTTCGGGGAGCTCACGGTCGATATACATGTCCCAGAAGAACTTGGGCGGGTCGTATGGCGAGTGAGGTCTGTGGTGGGATATCCAGATGAAGAAAGGCTTGGTTGGATCCCTTTTCTCAAGCATTTCCAATGCGGTGTTGGTGGTCCATACCGTGGGATGATATCTTTCCTCAAGGTGCCAGGGCCGGGCCAACCAGCCATTTGAGTCTATTCCATGATCCCTCTCGTTTGCATGGTACCCCGCCTCTTTCTTCAGCCATTCCATGTAATCGTCCTCGCCGGGACGGAGATCGTGGCATATCACGTTATGAAAGCCGTAGAGCTTCCTTCGGGGATGAAGGTTGCGAAATCCGACGTTCATACAGTGATAGCCGTTATCTGCCAGGACCCTGGCCAAGGTGTTTGTTTCAAACCACTCGACCGAGGAATATCCAACCAGACCGCAGTCAAAGCTTCCCTTGCCTGATAGTAGACATCTTCGCGCACCGGTAGTTGACGGTATCTCGGTGTAGGCGTTTGGGAAGTAGGCGCCCTGATTAACGAAACTATCGAGATTCGGGGTCTCGACAACAGGGTGACCTGAGAGCCCGATGTGGTCTCCCCGATGTTGATCGGTCGTGAACAGGATAACATTGGGTCTCTGATCGCTCATCATATCCCTATAGTAATCCGAGCTGTCCATTTACTTATAGATTTGTCTGAGGTGACCTAACCAGGATTTCCTAGATTCAGTTCTTGCATATCCGGTGCTCCCTTTGATCGTCAAGAATTATATTGCCAACCACCAGGCGATCGACATCGCTCTTACAATTTGTCTTTACCTCTATCCTGTTTCCGTTGCAGTCAACGAAGTCCAGGATACCTATCCCCTCGAATACCTGGTTGTTGTGAATACCAAGCAATGCGTTCTCCAGGTCGGCGAGGGACTTTAGACTCAAGGAATTAGAGGTCATGGTAGGCTTGAATTCAGGTGAGGCTGTTTCAGAATAATCGGCCAGGAAGCCTTCCACGGTAACTTTCGATAGATCCATCACCCGTTCTTGGGAGTCCTCCAATGAGGAGATGAATTGGCTGAACCTAAAGGTTCGCCTTTCGGTTCTGTTCTTGCTGGTTTGTAGAGCGGGAAGCCTTTGGATTGAAGGACTACCTCCGGTCATATATTCCAGCTCGCCGTCGTTTTCCAGCAACACGATTGCATCCGGAGATATCTTCTCCACCATCCCAAGGGCTAACCCACGTCCTATTTCACCGGTCACCAGCCCGCAGGTATCGATAATCACGTTCCGGGAATACTCCCGGGAGCGCTTAACGATGATTGATATGCCGTCCATTAGCTTTTCAATGCAGGTTGCAGGGGAGGTGTCACCGAAGAAGAAGGCGTCGACCATTGGGCATTCGGGAAGCCGGATCAGGGGTGATTCAGTGAATCCCAGCCCCACGGTGGTTGGAGGCCCGATATCGGATTGTCCCACATCCCCATCTATCATGCACGGGGCAAGACCGTGTTTGATCATCCCATTTAGTAAAAGGGTACAAAGCGTTGATTTTCCGGTATCTGATTTCCCGAAGACCATTAAGGTATTCCCCTGAAAATCCGACGGCCAATTTTCTAGAAAGCCCGACCATGGCTCGGGGTATGGATTAACTTCAGGTGATAGATTTCCATTACCGGTCACCGATATGACGGAATCCTCACGAACCTCTAGATCGAAGGCTTCCCAGGCCTTAACGATTAGGGGGCTTGCTGAGGGATCAAATGTCATTCCGCGAGAGGAGATCAATCCCTCTTGGATTTCGATTCTTATCGGCCCTTTGGCTAGAAATGACCTCCCTGAGGATAATTTCACGGGTTAAATAGCTCCGAGCATCTCTTAACTTTGGTGTATACGGTGCCTTGCTTGGTATATTGAGATATCTTTGAAAACTCATATTAGACGGGGATATTTTCCATTCTATGGGTGTAGGATATGGCCAAGCTTAATCTAGGAATAAATACCTGTTTTGCCGTCAAGAGATGGCCCGAGGCAAGTGAATGGATGGAGATCGTGGGCTCAAGGCTGGACTTGGATCTGGCTCAGTTCTCGTTCGACCTGGTGGACCCCAGGGTTCGCAAGTCGGTGAGAGCGAGAAAGAGTAGAGAGGTAGTTGAGGCCGGGGAGCGCTATGGAGTTGAGGTGCACAGCACATTTACCGGGCTGGGCGCCTATTCCTTCAATCTTCTCATGCACCCCGACATTGGCATGAGGAGCGACGCCCTTGAATGGTACGAGCAGGCGGTCCACATGACCGCTGAGATGGAGGCGGCGGGCACTGGGGGGCATGTGGCCTCCATGAGCTATAACGACTACCGTGATGAGGATCGAAGAAGCTACCTCCGCTCCTGTCTCGTTGACTCGCTCCAGCATCTCTCCAGGCTGGCCTCGGACCTTGGTCAGGAGTTCCTGCTATGGGAACCTATGCCCGTTCCGAGGGAACCTCCCTGCAGGATAGACGATGCAAAGAAACTATACATGAGGGCCAATAAGTCGTCTGGCGTTCCCATCTACTTCTGCATGGACACCGGTCACCAATGTACCTACAGCGAGAGCGGCAAGGACCTCGATACCTACACCTGGATCGAGGAGATAGGACCGATGTCTCCGGTAATGCATGTCCAGCAGACTGATGGTCAAATGGACCAGCATTGGCCGTTTACGCCGGAGTACAATGAGAAGGGAATTATTGATGCAGAGGATATCATAGAGGCCATAGACAATTCCGGTGCCAGCCAGGTTGACCTGGTATTGGAGATAATCCACGCTTTTGAGGCCAGCGAGAAGAAGGTACTGGAGGACCTGGATACTAGCGTCGCCTACTGGAAGGAATACCTCTAACGCCAGTAACTGTCCTCGGTTTCAAAAGAGGGGAATCTAGGCCGTTGCCTGGGCCTACTTACCTTGTTTCTGAATGGAATTGCGATTAGGACCCCGGCTATGAATCCACCTACGTGGGCGAAATAGGCCACCCCGCCGGAGCTGACCGAGGCGATTGACCAGATACCGGTCAATAATTGCAGAACGAACCAGAATATTAGGAGGGCGAATGCCGGTATGGTGACCCAGGTGATGATGAAGAAGAAAACTAGTGTGTCAACCTTGGCCTGGGGGAAAAGTAGTAGGTAAGCGCCCAGCACACCCGCTATGGCCCCACTGGCCCCGAGCGTGGGGATGTTGCGGTTCGTGGTCAGCAGGATGTGGAGAAAAGATGCGCAGAGCCCACAGAAGGTGTAGAAGACCAGGAATTTGAAGTGTCCCAGTGTATCTTCGATGTTATTCCCGAAGATGAACAGGTATAGCATGTTCCCGAATATGTGCATGAATCCCCCATGCATGAACATGCTGGTCAGGAGGGTATGGAGCCTTTCGCCCGAGAGGACGAATTTGGGAACCATGCCAAAGGTCCTTATGAATGAATTGAGCTGCCCGAAGCCATCCAGAAGGAGCTCGAAGAGAAAGACCACCACGTTTATCCCTATCAGCATATAGGTTACATAGGGGAAAGTCTTCCCGGGATTTCTATCCCTGATTGGCAGCATTCATTCTCAAAGAGGGATCTAGGTTCAAAAAGGATTCCTCGTTTATCAGGCGGATTCTAGTCCTCGAATCCAAAAAGACGGACCGCGTTGTTCCGGAGTATCATCTTCTTATCCCCCTCCGATATTGAGGACCCAATGATCTGGCCCAGGGCAAAGGAGGGGTTAAGGAGGGACATATCGGAGCCGAACAGAACCTTTTCAGCCCCCGCTGAGCCCACGGCTATCTTTATCCGGTCGTAATGCAGGAGGCTACCACATATCTCCAGATACACGTTTTCTATTCTTGATGCAGAGTCTATTGCTGCCATCCACCCTGATCGAGAGGTACCTCCCATGTGCCCCATAATTACATCGAAGTTGGGAAATTTTTCGGCTAGATGATGTACCCTACCAACCCCGTCCTCTCCCCAGGTATGGATGAGGAGGATGGCACCATGGGGAAGATAGTCAAGAAGTCCGAGGGTTTCCTCGGAGTCAGCCTTTAGGCCGGTATAGGAGGGGTGTAGTTTGATTCCCACGAATTTGTCCATTTCCAGGTAGCGGTCTATTTGCGCCCTCGATCCCTGGAGGTCGTTAGGATTCAGGTACAGGTAAGCAAAGAATCTCGGGTCCTGTTTTACGAAGTCAAGTGCCTCCGCGTTGCCGGTAACCATGTCGTAGGTTAGGGCTCGAGAGGAGGAGACCACCACCTTCTCCACTCCAAACCTGTCGCAAATACCGGACATTTGTTCGGGGGTTTCACAAAATGTGGGGAAGAACCAGGTTCCGCAATGGGCATGCACGTCAAATATCATCGCAAATCAGAATCCTTTCAGCATTCTCTTTCAGTATCTTGATCTTGCTGGTTCTTGGGATCTGGGCCTTTTTGATCGTGATCAAGGGCCCTTGGAGATAGGTGAAGGGAAAATTTGATCCGAAGAGGAGTCTCTCGGGTCCCACCTGGTCGCAGAAAAGCTCCACCCCGTCTGGCGTGTTTAACATGTCATTTGTTATATACAGGTTTGAGTGCTTGCCGAGCAGGACCAGTATCTCGGAAAGCGTGGAATAATTGACGGAGCTAAATATGATAGGGATTGCATAATCCTCAGCCGCCTTTGCTATCTGGGTTGGTCTCCCCTTTCCGCCAGCCGGTATCATTATCGGGATCCCGGCCGAGGAGGCAATATCTAGAATCTTGTGGAATGGAGCATAGTCAACTGGCCATCCCTGCCGATCCGGGAAAAGTCGTAGGACCGCGAATTTTTCCAGCCCGAGTTTGCACCTCTGACCATAGAACCGCCTTGGATCAATAGTACAGGCAGGAATGATGAACTCTTGGCTCGATTTTGACACGGATAGGGTTTCGAGGTTGCCTTTTTCGAAATCGTGGTAGACGCCCTGGAGAGAGATGGAGACCGTTCTCCCAACACCTCTTTCTCTAAGCTTCTCGATGAGGTTTTCATGGGTGACCGTTAAGCCCTGTCTTGGACGTGACCCAAAAAAGGTGTTACAATCAATTACCTGGTCACCGGGTTCACGGTTTGGCGTAGTGGTCACTCACCTTGATTATCCCCTCGGCTGCGTCCTGGACATCGCTTTCTTCCCAGGATTCCCAGACCCGCAGGGTAATGACTTCCTCCAGTATGCGCTCCGTTTCCGGGCACAGGCCTTTTCTGTACTCGATCTCTTTTCCATAGATGGGGCAATCAAAGGGGCAGTGGGATGATCCGTATGTCCTCTTCTCGGTGAGAACCGGGAACATGTACAGAGGACGTTTTATGTAGCCCTGGGAAATCGGTATTCCCTCCTCGCTCACCGCCTTAGCAAATTCCTCAGGCGTAACTCCGAGCAGTTCCTGGTCTATGGTTATTGGATAAAGCCACCAGGAGTGTTTTGACCCTTCCGGAACCCAGGGGGTATTCACGCCCTGGGCCTCTTCCAGTCCGGCAGAGAGTTGCGAGGCTAGTTTTCTCCTCTTATCCACTATCGCCTTCACTTTCTTCAGCTGGGCCAGGGCAACCGCTCCCTGTAGCTCGGTCATGCGGTAGTTCATGGCAAAGAAAAGGTAGCCCCGCTTTGCCCATCCTCCTTCCCTAGGCCATGCCTTATCCGCAAAAAGACGGGCCCGTGAAGCTAGGTCGGGATCGTCGGTAATGGTCATGCCCCCGTCCCCACATGTTATCTGCTTTGATTGCTGGAAGCTGAAGCACCCGAAATGGCCATATGTCCCTGCCAATTTCTGATTGCTTTCGGCCATATGGGCCTGGCAGGCATCCTCGATAAGGTATATGTCATTTTCATCACATATATCACGGATTTCTTCCATATTCCCCATTAGCCCGAACAGATGAATGGCGATCACCGCCTTGGTTCTCTCGCTTATCTTATCCTTTAGGTCATCTGGATCCATTGAGTAGGTCTTGGGGTCCATATCGGCAAATATCGGGATGCAGTTCTGGGCCAGTATTGGGATTATGCTTCCCATATCGGAGATTCCGGTGGTAATTACCTCCGACCCAGGATCAGGATTGATTGCTCCCAAGGCAACGTGTATTGAGGATGTCCCCGAGGTGGAGGCTATGCCGTGGTTAACACCATAGAGTTCTGAGAATTCCTTCTCGAGTTTGGATACCTTCGTTCCCGCGACGCGGTTTAGCTTCTGGGAATAGATCACGTCAACGAGTTCCTTTAATTCCTCATTTCCTATCCACCTAGAGCCTGGAAAAGATCTGTCCCTTGTTTTGGGGCCACCATCAATTGCGAGTTGGGCCATGGATATTCCCATGACGTCTTGTTCAGGGAACAGATAACTATTATGATCTGATAAAATTCCCGGGGGGATCAAGGAAGGAGAAGAGATTTCAAAGGGAAAATATTCAATTTGAAAAATAATTATAGTAAAATACAAAATTTTTTTCAGGTATAATGCAAGATATTTATATATTAAATCATTTTAGCTAACCCAGTTCAATAGGATCCGTGAAGAAGTGATGGGATGTCTGAGCAAGAGGTAGTCAAGGTTTTCCAGGGGGCGCTTATGTCACCCCTGGACAGAGATTATATCGAGCAACTCATCAGACTTGGCTATAACGAAGACGCGAAGAACAAAGTGGATGAATTCTATCAGAAAAGCAAGAGAAAACAGGATTCCCTGTTTACCCCGGAGGAAAGGGAATGCTACGAGGCCCTGCTGGAGGGTGGGAATAAGGAAGAGGCCGAGGAGGCATTAGACCTTTCCTATAACAGAAGAAGGAACGTTGATGGTGATGGACTCTCTCCAATAGATAAAGAGTATATTGAAATACTGGAAATGATGGAAGAGGAAGAGGAGATAGAAAGAGTGAAGTCCAGAGCTGGTAAGCCAGATGGGTCGACGAATGGTGGAAAACGCCGGTCTCGGCTCCTCACCGGCATAGACAAGGAGTATGTTGATGAGCTTATGCGACTCGAGAAGAGGGATAAAGCGAGGAAGGTCGTGGATTCCATATACGAGTCGAGAAAGAACCGGGAACAGGACCTCATGATGAAGCTTCTGGACAAGGCCAACAAGGGCTGATGACTAACCTTCGGGGACAACCCTGGCGGAATGAACCGCATATCGGTGTCCTTTAGAGGTTAAGGAGAATTTTTTATACCATCCAAAGGGAACTACCGGCAAGTCCCTCTTCCCAAGGGCATCCATAAGTAGATGATGCATCCTACCTGCGGTGGATGCAGAGCCTTTCTCGTCCTTACCTATAAGGTAGGCGAAGGGGAAGAGCACTATCTGTTTCTTGCCTATAGTTGAGAGGTATTCCTCGATTTGCAGTGCAGCCAGTTCGGACACCATTATAGGATCTTTTTCATCGACATCCTCGACGGCATAGAGGACGAGGAGCGATTCTCCCAGGGTTTTCTCCCTCTCCGATGGGCCAATATCCATGGCCACCGGGGTGCTTTCCTTTACCTCGTAATGAAATGATTCCACATGTATGAATAAAATTCGCATGATTTCCGTATCAAAACCTAGTTGATAGATTTATGGCATCAACCGGACAGACATCACGGCAGGAAAGGCAGTCGATACACTCGGAATCCCATCTCAACCCCCATTGCCCCTTTATGTCTATGATGCCCATTGTACATGCCTTCTCACATTTCATGCATTTGATGCATTTATCCCGGTCGAGGTCGATTCCTACCGCGCGGAACCCGGAGGGAAGGGAGTGCATTGCTCCGAGAGGGCACACATACCTGCACCAGGCTCTCTTTTCGGTAACGGCAGAAAACCCCAGGGCCAATAATAGGATGGAAAGCCCAAATACTGAGGTATCGAACCACTCCCAGACCGGTGAAATACCTCTAGGAAACATGCTTAGTGGTGTTATCCAATGCAGAAAATTCCAGCCCGACACAGCGGCCATGCCGAGACCTCCGATTAATAGCGCGTATTTGACGTATCTGAGGGATTCGGGCATCCATTTCTTATTTGTGCCATAGGAGGTTAAATCCTGGAGGAACCCGATGGGACACACCCATCCGCAGAAAGCCCGGCCAAGGATTGCGGCGAGAACTAGCATGGCAATGGCCAGAATTATGAATCCAAGAGCAATTACCTCCCCTGACAGGGCGGCACCGAAACTCAGCAGAGGGTCGATCCTCCAAAGAACGAAGACCGGGATCTGCGGATGGCTGACCGCATATATCATCACGATCATCACCTGGGCCTGGACGATGTGCCTGAGGTACCTGGCCTTTATGGAGGAGAGAAAGCCTTTCTCCTCAGTCATATTCTGTCCCTCCACCCGGTTCTCAAGGCACCTTCCGAGGATACGGTAACCGCTTTGGGGGTGGTGGGACAGGCATTCTCACACGCCCCGCACCCCACGCAAATATCGTTATTGAACTCGGGTTTCTTGATCCGGCCTCCCTCTCCCTCTCCTCCGTGTGTGGTTATTGCTCCCTCAACGGGACATATCTCCTTACATGCAAGACAGGGCTGCTTAAGGGAATAGGGGATACAGATGTCGGTGTCCACCGACGCCGTTCCCATCTTCAGCCGGCCTGATAGCTCGCCAGGAGCCACGTCCTCCAGATCGATGGGCTGGAGAACCTTGGCCGGACAGGCCTCTATGCACCTCTGACAACCGTTTACGGGCATGATGCAATAGCCATTTCCCGGAACTAGCTCCGGGGTCAACCAATTATGTACACCATTTTCAAATCCCTGGAGGCGCAGCGCCGAGTTGGGACACACGCTCACACATCTCCCACAGCGAGCACAGAGGGATAGAAATCCATCCTCCTCGATGGAGCCCGGTGGCCTGAGTAGATCGACTTCCTCTGTTTTCCCGCCCATGCTAATCCCGGCCACTGAGATAGCACCGCCTGCAGCGACAACCCCGAGGAATTTGCGCCTGCTCATATCGTTGAACGGTGTATTTTCCCCATCCTTACTGGACATCCCGGCCCCTCCTGCGGTCGAAAGTGGTGGCAGCCAGTCCCAGTGCAATCGATGCCAGGGATAGGGATGCGTAGGGAGTCCATTCCGGCAGACCTCCATTATCCTCGGTTGCGATGCACTTCCAATCCTGTTGGGAGGAGTCCCAGTCAAAGGTCTTGGCGGCCACGGACGCCTGATTACCATCGCCGATACCAAGGTCCTGTGCAATGGATATATACTCATTATGCCTATCCAGATCAAAACCCGAATAGCCTAGAGAAGAGCCCAGTCCGATGCATGCGACGTCCACGCCCACTGGATCTACACCCGCTACAATCCTGCCCAGGTCTTGTGTTTCGCCGGGTCCTCGAGGACCGTTTGTCATTAATGTCCTGGTGGCATCCACGATGGTAATGTCGGGCTTGATGGCCAGGGACAGTTCCGCAATGCAGGTGTAGAGCCCGTATTTGTGGAAAAAGCTACGGTCATATACGAGACCCATCAGGTTCTTGAGACCAATGGAACAGCCGGTTGCGTCATGGTGTTTGAGCACGGGGAGGTTGATGAGGGTGTCGGAATCTAGGTAAATATTTGCGACATCGGTGTCGGTCAGCGTTGTTGCCCCTTCAACGGGTACCGATTGAAAATCTGAGCTTTCCTGTAGGACGAGGAACTCTCCTCCGTAGCTCTCTGCCGCGGATTTGAGCCCATTGATTTTGGTGGTTATTGAACCAGGCTTACTTATGGTGTGATCGGCCAAGACAACCCGGTCTGCCCCTGCCTCGAGGGCCAGCCCAACTACCGTTGATGCAACGGCCGTGTTCGTGTTGGGTCCCGTATCGGGTCCAACGGCGAAACTTGCGTTAGGCTTAACCAGCACGGTGTCACCGGGGCTGACAAAACGTTCCATCCCCCCGATGGGCTCCAGGGCCGCTGATACCAGCTCATTTGGGGTCCCGTCCCTGGCCATTATTATGGAGTCGGGTCCCGGCTCCGTTTGGGCAGCGACCGTTTTGGAACCTGCAAGCGCAAGGGCGGATGCAGCAAAGCTGGCCTTGATGAATTGCCGCCGGGAGACACCGTTTTCCATCTTTCTTCCAAGTCCTCTTGAGCTTATAAAATCTATTCGGATACCAAAATCCAGGACTGGAAAGGACAATCTCAAGGCGACAATATTAATTAGCTAACTTAGACGTGCCCAAGGCATGACCCCCAGGGGTAAGATCTTCCTGCTGAAACTGGATCCCACCGATTCTGCAATAGAAATCGTTAGAATTCTCGACAAGGAAGGTCTGTCGCTCCTGGGAACCCTGAGGAAGGAGACCCTACTCTATGTCTGGCTTGCCTCCTCTACCTCCACCCAAAGAGTCTCCGATATCGTTGGTCCGGGAATTTCCGTTTCTCTGGGAAACCCCGTGGCCGATAACCCCCCGCCTCCCGGATCGGACTGGTTTATTAGAGCGGTTGGAAATGTCCATAGGACCGAGGAATGTCAATCCGCCCTTCTAGGAAAGCTTGAGAATCTCTCAAACGAGGTCCCAGGACTGGACCTGGTGAGGATGGACCACAATCCCGGTCAGCCAGCCGCTTTGGACTTCCGTCTTTCCACTGAGAGACATACCCCTCTAATCGAGAAGAGACCGGATTTCCTTGATATGGCGGAGAGGCATGATTTAGGGATGATCTCCCAGCCCCTTTCCCTTTTTAAAAAAGGAAAGAAGCTGGCCTGTTTTGACCTTGATAGCACCCTGGTGGCCCAGGAACTTATAGTTGAGGTTGGGAAGGTGGCGGGAAAGAAGGAACAGGTCGAGGAGCTTACAGAGAGATCCATGTCGGGTGAATTGGATTACAGGAGATCATTTCTACAGAGGGTTGCCCTCCTGAGAGGGGTCACCGAGGAACAGTTGCAGGACGTTTGGGCCAAGGCGGATACCACGGAGGGCGTGTCCCAGCTCCTGAGAAGGCTGAGAATGGGAGGCATGAAGACATCAATCATAAGCGGTGCTTTCACCTTCTTCACCGAGAAGGCCAGACAGAGACTTGGAATGGACCACGCCATAGGGAATGAGGTTGAGATCAAGGACGGGCGTCTGACCGGAACGGTGAGAGGGAAGGTCATCGACCGGGAGATGAAGTGCAGGAAGATGAAGGAGCTGGCCAGCGACCTCGGCTTAACCCTGGACCAGGTATTGGCGGTGGGTGATGGGGCGAATGACCTTTCAATTATTCGGAAGGCGGGAACCGGAATAGCATATGATAAGGGGGGCATGGTTGAGAGGTATGCAGACGGTGTCCTGCCCGAGGGAAAGCTTCAGGACCTCCCCCTTCTCATCGGGATTTAGCTGAGGAGATGAGTTGAGACCAGCGATCGTCTTTCATACTACGAATAGAAATTGGTATAGCTACGTTCCTCTGGTCAATTCCATAGAGCAGTCGGATTTTGAGGGGAAGGTATTCCTCTCCAAGGATGTTATTTCCCGTATAGGTCGGCTCATCCCGGATTTCAAACCGGTGATATGTTGCATGTCCTTCATGACCACGGAATTCCTGGAAACGATGTCACTGGTAAGGGACATCAGGAAAGAATTCGGTCATGAGGCAAAACTGCTTGCTGGTGGGCCCCATGCGACGGGATCGCCGGAAAAGGTGCTGGAAATCGGGTTTGACGCCGTGGTGAGGGGTGAAGGGGAGATAATTTTCCCTGGTGTATTGAATGCGCTCTGTGGAGAAAAAAGGCCGGGTTCATGGCCCATCGTAAGGGGAGAACCCATCGATAGCCTTGACCGCTACCCACCGGTTTCCTTCAAGCATGCTCTGTACCCCCCACTTGAGATCAGCCGGGGATGTCTCTTTAAATGCAGGTATTGTTCGGTTCCGAAATGCTGCGGACCACTTCGTCACAGGTCCGTTGGCTCGGTTCTGGAGGCTGCCAGGAGATTGGTTGAGCTAAGGGATCGGTGGGATTTCAGATTCATATCTCCTAACTCATTGGGTTACGGGTCAATGAATGGAAATCCCAATGTTTCACGGGTTCAGGAGCTTCTAGAATCCCTGAGAAACCTCCCGGGAAGGAAGAGGATATTCTTCTCAACCTTTCCCAGCGAGGCCAGACCGGATTTCGTGACCCCAGAGACTGCAGATCTGATATCCCGATTGGCGGATAATGAACGAGTGAGTATCGGGGGGCAATCGGGATCGGATGATATTCTCAGGAAAATGAGAAGGGGACATAAGGTGAGGGATATTCGTTCCGCGGTGGATATTCTATTGGATGCAGGCCTGGTTCCCTGTGTGGATTTGATGTTCGGTTTTCCAGGAGAAACCGAGAGCGATCAGCTGGAAACCGTGGGTTTGATCTCCGAGCTCGTCGACCGGGGATGTGAGATCAGGATTCATCATTTCATGCCCCTGTCCGGCTCATCGATGGCCGGGGAGCAGCCGGCACCAATTTCAAGTGAAGTAATGGGCAATATCGGCGACCTAACAAGACGGGGAAAGGCGAAGGGAGCTTTCAGTAGACAGATGAGTCTGGCAAGAGAGATTTCAAACCTTTCCTAGTTTCAGAAGATTTATTCGTCGTCCTGCCCATTTAACCACGTTGAGGCTATCGGGAAGAGATCTCAGAGGTCAGAGACGACTTGTGGAACCCGAGGACCGGGAAGAGGATCGGGCTGAAAAAGATGTCGTCAAGTTGGTAATGGAGAAATCGGGGTACCAGGAGCTCAACCCGGTGCAGAAACTTGCATTAGAAAAGGGGGCTTTGGGCGATCGGAACATGGTCATATGCTCAGCCACCGCCAGCGGAAAAACCGCCGTGGCCGAGTTTGCATTCATGGAAGCGCTGGTCAAATACGGAATGAAGGTGGTCTACATAGTGCCCTTACGGGCATTGGCCAAGGAGAAACACACGGAGTTCGAGAAAAAATATTCCCCACTTGGATACAAGGTGAGGGTACAAACCGGGGATCGAGATCTTTCGAGGTCGCCCTACCACTTGAATTTTGATATCCTTATCACCACCTCGGAGAGATGCGATTCCATACTCAGGTCCAGGCCCATGTGGTTCGATGACGTGGGCATAGTAGTGGTGGATGAGATTCACCTAATGGACTCCGAGAGAAGGGGCCCAACACTGGAGATGGTGATAACCAAATTTCGGGAGATGAATCCCAGCACCAGGATTCTGGCCCTGTCGGCAACCATAGGGAACCCTGAGGAGGTCGCCGCCTGGCTGGATGGAGTGTTGGTATCCTCCGACTGGCGACCGGTTAAACTTAGCCAGGGCATATACAGAAACGGACGGATCAGGTTCATCGATGGCGATGAGGAGGACCTACGTGAAGTGGGCGAGAAGGGCGGTTCGCCGGCAATAATGTTGGCTCGGGAGGTGGTTAGAGAGGGAAAACAAGCACTTCTCTTTGCGTCCACCCGCAGGGGGGCCGAGCGTCTGGCCGAGGACGCAGCGTCCGCCATGGAGTCGCTGCTGGGAGAGGAACACCTATTGCAGCTCTCGGGTCTGGCCGACGAGATACTTTCCGCCGTGGAGACCCCCACAGTTCAATGCGAGCGTTTGGCCGATTGTGTCAGAAAGGGAACAGCTTTTCATCATGCAGGGGAGACGAGCGAGCAGAAGAGGATAGTTGAGGATAGCTACAGATCCGGGCTGATCAAGGTCGTATCTGCGACCCCCACCCTGGTCTACGGTGTTAATCTGCCGGCCATGAGGGTGGTAATTCGTAATCTGAAAAGATTCACCGGATTTGCAGCCGAGTATATCCCAGTTCTCGAGTATCGTCAGATGTGCGGCCGGGCGGGGAGGCCCCAGTACGACGACCATGGCGAGGCGGTATGCATAGCAAAGTCCAAGGGGTCGGAGAAGGAGATAGAGGAGAGGTATCTCCGCGGAGACATCGAGCCCATAAGGTCCAAGATGGCCCTGGAGCCGGTGCTCAGAATGCATATTTTGGGGCTAATAGCATCCGACTTCGTGTCCAAGTGGCATGACCTGATGAGGGTTATCGGTACCACGTTTCACGGCCATCAATTCGGCGCCAGCGAGGAGTTGGAATCCAAGATCGAGGGCGTGGTCCGGGATCTTGTGGATTATGGATTTATCAAAATGAGGGACGGGAGGTACCGTCCTACCAAGATCGGCAAGCGGGTATCCGAGCTCTACATAGATCCCGATACCGGGTACCGGCTATGTGAGGCCATGAAGGGAATGAAAAAGAGGGATAGGAAACCAAGTCCTCTTTCCCTGCTACTTATGATATGTTATACCGTGGAGATGAGACCGCTACTGAGGCTCAAGGGTGACTGGGGAGATATGGAGGACCGAATGGAGGAGGTGAAGTCCGATGGGATAGTTCCCATTCCCAATGAATGGGGATATTCATATGAGGAGTTCCTGAAGGCCTTGAGGACCGCCACCATGTTTGAGGCCTGGATAGAGGAATGCGGGGAGAACCTCATCATGAAGCGATTTGGGGTGGCTCCAGGCGGTCTCAGAGCTAAACTGGAGACGGCGGACTGGCTTCTCTACGCAGCTAGCGAGATCGGCAGGGTCCTGAGAAGCGGGGGGAGGGGAGAGATCGATAAGCTTCGAAACCGGGTAAGATACGGGATTAAGGAGGAGGTCCTGCCTCTGGTTTCCATTCCCCAGGTGGGCCGGGTTAGAGGGAGAGCCCTTCTGGATGCCGGTTACCGCGGGCTTCCTGATATAAAGGAGGCCCATGTGGCGGAGCTGTCCAACGTTCCCGGGATCGGCAGCAGGCTGGCCCCCAGGATAAAGAAATGGGTTGATGAGAACTATCCCGGGGGATAGCCGGTCATCTTTCTACTTTTATCCATATGGGGGATGAATAGGCAAGAACGTTGATTTTGGGAAAATGGCTACTTGACGTGGCACGGGCCAGGTAACAGTGCTGCCCTTCGCTGTCCGGGTCCACGAATTTAACCGTTCCACTGCTTTCTTCAGGTGTGTCCAGGTCGATGAACTCCCCATCCTTCCATATCTGGAGGGATTTCAGAGGCGATTCGGCTGAATATTTTATCCTAAGGACAACCGGTGATGTTGTTCGCCCCTCCGAGCCCATTTCCACCTCTCCGCCTTCGGTTTCCAGCCAGAGAGCTATCCTACCGGATGCGGTGGCCGTGGTCCGACGCTCCCTGAGGGCCTTGAAAACTCCCCGAGGAGATATCTCGTCAACCCAGAACCCGGTGAAGCAAAATCTCCTTCTGCTATCCCTGCAGTGGTCGGACCCACCCACCAACCCGATTTTAGCGCCTTGCTGGAGGAAATTAGCGGGAAATCGGGGTAGTCTACGCCCATTATCCCCGGTCATCGCGTCTATCCTGGACTGGACGGCCTCCATGGCCCATTCTACCTCCCCGTCAAAGGTCTCCGTAACTCTGGGCCCGGAAACCCCGAACTGGTCGGCGTTTTCCCCATGAAAGTGCCTTATGGCACAAACCGATTGGGGAGGTAGCTCCTTCTTCACCCTGTCGAAGACCTCACTTAGGTGATTTTCGCTAAGTAGGATGGTCCTCAGGTGGTCATATACCACTCTGGAGATGCAGAAGAAGTTGGTGTGATGGGCCGGGCTCTTTGCCCACTCCAGTCCGTAGAG
The DNA here is from genome assembly GCA_964621445.1 of Hadarchaeota archaeon (SeqCode). Classification (GTDB taxonomy): domain Archaea; phylum CAYQAE01; class CAYQAE01; order CAYVLA01; family CAYVLA01; genus CAZUNO01. The sequence continues at coordinate 34,596 of CAZUNO010000003.1, read as the reverse complement.
TATAGCTCGGTCTTCACAGGCCTCTCCCTCCAGCAAATCCGCATTACGAGTATATTCCTGTCCCGACATGTACTCCACGTGCTCGGTCAAAGTGAGGACCTGGGAATCCATGACATCTCTCTGCCAACGGATGTTGTCCATGGGGGTGCCGTCGTTGGCGCTCATGCATTTGGAGGCGGTGGAGTGAACGTGTATGTCTCCCCATATCAGCTGATACCCGGTATCGGGAATCCCCTTTCCGGGGCCGGCTATGGGGTCAGGGACGTCCAGGTCCGGGACATATTGCGCCTGACCCCTTTCCAGAACAGGTGCCTCTTGCCCTTTCGATTCAAAGGCTGGACGGTTGATCACTGATATCCTGTGATTTACCGCCCGTTGGGTATCCCTGGCCTCTTCTCCCCGATCCTGCTCCTCGTAGGTAAGCTGCGGCTTATGATCGCACCGATGAGATGCCAGTAGTAATCTATCTCCCTTGAGGGAGACACCGTAGGCGGAATCGGGATAACCCGGCCCCTGGCTGATAACCGTTGGTTGAACCCATTTTCCATCGTGTCGATGTATTTTGCAGATGTCCCAGCCGAAGGATTTGATCCCCCGGGGGTGGAACATCCTAAACGTGCAGATTATTCCCGACGAGGAGTTAGCTATCTTGGGATGGATGGGTACGATGTTCTGGACGCTGAAGTCCTTGAAGGCCAGGTCGGGAATGGGTAGGTACCCTTCTTCAGTTCCCTGGATCCTTCTAAACTCGTCCGGTCGGGGGTCGTATATACACCCCTCGATCCTACGATTCAATCCCGCTCTTTGATCCCTTCCCCAAGCCAGGGAGGATTCCCAGACCATTAGTACATTCCCTTCGCCATCGACGGTAAGATCCGGGTTTATATTCATGGTGCCATTTGAGGGCACGACGGAAGGAGCTCCGTCCTCTTTTACGTTCCAGAGCTTTAGCTGCGTGCCCTCTTTACTCGGGCACTCCCAAAGGAGCCAAACCGCTCCTCCGGACCCGGAGGAGATGTTGATTCCAGTGCCCGGTGAAGACCAACGGGTTTTTGGGGCCTCTTCCTGGGACATCAAGGAGACCATGTGTCCGTCCGGAGTCGTCTCCTCCCAGGCAACCCAAAGGGTTTCAGAGGAGTCAGCCGCCAGTCTGGGCCGCCTAATGACATTCCGTGTTTGGTACAGGGTGCTAATAGAACCCTTATTCCAGAGTTGTAGTTCCCAGATTCCACCGCTGCGCTGCCCCCAAACCGCGTATAAACCATCCCTTATTACTAATGAGGGGGCGGTCATGCGCTCACCCGAAGCCAGATGAGCCTCCTTGATGCCCTCATCTGTACTACCCACCATATGCATCTCTCGTTTCTGGGAGATGAAGGCATCCCTCCAATTCTTCTCACTGGACCCATGCCTGAAGCTGACCTTGTATCTACCCAGTTCTTCCAGATGGTCGAAGTCCACGCTGGGAGTGGAGACATAGAAGGCGGTCCATCCCCCCCGGTGAAATGCGACGTCACAGTCAAAGCCGTTGGGAGCAAGGAAGACCTCCGGGGTTTCCTGAGTCATATGGTTCATACCCTGAAACGTGAACTCGATTCCACTAATGGATGTTGTTACGGCGTTTAGTAACCGGTGCTTCAGCCGATCGAGCCGGGGGAATATTTTTATATAACCAAGAAGTCATTTCGATGAAAAGTACACTATCATGAGACTGAAGGTGAAAAAATATGGCAGGACAACTTGGAGGTACACCGGTTCTTCTTCTGAAAGAAGGGACCGAGCGAACGAGAGGAAAGGACGCTCAGTCCAATAACATCTTGGCTGGGAAGGTTATCGCAGAGGCCGTGAGGTCCACTCTGGGGCCCAAGGGCATGGACAAGATGCTCGTGGACACCCTGGGTGACGTGGTGATAACTAATGACGGTGCGGCCATACTCGAAGCGATGGACGTAGATCACCCTGCCGCCAAGATGATGGTGGAGGTTGCCAAAGCCCAGGATGATGAGGTTGGCGACGGTACGACCACGGCAGTGGTTCTGGCCGGGGAGCTGCTCAAGGAGGCGGAAGATATGCTCGACGAGCACGTCCACGCCACCCTAATAGTTCAGGGATACAGAGCAGCCGAGGAGAAAGCCCTCGAAATCCTAAATGAAATCGCAGAAAAGGTCGACCCCGACGATGAAGAGGTGCTGAGGAAGGTGGCAATCACCTCCATGACCGGAAAGGGCACCGATAATATCTCTGACTATCTCGCTGATATAGCGGTTGGCGCCGTGAAGCAGGTAGTGACCGAGAAGCGAGAGGGAGAGGGTTACGACTTCGACATCGATTACATAAAGATCGAGAAGAAGGAAGGAGGCACCGTTGCCGACACCGAACTGGTCAAGGGCATTATCATAGACAAGGAAAGGGTCCAATCCGGAATGCCCAAGAAGGTGGAGAACGCCAAGATAGCGACCCTCAGCTGCGCCCTCGAGGTAAAGGACACCGAGACCGATGCTAAGATCCACGTTTCGGATGCAAACATGTTGGAGCAGTTCCTGGACCAGGAGGAGGATATGCTCCGTGAAATGGTTGACAAGATCGTGGAGAGTGGGGCCAATGTGGTTCTATGCCAGAAAGGCATCGATGATTTGGCCCAGCATTTCCTGACCAAGAAGGGCATACTGGCTGTGAGAAGGGTAAAGAAGAGTGATATGGAGAAGCTATCCAGAGCAACCGGAGCTACCATAACCAATAACGTCCAGGAACTAAGTGCTGAGGACCTTGGAGAGGCCGGGATTGTCGAGGAGAGAAGGGTTGCTGGCGACGACATGATTTTCGTCGAGAAGTGTAAGGACCCAAAGGCAGTTACCATCCTGGTTCGTGGAGGAACCGAGCACGTGGTGGACGAGACGGAGAGAGCTCTACACGATGCAGTATCCGTCACCGGCCTGGTTGCCCGGGACCCATTCATCGTCTACGGTGGGGGTGCCTGCGAAGCCGTAATATCCACGGGCCTTAGCCAGCATGCGAAATCCATAGGTGGACGAGAAGGCCTGGCAGTTGAAGCCTTTGCAAGTGCCGTTAAGCGCGTGCCAAGAACCCTGGCCGAAAATGCTGGTATGGATCCCATCGACACCGTGCAGGATCTAATAGCCCAATCGAGTGAAAAGGGGACAAAGATCGGCCTGGATGTTATCAACAAGACGGTCGCAGACATGTCAGAGCTAAATGTGATCGATCCTGCTGGTATCAAGAGACAGGCCATCACATCGGCCACCGAGGCCGTTTCAATGCTTCTAAGAATAGATGATGTGATATCATCTAAGGGCGCCGGAGGCGGAGGCGCAGGTGGCGCTGGAGAAGGAGAGGATGAGGACTCTGACATGGACTTTGACTGATTGAGTGAGTCCAACGGCGGCTAGCTAACGGCCGCCGTTTTCGTTTCTTTTTTTCGTTTTCTATTTCTCAGTGCTTTCTACATTAATCCGAGGTCGGTTAGGCGCTGCATCAATCCGTCTACAATACCTATGGCGTCAGAGGAGTGTTTCATTCCAGCCAGCACGAGCTTCCCGGTTCCAAAAACCAGCACCGAGATCCTTGAACCGTATGGCTTGTAGACCAAGCCCGGGAATTGCTCCGGTTCATACTCGATGTTCTCGATGTTCAGTGCTATCTCGTCCAGGTTCAGGGTTACACCGAGATCAACGGTGGCCACCACGTTGGTGACTATTATCTCCGGCTTGGTCTTGATATCTATTCCGACGTTTCTCAGCCTTCTGACCAGCTCTCCCACTCCTTCCTTGGCCATGTCAACGCTCTTGGCTCCGGTGCAGTTTATCTTCCCGTTTCTAAACACCAGGAAGGAGACCTTGGGTTCCTTAAGCTTCACGATCAAGGCAGGGAAGCTGTCGGGATCATATTGGGCCTCGTCTAAAAGAGAACCTAGTTCAACCAGGTCTAGTTCAGTCTTGAGATCAACCGAGGCTACGATGTTTTGCACTTCGATATTCGGAGATGTATCCATAAAGATGGGCCCCTATTTAAAAGGCTCGTTTTTCGGTTTAAAAAGATTTTGCTTATAAGGTGCTTAAATGCGTTCTTCGTCCTTCATAAAGGGGTTTGTGTCGCCCAAAATGCTGGAAAATGAGGTATATTGCCCCTTGTGGAGGAGAAGGGTTTCATATTTCCAGCCAAATTTTTTGGCCCCAGAGTATTCAAGTTAAACCCGTGGTCTCACCGTGATCTGGGTCAGCCCCATCATCTCGCTGTCCCTGCTCATAACCTTCTCCAGTATTGGGGGTGCATCCTCGATACCCAGTCGGAGCGACTTGAACCTCCAGGGTTCAAGCCTGGAGTAGCTCATGGAGATTAGTGCCATCTCCATATAGAATTTAAGCTCATCAAAGGGCACCATTGCGCAGTCGTAAATGGTTACCTTCTTCCCCTCTATTAGGGGATGGAGTCCGCCGATATCCTCCGTCTTATAGGCCACGTTAACAAGTATGGCGTATACGTCGGTGACCCGGTAGGCTATCTCCATGGAACGCCTGGTACCAAGGGCGTTGAAGATCATACGGATTCTTCTACCTGCCAGCTCCAGCACCTTTGGAACGGCCTCCGAAACCGATGTGACGAGAACCGGGAATATCCGACTTCCGAAGAGGTCAGGGCCGTCGGGAAGAGCGTTGAGCCTTTCCAGCTTTTCCTCGCTGTGGTCGAGAACTATTATGTTATCGGAATATCCCTCTAGAAGACGCTGTAGTATGTTTAGAGCCACCAGATTGGTTCCCATGACCAGGATGGGTTTGTTGAGCTGGTAGTCCATGATCCCCTTCTTGGTAAAAACGGTGCTCTTGGTGACCGCGTGTTCGGCAATGGCCAGAGCTTCGGCCAGACAGGCGGCATCCGGTCGGCTATCCAGGTTGACTTTTCCGCATGGTACCCGGAGCAGGTTTTCCTCCGGGAGTTTCATGAATTGCACGTGTGAACCATCGACATCGGACCCGACCTTCAGGGGGTCGCTACAGGCTCCGCTTTCCATGCAATTTGGACACTTACCGCACCTCAGGATTGGGACTCCAACCACCATATCTCCCTGGGCGAGGTTTTGCACGTCCCTCCCCACGGCGACAACAGTACCGGCGAACTTGTCACCGGGGATCATATCTTCCGTGCAGAGTTCCCTCCTGCATTCATCCACATCGACGGCCGATGATAGTATCCTAACTAAAACCTCGGTCAGGCCCAAATCCTTGGTGAGCTGTTGCTTTTCGATGGTCATCTTCCCGTTTCTGAACACCAATGCCTCTTGCTCATCTGGTATCGGGTATTTCTCCAGTATGGTCTCGGCTTCTATCCTCTTCGGTGGGGCTACCTTGGGCTCTGGGAGTAGGACTGATTTGACTTCCATTATGGTGTGTTTAAGGATATCCTGTTCCTGGATCTCACGTATGGCCTTGGTTAGCAGCCTGGCCATACACGGTTCATCCTCCCAGGTCTTTATGTGGACATCTATGGTGTGGGGTAGGGGCATGGTGGTTACTTTTTGGATGGTATGATCGTGAATGTGTATAGTGGTCCTTTCATCAGTGGACAGCCTGAGCTTCATCATGCCGAAGAGCTTGTTCCTCTCGGCCATTTTCTTTTCCAGTTCGCTCTCCGCCTCGTCGTCGGTTCCTTTCCTAGCCCTGAGATCGGCTAGCTCCTGGTGAAGAGGCCGGACCTTGTCCAGAAGATAGGACAGAACCGTGGGCCTGATTTCCTCCTCCAGGCGTTCTATCTCCTCGTATGTAGGCGATCCCGTGTGGGGTTTGAAGTCATCGACCAACTCTGTCAGCGGAGGTACCACCACCACATCGGCGAGTTCGGAGTACCAGGAACTACCGGTAACCAGGGCTTCCACCGCCTCCGGGGGTATCATGAGCTCGGTAAAGCGCTCGTGTAAAAGCTTTATCTCGATCTTGTCGTATATCTTGTCCTTGAAAGCCTCGGTACGAACCGTGGGCTGGAGGGGTATATCGGTCTCCACTATACCCCGTTTTATGGTAACCTCGGGTTGGCCATGCGTCCCGCCGATATCGACGAAGAGGTATATGTATATGGCCTTTTGGTGGGTCCCGATCTCCGTGCTGAGCCTGGCCAACGCCCTGCTCTCGTCCATCTCCAGGATTTCCACCGTGTAGCTACCCTTGGGCCGGAACGGCAGGAGGTCAATGGTGTTCTGGGAGAGTTCGGCCAGCCTGCCTATGATCTGGGAAACGTATTTTGGCCTGGTTCGGGCGGCGTCCAATTCCTCTATTAGTTCCTCTATGGAGATATACTCCTCCAAGGCCCAATCGACTCTGGTGCACAGGTCTTCATCGCTACAAAGGGCCCGTATGTTATTGAGTTCCTGCTTAATCCTCTCTTCTTCATCCTCTGATGCCTCGCTTAGCTCACCGTATCTCTCATAGAGGGTAGCAAGGGTTGCGCATGATTCCGCAAATTCGGGTGATTCAGTCTTTCTCTGCATCAGGGCCTGCTCAATGAGTCCCCTGGTCTCCTTACAGAGCGCACAGGAACAGGTCATTTCGTTGATATCTCCTTTTCACGCCTCTTAGATATTTCATAGAGATCCTGCGGTTCCCGATGTTGGCATCAGGTCTTAACCGGCCTCTTTCTTCTTTCCGAGGCCTGCATTTCGGTGGTTTTCCTGGAAACAATCTCGATGAGAACCGCCTGAATCTCCTTGGGCCTGAGTATCCGGCCCAGTCTTTGCACGTACTGCCTCTTGGTGGAGCTCCCGGAAACGATTATGCCCACGCTGGCATCGGGAACGTCGACCCCCTCATCGAGCACCTTGCCGGACACCAGTTTGGTGATATCCCCGTTGCGATACATCTCCAGTATTCTCTTCCTCTCCGAGGCGCGGGTGGACGAGGTTATCTTGGCTATTCCGAACTTCCGGGCTATGCTACGCACGATGGAGATGAACTCGGAGAATATCAATACCTTTCTGTCTCTATATCTCTTGAGGAGCCTCTCCACCTGGTCTACCTTGGAGTCGGCCTCCAGGGCTATCCTCCTCGCCCTGCGCCAGGAGTCTAGGGCGATCCTGGCATTTTCATCGAAGGGTAGCCGGCGAACGAGCAGGCGGATGGGATTACCACGGCGCCCACGGGCCTTGGCAAAAACCCTCTTGAGATTCTTCCTATATTTCGACCATAGCTCGTCATACTCGGCTCTTTCCTCGGGGGTTAGCTCGACCAGGATGCGTTCCTGTCTAAAGCTGGCCACGTAGCTCTTCCTTTCCAGCTCCTCCTTGGATATGCTGTATACGACCTTACCGACCAGGTAGTCCAGGTCCGTTTCCAGCCTGTCGACCCTTTCCGGGGTGGCGGTCAACCCCAGTCTCTTATGGGCTAGGCTGTTCTCCGCAATTGTCCGGTAGGATTCGGCCGGGAGATGATGGACTTCATCGAAAACCAGAAAACCGAATCTATCGCCGAACTCGCGGCTGTGAATGGCACCCGATTCATAGGTCATCACCGTGATTGGCCCAACTTCCTGAAATCCTCCGCCCCATCTGGAAACCCGGTCCGGCTTCAATCCAAACACCTCACAGATATTTTCGTGCCACTGGGTCATGAGATCTATGGTGGGCACCAAAATCTGGGTGCTTTCCCCAACCTCTTCCATGGTCCGAAGTGCCACGAAGGTCTTACCCGAGCCCGTGGGCATCACCACAACACCCCTGTGTCCCGCTTCAGCCCAGCGGAGATAGGCCTGCTCCTGGTAAGGCCTGGTTTCTCCGGACATTTTAAGATCAAAGCCCATTGGTTTGGATTTATCAAGTTCGGTTTCAACGATGAATCCGGCTTTCTCCAGTCCGGAAACGAGCTTGGCAAAATACATGGGGAGGCATTCGTATTCTCCTCGCCCCTTCCCTCTACTCAGGAAGTCGAAATCGCCTTTAATGGGTATACCCGTTCGAGGCTCGGTTTTCAGTTCCAGTGTTCCCTGGTTCCTGTCCAGATCAAGGTGGGCGGTTACCGTCTTTTTCATTACGGGGATACCTCTGATCTAGCTTTGCTTATATGTTGCGTCCGATAGTAGTTCCTGGATGTCATCCACCAGGGTCACGGTGAGCTCTGTCCGGTTCTGTATTAGGTCCTTGGTCTCCATTCTCTCGTACCGCGGCCTAGTGATAACCACGGGACCCCAGGGTATCTCCTCGTTGTATTTAACCGTGGTATATCGATTGCCCTTCGGCAGGTAGAATTTCGTTGCACCTGCTTCATCGGCCGCCTCTGCCTTTTCCACCGGGTGCCCGATGGCCCCGATGCTACCTTCAGGTGATATGGTTCCGGTTAGGGATACCCCATCCTTTAGGCTCCTTCCCTCGAGCACGCATAGAATGAGAAGTGTCATGGCAGCTCCCGAGCTCGGCCCGTCGACAGAGGGAACCTCCTGGGGAGCCTGGATTGAGAATATGAGATCGTGGCCAACGATATCCAGGCCGCTTATCCTCTCTGCCGTTTCCTTGGCGTTAACCGCCGTATCCTGAAATACCTCTCCCATAGGTGGTTCGGTATTCATGAGCACCCGGCCCATGCCAGGTACCACCTCCAGGGAAAGGTTGGTCGGTATACCCACGTATCGTTCGACGCGTTGTCTTCCAAAGATATCGGTGTAGGTTTCCGCCTTAAGCGCTGGAGCTATTACGGATGGGGAGATCCTCTGATCCAAGGGGGTCCCGTTAACGCTTATGTTAGCCCCTTGGCGAAGTTCGTAGAGCTGGTCCTGGTAATCCCTGACCCTTTTCTGGTACTCCTCCAGGGTGTCCTCGAGCCTCTCCTTCTCCTGCCTGAGTTCGGAGTTATGGTCAAGGGCTACCTGGAGCTGTGTTGATAGATTTTCCAGGATCTCCGAGTTGCTTTCGTATCGGGCCTTGAGCCTGGAGTTCTGAACCAGAAGGAGGAATAACAGTCCGCCCAGAGCTACTATCAGGATCAGCAAGGGCAGATTTGAGATTTTCTCGGATCGCGCCCCGGTTCGCTGAGACATTTTCCCGCTAACCTCCGTTGGGAGATATCTTAACTGTTCCTTCGCCAGATGCCCAGTAGTCAATCATAACGGGTTTATGATCGGGGAGATGAGCGGATAACAGCGAGAATTGAAAGGTCCAAAAAACATTTAATAGAGTTCTGGGGGATCGGCGCCCAAGAAGCCGTGGCTAGAGTTACTTATTTGTATTTGCCGCGTCTTGATTAACCTCCCTTATGGTGAGAATATGGCTAAGAGTGTTCCGAAGGAAGAAAAAAATGTACTCTGGTTTGATGAATTAGGTAAGGAGGAGGTCCCTTTGGTGGGCGGAAAATCCGCATCCCTGGGGGAGATGACCTCTAAGACTAAAGTTCCGGTTCCGTTTGGCTTTGCCACCACGGCAAGTGCCTATCGGGTTTTCATGGAGGAGGCGGGAATAGAAGATGAGATACGTTCCCTCCTGGATGAGCTTGAGGACCCGGAGGACACCAGAACTCTGCACAGGATAGGGGCTGATATTAGGGAAGCGATCATGGCTGCAGACATGCCCCAGGAGTTGGATAAGGAGATCCGGGAAGCATACGAGGAATTGACCGAGCGATACCAGGAGGAGAGCGGTCTTGACGAGCTGCCCTTCGTGGCCATCAGATCCAGCGCCACGGCTGAGGATCTTCCCGATGCCAGCTTCGCCGGTCAGCAGGAGACCTACCTCAACGTCCAGGGAGCAGACGAGGTCGTGGAGAGGGTCAAGGAATGCTATTCATCGCTGTTCACCAACAGGGCGATCTATTACCGGGTCCAGAAGGGTTTCGACCACATGGACGTGGCTCTGAGCGCTGTGGTTCAGCTAATGATCTTCTCGGAGTCAGCGGGCGTGATGTTCACACTTAATGTGAGCACCGGCGACCGTGATGTGGTGTTTATAGAGGCCGGCTGGGGGCTAGGTGAGTTCGTTGTCCAGGGAACGATCAATCCCGACGAATACATAGTAAGGAAGTCCGACCTCGAGATAATTTCCAAATCGGTTAGCAACAAGGAACAGATGATGATTCGCAACCCCGGGGGAGGAGTCGAGGAGAAGGAGGTCCCGGACGATAAGAAGGAAGCCCAAATTATCACCGATGAACAGATAGTCAAGCTGGCGGAGTATGCCGTAGATATTGAGAAGCACTATGAGATGCCCATGGACATAGAGTGGGCGCTTGATGAGCGAACGGACAAGCTGTGGATCCTCCAGGCGCGCCCGGAGACCGTTTGGTCCCAGAAAGAGATCCCCGAGAAGGAGGAGGAAGGAATGGAAACCACCACCGAGAGGAACGTGGTCTGCAAGGGCCTTCCTGCCAGTCCCGGACTGTCTGCTGGCGAGGCACACGTGATAATGTCAGTTGATGGTATCCATGATTTCGAGAAAGGGGAGATCCTGGTCACCGAAATGACGGCTCCCGACTGGGTACCAGCAATGAAGAAGGCAAAGGCCATAGTTACCAACTCCGGTGGCATGACCTGCCACGCGGCAATTGTGAGCCGTGAACTAGGAATACCGTGCATAGTTGGAACCAGCTCACGGGGCGAAAAAGCTACCGAGGTCATTGAGAACGGTGCTTCAGTTACCGTCGATGCCAAGAACGGCATAGTCTACGAGGGAATACTCGAGGAGGCAGTAAAGAAGAAGGAGGAAGCTCCTGCTGCTGCCGTGGCCGCGGAGACGGTACCAGTAACAGGTACCAAGGTTTACATGAATCTAGGCATCGAGTACCAGGATGAACACGGTGCCCTGCCTTGTGATGGTATCGGACTGATGAGGGAGGAATTCATCTGGACCGATTACATCGAGGACCACCCGCTTCAGCTGATTGAGGAGGGGAAGCCCGAGAAGGTAGTTGATCAACTGGCCGAGTTCATCAGACAGACCTGTTCCGGGATGGCTCCAAGACCGGTGGTCCTTAGGTTCAGCGATTTCAAGACCTCGGAGTACAGGAACCTGCGAGGAGGAGAGAAGTTCGAGCCCCAAGAACCGAGCGCACTGCTCGGCTGGAGAGGCGCCTCCAGGTACTATGACCCCGATTATATCGACGCCTTCCGGCTTGAGGTTAAGGCCGTGAGGAAGGTACGAGAGGAATTCGGGCTCAAGAACCTGTGGGTGATGATACCTTTCTGTCGTACCGTCGAGGAATGCGAGAAGGTCATTGCCATCATGAAGGAAGAGGGACTGGAAAGAGGCCCCGACTTCCAGGTTTGGCTCATGGCCGAGATACCCTCGAACATCATTCTCGCCGACAAGTTCAACAAGTACGTGGACGGCTATTCCATAGGCAGCAATGATCTGACCATGACCCTTCTGGGGGCCGACAGGGATAATGAGACCGTGGCAAAGGTGTTCGATGAGAGGAACCTGACCATCAAGCGGGCAGTAGCCCACCTGATAGAGGTAGCCCACAAGGATGGCAAGACGGTTTCCATTTGCGGACAGGCTCCCTCGGTGTACGAGGAATTTGTTGAGTTCCTTGTCCGAGCCGGGATAGATTCGATGTCCGTGAACCCGGATGCGGTGAAGAGTGTAAAGAAGAAGGTTGCTGCCGTAGAACAGAGGATAATGCTGGAGAAGGTAACCGGGAAGGAGAAAGCGCCCCGCGAGGATTATACCTGGTAAATTCCCATAATGGTAACTACCAGGTCTTGGTGAATGGATCTCCAGCCTCCCGCCGATCGGAGGTGGTATTTTTAACCCACCTAGTTGATCGTGTTTTCTCGAATGTATCGGAGGTCAGGCAACTGCAGTTTATCGCGATGTCCCTGAAAACCCGGTGCCCTATGATAAGGTTGCCCACGAAATTGGCATGAACCCCGTCAGGGTTGATCAACCAGTCAGCACATCCCTCGGCCTCCCATACATCGGACAGTATACAGCCATTCTGCTCGGCAAGGGTCCGGATTCCCTGGTTGTACCGTTCTGTGAGCTCCCGGCTTCCCTTATCGAATGGGGGATAGCTTCCCCAACCCGTCATGTTATAGACCGTGGTGAGAACCGTAACCGGAGAGCATTCGCTCTGTACATTTCTGATGATCGTTTTCATATCCCGGAGGAATTTTCCTACCTCCATTCCTGCCCTCATGTCGTTCAATCCATAGGACAATATGAAAAGGTCGGGTTCCAAGGCTATTACATCCTCTCTGTACCTCTCAATGGCGCTGGGCTTGGCCGAGCCCTCATATCCAGGGCTACGTGGCGATATGACGTTTGCACCGATTCCCCTATTGTGGTACTTTACTGGTCGAGCCTGACATCTGTTTATGAGGCGGACCAGGACATCAGGCCACCTGTCCTCCTTTTTTATTAACCATGGCCCCCCTTCAACCGTGCTTTCGCCCATGACCACCACCGTGTCGAAGGGCTCAGTCCTAATATCCTCGGAAGACATGCTAAGAACCCGCAGCATTTAGGGAATTTCGGACTCATATGCCTTTCCCCGAAGATATGCCCGGAGAGATTTTTCAGGACCTCGCACGGGTTGAAGGGTTGAGGCAATCCTAATTTGAATGGTCTTGGTGTATTTCATGAGATGTGTTACGCTACATAGTCCCCGAAAGATGAGGGTCGAAAGGAAGGAATTGGGGGGCAAGCCGGCGGATGACTCAATCCTTCTTCGTATAAAGGCAATTGGAATTTGTGGTTCCGATGTACATGCCTATAAGGGCACACAGCCCTTCCAGACCTACCCTCGGGTTCTGGGCCACGAATTGGGAGCCGAGGTGGCCGAGTCCGGTGGGGATCTGGAAAAAGGTCAAAGGGTTACCCTGGAGCCGTTGATCAGATGTGGAGATTGCTATCCCTGTCAACGCGGAAGATACAACTGTTGTACCGCCCTGAAGGTCATCGGGGTTCATGCAGATGGTGGTATGTGCGAGTTCATGTGGGCTCCGCGGAATCTGGTGTTCCCGGTTCCCGACTCGCTCCCCATGCATGAGGTAGCGCTGTGCGAACCACTGGCCATCGGCTGCCAGGTGGTAAAAAGGGGGCAGGTCACCGAGGAGGACGATGTGCTGGTGATTGGGGCTGGTCCAATAGGCCTTCTCATAGCCCAGGTCTGCAAGGCAAGGGGGGCCAGGGTCCTGGTGTCCGAGGTAGATGGGGATCGCTTGAAAATGGCCAGGCAGGTGGGGGCCGATCTAGCGGTTAACCCCACAGAATCGGATCTGGAGGAGGAGATATTTGATTACTCGGGACGACCACCCACCGTTGTACTGGAGGCAGTGGGCAGCCCGGTTACAATCAGGCAATCGCTGGACCTGGTATCTGCCGCCGGGAGGGTTGTCATCGTGGGTCTTTATGGGGAGAAAATGGAGATGGAGCCCATAACCCTAATAAGAAAGGAACTGGATGTCATGGGCTCGCGAAACTCCAATGGAATGTTTCCCGTGGCCATCCGTCTCGCGTCGGAGGGTAAGGTGGATCTGGGGGCTCTGGTCAGCCACCGGTTCCCTCTGGAAAGTGCACCCTCGGTATTCCGGAAGATAGATGAAGGTTCAATCAAGCCGGTGAAAGTGGTCCTGGAACCCTAGAGGACCCTCTGGAAATATTTGGAGGATGCAGCCATCGCTTCCTTCGCGTCGATCTTTCCCTCGTATTCCATTGATACGAAGCCATTGAACCCGGCTTCCTTGGCCATGGAGAGAACCCGGTCGTAATCGATAACCAGGTCTCCTTTCTCCTCGTCAGGCTCGATTATTTTGGCGTGGATTTGAACTGCCCTGTCCACTACCTTCTCCATATGTTCATAGCGGTTCTCCTTGGGGAAGTTGTTGGTATCCATGTTGGCTCCAAGCCAGTCGGAATCTATGGTGTCCAGTATGGCCAGTACATCGTCGGATGTTAGGGTGATTCCCCCGTGATTCTCAAGACCGATCACTATTCCTTTCTCCTCGGCCAGGGGAACAACCTGCTCGAAGCAGTCTATGGCCCACTTGAAGGCCTTCTCCTTTGCTATGTCGTCGGGAATGCTACCCCCGAAGGCCCTTACCTGCGGGCATCCCAGGTATTCAGCCATCTCCAGGGCCCTGATGAAACCGTCAACGCTATCCTGACGTTCATCAGCATCTGCCAGGGTGAAGTTATTGGCCCCTGAAACTATGCCCAATTCGACTCCAGCCTTCACCGCGTGGTATTTCAGTTTTCGAAGGTAGTCCTTCTCCATGCTGGGAAAATGTCTATAGTGCAGCTCAACGGCATCCCAGCCCAGCTCCTTTGCAAAATCGATATAGCCAAAGAAATCCATCTTCTCGTTCTTTATATAGTCCCTCAGCGAGTAACTTGTGCAGCAGAGTTTCAACCGATCAACCTCATTAAGATGGGCATGCTGCCTCGTTATAACTCTATCTACTACCGATTTAGGTTCTATACGTCGGATATGGCCGATTAGGGGTGAATGATTACCTTCACGGCCTCGTTCTCCACCTTGTGGGTCACCACGTCGAAGGCCTCATTCACCTGGGATAGCGGAAAGCTATGGGTTATCATGGGCTTAACATCCACCCGGCCGGAGGCCATAAGGTCAACGGCGGTCTGGAATGTCCGATAGGGATTGTTGGCAAGGCTCCTGATCATCCTATCTCCCGAGATTAGTGAGAAGGGCAGCTTTATTGGTTCGTGATATCCGGCCAGAAGGACCTCCGTGCCACCGCGCTGCAGGGCCTTTAAACCGTCGATGATCGCGTCCTCGGACCCCGTGGAATCGAATACGGCTCCGACCCCCAGGCCACCGGTTTCCTGCCTTACGTACTCGCTTACCGATTCCTTCCTGGCGTCTATGACATCATCGACCCCCACCTTTTCCGCAATCTCCAGGGGCTTTTCATAGACATCGGAGAGGAAAACGCGGTTGGCTCCAAATCCCTTTGCCGCCTGCGATATTAGCTGGCCGATAGGGCCTCCACCTATCACCAGCAGTTCGCTGCCTGGCTCGATGGACCCCAGATGTAAACCTCTTACAGCTACGGCAAGACCATCTATGAAAGTGGCCTCGTCGTAGGAGATATTGGAGGGCAACTCATAGCTGTGGGATTTCCAGGCCGGCGTGTACTCTGCCATACCTCCAGGGGCGTATTCGTAGCCCTTCCAGCCGTGGTCATGCCCATGATGTTCCTGGTCAGCACAGATGTTGTGCTTCCCGATTCTGCAGTAGTAGCACTGGCCACACGACCTGTAGGGCTCTACCGCCACCCTCTGGCTAATTCTCTCCGGGTTCCTCTCCTTCCCCTCGGAGATGATATCCCCCGAGAATTCGTGTCCCAGGATTATGTTGGGCGGGTTTTCCTGCTCGTAGCCCAGGGTGTGCAGGGACCAGGGGTTCTCCCCGTTAAAGTAACGAATATCGCTACCACATACGCCACATGCCCTGATTTTTAAAAGAAATTCGTCGTAGCGCGGTTTGAAAACCGGTACATCCATAAGTTCCAGCTGACCCTCGCCTCTGAGGACGGCGGCCTTCATCAGTTCATCCATGTTAACCAATGATTGGGTCGGATATCCATGGTTTTATATGTTGATGAATATCTAGCAGGAAACCAGCCCGTTTGGAACTTCCAGTTTTTTGGATACGATCTCCACCTTGTCGCTGGGGTCAATTCCCTGTTCTTCCAGGTAGTCTCGAGCCCTGGTGACCACAGGTAGCAATGTGTCTCTGGGGTAGACATGTGGAGAAATCCCGTTCTCAAATGAGGATGGGGGTTGCCAGGCCCTGTCCGGCTCCGTTCTCATCTCCCTGGCTTCGGAGGCAGGTATGCCGTCTTCCCTGGCCAGTATGAGACATATCTCCGATTCGTCCCTGGTTCCCAGCCCGAGCCCCGAGGCCCATTGGACATGAGGGGGGAGGAACGGCTTACCATCGGATTCAAGGCCCATGAAACGCTGGGTAATTATGGTATCTAACGTGGCCGGGCAATTCCAGGAGGCGGCAATCAGGTTCTCCTCCCGCGGTTTCCCTGAGTCCAGGGGTCCGTTTTCCTCTTGGGCCACAATCCCGTCTATGATTGAGAGCTGTGGGATTCTAAGCTTCCTATAAGCAGCAGCAACGCAGGCTATTGATCGCTGGAGATTTAGAGAGGAGAGCAGGAATTCGTTGTAGGTGAGGTCCCTTTGAAATGGATCCATTCCCAGGTGCTTGGTTGAGCGGTGCTCTAGGGTCTGTAGGAATGGGAAGAGGTTTTTGACGGCTAGGCTCACTCCGGTCTGAACATGGGTGGTGAGCTTTCCAACGTTAACCAGAACCCTCGCTTCCTTTAAGCATTTATTGAACCTTGCTGCGGTTGATGTGGCTTCCTGGAACAGTTTTTGCTTGGGCTTCTCGAGAGGGATCTCTCTACCCTGTAAGAAGCCCTTGAGGAATGCAATATCCTCCTGGGTGTAGAAGTCCCTCGACATCTCGTAATCGATATCGATGAAGTCTTCATCCGCCTGGTTTAGATCCACAAATTCTACGATGTCCTCATAGGGCTCTTCCTCGAAGAGGTCCCGGTATCCGCATAGCTCCCAGGGATCTAGATCATCCCATACCTGGCTTTCGGCAAAGAGGATCTTCTTGGCCTCCTTCTGGATCAGCCAATCGACCACCGCCCTGCAGGCCTGGGGGTCGGTGTTGGTCATGTTTGAGGGTCCCGGCCCCGCCTTGGGCATTATGAGGTTTGGTTTTATCATGACCGTCTTTCTATAAACCTCGTATGTGGAGTTCTCGAAACTACGATCGCTCTCAAAGAGGATATCGATGGCCTTCTTGGTGGTGCTGTAGGCCGATTCGGCCGGTGATCTGGAAGGTTTCCCCTTAATTAGGGCCACCGTCTTACGTTGCCTACCTGGGTTGATTTTCTTTACGGCGAACCTCATTTACTCTCCTCATCACCGGGAAAAGGATATGCATACCTGTAGAGTTAAGGGATGTATAAATATCTTGGCGGGGGTGGTTCAGAGACGAGTATGGTAGATTACGCTTTTCATTGTGGCCTCGAATCCACACTTCTCATACATCTTTCTGGCCGGCGCATATCCCTCTCCGCCACCGGTGACCACCTTGGCAAATCTCATTCCCCGTTCCCGAAATATGTTGAGAAGGTGTCTTATCTGGGCCGTGCCCAGTCCCTGGTTCTGGCTGTCGGGTTCCACAGCGTTGTTTAGAATTATTCCCATTTCTCGCTCCGGTTTCAGGTCGTAGGCCGCGAAGCCGACTATCCTCCCTTCCTGCTCAGTGACCAGGACCCGTTCAGGATGGGATTTGAAGAAGGACTCGATCTCCTGGGTCTTCCACTCTGCCCAGGATCGGTCTCCAATCCTGCCGTACCTCTCCTCCAGGAGGTAATGGATGGTGCTTTTTGAGAATGCGGAGATGATTATTCTCTTGAGATCCGGCAAGTCTCCTTCCCAGGCCTCCCTTATCATTTTACCACCGTTTCAGGTACTACGTTTTGGCTGGAAGTTCGGGCAGCTTGCCCGCATCAATTACCGTCCTCTTCTCCCCGCCACTCAGCTCGGCCACGATGGTGGCCTTGGGCACGGTAACGAAATCCCAGTGCATGGAGGACTTGCTGGTGCCCCCATACGAGAAGTTGGACCCGAATGCCACATGCGCGGATCCGCCAATTTTCTCGTCGGTCAGGACGTAACCGATTGCTTTGGTAATCATTGGGTTGCAGCCAATGCCGAGCTCGGCCACGTTTAGAGTGCGCACCTCTTCCTGGGTACTCTCGTCCACCTTCATTGTCTGCTGGAAGGAGGCCACCAGGGAATCAAGGTTTTCGGAGGCCTTTGCATCTTCTAGCTGAAGCTTTCCCTCCTTTATGGTGAGCTCAACATCCTTGATTATCTTGCCGGTGAGCCTGTCTATGGTCAGAGGGCAGAAGATCTTTCCCTGGCCCTTGTTTTCATGGGGAGCAACGAAGACCTCACCTGCCGGAAGATTATTCCCCTTATCGTTTTCCTTGATATCCTGTTCGCTGACGAACCCGTCGTCGAGGTTGAGTCTTCTTCCCTTAATGTGGAGTTCTAGTTCGGTCCCCTGGGGGTCCGTTAGGTGGACCTTCTCTGCTCCCTTGAGGCGACTGGCAATGACCTGGCATCTGTCTCGCAGGTCCTGTAGGGGGAAGGTCATCCCCTCTATGATGAATTTCTCGAGGAGCGGATAGTCTATTCCGTAAAAGCTTGCAGCCCTTTCCGTGGGCCAGCCTGCATAACAACATTTCTTACCTTCCCCGGTGTCCTCACCATGGATGACCTTCCTTATTGGTACGCTGGACTTCACTCGGGCCTGGACCTTGTCCCGGGGAAAATTGGTGGTTGTTCTTGGGTCCTCGTAGGGCTCTATACTTATCATGCAGTCCGTTTCCTTGACTGAAGCCAGCCGATGTCTGGGTACCTGTTCCAGGGTCTCAACTGGTATCTCGTCCATGACCCGGGTGGCCAAATGATCCGAGGTCATATTCATCTGGGGAATCGCTCCAGTCCTATAACACTCTATGTAGATCTCCTCCAGGAGTTCCCTGGCGTGGATACCTCCCCGTAAATCAACCGTGTCTCCCCTCTTCAAATTCATCGATTTTACTATGGATTTCGCGCTTTGGATCATTTTTTCATCGGAAATCATATCGATCGCTGACTGGTGATAGGTGCTACTTGAAAAAGCCATCCATTTTTAGGTCAGATATGGGTGAAAGATTTATTCACTCGGTGAAGGACGAATTCCCGGTGTTTGCTTGCCGCCGAGTTCAGAATCATTAGCTAATTTCTCAAAGAAGCTACAACGAGCTACCGATGAGGGTGCCCAGATCGTCGACCTCCAGTTCGTTGATGTGCTTGGAAATTTGAAGTTCAAGAGCGTTACCATCGAGGAGTTCCGTGATGAAAAGGTATTCCAAGATGGTTTTAAGATCGATGGTTCGTCCATATACGGGTACGGGGTACCGGTGGAGGAAAGCGACCTGCTCATAATTCCCGACCCGGAAACTTTCACCCCCGTTCCCTGGACCCGCGATGTATGGCGTGCCATGTGTGATGTCTATTATCCACAAAAGTCCGGCTCCGAGTACCTGCCATTTGAGGGTGACAGCCGACACCTTCTGGCCAGGACCCTGGATAGGATTCCGGACGCTCTTTCAGGCCACATGGACGTAGACGGGCTGGATTTCAGGTTCTATGTTGCTCCGGAGCTCGAGTTCTTCCTTCTAGAAAGGGGTGAGGATGATTATAGGAGAATAGACGACAAGGGATATTTTGACGCGCCGCCTACCCGAGGCCGATCGATCCTGGGTAAGGTTATGGAGGCCATGGCCATGATGGGAATTAGATACGAGGCCTATCACAAGGAGGTGGCCCCAAGCCAATATGAGGTGGACTTCAGATACGGCAGAGCGGTAACCATTGCGGATGCAACCATCACCATTAAGGATATAATCAGACAGTACGCCTACCGTAACGAATTGATTGCCACCTTCATGCCGAAGCCCTTTGGCTCCATGAACGGGAGCGGGATGCATACCCACCAAAATCTGGTGGCCGTTGAAGATGGCAAAAAGAGGAACATTTTCTCTGACCCCGAAACGGGCGACCTTTCCCAGATCGCCCTGTATTACATAGGAGGCCTCCTAAAACATGCAAAGGGCATAACCGCACTCACAAACCCCACAGCGAACTCCTATAAGCGCCTTGTCCCCGGTTGGGAAGCCCCGGTTAACATTGCCTGGGGACGTAGGAACCGGACGGCCCTGATTAGGGTGCCATCCGGGGATGTCTCATCAACTAGAATCGAGTATCGTTCACCGGATCCCTCGGCCAATCCGTATTTGGCATTCGCAGCCATGCTAGCGGCCGGGTTGGACGGCATAGATAAGGAGATCGAACCAGGGGAGGTCACCGAGAAGGATCTGTACAAGCCAGGTGCCGGGTGCGAGTTTTTGCCGGGTTCTCTCCCCGAAGCTCTGGATGAACTAGAATCCGATGAGGTCATCTCCGAAGCCATAGGAGATCATATAATGTCCAATTTCCTGGAGATCAAGAGAGAGGAAGCTCAGCTCTACAGTTCCAGACCATCAAATGTAGATTTCCAGATGTATCTCGATGTCTAATAGGGCGCGTTCCGTAAGAAAGCTTAAAATATTGGTTAGTGGAGACCTCGACCCGGGTTAAAATGCAATTACCTAGTTTTCCTAGTGGTAATCCGGAGACCTTCGAGTGGGGGGACCTGATTACCATAATAGTAGTTCTCCTAGTGAGCTATATCGTCGGTTGGGCGGTGGCCTACCTAGTTCGGAGGATATGGCTGGAGCCCAAGAAGGTCGAATTGAGCACCGATCTTCTGATTACTAGGGTGATTAAATACAGCATCATTATCCTGGGGGTGCTGATAGCAATCGCTGAGGCCGGAATTAGGATAACCCCTTTGCTGATGGGGCTCGGCGTAGTTGGCCTAGCCCTTGCTTTTGGCGTACAGGAGATAGTGGCCAACCTGGTGTCGGGGATCATCATCATGGTCGATAGGCCAATTAGGCCTGGTGACATTGTAGATGTGGAGGGAGCGGAGGGAAAGGTAGTGGACGTCGGTTTGAGGGCATCAACTGTTAGAAACCTGGATAACGTCAATCACCTCATACCAAACAAGCTGATAATCCTCAACAAGATCACCAATTACTCGAAATACGACCCCAAGATAAGGCTCCAGATACCGATCGGGGTCGCCTACGGATCCGATATCGAGAAGGTCAGAAAGGTCCTGTTATCGATAGCTGATAAGCACCCCAAGGTTCTCAAGGACCCGCCTCCGGAGGTCAGGCTTAGCGAATTTGGGAACTCCTCCATAGATGTCATACTCTTTGGCTGGATAGATGACCCCGGCCAAAGGGTCAAGATAAGGGACGAAATCAACTGGCAGATAGATGACCAGTTTGGTAAGAACGACATCGCGATTCCGTTCCCCCAGGTGGATGTCTGGATGAGGAAGGAATGAGGGGACCGAGGCCCTTGTTCTATTGATAGATGGGTGACCTGGAGATGGGAGGAGCTTTGAAGATAAGATGGTGTATCGTATTGGCGATATTGGCCCTCGTATCCGTTTCGTATTTTGAGGGGGTTTCCGGGAAATCGCTATACATAATAGGCAATATCAACGCTAATCCGACCCCGATAAGTGCCTTTGATATACAGCCAGCTCCGAATTATCTGGTTTACCAGTCGGTGAATATGGTTCCCCGGCGTGGGGATGGTGGAGTTGGTCTGGCCATCGACAGTGATTCAGGCATCCTGTTCGTGACATATGAGGAGAGCAATACCGTGGAGCTGGTCAATGGCACTTCCATGCTCAGCATTGGTTCTTCCCAGGCTCCGGATACTGAGAACCTTGCCGGCATCGTTTATGATGGAACGGGGAGAGAGGTCTACACCGTGGACCGAGAAACCGATAACCTGTACACCTATTCCTGGGATGTCAAGAACCAGAACCTGTCACTTATTTCCACCATAGACCTAAAAGGGGTGGAACTTGCCCATGGTTTGGCTCTGGATCGCAGCAGGGCCCTGCTCTATGTGGGGGACATGACCGGGGTCGGTTTATCGGAAGGGCCGCGAGACGGCATAAAGGTCTTTTCGACAGATGACTGGTCGTCTGTGGCAAATTATTCGGTAAATCAAACCGTCCAGGCAATTGCCGTAGATTCCAGGAGCGGATTCGTATATACCGGGAAATCCTGCCCCAATTACGGGAGCAAGGGGCTTCTCATAAAGTATGAACTGGATACGGGCCGCGAATCCTCCGTAGATATCCGCCAGCTAACGGGATATCCGGAGGATAACGTGGTTGGGATTGCGGTCGACGAGGATACAGGCTTGGTGTATATAGCAACCGGGAACCAAGGCGGAGGGGGCTCGGGGGACCTGATGGTTCTGGACTCGAATTTGAATTTATTACATGGGACCAATCTGGCCGGTAGTCCTACCGGTATTGTTGTGCCATCAAGTGATATCTCCTATAATCCTCTGGCCTTCGCGGTAACCTCCTCCAGGGAAAAGGCCTCGCCCGGGAACAGGATAACTTACCAGATTTCCTCCGATAATTCGGAGAACCAGCAAACCCTCACCAATGTCATTACCGAGGATGTCCTGCCCTCTGGTCTTGAATTCGTTTACGCCAACGGTAATGCAAGCTACGATGAGAGCTCTCGCCGGGCGATTTGGGTTATCGGAACCGTCGATTCGGGCTCAAACCGGACAACTTTGGAGCTAGTAGCCCGGGTTAGTAAAACCGTAAGCAAGGGGGAGAGGATAGATAATACGGTCATCATAAGGAGCGATCAGACCCCTCCCACGACCCAGCATTCCTACGTTAACGTAACGGGATTCTTCCTGGGTTTGGGTGGAATGAGCGGTCCAATAGTTGATGTGCTTACCGTGGTTGGCATCCTGGTTGCTAGCTACATTATAGGATGGGGAGCGGCGTCGGCGGTGACCAAGCTATGGTTAATCCCCAGGAGAGCAGAGGCCAGTACCCAGCTCCTGGTGTCTAGGGCCGTGACGTGGGGCATAGCGATTGTAGGAGGGTTGACCGCTATCTCCCAGTTGGATGTAAACACTGCCCCCCTGTTGGTTGGGACCGGGGTTGGCGGGGTCGCCCTAGCCTTTGGCAGCAAGGAGATCATGACGAATCTGGTCTCGGGAGTAATCCTAACCATCGACAGACCGTTAAGACGTGGAGATATGGTCGAGGTTCAGGGTGCAAAAGGGGAGGTTCTGGAGGTGGGTCTCAGGGCTACAATCATAAGGACTCGGGATAATGTAAGTATGTTAATTCCAAACGCCAACGTTGTCATGAACAGGATAACCAATTACTCGAAATACGATCCTAAGATACGTTTGCAGATACCTGTCCATGTCCCATACGGTTCGGATTTAGAGGAGGTCAGGCAGGTCCTTTTGGAGGTTTCATCAAAGCACGAGGAGGTCCTCGAGGATCCGGAGCGCGAGGTAAGGATAGTGGAATTCGGGGATTCCTCAATCAACCTGGTTGTATTCGCCTGGATACCTCACCCTGGGCGAAGGTTGAAGATCAAGCATGAAATCAATCTCGAAATAGCAAGCGAGTTCTCGAAAAGGGGTATTAAGATGCCGTTTAACCAGAGAGATATCTGGATGAGGGAGTAACGGATAGATCAGTTGATGATTAAAGCTGCCGTGAGCCCTGCTGGGATCCATGGATTATGGAAAAAGACTAAAGAACAGCTGGGATCAATGGTTAACGGAGATAAACAATGAGTGATCTCGGATTTGGAATAGTCGGTGGCGGAGTGATCGGCCCCCACCATGCCAAAGCAATAGCCGACGTTGAAGGAGCAGAAGTGGTAGCAGTCTGTGATGTAGTTGAGTCAACTGCAGAGGAGTTCGGCCAGGAGTTCGGCGTGGAGTACTACACAGAGCTATCGGAGATGCTGGATAGGGACGACCTTGATGTTCTAGATGTATGTACACCCAGCGGTCTTCACGCCAAGTTGGGAATTCAAGGAGCCGAGGCGGGCAAGCATGTTTTGGTCGAGAAGCCAATCGACATCAACCTAGAAAGGGCTGATGCCCTTATCTCAGCTTGTGAGGATGGGGACGTTAAGCTAGGGGTCATCTTCCAGCACAGGTTTGATGACGCAACCGTAAGGCTCAAGGAGGCCGTTGAAGAGGGCAAGTTCGGGAAGCTGTTCCTCGGAGATGCCTATGTGAAATGGTACAGGACTCAGGAATACTACGACAAAGGCGGCTGGAGAGGTACCTGGGAATACGATGGAGGGGGGTCACTCATTAACCAGTCCGTACATACCATAGACCTTCAGAGATACATTATGGGCGATCCCGAGTGGGTCTGGGGAAAAATCGGCGTCATGACCCATGATATCGAAACTGAGGATCTGGGCCTGGGCATACTTGGCTTTAAAAACGGAGCTAGAGGAGTAATCGAGGGTAGCACCTCCGTTTACCCCGGTCTTACGGCAAGACTGGAGATCCACGGAGAGAAAGGAACCGCCATATTGGAGGGCGGAAAGATATCCAAATGGGAGATCCAGGGCGAGGAAGAAGAGGTTGCCGAAGAGACTGAGGAAGGCGCAGCCTCTGATGCCGCTGCCATAAGCTCCAATTCACATACCCGTCAGATACAGGACCTCGTTGATGCAATAAACGAGGATAGAAAGCCCGTCGTGGATGGTTATGAGGGTAAGAAGGCTCTAGAAGTCATCATGGCTATATACCAGTCCTCCAAGAAGGGAAAAGTCGTCAACTTCCCATTGTAGAGGATGACGGAGCGGAGCATTCGCTTTTGGGATTCATTCCTCTAGCGTGAGCTTTTCCTCTCCCTCCTCGCCGGCGAGGCTTCTTAGCTTATCGAATGCCTCCTCCGTACCCTTTCCTATTAGCATGTCGCCTACGCGTAGGTGGTCCTGCTCACCGGGGTGGTACCTTAGTTTTCCACCCCGTTTTATGGCCAGGATGTCGACCCCTACCTTGGTTTCGAGCTTTAGTTCGGCGAGCTTCCTGTTGGCCAGCACGGATTCCTCTTGGATGTCGACCCTGGAGATGATGTCCTCCGTATCACGCATGGCCATATCGAAAACCGGATGGGGATCTATGCCCTCGGAAACCATTTCCGAGACCTCGGCGGCAGAATCGGTTATCCTTTCCATGGAGTCCACGAACTGCATCAGGCTAAGCAACCTATCCCCTTCCTCCCGTTTGGCGAGGTCAAGTATTGCCAGGCGTGTTCTGTAGTAGAGGTCGTCCATCTCCTCTTCAAGTTCCTCTACCTCCCGCGAGATCTCCCGGCTATCGAATAGGAGTGAGGTATAGGACAGATCTAGGGTGAGCTCGGAGAGGTTCTTCATGCTAAGTATTAAATCCTTTAATTTTCCGTTTTCCCTCAATCCTCTTCCACCCCCAGTTCAGGAAGTTCTCTCTCCCCCTTGGCTACCTGCCTGAGTATTGCTGCACCGTCGCCGGGTCCCCTGGCTATTATGACACCATTGACCGGTATTAGGGTTTCATCCTCCGGTCCCCAAATCCATTTGCCCCGCGGCATACGGATGGCTATGACCATTAATCCGATACGGGACTCTAAATTGGCATCCTCCAGAGAGACTCCAGCTAATTTGGATTCCTGCTCGATCCTGCATCTTACAACCTTTTCCTCCGCCATTTCCAGAGCCTCGAAGATGATGGGGTGTATCTTCATCCCCCTCTGGAGTAGTTCTGCGATCTCGCTGGCTGCGTTCGATATGCTGTCCGCAGCGGATGAGATACGAAGAAGCGGCTCCAACTTCTCGGCATCCTCTGGGTTCCTGACCGATAGCATTGCCGCCCTTCTCATGTTGGAGTTGAGATCATCTATCCTTTCCTCGAGCTCGGCTACCTCATCCGCAATGTTTTGGTTTCGGAACATCAGAGCTGAGTAGGCGAGATAAACGGCAAGCTCTGAGGTGTTCTTCATCTCGATCAGAATGCCCCTGACAGTGGTGTTTTCCCAGCTATCCATTGCTAACTCCCCAGCAAGATAATGAAACCCAGAAGCAGAATTATTCCCAGTAGATCCGTCATTGAAGCTACCACCGGTACCACCACATCATCAGGGTCCAATCCCCTTCTAAAGGAGGCGAAACAGACCCCAAGTGATATTCCGATGGTCAGGAAGGTGAGACAGCACCCCGATAATAATGTTATTAGCATGAATGTGAGCGGTGAAATACCCGATATGCCGGTTAAAGAGCCGATGAGATAAACAAAAATGCCGAGACAGAGGAAAGAAACAAGCCCGCTGATTGATAATGCGACCAGATTGGACCTGAGCTCTGGGTTTTCCCTCAACGAAGGGCGGATCAGCCCGAGGTGTAGTCCTGATGACACACGTGATCCAAAAACGCTTCCGACATTCCCGCCTACAGCCAGGAAAGGGGGAATGAGCACGAGAAAGATCGCCCTTACCGTTTGATAGGAGCTGGCGAGGGCGGTCCCCCCTACCATCTCGATGAGGAGGAGCACGGTTAGAACCGGTACCGATCTTACCAGCATTCGCTTGGGGTCAAAAGATGACAATCAGGTCACCACCCGTATCATCATTAGAAAACAGAACAGGGTGACGATATCCCCAAAAATGGCGAGGGATGGGATGGATATGTTGTCAGGGTCCAGGCCGTTTCTGTAACTAGTTATGGAAACCCCTAGGTTGAGTATTAGGTGTATTGTCCCCGCAAGAACACCGACCGACATTGACACGGTTACCATTCCCATGATGCCTAGGGCTCGTATACCGAACATCATGGAGAACAGAAAGGCCCCAAGACCGGCTATGAGGGACATTAATGCGCTGATAACCAGGGAGGCCACCACATAGGAAGGTAATTCCGGGTTGCCCCTGAAGGTGGGAAGTACTGTACCCCTGTGAAGAGCAGTTGACAGGCGGGATGCGAAACTGCCGCTTATGCTTCCACGTAAATTCTGCATGGCGGGGACCAGCACAAGGAGCCCGGGAAATGCATCTAGACTACTACGTGCGGCGCTGAGAAAAAGCCCGGCTATGGTGCCCGCTAGGGCCATTAGGATAAGTACTGGTAAGGTCTCTCCTATGATGGAGGTAGCCTTCGCCTCTCTCATGCTGTGGCCTCCAAAGGACCCTCGTCCACGCAAATATGCGGAAGGGCTTAGAACATTTTCCCGAATCCATCTAGCGATGCACCTAGGAACTGTTCATTAACAGGGAATTATGGTGAAAAGTGTATTCCTTTCAATTTTGTCAAATAGATGATAATTGTCAGAGTTCGATCGGTTGGCATTTATTAAGGCGGTAGGGGACGATCGAGGGAATGGGCGAGGACACAGCCACCTACGAGGATTTACCCGAGGCCAGGCGGCATTACAGAGGTAACTTCATTCTGGGAATCTTGAACGGTGCCCTATTCAAGGGTGGGTTGGCCTTTTCCCACCCCTCAACTGTACTACCGGTATTCGTTTCCCTCTTTACCGGGTCCAGCATGTTAATTGGATTAACGGGAACCATGATGAGTGTGGGGTGGCTCCTTCCCCAGATAGCAGTGGCCAGATACGCCGAGCATCTAGGTAGAAAGATGATATTATACAAAGCGGCCGCCGTTTTCCGTCTTCTGTCATGGCTTGGCTTGATTGTCTCTCTTTTCTGGGTCAAGGACCTTGGCCCGATATTGTACCTTTCTATATTCTTTGCATGCCTCGGCCTATATTCCCTGATGGGGGGAGGCAGTGGAATTGCTTTTCTGGAAATCGTGGGAAAAACGATCCGGCCTGATAACAGGGGAAGGTACTTCGGTTTCCGGAGTTTTTTCGGGGGGTTAATAGCCTCCCTGGCAGGAGTGGTGGTGGCCTTTGTTCTCGGGAACTCGGAGATTTTTCCCTTTCCCAGCAACTATATGGTGCTCTTCTCCTTAACCTTCATCTTTATTCTGATAGCCATCATCATATTCTCCCTGGTTAGAGAGCCGAGGGGTGCGGTGAAGAAGCGAAGGGAAAAGACCACCTCAGAGTATCTGTCCAACGTGCGGGAACTGGTATCCGCTGATCCGAACTACAGGAACTTTCTTTTAACTATGGTACTCTGCTATTCATCCTCTCTTTCGATATCATTTTACGTGGTTTATGCGAGGGGAATTCTGGCTGCCCCGGCCAGCTGGATTGGTGTTTACGTCACGGTCGAAACCCTTTCCACCCTCGTCGCCAACCTGGTTTGGGGCCACCTGGGGGACAGGTACGGGTATCGGAATATGATCAGGTTGTGCTCACTCCTTTGTGCTCTGACACCTATAATGGCGATAATGGCCGTGAATCATGTGATGTTCGTCCTGGTGTTCATTCTCAAGGGTGCCAGCCTCACCGGTATCTATATGGCGAAAAATAATTACACGTTGGAGATCGCCCCGGTTACCAGGAGGTCGACCTACTTGGGGGCGTTAAACACGCTTCTGGCCTTCGTCATGATGCTTCCCGTGGTCGGCGGCTTGATCATCGACATCTCCGGGTACGATGCTCTCTTTCTGTTGACTGCGGCCATCATGGTTCTCTCCTTTTTTCAGGCCAACAGGCTCAGGGAACCAAGAGATTCTGTAACCAATGGTTAAGCTCGAAGCTATAAAGGATGCTCATTACGTCCATACATCCCCACCATTGGGACGAAGGATGCCGACTTGGTGATGATCTTCTCTTCCCCGTCACCTCTCACCAGTTTTACCGTTTGTTCTTCCCTCCTTCCCACGGGGGCTACCAGTCGTCCGGATTCTTCGAGCTGGTCCAGTAGGGTTTCCGGGATGGAGGGAACCGCTGCGGTAAGAGCGATCTTGTCGTAAGGAGCTTCAGGTTCATATCCCAGTCTTCCGTCACCGGGGATAAGAATCACGTCCCGGTAGTCCAGCCTCTTGAGATTGCTCTGGGCAAAATCATGAGCCGATCGATCCACCTCTATGCTGACCACTAGACCACCAGGTTCGGTAGCCTCGCGTGCAAGCGCAGCGCCGTATCCAGAGCCCGTTCCTATCTCCAGAAATTTATCCCCTGGGCCCAAATCGAGCGCCTGGTAAAAAGTGGCGTAACTGCGAGGGCGGGATATTGTTGCCTCCAAGGCTGGTAGTGGAATGGCAACCTCCCGGTAGGAACGGCTCCTGTATTCCTGGGGTATGAATTCCTCCCGCTTAACCTTGAGGAATGCTCTCTTCAGGGTATCCGTCCTGATGATGCCTCTTTCTATATAGGAATTCACCATCTTCTGCCTTTTCTCATTAAATTTCTCGGCACTATCGGCGGAATTTCCTGGACGAAGAAAGCTCCATCCCCATAAGCAGACCATTTTCAGTCACTGGGCCTGATTCATTCTTGAATGTGATGGATCCTTTTCTGTGGTGGTCCCCCAATTCTTTTATGCTTCACCTGCGGAGTTTCTATCGTGGATCGCAGGTTTCTATTTTTAATCCTGTTTTTGGCACCCTCTCTGGTCTTTGCCAGGGTGGATAAGGCTGACCTTAGAATTCGTGTTCTCTATCTGGGAGATGCTTCATACCTTCCCAACCAAAGAGTCTTACAATGGATGATGGCCGAACCAAAGCTCTCCACCTCCATCGTGCCTTGTGATACCTATTTCATACCCTTGCCTCAGGCCAGGAAAATGACCCGCCTCTACCTACCAAGGACCTACAATAACCTAAATGCCAGCAGCGATGTTGTGGTCCTGCACAATATACCTCCTGGCATAATTGGAAATCGTGTTCTTGGGTTCATTCAAAAAGGTATCGAGAATGACGGCATTGGCCTTGGGTTAATATCGTATATGTTCTGGGGCGGTGGAGCGGGGACGAATAACATTGAGATATGGAAGACTTTGGAATTTTACGATCTCTTTCCGGCAGATGTTGTTATGAATGATATCCCGTCCCGTATGGGCCGAACATACTGGTCGGTTGTCAGGAAGGATCCTATACTTAATTTGCCGGACATCGAGAAGCAGCCTATGCAGACGCTTGGAAATCATGGAGGCGACTTGGAACCCAGGCCAGGAAGCATTGTGCAAGCAGTCTGGAGAGGAAGGAATACCCCTGTTATGGTGACCGGATCATATGGTTCAGGTAAGACACTACATCTCGGTCAGGGATGGCATAACCCCCCAATGGAGGTTTTCAACAAATATCGATATATGCCAGATTTGCTTTATAATCAGCTCTATTTTCTGGCCGCCGTCCTGCCTCCAGCTGACCTGGAGTTGGCCCACCTGGCAAGGGAGCTATTTGTAGATTTCCGAGTTCGAAAAGGAATAACCATATCCACTATGGAGTTCGTCGACAAGTTTGGTGCAAAACTTGAAAGTGTGGAAGATCGTCTTGCTCACCTAGATTCCGGGGTAGTGAAAGCCGAACATGATTACCTTTCGAGCAATTTGAACAGAGCAACGGAAACTTTGAGAGAAGCCATGGATGTTTTCCCAGAAATCGAAGGAGAGCTGGAGAAACTGCGGAACCAGGCTATGACGTGGATCCATATCTTCGAATGGATAACGGTGACGTTAACCTACTTGATTTGTGGATCGGTTCTGTGGACTCTTATGGTACGTAGAAAGCTTCATAGAAGCGTGAAAGCCACACGTTTCCAATCCCGAGATCCAGGGCTCAATGGCCAGAATTCTGAACCCAATGAATAATTGGGCTAAATTAGTTTGGCCGATCAGGTTACCCTATTTCCAGACTGGAAAGCTAGGCATGGGAAACCTAGTCAAAGAGATTTCAGCTGGAATCAGGTCCTTGGGATGGAGCTTCACGGACAAAATAGGTGCGGGTTACTAGTCGTCCAGCATTCCTATCTCTACCATGATTCCTCTAAGTTCCTCTTTCTCCTCCGAGTTCAATGGGAGCAGAGGTGGTTTGGGGTCTCCTACATCGCGACCCAACATCTCGAGTCCGGCCTTGACCCTAGCAATCCAGCGGCCTTTTCTCTCCGTTAGGTAGAAGAAGGGCAGAATGTTGAAGTAAGCCTCCTTGGCCTCATTGATCTTTCCCTCTTTAAATAGACGGAACATCTCGACTTCCTTTTCGATTACCAGGTTGGCGGCACCGGATACCCATCCCTGGGCCCCGACTACTAGGGCTTCAAAGGAGTTTTCGTCACGTCCGAAGAACAAGGTCAGGTATTTGCCAGCCTTCTGAACCGATTCGTGGACATAGGCCAGATCTCCATGGGTTTCCTTGACGTAGTCGAGTATGCCGTCCTTGCCCATCTTTGCTACCAAGGGAGGCTTCACGTAGGTTCCACAAACCCATGGGTTGTTGTAAAGCATTATCGGTATATCGATGGCCTCGGAGATGGTCTTGTAATGCTGGTATATCTCATCCTCGGTAAGCTTGTAATAGAAGGGGGGAACTACGAGAACTCCATCCGCCCCGGCATCCTCTGCAAACTTGCTCAGTTCAACGGCCTCCTCCGTTGACGTGGAGGACGTTCCGGCAACCACCGGGACTCGAGAGTTGACCTGATCGATGGTGAACTCTACCACATTTCTCTGTTCTTCATTGGATAGAGTTGGGAATTCCCCGGTGCTACCGCAGGGGATCATGCCGTGAGCACCCTTCTCGATCAACCAGTCGATGTGTTCACGCGTCGCTTCCTCATCCACCTCGAAGTCGGAGGTGAACAGGGTTATCATAGGAGGGAAAACTCCCGAAAACTTGGCCATGAATATCTCCATTTTGACCTGGGTGGATCTCCAAATATAACTTTGTCCATTAAGGTTGAATACCGGGGGTGGGAGATATTTAAAATGGGAAGAAAGGTCAATTTACCTAGGCCCCGGTAGCTTAGCTGGCTTGAGCGGCGGACTTGTATTGACCCAAAAAGGAGATCCGCAGGTCGTGGGTTCGAATCCCACCCGGGGCTGGTCTAATCACCGGTGGTTATTCCGCTCTATGGGTGAGGGTTCGTATCATGGGAGATCCTATGGGACGAAGTCCCCTCCCACGATTTCGCCGGTTGAGGCGTCGATCCATAGCTCCGCGAAATACTCCGGCTCCTTGGGATTACGCACATATCTAACGGCGTAGGCAAGGTGGATACTCTGGTCATCGGCTCCTCCGAAGAATTCATTTGATTTTAGGTACATCAGTTCAACCCTCGTTATGTCGCCGTCCTCATCTTCAAACCATTCCCTGAAATATTCCCTGCAGACATTCACCGCTTCTTCTTCAGACAGCTCCACGTCGAATGCCTTAGGATCAAACTCCGTCCAATCAATGAAGAAATTGGAAATCGAATCATTCCCGGTCACAGCAATGTTCACGGAGTTGAATCTTACGGTTCTGTTGAGGAGATTCTGATGGAAAGTGACATGGTTCTTCCTGTTCACATAGGATATCGATTCAATCTCCATATTGGTGTCCTCAGGTACGAGGCCGGACACACCCTCGTGCTCAAGGACCTCTACGACAGCAAGTACCAGGAGGTGACCATGTACGGTGTAATCACGAAGGATGACGAGGTTTACAAGAGAGACCTGGCCTGGGGCGACTCCGACGGCTTCAACGAGCTGTACTAGTTGACGGCTTCACCTCACCAGCTCTTTTTCTTTTATTTTTTATGTTCTCTCCAGTGGAAAAATTCATAAAGCTCATCAGTGGTGTGAGGTTTTGAATGTATACTGATCCTGTTTTACTTACTTTGATGCCCTTACCTGCAGACTCAGTATTTCGGTATCAGACTCGTAATGCGAATCGAAAACTGATTGGGATACAACGTTGATCTTCTCGAATCCTGCTTCTTCTATTGTGTTCAGGTAATCTTCCTTTTTCACTGCTCCGCCTATGCAGGCCGCCCAGGCTTCCGGGTTGTTCTTGATCTCTTCCGGGAGTTTTCCGTCAGCCACGATATCGGAGATCAGTATTCTCCCGTCTGACTTCAGCACCCTGTAGATCTCTTCGTAGGTTCTGAGCTTGTCCGTGGAGAGGTTGATAACGCAGTTGCTGGTTACCGCGTCAAAGGTCTCGTCCTCAAACGGTATATTTTCGATCTCTCCATGTTCGAACTCGATGTTCTCGTAATTGTTCCTCTTCGCTATTTCTGTGGCCTCTTGAACCATTTCTTCGGACGCGTCCAATCCCACTGCTCTGCCTTCAAGTCCAACTTTCTCCGAAGCCAGGAACACGTCTATGCCCAGGCCTGATCCGAGGTCCAACACCTTTTCACCTTTCTCCAGCTCCAGATAGTTTACGGGGTTTCCGCAGCCCAGCCCTTTGACTGCTTCTTGGGGGATTTTTTTCAGGTCATTCTCAGTGTAGCCTATCTGTCTGGTTTGAGTCTCGGGGCTGGTCCCGCAGCAGGAGGACGAGCAGCAGCAGCTGTTGGAGGTCCTCGCGATTTCGGAGTACCTATCCTTCACAAACTCTTTCAGCTCTTCATCATCCATTCTTTCCACCTTAGCAACATGGTTCTACCTCGTCTACTCCAAGCTCGCGCAAAGTATCTTTCAGGTCTCCGTCTCCGATTTTGTAGATGACGTTTTTTCCGTCTCTTTCTTTCTCAAGTATCCCGGCCTCGGTGAGCACCTTCAGGTGGCGTGAGATAGTGGTCTGGTCCCTGTCCACCATCGACTCGAAATCGCAGGCGCAGTGCTCGTTTTCTAACAGGTACTTTAAGATTCTGAGTCTGGTTTCGTTCCCCAGAGCTTTGAAAAACTTTGCTTTTTCCTCAACCATGTTACTCATATGTATAAATGCACATATTTAAATTTATTTTCTCTCAGGAATTCATACCCACCCGCGCCCGTGCGGATACCCATCCAGACACATGGCTCCGGGATCGTAGATTTCGTATTCTCGAAATTAGGTGGGTTTTTCTTGGATGCAGGCGTTAACGGCTTCTTTGATCGTTTGAACATCGGTTTCTCCCATCAGGTTTGCTAGATTGATTTGGTTTCTGAGTCTTTCAATGGCTTCTTTAGAGGAGTTGTATAGAAATGGGTCAGGAGAATCGGTTCCTATGATTTTCTTGTGTTCGTTTGTCCCGTTCTCTATGAGTGCTGTGAAAGCTTCTCTTGTGAGGTGTCCTCTGGATTAGATTCCGCAAAGGATAGCGTGTCTTATGTTGGGTTTTGGGATTAAATTTGCAATTCTTTTTTTCTGTTCCGATGTTTTCAGTTTGAAGGGTTCCTGCAAGGGCGGCTCCTGCTTCTACGGATGTTCTCACGATTTCGTCAACTCTTTCTGGAATATTATCGTAGGGCTGGTTTAGAATTACGATAACTGCTACTGGAGAGCAATCGTTTCCTCTGAGATAGTTCACGTCTTCCGGCGGGTATTCTTCCGGCACCTCAACTTTTTCGACTTCCTTATCTTCTTCCGTCAAGTTGTTATCCCTCTCTAAGCTTATTCATGGCTTTTTGAAGTCCCTGTAAACCGGAAACTATGCTCGGCATTTTCTCCCGTGGTATCCCCACATACATTTCTTCTTCACCAAGTTTGCCGGCGGATCTGCAACCGTAACATCCCAAGCTAAAGTTCAATTCTTTCTCCCTGTACGGTAAGACTGTAACATCTCCACAAGAGGCTTGCATACCTGCAAAATTGGCAGTTATTCGAGGGCCACCGTCTTCAAAAATTGTCGAGTTCGCAACCCACATAGCCTGTTCCGGACGAACCACCAAAATAACTACATCCGGGTCATATCGAGCGTTCTTGAGAGGGGAAACCAGAGTCCCGATAGTTTCATTGTTTGAGAGCTTCGGAATTTGTTCCATTATCCGGGCGGCCGCTTTCTGAGAAGAGGCGAGACCGTGCATATACGGCACTTTTCCGCTCTTAACTTTTTCCGGAAGTTCCGATATTCCCAGAGCGGCTTTTGCAGCCGCACAAGCATGCTGCTCTTCGGGAAGATAAAATGTCGCACCTAGGGACCCCATGCTTATCGACACACAGTGCCTCACCGGAAAATCCAACGTTTTCACTTCCTCGGGGACCTCGCTCGGGTCCGAAACGAGTTTAATCGAGACAGGACTTTTCTCAAGATCAAGTATTTTTTGCAGAGAGTTTGACCAATCGACG
>CAZUNO010000002.1:201003-203213 GCA_964621445.1 Hadarchaeota archaeon (SeqCode) | reverse complement strand
AGCTCTTTCTTGTACATGATGAGGTCCTGGTGCTGGGCCACGAACTGTTTGGCTTGCTGGATGGTCATCCCCTTTTCCTCCTGGAAGTGGTTCACCGCCTTCTTGGCTTGTTCAAGGTTTTTTTGTGTTGTCTGTAGTTTCTTTTTTTCATACCTATCTTTACTCGCAGGCTGTGCAGCCTGGAGGTGGGGTCCTTCTCCTCGGTGACCTCTACATACTCTTGCTTTACCTGTTCAACCACCTGCTCTACTTCCTGGGGATCCGCGGTCTTCATGTGGTCCAGAACCCAGTCAATCTTGTCCGCCAGGGATCGGTGTTGTTCCTTCAAGTATCCGTCAAGAGTGGAGGCCTTGTTTTCCAGTTTTTTCTTCATGGCGTTGACTTCGGTTTCTAGCTCCATTATCCGGGACTGGCGTGTATATATCTCGGCTAGCGACTGGTCCCCGGTTTCCTGGGCCTCCTCCGGGGGGTGTTCCTGGAGGTACTTGCCCACGGTGTCCTCGTTCCAACCTGTTTTCTCCCCGATAGTTCGGTAGGAGTATCCCCGGTCTCTAAGTTTCTTCCATTGCTGGATATGGTCCTTGGTCACCTTCCTGGGCATGGGCATCCCTCCCTGGTCTCCGAGTCCCGGCCGGAGGCCTGCCTCTCTCGCTGTCTACACTGGCTGTAGATCGGTTGTTTGTCGGTTTCTGCTCGCCTGGAAATGGGGGTTATATCGGTGTTTGGCAAGGGTCATGCCTCCCGGTTTACTGCTTTCACCAGCTCCTGGATCTGGATCGGGGAGATACCGACCCTTTCCGCTATGTGCTGTAGGCGGTGGGGGTCTGATGCGGCCAGGATCTGTAGCAGGTTCATTCCCCGATTCGTTTCCTCCTTTTTCTCTGAGAGCCGGGGCCTTACTCTGAGATGTGGCTCTGCCTTTCGGTACTCTCTGCGGATATCTTCCAGGGTCCACCTATCGTAGGCCCCGCCGTAGGGCAGGCGGTGGCCCAGCATGTAGTCCAAGAGGTCCTGATCTATCCCCGCCCTCCGCATCTGGTGCTTCCAGAACCGGCGAAATCCGTGCGGGTGGTAGAGATATCTCTTGCCGTGCTTTCTCTGGATGCCCGCCTTCTTGGCGGTGTCCCTCACCATCTGGCTGGTGGCGGAGGTCGAAAGCGGGGGGCCTGGCCGTGAGTAATCCTTTTTCTTAGGTGGGTCTTTCGGATTCCCCGCGGCGTAGCTTCTGAATATCGGGCTCTCCCGGTCCAGGGGCTCTCCTCTGTTCTCTCTCCCGGCAACCATCAGCCGCAGGTACTGCACGGTATCTTCCCCGATGGCGAACTCGTAGGGGGTCTCCACCTTGTTCACGTTGCGCCCTTGGGTGTCGCGGAGAACGGGCGGCACCTGCACCACAAGCGGAGGTTCTTTATCCAGGTCCAGGTGCTCCAGCTTGAGGTTGGTGACCACTCCCACTCTCTGACCGGACTGGGCCAGAAAGGCGATGACCGCCTTATACCTGAACCCGGTGGCCGCATCAATGAGTTCAACAACCTCCTGAGGGTCATATATCTCCCTCGGCTCGTGTTCGGGCACCGCTCTAAACGTGCGAGGTTTCTTGGCCAGCTGCACGCGGTTTGCGGAGCAGAAGCTTCGCAGCGCCTGGTAGCGAGCCATCCGGGTGTTGCTGGATAGATCAGAGCTCTTGAACTGCATCTTCATGTGGTGGTGGATACGGTCAGGGTGGTTCCTGCCCACGGCCACTATGCGGTCAGGATCCATATCCACAAACTCCACGAACAGCTCCAATGCAGCTAGATAGGCTCTCCGAGTGGAGTCCTTCACTATGTTTGCCAGCCACCGCTGCACGGTTTCGTATTCAAGTAGATATTCGCGATCCATATCTAACATTCCTTATTTTCTCAGTATATTTGAAATCAAGAAAATATAAATGCTCCCCTTCCCACAGGTATATCCATGCCCCAAGACACCGTGCTGGAGAGAATTCTCAGCCGCATGACCGAGGGCAAGATCATCATCTGGCTGTGGAGACATCCCGGGTGGCACGAGGTACAGGAAATCAGCCAGGCCCACCCCTTGCTCTCCGAAAAGAGGATATACCAGGTAGTAAAGAACCTAAGAGAAAACAACTGCCTCCAGACAACCAAGAGACAGGGAAGGTACCAGTACCGACTTTCCCGACCCCTGCGCAGCCAGCTGGAAAACGGAAT
>CAZUNO010000002.1:0-200903 GCA_964621445.1 Hadarchaeota archaeon (SeqCode) | reverse complement strand
TAATGAAAGAGGCGGTTGAAAATTGGCTTACCTGGCCGTAGATCTTGGAACCACCATGTGCAAAATCCACCTTTTTACTCGCGAGGCAAGTGAGATAGGTCGTCATGTTGAGGAGATAGGGACTAATCACCCCCAACCGGATTGGGCTCAACAGGATCCCCATGACTGGTGGGCGGCAGTGAGGAGGGGTTTCGAAAAATGCACCAGGGGATACGAGGGTGAAATAGAATCAATCGGCATATGTTCACATAGGGAGAGCGTCTTGGGCCTGGATGATGAAGGCAGACCGGTTACCCCCTGCATACTGTGGGCCGACCGCAGATGCGAGGACGAGGCACTGGAACTGGAGGAACACTTTGGAGATGAGATACACCAGAGGACGGGGATGAAGGCCGATCCCTATTTTACTGCCCCTAAGATACTGTGGTTAACAAAAAATCGGCCGCGGGTTCTTGAAAATGTCAGCAAGTTTCTTCTTCCCAAGGACTACATGGTATACCTCTTAACCGGGGAATACTCCACCGATTACTCCCTGGCTTCCAGGACAATGATGTACGACCTGCGAAAACGTGAGTGGTGGGTCGAGATGCTGGAGTACCTGGGTATCACCGAGGATTTGATGTGTGAACCAGGGCCTTCCCACCGAATAGCGGGGGAGGTGCTATCCCCCCTGGCAGGCGAATTCGGGTTTGAGAGTTCCCCAATTGTAGTTGCCGGTGCCGGTGATAGGCAGTGTGAGGCGATGGGGACCGGGGTGACCACCGAGAGAGCCATGGAATCAACTGGAAGCGCGACCAACCTGTCCATAGCAACAGGAAGTCTCCCGTCCAAGTTGACCGAGGGCATGCTATATTCATTCCATGCCGAGGAGGGCGAGTACCTCCTCGAACAGGGGATAGGAAGCACCGGCCTCTCCCTCAGGTGGTTTAGGGACAGCTTTAGACCGCCTTCCGGGGGAGAGGAATTCGATTCCGATCCCTATGGGTTTATCGACCGGGAGGCCTCAAAATCGCCTCCGGGCTCAAAGGGCGTGGTCTTTCTACCCTTCCTCATGGGAGCCCAGGCCTCGCGGTGGAATTCCAGGGCCAGAGGCGTGTTCTATGGCCTGCGACTAGGCCACTCCTACGGGGATCTAGGTAGATCGATCCTGGAGGGCATTGCATTTGAGATAAGTGCATGTATAGACGTTCTCAAGGAACAGGACCAGCAACCCGACCATATAATGGCACTGGGCGGTGCTTCAATGAGCTCTCTCTGGAATCAGATAAAGGCCGATGTTACGGGGAGGACATATTCCCGGCCCTTGAGATCCGAGGCCGCCTCGCTAGGCGCCTTATTATTGGCCATGCGGGGGGTGGGAGCGGACCTTGATATCCAGAAACTCAACCCGGTGGAGAAGAGATGGGAACCCGACCCCGAGACCGTGAAAATCTATAAGAAAAAACGTGAGCTTTACGAGAAACTATACAGGGCTTGCGTCCCCCTATTCCGGATGCAGTCAGAGGACTGATTGAGGTGGCCCTGTGTTATTAGAGCCGAGCGATAAGATGAAGTCCCAGCTTGGGAATTTCTTCGTACTAGGCAGGAGACTGAAAGATCTCTCGGTTCGTCAAGCCACGAAGGATCTATCATCAAAAATGATGGAGGATGAGGAGGAAATCAGGAATAGACGCCCGATTGGAACCCTAAAGAACGACCCGATCTTCCGGGCGTATCGGGATTTCTTCTGGAGATGTGGAATAGATCCCACAAAGACCCGTCCGGCCTCCGAGGCCCTTACCAGAAGAGTGCTGCACGGTAGAAAACTCCCCTCGATAAACACCTTCGTGGATGCCCTTAATCTTGCCTCAATGAGGACCAAGATCCCCTTCGCCGCCTTTGATGGCGACAAAATCAAGGGATCCTTTCGCTTGAGGTTTGGCAGATCAGGAGAGGCCATGAAACCGATCGGGAGTAGGGAGCCCATACATCTTGAGGGGAATGAACCAGTGATTTCCGATGATGAAAAGCTCATCGCGCTATATCCTCACAGGGATAGCGACCGGACGAAGATAACTTTGGAGACCACTTCCGCCTGGATACTTTCCTGCGGGGTGCCGGGGATTGGGCTTGACATTCTCAGGAAAGCCCTGGACACCTGCCTCAAAGAGGTGCAGACGTTCTGTAACGGAAGTATTTGCAGGTAGGAGTCTGCATGAGTAGTTCGGAAAACATTAAACCGTTTAGGGAAACATCAGGTAAGGGGAGTTTTGGATATCGAGATCGACAGATCGCGTCTGGAGAGGACGATAAGGGAACGACTCGGTGAGACAGGGATCGTTGCCGAGAGGATATTCCTAGATAAGGAGCTAAACACAATCATAGCCCTCTGCGCCCATATAACCGACGGCATGAAGCTCTTCATCTCCAGTGGCACCATGTCTTTGGGGGCGACCATGGAAGAATCCATGGTCAGCGTGCATCGCCTGGTGGTGAACGGAAAACCGATGGCCCTAATAGTGGTCCAGTGCAGGGAGTGTGCCCAGGGGGGCATGAACATGTTGTTGGGGGACGAGTGATGTCCCGGGACATGTACTGGATGACCTCCGGGGGGCCCTTACGTTGGAAGATGTATTCCAGGCGATACTGGGCGATACGTTCGGTAAGCCTGGCCAGTGACGAGATAATCGCCGGCGTGGTAATGGCCCTGGTACATTTACTCAGCGACTGGACAATCCCTCTATGGTTCGTGGCCTTGGTTTTCGGGATACTGGTGGTGAAGGACCTACTGGTCATGTGGCCCTGCATAGCGGTCTCTAGATTGTGGCCCATTACCGGCAGGGAGGGCATGATAGGAAAGAGCGGGGAGACGGAATCGCCTCTGGACCCCAATGGCCTGGTTAGGATCGAGAACGAGATCTGGAAGGCCCGTCTGGATGAGGGAGAGGTAGAGGAGGGAGCCACGGTCGAGGTTGTGGGTGTGGAGGGTCTGACCCTCCATGTGAGGAAGGAGGTAGAGGACTCTGAGCGTTGATTGGAGTTTGCTCCTGATGTTGGGTTTCCCGGCGGTCTATACCCTGCTCATCTATAGACATGTTACTAACAAGTTCGGGGTAACCGAGGAAGAATAGGGGGATGGAATGAAGAAACGTCTTGATGTCAGACATCAGTTCTTTCTTAGCTGTGTGGAGGAGACGGTCATCGGGATTTTCCTGGTTGCGGTGCTTCTGATCTACGCCGCGCAATGGGTCCCCTGGGTGATCCTTGGCTTTATCGTTTTCTTCTCCATAAAGATAGCACTTTTTCCCTGGCATCAACCGGCGGTGGGAGCAGAATCCATGGTCGGAAAGGAGGCGGAGGTAATGGAAAGCCTCGATCCGGTGGGCATGGTGAGGTTTGAAGGAGTGTTATGGGTGGCAAGAGCGACTGATGGACCCATCCCTCCCGGAGAAAGGGTCAGAATTGATGAGGTATCCGGTTCGAAACTCAACGTGTCCAGAATGGAACGATAACCGGCGAATATTGACCTTTCTCTGGAACGATTTTTCAAGGGAACCCCCAAGATATGAATACTTGCTGTGGAGGATCGCTATTCTCGGCCTCGAGGTTTTCTATGTCTGGGATGCAGTGGTTACCTGGGCAGTAAGGGGACATCAAGAGATCATCGAACTGAACCCCGTTATCGCCGGCCTGCAGCAGATAGAACCCGTTTACTACGTCTCATACAGGACAGGTGCTTTCCTGCTTCTGAACCTTCTCCTCTGGCAGGTCCACCTGGAGGCGCCTGAGAGCTTCGAGAGCCGGTGGTTCAAGGCGGTCATTCTGGCCGGAGCCCTGATCTACGCGCTTCCCATGGTGACCGTCCTACGCTTCCTTTTCTGAAATCAGTGCCCATGCCAACCTGACATGGCGTGTCCTAGGGTCCCATCGTTCCGCGCTTTCCAGAAGCCATATTGAAATATCTTGTATCCGACCACCAATATGAGGGCGGTGAGTCCTAGAAGGGGCGCGAGCTGGGGCCAAATTTCGGCTATGGAGGCGTTACCTCCCAGGGTATGGCGGGCCATCTCGTTTATGTAATACTGTGGGTGTATATTTGAGATCCATTGGAGCCAGTTGGGTAGTTCCCATACCGGGATCCAGGTACCGGAAACCAGGCGGCTGAAGAGGTTCAGGAACCAGTTTAGTGGATCCTCGTGGGTCTTGGTTATCACGTTCCATCCTGCTGCCAGCAGGTCGAGGGAGAAGATCATCAGTATTCCGGTAAGTAGGACCGCCAGGAAACCGAGGTTGAAGAATATCTTAAGACCGAAAAGGGAGCCCACGAAGATATAGGCAAGGGTCTCAACGGCTATCCAGGTATACCTGAAGGAGGAGTTCCCGAGCAGCACGGTTGCGAGCTTTGTAGGAGAGGAGTGGTAGTAGGGGTAGAAGGGGCTGTTCACCAGTCTGCTTATCCTTGTTCCCCCCAGGCTGATCATGTTCTGTATGAGCATCCCGATTAGAAACCAGGTCATGAACGGGTTCGGACCAGATATTCCGTACCTCTCGTAGACGGCAGTGTTCACTGCATCACTGGGGATGACCTGAGCGAATATTGCGAATGTGGTCACCCCAACCACGGTTCCCAGTATCCTCATCACGAACCATGAACGGAATGAAAGCTGTTGGACCAACGTTCTGTAGAAAAACCAGTAAAATACGGTGAGTTCGGAACGGATGCTGGAGAGCAAGCCGTTCTCTTCACTTGACATGATTAGAACCTCCTCCTAAACCCGCCGCCCCTGGGACGTCCTCCACCCGACATGCCGGATCCTCCCTTCCGGATGGGACCTACCGCCTTCACGAAGGCCTCTTCCAGGTTAGATTCACCCAGTTTTTCGGTGATTTCCTGCGGAGTACCGACCTCCACCATCTTTCCGTGGCTGAGTATGCCCACCCTGTCACAAACCCTTTCCGCCTCTCCCATGTTGTGTGTTGTCAGCAGGACCGAGCATCCAAGCTCCTGGCAAAGGTTCTTCCGGATTATGTCGTGCATTTCCCTCCTGGTCATAACATCGACCCGGACCGTTGGCTCATCCAGGAGAATGATGGGGGATTTAACGATGAGGGGAAGTGCCAGGTACAGCTTTTGCTGGGTTCCCCCGGACAGCTTCTGGTACCATTCATCTCTCTTGTCCTCCAGATCCAGGACCTCGAGGGCAAAATTGATCCTTTCCTCCATGTCGGACTGGGAAGCCTTCCACAAATTGCCTATGAATTTTAGATTTCTGTATACGCTCATTCTCCAGGCAAATACCCCCCACATGGCTATTTCTCCGCCGAATACGCAAATCATGTCTCCCACTAGTTCCTTGTGTTCCTGGTTCACTTCATGTCCCAGCACGTAGGCGTGGCCGCTGGTGGGTATTACCAGGTCCGAGATGATCTTGCAAAAGGTCGTTTTGCCGGCCCCATTTGGGCCAAGGAGCCCGAATACCTCCCCTCTGTGGAGGTCAAAGGTCACGTCCTCCAGGGCCTTTATCTTCCCCCTTCGTTTCTTGAAGGTGTCGATTAGGTCCTTAAAACCCACCACTCCCTTTCTCATGGGAGGATAGTACTTGGTGAGACCTACGCTTCTGAGGACTGGGTCCATGCTTCATCCTCCAGTTCCTCCAGGGCTCGGCGGAGGATACGTATGGGCTTTTCCTTGTCCTCCGATTCCATGGCAGTTTCCATGAACCGGTGGTTGAGCCTCACCAGTTCCCTCTCCAGATCCTCGAAGAAGGTCTCCTCGAAGAGTATTCTTCTTCCAGCGGTCCTGGTTCGGTGGCGGGTTCGCTCCTTTTCTATGGACTCGTTGAGGTGTTTGATGCCGGCCTCTGTAGTGGAATATGCGGTCCTGGACCGGGGTCCCTCCTCTTTCCCCCTTATGAGACCACCCTCCTCGAGTTCCGATAAAATGGGGTATATGGTTCCCTTGCTCGGTTTCCACTCGCCCTGTGTCTTGCTCTCTATTTCCTTTAGAATATCGTACCCCGACTTGGCCTCCGAAGTTAGGGTTCTCAGGACGAATAACCTGAGTAGCCCCCTCTTCCTGCGGTCACGGTCCTTCTTTCCCATACAGGCGCCCCATAGTTCGATGTCGAATAGTTCGTTTCCGATCTATATAAATCTTTCTGACACAAAGTAAATATCAGGGAGGAGCCTAACCCAATTGGGAGGGTTTATTATGAGGATATCGTGTCTGGGGCAC
This sequence comes from Hadarchaeota archaeon (SeqCode), assembly GCA_964621445.1. Classification (GTDB taxonomy): domain Archaea; phylum CAYQAE01; class CAYQAE01; order CAYVLA01; family CAYVLA01; genus CAZUNO01. The sequence continues at coordinate 194,689 of CAZUNO010000002.1, read as the reverse complement.
TCATGTTTCAGAATTGAGGGAGATCAGGCAGAGATAGTAACAGATCCTTTCACCGGAATCGGCCTTCCCGAACCTGAGGCCGGCGCCGATCTCGTGCTTTGTTCGCACGAACATAGGGATCATTCCCACGTAGGGAACACGGCCAAGCCAAATGCCAAGGTTCTCGTCTCCTGGACCGGGGAAACGATTCACAATGGAGTAAGGGTAAAGGGGATTTCCTCCTACCACGACAGGCAGAAGGGTCAGGAAAGGGGGGAAAATAGCATCTACGTCTTTGAGATGGACGATATGTGCCTTTGTCATCTCGGGGATCTCGGACATCCACTGGGACAGGACATCGTGGATGCGATCGGAGAGGTGGACGTCCTGTTCGTCCCGGTGGGAGGGTTTTACACCATTGGGCCCAAGATGGCAAACGGTGTGTGCAGGGTCATTTCCCCCCGAATTGTGATACCAATGCATTACCGCACCGAGAGACATTCGACAAATTTCAATAAGCTTCACACAGTGGAGGACTTCCTGGAACTCAGAGATAACGTCATAAGGCTAGGTAAGGCGCCCTTGGACCTAGATGAGGAGGACCTACCTCATAACGCCACAGTGGTATTGGAGGCCTAGAGAGCGCGGTTACGGCTCTCTTTGGACCTGTGGCAAAATATCTCGCCCTCGTGACGGTGAGGTATCGACCATCGGGGGACATGGCCTGGGACTAAATGGAAATAAATCCCTACCTGCTATATCCTCCAACCCTATTCGGGTATTTTTGGAAAATGGGGGCAAGACGGCGGTAAAGCTCCTTATAATTAAAGTATCCCTTTTCATATTCCCGGTGATGGGACGGGTTGTGAGTCCGATCAATTGGGTATGTTTGGTTAACGGTATCACGGTGGTCTTCATACGCTCCAGAACCTAGGCCCGCTAGCATTGCAGCTCCCAGGAACGAGGCCTTTGGAATGGAGGGGACCCGCACGGGAAGATCTGTAAGGTCTTTTTTAGCTGGCACCAGAACCTGGATTTTGCTCCTCCTCCCACCGCCCTGATCTCATCCCCTTCAATTCCGGCCTCCTTCAATGCATCTAGGTTTCTTCTCAGCTCGTAGGTTATGCCCTCCATCATGCTACGGACCAGATGGGCTTTGCCGTGGGCCAGGGTGAGTCCAGAGATGGTTCCCCGGGCATGGGTATCCCAGTTGGGCGTGGCGTCGCCCATGAAGTAAGGGAGGAAGATAAGACCATCGGACCCAGGGGAAACCGATTCGGCCATCTCATCAAGCAAGGCGTGATAGGATCTCCCGGTGCCCAAACTGGGCCATGAACCAACGAAGTATGCTGCCGGCAGTCATGTTATATCCGAGAATCAGGTACCGTCCGGGGACCACGTGACAATAGTTCCCATACCCCTGTTGGAGCAAATCATCGTTTAGAACCGGCTCCTCGTTGGATGGAATGAGACACTCGACGGTGCCCGTGACATCATAAAGGGGTCCAGTATCGAGGACTCCCGCTCCCAGACAGCCACAGGCCTGGTCATGCCCGCCGGTCACGATCAGAGTTTCCCTGGAAAGACCGGTTTCCTTCGCGCCCCGAGGGGAAATCTCTCCCACAACCCGGCCCGAGGGGTTTACCTGGGCCAGAAGGTCGATACTTAGTTCGTCCAGTATCTCGTCAGACCATGTTCTTTGCTTTGTATCGAACATCATGGTCCTACTGGCTAGAGATTGATCTATGACCGCTTTCCCGGTTAGTTTGAAGTTGATGAAATCCTCCCAGCAAAGGAATTTGTCCATGCGAGAGAATATCCGTGGCTCGTTTTCCCTTATCCATAGTATCTTGTTCAGTGTATGGATCGGAAAAAGGACCATGCCGGTTTTTGTAAAACAGATATCTGGATCCCAACTCCTCCCTTAGGAACTCCGTCTGGTCCTGGGCTCTCTGGTCAGGAGTAACGGTGGAATTGTATAGGGGATCTCCCCCTTGGGAGACCGGTATGAAGGCCCCCCTGGGAGGAAACGGGTAGGGACTCAACATTTCCCGGTTCTAGTTCGGCCCAGGGCGGTTTAGGGCAGATCAGGGGATATTCCCTGTATGCAGTTGACAAGAATTGTCCAGATTCATTGAAAACGCTACATTTACACCCCGTGGTTCCCACATCAAGCCCCGTAAGCAAGGTCATAGGAATCAATTCCAGCTTCCCGTCAAGGGTTATAGTGGGAGGTCGATCAAGGAAATGCCCGGTTCGAGATACAAAATAATAACCACCACTTGTGGTTTAATTGGAGGAGAGATTGGAAGATGAAGATCGCTCTCATATCGGACGTTCATTCAAATTTACATGCACTGGAGGCAGTGCTGGAGGAGATCGATGACTGGGATAGGATAATCTGTCTTGGTGACCTGGTGGGATATGGAGCCAATCCAAATCAGTGCGTGAGCAAAATACGGGATCTGTCCGATTTGAACGTGTTGGGAAATCATGACGCGGCATGCATAGGCCTGCTTTCACTGGGGTGGTTCAATTCCTATGCGGCCACCGCTGCCAGGTGGACCATGAAGGAGCTGGAGAACTCGTCGCTAGCATACCTGAGAAGCCTGACCCGCTCATCCCATGACGGTCCCTTTCACCTGGTTCACGGCAGCGTTAGAGAGCCGACCACCGAGTATCTTAGAAGTGAATCCCAGGCGAAGGCGAGTTTCGAGCTATCACCCGACAAGGTTATACTGGTGGGCCACACGCATGTGCCTCTGACCTTTCTGGATCGGGAGAGCGGCGTGGAGAGGATAAAACCCTCCAATGGCGATTGGATCTCCTATGCAAGGCGAAGGCTGATCTACAATCCAGGAGCCGTCGGTCAACCACGGGACGGCGATCCTCGTGCTGCCTATGCCATGATCGATACCGATAACGAGAAGATAGGCCAGTTTCGGGTTGAGTATGATGTTGAAGCGGCGAGGGAGGCCATTATAGATCGCGGTCTTCCCAAGATGCTGGGGGACAGGCTCACCACTGGAAGATAAGGCACCACATTAATACCATGGTCAGCTGATGGTCCAAGTGCCAATGTCCGCCAACGGTGATCCAGAGATATCTATAGTCCTTCCCTGCAAGAACGAGGAACCCACCATAGGAGAGGCAATATCCAAGGTGAGGCAGGCGTTTGAAGGTAGAAGAACCGAGATAATAGTTCCCGATAGCTCGGACGATAATACGCCTGAAATCGCCCGGGAAATGGGCGCCAAGATTGTCAAGCCGGTGTCCCTTGGGTACGGTTGCGCCTACAGGGAGGGTTTCAATCACTGCGGTGGCTCCATAATTGCCATGGCGGACCCCGATGGTACCTATGACCTAGCAGAACTTCCGAGCCTGGTTTCACCTCTGGAAAAGGGAGATGCCGACTTCGTAATGGGTAACCGGTTCTCGGGAAATATGGACCCCGGGGCTATGAGCCTGCTCAAGAAAAAGGTGGGAAATCCTTTCCTGACCTGGGTTCTCAATTTTCTTTTTGGCGTGGGGATCTCGGACGCTCATTGCGGTATGCGGGCCCTTACCCAGGAAGCATTTTCCAGCATGGAGCTGAGGACGACGGGAATGGAGTTCGCTTCCGAGATGCTGGTGGAGGCCAAGAGATTGGATCTGAGGATAGTCGAGATTCCAATTAGCTACCACGCCAGGGAGGGATCGCCCACCAAGCTCAATGCCCTTAGGGACGGCTGGCGTCACTTGAAATACATGCTCGGGGCCAGGTTCAGTAATCATTCATAGCGGATTGCCTCCACGGGGTCAAGTCTGGAGGCCCTGTAGGCTGGATATGATCCCGAAATCACGGTGACCGCCACGGAAAGAATTATGGAGAAGGGGATCAACCAAAGCGGAATATAGGGCGAAAACCCGGTAGCCTGGCCCGCTAGGCGGGCGATGTTTAGCCTGAAAACCATGAACTCCAGTATATTGGACCCGAGATACCCGAAGACCACGCCAATAATGCCTCCGACCAGGCCCAGCATGGCGGATTCGAGGAGAAATCCCCGGAGTATGAATTTTCTCTTAGCCCCGGTTGCCTTCATTATCCCTATCTCTCGGGTTCTTTCCATTGTTGACACCACCATGGTATTCGCCGAACCCAAAGCAGCCACGGCGACGGCGAGTATCCCGATGCTTAGTAGAAAAAGGCTGTACTGGTTTAGGGTATTCTCGATTGTCTCCGTGAAGTCGTCAAAGGTGAGCACGGTGAGGTTTGGATATCCGACCTCCACGATGTCGGCGACCTCTTGAGCCGTCTGGATATCCGGCATTGAAAGGATCAGAGTGGAGTAGGAGTTCTCATCGGTGAAAAGCTCGGCCGTTTCGTGACTGATTAACAGCGGCATGTTGGGAGGGGCTCCGAATCTGGCCTCTCCGCTAGTCCCTATAGTACCGCTAATGGTCAGTTCATGCTCGTTTCCACCGGAATCTGTGAGGTTAATGGTGTCACCAGGAGATGCCGCCGCTATCCTGACCAGGATGTTTCCTGCCAGTGCCTCCTTGTAGTTCGGCCAGGAACCGGCTTCCAGTACGATTTGGCCCAGTCTCTGCTCGGCTTCCGGATCAATGGCCATTGTTCGGAGGCTGATTTGGCGACCTCTAAACTGGGTCTTGACGGTTATAGGGCTGGAGCGGGCCACATAGCTTTCAACGTTCGGAATTTCGATGAGTTCGCTGAACGTCTGTTGATCCATCTCTCCGGCCTCTATTCTGGTTCTTCTCAACGGGTTCTGTCTTCCGCCCGAGGGCCTGGTTGGCTGTTGGGAGGCGGATTCATACATCTCCTCGGGCACGGGGATGATTATCGCCTCCGTGGCGACGGGCTGGAAGCTTTCCTCTATCGATCTCTTCACCCCGAAGGTCAGAGATAGTATTGCTATTATGGCACCAAAACCTATGGCGATTCCGAGAACCGTGAGAAGCGTTCTTCCCGTCCTTCTGCTGGTATGCCTCCAGGCAAGGGTGGCTATCTCCCTCATGATATCACCTTCCCGTCCCTCATGGTCAGGGATCTTCCGGCGAATTCCAAAACCTTCTGGTCGTGGGTGGCGATTAGGGTGGTCTGGCCTAGATTGGAGAGGCCTTGCAGGGATTCAAGTACCATCCTGCCGGTCTGGGAATCAAGGTTACCGGTTGGCTCATCGGCCAGCAGGATGGCCGGCCTGTTGATGACCGCTCTGGCGATGGCGACCCGTTGGCGTTCTCCTCCGGAGAGCTGGGAAGGTAGCCTGTCGGCCTTGTCCTCGAGACCCATGGCCTGCAGGGCCTCCATGGCCCTCTCCCTTCTTTCCCCACCGGTGCCGATGCCCGCATACACCATGGGCATCTGGATGTTCTCGAGGGCGGTGAGTACTGGGATTAGGTTGAAGAACTGGAACACCATTCCCACCTTGGTTGCCCTCAAATCGGCTAGCTCATCCGGACCCATGGTGGAGGTATCCAACCCCTCGATTAGGACCTTCCCCTGAGAAGGCTTATCCATGCAACCGATGAGATTTAGCAGAGTGCTCTTACCCGAACCGGAAGGCCCGACCACGGCCAGTGTTTCCCCCTTGGCTATCTCCATATCAATTCCATCGACTGCCTTCAGGGGGACATCCCCCAGATGGTAGGTCTTGGTAACCCCTATCAGTTGTACCACTGACTCCTCGGTCAAGACTTTCCCTCCTTTTATTCATTGAATTTATGGTGGAACGCTTCATCTGTGTTGCTCTGAACGCTCCGTTCCATGAATCTTGGGTGTAAATATCCATATGCGGCGAATCCATGGTGGCCAAACTTTTATTGAAAAGAAAACCAGTTGGTCTCCATGTGGAGACATGTGGTCGATCTGGGGATGAAGTTCGGGAAACACTGGAAGAATTACGTTTTCCAGAGTCTTTTCGCCGTTCTCACCGTCACTGCAGCCTTGATACTTCTAAATATTCAGGAAAGACCCATCATAATTGCCTCGGTTGGAGCTACCGCCTTCATAGTATTCGCCCTGCCCAAGGACGACACCGCAAACACCGGAAACGTGGTTGGGGGTCACGTCATAGGAATATTATCTGGATTTGTGGCCACATTCCTTCCAGGGGACATATCAGTAGCAATATACTCCATAGCCGTAGGCCTTTCCATGTTCCTCATGGTGATAACCGACCTAGAACATCCACCGGCCTCGGGGACCGCTCTTAGCATAGCCTCCCGGGGTTTCTCGCTCGATGTCGTTATAGCGCTGATGACGGCGGTTTTGACCCTGGCCATAGTCCACTACGTTTTCAGGGACCGTCTGAGAAACCTGAGATAGAGCCTATCAAGCCTGGGAAAGGAACTCCTGAACCGCAGATGACATATCCGGATCCTTGAGGGCAAAGGATATGAAGGCCTTGGCATAAAGCGAGGGAGACCCTATATCATACACCACATCGGTGGGACGGTTCTCCAGGGCGACCACGGAACCTCGCTCTGATAATGCCATGAGTGAATCGGTGAAAAGCTTCTCGCCTTCCGTATTCTGGGTATCCTCTATGGCATCGAAGACCTCGGGCTCCAGGATATAGCGGGCGGATATGGTTAGATTGCTGGGGGCTTCGGATTGTTTGGGTTTCTCAACGATGTCCTTTATGGCGTAAAGGGAATCGGTGAGCTTCTCAACGTCGAGAACGCCATATCTCTCTACATCGCTACCGGAAACTCTCTTGGCCGCAATGGTAGCCCTGGGTTCGACATCCAGGTGCTTATCAATTAGTCTTTTCAACATTCTCGGCTCCTTCGACGAGTCGATTATGGTGTCCCCGAGGGCCAGCACAAATGACTCTCCATCCACGAAGCCTTTCGAGAGGGAAACGGCATCGGCCATGCCGGTGGGCAGAGGCTGTCTTATGTAGCAGATTCTGAGGTTTATGGAGTCTATATCCGATAGGTGCTTCAGAAGTGCGGTCTTGTTTCCGGCGATCAATTCCGTTCTCAGCAATAGATTCTCATCGAAGTGGTCCTCTATAGCCCTCTTGGTGGAACCGGTTATCACCAATGCGTCCTCGATCCCCGATTCCTGAAGCTCCTCTAGGACGTACTGTATGCAGGGTTTCCTTCCCACGGGAAGCATTTCCTTGGGCTGGGACTTAGTGGCAGGAAGTAGCCTGGTGCCCAGGCCAGCGGCCGGTATTACCGCCTTCGTGATTTCTGACATGCTGTATTCCACATTATATGCCTAGCTTATTAAGACCTCGTCCTCTTCCATTCCTTCGGGTTCCAGCAGCGGTATTAGGGTCTTCATGCAATTTTCTCCAGGTTAGGCAGCTGTTATGGAATGGATTTCATTGGTATCGATCCAATTGTCGCGCCCATGATTTAAGCAACAACGTGGGTCAACAGTCATGATTCACTTCCCCCATCGAAGTAAAGGCTGCTGGTATCAACGGTCTTCAGATTGCTGCTGGCTCTGCTACATAAGGCTATTACTCTCGGTGAGCCGGGAAATCGCTCGTGAGGCAAGGAGCGCGGGAAAGGAACCCCAGAGCATCAGCCGCCTATAGCCTCTCGAATGCGTTTGGTGCTCAGCTCGGGGTTTGAAGATCGAGTAATGGCTCTGCCCACGATCACTATTGAAGCTCCCCTTTCAATGGCCTGGGATGCGGTTCTATGGTCCAGGCCGCCTGCAGCTGCCACTTCTATATTGACGGCCTCGGCAACCGAGCCCAGCTTATCAAATGATTGCTCCAATCCCTGGCCGGTGTCAATTCCTGAATGGACGCAGATGAAGCCGACTCCAAAATCCTCCATCTCCCGGGCGGCATCAGAAACTGAACCGACTTCCATAAGGTCCGCCAACACCGCTATGCCAAGATCATTCCCAGCCCTGACCGTCTCCTCCACTGTTGATGGAGATGAACAGGCCAGAACGGTTGTAACATCGGCCCCGGCCTTGGCCGCGAGTTCCGTCTCCAGATATCCGGCATCCGAGGTCTTCATGTCAGCGACCACCCTTATCTCCTCCCCGGCAAGTCTGCATATCTTGCTAACGGCCTCCATTCCGTGTGCCTTTATCAGAGGAGTGCCCACTTCGAGAATTGTAGCTCCGCCCTGGAGGCTTTTGCTGGCAATATCCAGTGCAATGTCGAGATCGACGATGTCCAGTGCTACCTGAAGGTCGGGCATGAGAAGAATGACGGGGGTGAGATTCAAATATATGATGAGAAAATGCAGGTTGTATGAAATTTAAGGGGGAGTTTTCCCGGTCTAGTTACCTAAGGGCCATCTTATTCTATCTCCTCCTCAACGGGCTACTTTTGACGGGAGAGGGAAAAACGGATCCCGAAGACGGGAGGATCCGACTGCTCCATATTGGAGACGCCTTTAACCGCGGGGGATTTGCTGCCACCTTCTTCTTCGATGACCCGAGGATCGAGATGTATCCGGTCCCCAGTGAGGTGGCGATCATAGGTACCCGTGAGACCATGAGGTACTATCGCCTCTATTTGCCCAGGAGGGAGGAGGACCTGGTAAGGGATATGGACGTTGTTTGCATAACGGGCGCTTTTCAGTATCACCTGGGAAAATTCCTTTTCTGGACCCGTGATGGGGTAGTTGGAGGGGGCATGGGATTTGTAATGGCTGACGACCCGGCGTCCTTCGGGGGAACTGATTGGCGAGGAGTCAATAATAACTGGTGTAAGACGGTTATAGGAGAAATCCTACCCGTTGAATGCGCAGATGATGGCAAGGGCTGGTCCCGTTTTCTTTTCAAGGTCAATATCGTGAAGCCTGGACATCCGCTGGTATCTGGAGTGCCCTGGGAGAGGGCAATCTGGGTCGCCCATAACCGGGTATTCGACAAACAAGGCGCCGTGGTGGTAGCGGAGACCGATTCCCATCCCCCGGGCCGCCCGGCGCTTGCATATATTGATGTGGGGTCGGGAAGGGGGCTGGCCGTGGTCCACGACTGGGGAGGCCGGGCAGCATATGCATTCTCGACTAGGGGAGGTGCTTGGGAATGGGCTCCGCACGTCTTTTCATCCTTCATTTACTATTCGGCCCAGACGGGAATACCGGACCCCACCATGGACAAGACCGTGCGAGAGGAGTTCTCCACCTACGATTCAAGAAGACTTCTCGTCCTATCGATAATAGATTTCGCCGACAAATTCAATGCCAATACCAATCCTCTTCTTCGAGATCTGGGCGAAATAGATTCGGAACGGGAGAAAGTCGACGATCTTTACATAGATCTAGAACTGCAAGGTGCTCTCGAGGGGGTCGAGAACCTAAACCGAGATCTCCAGGAAATGGTCGACCGGGCAATGGAGGTCAAGGACCGAGCTCTGCTGTGGATCTATGCAATCGAATGGAGCTCGGTGACCGGTACGCTAATGATCTGCGGCTACTTGCTCTACACTCTGATGATCAGGAGGCGTCTTTACAAGAGGGCCGGGCAGACCCGATTCCTAAATTGAGGAAGGCCTTTCCCTCCAGAGGCGCCATTGGCTCTTTTGGCGAATATCTAATAGAGAGGACTATACCAGCCCGGGTAGGCGAAAGATGATGGAGTACAGGGAGTTAGGCAGAACCGGACTCAAGGTGTCGGTAGTGGGCTTTGGAGGCATACCCATCAAGGACGTGGAGAAAAAGAGGGCAGTAAGGATCGTTGAACGAGCCCTGGATCTGGGAATAAACCATATACACACATCACCCACCTATGGAGACAGCGCGCTGAAGGTAGGGAAGGCAATAGAGGGCCGCCGTGAGGAATGCATTCTAAATGTAAAGCTATTCGGGTCCAAAAGGCTTCAGACCGAGAAACAGCTTAACCAGGCCTTCGAGATGCTGGGGACCGATCACCTGGATATTGCCCAATTCAGGATAAGGGAAAATAGCTTCGAACAGGGCCTGGGAAAGAAGGGGGGATTCCAGGTCCTGCGTGATGCTAAGGAGGAAGGGACCGTTGACCACATTGGGATTACCGATCACTACCCCGATTTCCTAGCCCGGGCAATCGAACGAGATCTTTTCTCAAACCTGGTTGTCCCCTTTAATTATGTATTTAACAGGGCGGAGGATAAGCTGATTCCCAGAGCTCTCGAAAAGGATGTGGGCATAGTGGCCATGAAGCCCCTGGGCAAGGGGGTGTTGACAGATGTTTCTCAGTCTCTCAATTACATCTGGAGTAGAGGGGTTCCAAGTGCCATTGTGGGCATATCAAACCTGGAAGAGGTGGAGGAAGACGCAGAGGTGGGGGAAGAGCTACGCCCGCTGACACCGGAGCAGGAGAAGAAGTTGGAGTCAAGAGTCGAGGAACTCAAGGAGAATTATGTGGTTGATAACGGGGCCCTTAGGCCTAAATAGAACCGGGATTGGAATCAATTTATGAGGAATGGCTCCGGCCAGGACATGGTCCAAGTTTGTCGGTTGGAAATGCTCTGGTCACCGGAGGTGCAGGATTCATCGGTAGTTACCTGGTGGATGAACTCCTCCTGAAGGGATGGAATGTCGTTGTATTGGATAACCTGAAGAGCGGCAATTTGGCCTTTATTGAGAACCATTCGGGTAATAATGAATTTAATTTCGTGGAAGCAGATCTCTGCAATAGGAATTCGCTTACCGGTGTGCTCGAGGGCCGGACTCATGTTTTTCACATGGCGGCGGACCCCGTAATTCGAGGTGGGTTCACCGACGGGCAGAGGAGGCTATCGCCGTTTAGGAATAACCTGGTTGCCACTCGTAACCTGTTGGAGGAAATGGTCGATCAGGGTGTGGAAAATCTCGTGTTCGCCTCTAGTTCGGTTGTTTACGGCGAAGCAGATGAGATACCCACACCCGAGGACTACGGTCCATTAAAGCCCATATCCATTTACGGGGCAACCAAGCTGGGTTGCGAAGGTCTAATAACCGCTTACTCAGAGGGATTTGATCTCAATTATTTGATATTCCGTTTTGCGAACGTGGTCGGGAAAAGGTCCTCCCACGGCGTGATCCCTGACTTCGTTTCCCGCCTGAAGAGGGACCCAGAGAATCTCAAGATACTTGGGGACGGGAGGCAGCGGAAGAGTTACCTCCACGTAAAAGATTGCGTTGAGGCCATCCTATACTCCGTTTCAAAAACGAAGGACAGCATCCTCAATCTGGGAACCGGCGATACTATATCGGTGGAGCGTCTGGCCCGTGTAGTCGAGGAGGAGATGGGTCTGGTGGATATAAAGCACCAGCACACGGGGGGAAAGGGCGGATGGAAGGGGGATATCCCAGTTACCGTTTTGAGCATCCGGGAGATATGCGACCTGGGCTGGAAACCGAGAAAGAATTCCGAGCAGGCAGTGAGATCCGTGGTCCGTGCCTTAATGGGCTCGCCTAATCTCTGAAAGTAGAGGGAACGTCAAAAACTCAAAAACACGTAGTTCTCCAAGATTATTTTAGGCACCCCTGATAAATACATTACTGGAGATCGGGATGTCCGAAATAACCTATTTCGAGAAGGCCGGCAAGGACAATACTGACGAGACACTGGATTTGGTGAGGGGTTATGCCGATCAGGAGAACATGGATACCGTGGTCGTTGCTTCCACCACCGGATACACGGCCCGAATGGCCGCTGAGATGCTAGGTGACCTGAACTTGATCGTGGTGACCCACGTAACCGGTCACAAGGGACAAAACCAACAGGAATTCCCGGCGGACCTGAGAGAAAAATTGGAAAGTGAAGGCATCAAAGTACTCACTACTTCCCATGCCTTTGACGGTGTAAACCGCCTTGCCGATGAGGGGTCGATAGGAATGGTCGTCAGGCAGACATTGAGAATGTTCTGTGAGGGGGTAAAGGTAGGGGTGGAGATTGCGGCCATGGCCGCCGATGCAGGCCTGGTGAGGACGGATAAGGATCTCTTGACTGTTTCGGGCACCGGGAGAGGAGCAGATACGGCGCTGGTACTAAGGCCAGCCATATCAAGGGAGCTATTCGACAGCAAGGTAAAGCGGGTACTGGCCAAGCCATTATAGATACCATCAAGGAGGTAATTTCGTGAGGGTTAAATGGCTGGGAAATGCCTGTCTCGAAATAATTGGGGACCGGCACATCGTTATTGATCCCAATTACGAGATCGAGCCCAAAGGTAAAGCCGATATAGTACTGGTCACCCATGAACATGATGACCACTTCTCAGCTCAGGATTACGAGGAATGCGGGTCAACGGCAGATCTGTTTGCACCAAAGACCACCCTAGACAAGATTGGAATGGATGGGGGGATCGTTCAGCCGGGGGACGAGGTCGATGGAATTAAGGTACTTGAGAGCTGGTGTTGGGGTTCAGAGGAAAGCGTCAGCTATTTCTATCGGGGCCTGTTACACGCAGGTGATTCTGCTAGATTCCCGGATGTTGAGCAAGGTGTCAAAGCCGCATTTTCCGCCTGTTTTCCGGATTACTACAATGAATACCTCTCTTCATTCAAGCGTATAGATCCCGAAATCGTCGTCCCTTTCCACTACGATCCCAGCGAGGACCAAGAGGATGCGGATAACCTGGTTAAGTGGCTTCATGAGGAATCCATCCCCTGTAAACTGCTTCAACTGGGGGACGAGATAAAGGTGTAGCTCAGGTACTTATCACTTCTCCATTATAACCATCTTGTACTCGCTTTCCAGATCAAGTTTCAGCTGGTTATTCCCCAAGGGCTCTAGATCTCTAGAAGGCCGGGATGGAGAAATCGATCGGGCAGATTTCAAATTATGGAAGCCATTTAGTTTAACCTCCACATCATGTACCGGAGTTACCGACTCAATTGGTCTGGTCATTTCGCCGGTAAAATTGACCAGGTGAATGAGAAGGGTATCCGGCTCCCTCGTTCTCATGGTAATCTCAACCGATGTCGGGCAGTTCTGCAGGTGAACCAGAGGAGAGGAGAGGCTTCTAGCAGCATTAGACATAAAAAGGCGATAATCGGGATTGTGGTAGTTCTCGTAGTGTTCAAAGAAATTACCCGATAGGTAAAGGGCTTTCCCCTTTCCATAGCTGTTGAGGGTAATTGCAGACAGATCGGAGATCGGAGGAAGTTTGGAGTATCTCGATTTCATTTTTTCCCTGAACTTGGCCAGGGGCTTGCTTGTGTTTGGCATAACCTCCATGCCGTAAATGGGACAGGGTAGGTTATCATCGGTCAGCCCCTCAAAAAGCGGGTGGTTCTCGGTTAGGGCCATGTAATCTATCTTCATGGGTCCGAATTTCCCTCTACCGGTGTCAACGCCCAAAACCCTTGAAAGCCCGAAATTTTCAAGGCGGGAACCGTTTTGATTATATAGCGAGGTCTCAAAGCTGGCCAGGAGATTGCCTCCGCGATAAACATACCTCTCTATACAGTCGCATGACTCTCCTGAAAGGCAAGCACAGTTGGGGGTTATGAGAAGGTCATATCTGTCAAGGGACCCATTCCTCAGCGCGATTTCGTCCAGGACCTCAAATGGAAGATGGCTTCGGACCAGGGACTCATAGCATCCCCTGAAGCTCGAGGAAAAATCACCGGCACCTTCTCTCTCCATTTTATCCCCGTCCGGCGTGAAGTCGGTGAAGGGCACCGTTGCCTTGTAGAAATCGGCGGTACGTGTCGACCATAACAGTGCTATCTTACTTAAAGGTCGAGTTCCTTCAAAATATTCAGAGAATTCCTGGAGAAACCGATTCATCTCCCCCGCTGCCTGGGCGCTTAGTCTATCCGACCGATTGAATGGAATACCGTACCAGGGATTGGCTCCGTTGGCAACGGTGTCCGCAAATAGGAGCCTGGTCTCTGCGGGGGTTAATAGGTAATCGTCCCACCCTTTGTTAGCTCCAGCGAGAAAAACCACTGTTGGTTTTCCTCCCGCTTGGGTTTCCAGAAGTTTAGCACACATTCCCGGTTTCCAGAGGGGAGAGGTTCGCAGGTCATGGTAGAGGAAGCCGCCTTCAGCCCCGAGAATATCCTGATGTGTCAGAAGCCTTCTGTTATCCCTGGCAGCTGGCCAGGAAGGGGAGACCCCTGATGAATTCATATAGATAACCGCATCGGGCCGAATTTCCTTTAGATTTCTGGAAGCATCTTCCATATACCTGGCTATGCTCTCGTACCGGAAATCAAGAAATTGTCTCCAGGTCGGGTCGTCTCTTTTTTGCTCCCTGGGAAGCGTGGTTCCGTATTCGTTCCGGAAGGACTCCCGACAGCTTTCACAGTAACAGCCATCGGAGATGAAGATGGGCCCATCGAGGAAAATACCATCGATATCATAGTCTGCTAGGTCTCGAATCCCTCTGAAAGACCATTCTCGCCAGCCTGAATTGACACAGGGTGCACAACCCGACCCGTAAAGGTCCTCCTTGGTCCTGCCATCCCTGGAAACCTGTAGCCAGTCCGGGTTTCTCATCCCGAAGTCCCTATCCAGCCAGTGTACGTTATAGTAGATCAGCACCCTGATGCCCCTGGAGTGGGCTTCGGGAAGGTACTCTCCAATGAAATCCCGGGGAATCTCTTCGGCGATTCCAGTTTGAAAGAAGAAGACCCCCCTCTCTCCTCCATATACATCGCTACAGTTCAGGTGCTCCATATTGAAGCCCAACTTCCTCTTCCTCTCAGCCACCATCGCAGGGTCGAGGTTCAGAACCTGTTCTCGGCTATAGATACCGAGGTCGGCTATAGTTAGGAGATGTCTTGTCCAGGATGTTTTCATATGCCAGTCATTCTTTCAAGAGGGCTTCTTATGTATTCCCGGCCTGCTCCCAATAACCCAGGGTCATGTTTCATCCATTTCTCTTCCATTCCCTTCTCTTCTTGAGTTCGGCCAGAATTGGCATTTCGTCCAATTGATCCTGAGAGATTAACTCCCATATAATCCCCCGTGGCCGCGAAACGGGTCCTGTGCTTTCAATGAGTTCAGTTGGGGTGGCCACGATGTCGACCGTAAAATCATGTTCTTCAGTAGGTATGCTGCTAATTACCTGAAGCTCGTGGACGGTGGTCAGAATTGGAACTCCTTCCTCTACTAATTCCATCTCCCGCAATATACCATACTCTATTTCGCTGTAGCCGCCCCCCTTTCCCAATCTCCTGCCCTCTCTGGTTACCGCAACGGATCCGCATACTATGGCATCCACATTGGGCAGGTCTTTTATCCCTAACTTTTCACCATACTTGAAGGACCCCCTTATGGCCGCCGCTTTTTCGTAAAGTCTTGCCGGAATGGACCCCGGATTGAGAACTAGGAATCCTGATTTCAATCTGGGAGAAGGCATCATCAGGACCTTGCCCAGCTCCAAAGCCCTTCGGCGCACAGGGAGCTGGGGTGAGTCCGGGTTACATTTGATTACCTCCGCCCCTCCAAATTGGTCCGTTTGAAACAGCCGATCGGCGGCCCGATCCGCCCCGACGAAGTTGGGAATTCTGCCCTTGACCGGTCGAGGGAACCGGGCAACATCTTGATCCTCAAGAAGGCTCCATATCTTGTTCCTAATTTGGTCCTTCTCTGGGTCCTTGTTATTGGACATATTTTCAAATGCATATGGCACCTGGTAAGTCTTGTCCTGAGAGATTCACCAGAACTAAAAATACTCGAAATACGGCGTTAATAGCAGCTACTTTTAAGCACATTGGAATACTTATAAAAACAGGGCCTCCACTCGTTAAGTTTAGCGGATACGCGGCATGATTTGGTTAATCGTAGGTATGCTGGCAGTTGCAGTTCTTCTAATTCTTTCTGCCTTCTTTTCTAGTTCCGAGATTGCATTCGTTTCTGTGAATAGGGCAGTTATTGCCGATGAGGCCAGAAAAGGAAATGAGCAGGCCATCAGGCTGGAGCGGCTAATGGAGAATCCGAGTAATGTAATTACCGCCGTTGTAGTAGGCAATAATATAGTCAATGTATCTGCCTCAGTTATTGCAGGGGCAATTTCCACGGCTATTTTTGGGAATTTAGGAATAGGGATCGCCACTTTTGTCATGACCGCTCTCGTACTTGTGTTTAGTGAGATAACTCCAAAGGCCTTTGGAATGAGAAATAAGAGCTACGCCTTGAGGGTATCCAGTGCTTTGTCCCTGATAACCAAACTTTTCGCGCCAGTGGTCTTCCTCCTGAACAGATTATCCAATGCCATGATCTCGATGGTTCGGGAAGGTGAAGATGAAGGAACAACGGTTACGGAAGATCAGATAATGGCAATGATGAGACTAGGGGAGGAACAGGGAACCATCGAGGAGGACGAGAGAGAGATGGTTAATGGTGTATTCGAGTTTGATGAGACCCAGGCCCGGGAGTTCTATACACCTAAGGAAGAGGTGGAGTTCCTGAGCCAGAGTGATACCATCGATGATCTTATCGACAGATCGATGGAGACCGGCTATTCCCGATTCCCGGTCTATGGAGAGAATGTGGATGACATCGTGGGAATGGCTCATGTTAAGGACACGTTTGGCGTGGAAGACGGTTCTAGCTCCGTGAAGAAAATCATGAGAGGGATTCTGAGAATACCTCCTAGGATAAAGGCGGATGATATCTTGAGGCAAATGCAGAGAAGTAAGACGCATCTCGCCTTGCTGCATAATAGCTCAGGAAAGACATTGGGCTTGGTTAGCATAGAGGATGTCATGGAAGAGGTCTTTGGGGAGATCTCTGATGAACATGATCCTGAGGTTCCCGGGGAGAATTCCTCTTGAAAAAATGGGAAGTAAAGGACCAGTATTCGTAGAAGAAAGGGTTTCTAGCCGTTCAATATTCAGTTGTCCTGAATTAGGGTATCCGCGATCCCTTTAAAACACCTAAATTGAGGATAATTGAATATGGAATAGGGTGTTTGGCCGGCAGCCGAGAGGTCTATTCATGGAAAGTTCCTTTTCTTTTAAAGATCCGCAATATTTATATTTCATTGCGTCATACTAGAATTAGTCAAATTTCATTGATTTCTATGGAGAACGAAGAAAGGGATTATCATTGGCTTGATGCTATAGAGACCCCCATGATAGCAGGATTGCTATTGATGGTAGCCGGGGTCTATATCGGGCATCTGGGAACCGGTTTAACGGGGGCCTTGGTGATCCTCGGTGCAGGTTTGCTTAATCTTCTATTTATTCACCCCGCGCCTTTGGAGAAAACCCCATTAGATACCGTGCAGGGCACATGATTTATTTTTTGGCCCGATAAAGATTTTTAAATGGGCTAATTATATCTCATTGAGATTGTTCATGTCTGAGGAAAAAAAGAAGTTCACTACTGTGTCCATTCCGACGCCCCTTTTCGAAAAGATAAGGGACCGAATTGAGGACACGGGTTTCACCTCTGTATCAAGCTATGTGGCCTACGTCTTGCGCGAAGTAATAGCCGAAGATGTCCAGGAGGAAGAAGACCCCTTCACGGAAGAGGATGAGGAAAGGGTAAAGGAAAGGCTAAGGGCGCTTGGATATATTGACTGAGGAAGATAAATGATCCGTCCCCATGGAGGGTCTCTAACCAACAGGGTAGCTAGGGGGAGAGAAAGAGATCGTCTGGAGGAGGAATCCCGGGAGCTTCCCAGCATAGTCATCAATGACGAGCTGGCCATGGATTGCCAGAATATCGCCAGGGGTGTATTTTCACCTCTTACCGGCTTTGTGGGTTCCCGGGATTACGAGAATATCCTCGATCATATGAGGCTCTCAAATGATGTTCCGTGGACCATCCCCATAATTCTCGATGTGGAAGAAAGCAGGGCCAGAGAACTTGATGAACAGGACCGCGTGGCTTTGACTAACCAGGGAGATTTGATAGCGGTAATGGATGTTGAGGAGATTTTCCCCCTGGATAAGAAGCGTCATGCTCAGGCGGTATTTGGAACCAAGGACTCGAGACATCCGGGAGTTGCCAAGACCTTTTCCCGCGGAGATTTTCTAATTGGAGGGGACATATCCCTAGTGGACCCACCTCCCAGCTCATACCCTAATCTGCACCTGATGCCTCTTGAAACCAGGATACTATTCAGGGAAAAGGGTTGGCGCACCGTTGTCGGTTTCCAGACCAGAAACGTGCCCCATCTGGGACATGAGTACCTACAAAAAACGGCACTAAGCTTTACTGATGGGGTGATGATAAACCCCGTAATAGGGAGGAAGAAGTCAGGGGATTTCAAGGATGACTTGATAATCGAGGCCTACCAGGCCCTCATGGAGAATTATTATCTGAAGGAAAGAGCTGTCCTGGTCATACTCCAGTTTGAGATGAGGTATGCCGGTCCCCGGGAGGCCATACTGCACGCAATTATGAGGAAGAACCACGGATGCACACATTTTATCGTGGGCAGGGACCACGCTGGGGTTGGAAATTATTACCCCCCCTTTGCAGCTCAGGAGATCTTTGAGGAGTTCCCGGACTTGGGAATTTCTCCATTATTCTTCAAGTCATTTTTCCACTGCAGGAGATGCAGAGGGGTGGCAAATGAAAAGACCTGCCCCCACCCTCCGGAGGATCACATCAACTTCAGCGGTACCAGGATCCGGGAAATGCTGGATCGAAATGAAAGGCCCCCTCCGGAGATAATGCGACCCGAGATAGCGGATATAGTATTGAAATGGGAGAATCCCTTTGTCCAGTGAAGATCTCTTCCATATACTTGAAAGCTCCTATTCCATTGGAATCCTTCACCACTGGGACGCGGATGGCATTGCTTCGGCGACGATGATCATGTCCATGGAGGGTTCTGTTTGCGTCAACCAAACGCCTCCCATCGGGAACTATACCGATTTTGAAGACGAGCTCAAGAGAATAGATGATAAAAATCCCGACTTGGTTTTAGGCCTGGATCTTGCAGTATCGGGGGAAAAGCTGAGGGAGATGAATAACCAACTGGACTCACAGCTAGTGTGGATTGATCACCACTCCAATCCACCAAGCGGGATTGGCGGTGTGAAGTTTCTACACCCCGATAATTTCCCGGGTTCTCCTCCGGAGTCAAATGCCCTTTTTCTCTCCTGGCTTGTGGATCGAGTTGACCTATTAGCGGCCATTGGTATGTGCGGAGATCTTGGGAAACGCTTGTTGAACCACCCATTGAAAAAAAGGGTCGAGAAGATTACGCTTTCGAACGACCTGGATATACAGGAACTATTCAAAGTTACTAACCTGATCGATTCCAACTACATGGCGAACGAAAAAAGAACGGTTGAGTTGGCTCCATCAATACTGCTCGAGAACCTCTCACATCCCAGAGAACTCTTACGCATAGACTCCTGGGTTGAAAACAAGAAGGCAGTGGGTGCGGAAATAGATAGAATTCTCGGTTCCGATGTTGAGAATAGAAATCAAGTCGTGGTCAAGACGATAGATACCGAGATGCATCTAACATCAATCATTGCCAGAAAAAAGGCCCTGCAGGAAAAGGGGCGAAAAATAGCGGTCATTGTCCGGAACATGGGCCATGAAAATGCAAGACTCTATGTGCGGAGGACGGGAAATACGCCTAATCTCATACCCCTGATCAAAACCGCTCGTCTTAAAGGATATTCGGCAGGTGGCAAGCCCGAGGTTGTAGGCATGGTACTTCCCAAGGGAGAAGTCGAAAAAATGACGGATGTTGCTATTCAATACGTGGAGGAGAGGTCGCAGTGAAGGACAAGTTCGTAATTATGGGCTTGGATTGTGCAGCTCCCGACCTGGTTTTCGACGAGCTGAAGGAACGAATTCCCAATATCACAGAAATGGCGGAGGATGGAGTAAGGGGGCCCCTTAGGAGTTCTGATCCTCCCATAACCATACCGGCCTGGATGTCCATGATGACCGGAAAGGACCCTGGACAGCTCGGTCTTTACGGTTTTAGGCACCGGAAGAATAACTCCTATCAAAACATGTGGATCGCTTCGTCCGCATCCATCAAGCAACCTACACTTTGGGATCGTATTGGGAGAGCGGGTGGCAAGAGCTGCGTGGTCGGTGTTCCACCGACCTATCCACCTAGACCCATGGAAGGTTGGCTGGTCTCCGGGTTCATAACCCCCGATACCTCCAAACGTTACACCTATCCCCCGGAACTGGCCCGGGAGATCAGAAATCTGGTGGGGGATTACGTCACCGATGTGGAATTTAGGGTGGATGATCGGAAGACCCTGTTGAAGGGCCTCCATGACATGACTGAGAAGAGGTTCAGGCTGATAGAGCATCTCATGAAGGAAAAGGACTGGGATCTCTTCACCTTTGTGGAGATAGGACTTGACCGAATTCATCACGCATTTTGGAAATTTTTCGATCCCGCCCACCACCTGTACGAGGAGGGAAATCCCTTTCAGGAAGCGATCCCCGAGTATTACTCGTTACTCGATGACTGGGTTGGTAGACTCAAGAGATTACTGCCAGATGACACATCCATATTGATAGTATCGGATCATGGTGCCCAGGCCATGAAGGGGGCCTTTTGCATTAACCAGTGGTTGGCCTCCAGTGGATACCTGTCGATGAAGCAGCCGAAGGAGGTTAGACGTTTCTCTAAAGCCGAGATAGACTGGAGCAAGACTAGGGCCTGGGGTTGGGGAGGGTACTACGCCAGGATATTCCTGAATGTGAAAGGAAGGGAGGAAATAGGCACGGTACACCCGGACAAGTACCAGGAAGTCAGGGATCAATTGGCCGGGGAGATCAGGGACATAAACGGTCCAAATGGGGAGAGCTGGAACACCGAGGTAATCTACCCCGAACGTTATTTCAATCCATGTAGGGGGGATCCGCCAGACATGATGGTATACCTCGACGAACTGGCCTGGCGATCGGCGGGAACGGTCGGCCATCCGGATTTTTACCTGAGCAGAAATGACACCGGGCCGGACGATGCGGTTCACGCCAAGGAAGGAGTATACATACTATCAGACGATCATCACCAACCCGAATGGCGACCAGCCAACATCCTTGATGTGGCCCCAACTGTTCTAGAATGCCTTGGACTTCCAGTGCCTGCAGATATTAGAGGTAAGATTCTATGAAGGAGAGTAATGGAAGAGGATTCGTGATCTGGATCACCGGGCTCCCGGGGTCCGGAAAGACGACAATAGCCAATGAACTGGCGC
Organism: Hadarchaeota archaeon (SeqCode); assembly: GCA_964621445.1. Classification (GTDB taxonomy): domain Archaea; phylum CAYQAE01; class CAYQAE01; order CAYVLA01; family CAYVLA01; genus CAZUNO01. The sequence continues at coordinate 173,662 of CAZUNO010000002.1, read as the reverse complement.
CGATGCTGGAGGGAGAGGATTTGGCAGTTGAGGTCTTTGACGGGGATTGGGTGAGGGAAAAGCTTTCCCCGGATCTAGGTTTCTCCAAGGAGGACCGTTCTCTACATAACAAGAGAGTCATACACATGAGTAAACTCTTGGTAAAGCACGGCGCCGCGGTCATAGTTTGTCTCATATCTCCTTACCGGGAGATAAGGCGCTATGCCCGGGAGGAGCTCGGCAATTTCGTAGAGGTTTTTGCCAAGGCTACAATTGACACCTGCATTCAGAGAGACCCCAAGGGGTTGTACGAAAAGGCACTTAAGGGGGAGATCAAGGACATGACCGGAATTCAAGATCCGTACCAGGAACCGGAAAACCCAGAGATCGTAGTGGATACGGAGAAGCAGACCCCGGAGGATAGTGCAAGGGCAATAATGGGGAAACTAAAGGATCTATCATATATCTGATATTGGGAATTCAACCAACCGGAAATTGTAAGGGATCAAAGGAAGAATTAACAAACCTTGATCAATACCCATGACCAGGGAAATCCTACAGGCTAGGAGCGATTAAGTTGAACGATGATAGGATCAATCTACCCAGATTTTGGGAAGCATCTTACCTGACCTCTATCATGAAGATCATGTTGGCCTACCTCGTCATGCTTCTGGCTCTCAACATAGCTTTGAGCGTCGAGCCAAAGGTCGACCCGGAGACGGGCATGATCCGTGTCCTGTTCATGGGCGATGCACTTATGGAGGCCGGCTTTGTCACCCCATTAATGGCCGAAGACCCCATGATAGATTTGAATCCGGTCCCGGTGGAGTTTCTTACCGGGGAATATCAGACCATAAGCGTGGCGGCCAGGACACTAAGGGTTTACTTCCCCCGGGTGGAAAGGCAAGTTACCGAAGGATACGATGTGGTGATAATAACGGATGCCAGAGAACCGTTTTTCCCGGAGAAAATCCAGCGGTGGGTAAATAAGGGTGTTCTGGAATACGGCCTTGGCTTCCTGATGGCAGGTGGTCCCCAGTCCTTTGGAGGTTCTCTAAATCATCCCAGCTGGCAGGGCACCACCATTGGAGAGATACTCCCGGTTGATTGTCACAGGGATTTCTGGACTCTGGACAAGAAGTACCATCTTGTGGTTCCCGAGGAGCATAAGGACCATCCGCTGGTGAAGAACATTCCCTGGAACACCATCCCACTGTTCTGCCGAAACAGGGTGACCGCGAGGCAGGGCTCTGTGGTGGTCGGGAAAACCGACAGGTATCCTGCAAACAGTCCGGTGCTGGTTTATAGCGAAATGGGTGAGGGTATGAGCGAGGCCTTTGTACATGACTGGGGAGGGAACGGTCCAGAGGATTTCCATAGATCCGATTTCGCTCCCATTATAGTTAGCAATATGATTTACTGGATAGCCAGAGTTGAAATACCCCAGGACATGTCCCTGGTAATGGAACTTCGAACCAGTCTGACAAGGTTTTTCTCCGTGAGGAGGTATGCGATTTCAGTTATCGATTTCGCAGAGAAGTTCGGTGCAAACACCCAGAAGGCATCGAATACCCTGATGGAGTCTGAAGAAAGTAGGAAAAAGGTAATCCGATTTTACGTTAACGGAGAGTACGAGGAAGCACTGGCCGCCGTGGAGAACGGGCTGGAAAGCCTTGACAAGGCATCGACCCAGGCCATGGAGGCCAAGGATGAGGCACTTTTCTGGGTTTACGTAATTGAGTGGTTTACCGTTTCTGGGACCAGCATGTTAAGCGGCGCGGTACTCTGGACGCTGATGGTGAGAAGGTCGGCCTATAAAGAAGTGAAAACTACAAGCTTCAAATCATAGACTGGCCATTTTTCGTGAGTTGCTGCTTTCCGATAACCCGACGCTTTGATAGATGTTACGCGCAAAATATATACGCTATCCCCGAGTTTTCCATTAGAGAAATATTCCGTTAATGTAAATGGGGATCAGATTTGATTCAAGATAGGGGAAAAGGGTCGGAAAGCCGCCTGGTCCATCCAATCCGGGGAATGTATGTTGGGTTCATTATCTTGGTAGCCCTCCTTGCCTTGGGACCTATGGCCATGGCAGCCCCATCCAATGATGAAAGGATTGGGGTAATATACATCGGGTGTCTGGCTCGTTCTGCCCCCTTTTGGTGGATGAGATCAGATCCCTTGTTCCGTATGAGCTTCGTGCAGGCTACGCTCAGGGACTGGGCTGGATTTGGTCCGGCACCGGCAATGAGGGCGGACGCCGAGACCGATGTCTACCGATTCATCCGTCTATATATGCCTCGCACCTACCAGGATCTTAATACCCGTTTTGACGTTATCGTGCTGGCCAATGCCAATACTTTGGCTTTGGGTGATAAGTACATAGAGATGCTGGCGCGGGGGCCCAGAAGGGGTGGGTTGGGTTTGGTGATGTTCGGGGGTTGGGAAAGTTTTGGGGGTGCATTTGGCCGTCCTTCATGGGGCGGTACAGCCGTGGGGGACATACTCCCGGTGGAGTGTGTAGAGAATACCTACATCATGAAACCGAAGTACCGCCTCTTCATGAAGATCAATGAGCCAGAGAATGATTTCATGAGTAGCCTTCCCTGGGACCGAAAACAGCCTTTCATGAGTAATTTTCACCACAACTTGGTCAAGCTCAGGGCGGGGGCTCAAATGCTGGCCTATATTGAGAGCGTTTCCTTTTCCCAGCATCCGGCAATGGTTACCTGGGAACTAGACGGCGGCGCTCGTACCTTTGCCGTGAGCGGGGAGATAATAGGCCCCAGCTCAGAGCCCGGTCAGTCCCACAGCATGTGCACGAGAGCTGATCCCTGGGAATATGCCCTGGATTTTGGAGCAAATCTCATGATCTACATGGATCGTCGACCGGTACCCCAGGATGTCGAACTCGCGCATCGCCTGAGGGAGAGCATGTTCGATGTAATGAATAGGAAGTCGTTAATCGTGAGCCTAATCGAATTCTGTGATTCCTTCGGCGCAAATACACTTCACCTGGTCAAGGATCTGGATGAGGTCGAGGATTTATCCCAGAGTGCAATGCCCGCATATATTGAATTGAATTTTGAACAGGCACTGGAGATATATGACCAGGTTCACCAAAAGCTTGACGAGCTAGAGGTAAAAGCTATGGAAGTCAAACAACGCGCCCTCTTTTGGGTGTATCTCATTGAGTGGCTGGTGATAAGCGGGACGGCCATGATCGCGGGGGTTTTTCTGTGGTCGGTTATGATCCGCCGCAAATTATACCATGCTGTCAAAACCACTCACATGATTGGGGATGATTAAGGTCCTTGTTTCGTGTCATTGGATATTATATTGGAAACCTTTTCACACAAGCTAGTTTAACCCTGTAATTTGGTCATCTCCACTCTTTTATAGAATCTCTTACGGACCATCAAAGTCCACAGAATGAACCCACACACAAGGAAGGTTCCGGTGACCGCCAGCCACTCCACGGCGTAGACCCAGACAAGGGCCCTGTCCTTGAGTTCTATGGCCTGCTGGTTTATATCATCCATCAGATCCCGGACCTGCCTCATCTTTTCCAGAACAGCCTCAAGATCCTGATCGATATACAAAGCATCGGCCTCATCCTTCATTTGGGCTGCCTTTGATAGACGCATTTCCAGGGGGTGTATGTTGGCGCCAAAATCCTCGGCGAACTCGAGAAAGGACAGGGTGACGCTCATCCGCTGAATATGGTTTGCCAACTCGGTTCTCACCAGGTGTGATAACTGCAGATTCTGCGGTATGGAAACACCGACCATCAGATATGCCATATTAATCAGATAATCTGGGTAATACTCCCATTCCCTCATAACCCTGCCTCCCCAACCAGGGTTCCAGTCAGGTGTATGGGCCAGAGATGAACCCTCCCCCACTTCCCCATGGACTAGAACCGGTAGATTCTCGGAGGAGCTAATTCCAGGTCCAGCTGCCTTCAGAAGCACCTCCGCCCATGTCTTGGTGGTTACCCTATTCATACCGCCAAAAGTGGGCATAGTGTTCCAGGGGAGGGAGGTGATTAGGGGATGATTTGACGATTCCTCGGTTGGTCTGGCATGGAATGGATGCAGATTCCATACCTCACCGGTCAAAAGATTCACGGGGAGTACATCAGCAACTGAGGAACCCTCCCAGGAACTCCCCCACCCGGCTCCTCCGAAGGCCTCAAGCCCTCCAGCCATGATTAATCCTTGGCCTTCCTCAAAAACGCCCTTCTTGAACCAGGTTTGTTGCTTCGTGGTGAAAAGCTGGCGGTCTGTATCACTCAGTATGAGCAGGTCCACATCAGATGAGTACCTTGTGTAAGTCCTGGGAATGTATTGCCTCATGTACCTTTCAATTTGATCACTTGGAAAATGACCCACACTTGCTGGGACCGCTGTGGTGATCAAGAGGGGGTCTCCGGCGATATCCCGCCAGGTTTCAAAGCCGGTGTCACCAATGTAAAGGACCTTTGCTCTGTTAGAATCATCAAAACAGTTCACAGCGGGTGACATCAGTGCTATCCATACGAGAAATAAGCAAATCCTGGCTAGGATATCCAGGTACTGATTCAATTTACCGGTGATATTAATTGAGTTAATCAAGGGAAATGTATCCTCTCAATTGGGTTGGGAGGACACGAATAAAGGTCTTCCCGATTGGGGCTCAGCCTGACTTGGTGGAATTACTATACTAGGAATTTTACGCTGAAAAATGATCTTGGAAAGCGCCGATTCGGTATTCGATCTCACATCCAGCCATTTCCCCTGGCAGAGATTTTCCGGGAAATCGTGGGTTATTTTATAGTCACTCATCTTTTACTTCGGACTTTTTGTCCAGAAAAGTGCAGGGGGATATTCTCCAAAAAGCATGATAATTTCATAAACTATGAAAAAGCCTTGCGATTTAGAGCATTCGGATTGAAAATCGCAATGGGAGCATCCCTTGAAACTCAAAACTTTTATCGCTCAACATATTCAATATTCCAGAAGCGGCCTTATATCAACCGACCCAGGGTCGATCCTTGGTGCTTGAATTTTGAATGTAATATCTGAAATAATTTGGGTTATGGTTTCCTTATCATCATTCGGATTTTCAGCATGGCTATTTGTCAAGTGGTACCAGTATCGTAATTCAAGACGGAGTGAATTAATTGAAAGACTGAGAAATTTTCTGGGTCCAGGACCGGGAGGAGCATTAGCGGGCCATTTGGAGAGGAAGGGACTATTCGATGACCCGGAAGGGATCAAGGAGGAACTAAATGGTGTGCTGGGTGCTGTTGCGGGATCCACTATTGCTAGGAAGATACTGCGCAAAAAACCATTCGTGCCCTGTTTGGGTGTGCTCCTGCTTCTCTTCATCTATTCTTTTCTGAATCTAGTACCTGAATTTGCTATCTATTTTAGTCCAGTGTTTACTGATTTAGTTATTCTTGCCATGGCCGGGTTACTGAGCTGGTTTCTGATGATTATTGGCAGAGGAGTGGCAAGACCCCTTGGCGTGGAAAGCCATCTAATTGTTTACCTACCATTAATTATTGGAGCTATTGGAATTATCTTGGAGGGATTGGGGAGGTTTCAGGCGGGATCTCTCCTGCAGCGACCAGGGGCTCTGTTCATAATTGGTTCTGGGATATTCGTGGTGGTCGTCCCTATTTTGGTAAATCGTCGGGTAAAAGAACTTTCCGGAGAGCGGAGAATTTCTTTGGTATTGATAGGCGCTTCTGCATCACTACTGATCGGGTTACATCCACTAAATTACTCATTGAATCAGTTTGGTAGCAGTAGATACGGAGATTTGATTTACTTTCTTTCAGGCTTGGCCGCTCTTCTTGTTACCATTAGTCTAGGTTTGTATGTTCTCAAGAGCGGTATCCTGAAATCCTTCAAAGAGATCGAAATAGGAAGCCGTAGGGTTGATGGCAAGTACATGGGGTTAAAGGAAGAAGGTATATATTCATTCAATGAAGACGAAAGGATGCTGAAAATATTCGGAGAACTGGTCAAGAGTGGAGTTCCTGGTCTATGCATCACCAGAAGAAACCCGGATGGTATAAGAAATGAATTAGATGCTGATAACGTTCGTTACGTGTGGTTATCAAACGAAGATGGAATGGATGAGGCCTTAGGGTCTTCTAATGTGGGTATAGTTAGTGATTTAACTAAATCATTTCTCGATGAGACTTCCAGGGGAATTGTATTTCTTGATGGCCTCGAATACCTGGTACTGAACAATGGCTTCGAGAGGACAATGAACTCTCTTTATGACATCAGAGATAATGTGGTTCAGAACGAGTCCAGGCTTCTGCTGGTAGTTCCGCGAAACTGTTTCAAAGAAAGGCAGTTGGCCTTTCTGGAGCGAGAAACTCGAGAATTACCAAAGGATCTCTGAAAAGCAATACTTTTTATCATATTATTGGAAAAGTCTCAATATATTCACGATAGATTGGGAAGTATTTTTAACGATATTGGGCCCTTTTTAGAAATGTAGTAACTATATGAACCTAGATCATCAAAACTTAATGATGTTATGTGGTCACAGAGCAGAGGGTTTTTGGTACTTGCCGTAAGTGAAAGGGGATTTCAAAATGGTTGAGAAGAAAATTCTGATCGTGGATGACGACAAGGCGATACTAGAGAGCTTTGAGAGTATCTTGAAGTCGGAAGGATACCAGGTCGATTTTGCTGAATCGGCGGAGAATGCGTGTGATTTATCAAAACAGAACTACTATGATCTAGCTTTTCTAGATATAAAGCTCCCAGGAATGAATGGGACTACACTACTTAGAAAGCTCCATGAGTCAAGGCCCATGATGATGAAGGTTATGGTGACTGGTCACGCCAGTTTGGAGAACGCTGTCGATTCCGTTAACCAGGGAGCGGATGGATATTTGACCAAACCGGTTAAACCGGATGTATTGTTGGAGACGGTTAAGGAAAAGCTTGCTGAACAGGAAGAAGCCGAATCCATGAGTGAGGAGAAGGTTACGCAATGGGTTGAGGCAAGGATAAGGAAGTTGGAACAGGAAAAGGAGGTTTGAATATAACAAGATGATCCTATCAATTTCCGATCGTCTATGCCCTAATTACGGGGGGGGGGTGGATAGATGGAGGATGAATTTGCAGATGTATCTAAGAAGTTGGTCTCTCCTCGTGAATTCCGTCGTCTTGCTAAATATAGCCTAGTGGAAATCCTGGGCGATTCGCTGGCCTCTCGAGCGTTGGAATATATGGGTGGAGAGATTCCACAAAATCCACAGGTCTTCAAACGGGAGCTGAAGGAAGTATTAGGTACCTCCGCCGATAAAGTATTGGACTATATGGTGTCGGAGCTTAGGTCCAGGGAGCTTAAGAACATATCTAGAGGGCGCTTCGGCGAAGTTGAATAGAGTATGTAAGGTCATCAAGTAAAGGATTACAACCCGGTGGGATCAAAAGATCACGTATAACCAGGATTTGGACCATAAGTGAAAAGGGCTTGACCAATACCATAAATTGGGGGGGCCTATTATGTGGAATGAAGATGTCGGGTGATTGAAAGGGGATAAAGGTAGGAATTCTTATTCAAACTCGAGTTATTGAACCTATACCCATAGTTAGGCATCATATTATATGAAAATAATTGGTGCTGTTCTGTTAGTGGCTATCTTTGTGTCTTGCATCTGAGCGTGTTGGTTGTGGTTTCGGTTTGGTGGTAGATGTGTTTACATGCGGATTTATACAGGTTTTTGTTGGTGTATCTGACCAGGAGTAGGGTTAGCAGATTTTTTAGTCCTCTCTGGGACCAGTGTGCCAACATGTTCTTGACTCTCTTGGCACCTCGCCCATCAGCCTCTCCATCAGGTTGACGGTTTAAAGGATCTTGACGTGTTCCAGGGCCAGCCTGGTGAAGACAACCATTTCCTAGACAGACCTGGAAACAAAGCTGGCTGCAGAGACGGATCCCTCTTTCTTGAGTCTTGCCACATAGCTGCCCAGGGCCTCCAAGGTCTGGTGATCCTCCGCCTCATCCTTGCCAGGTTGGGTGAGAGGAGGTGTTTCTTCACCGACCCCACCAAGGAGAAGAGGGTGGATGACAGATCCTTGACTAGCGAGAGCCTGGTCTCGACCGGTATTTCCCTGTTCCAGAGCTTGAAAAACCCTGACTATGTGGAGGATGTAGAGCTGATGGGCAGATGCGCTGTCCTTTAAACAGGCACGGATAGCCGGCCCAGTGTCATCCACCATGACACATTTCTCCCTGGGCAGGTCCAGTTCGCCGATACTGCATGAGACCTGTTCCCAGAGCCTGTTCACAGTGTTTGAGAGAAGGATCTTGGATACTTCCAAATAATTTAGAAAATAATCAACTATATTGGGAAATTCCCATAATGGGACAAAGGAAAGGGGCTCCATTTTAAGGATACTTAGGTCAAATAGTCAAATAGTCAAATGCATTTGTTTTTAAATAGAGTGGCTGGTTGATGTACAAGGGAGGTCAAGATTTGTCTTTACCAAAAGAGATAACCGACACGGTGAACAGGTTTCCCGGTTACTCCTTATGCGTGAAGGGAGCGCCTGGGTCGGGAAAGACGGTATTTACTCTTACATTTTTGAAAGAAATCTGTGAAAACGGCAATGGTCTGTACGTATCAACCAGAGTTGACCCTGACAGGTTATATGAGATGTTTCCCTGGGCCAAAAAGTCGGTGCCACCAAGCGGGGTCATAGATGCTGTGAACAGTCGACCAGCCAAGGATGGTGGACTTCTCAAGAATTTACGTTATGGTAACATGCCTGGTTTCGTTCAGGCTCTGGACACAATAATAACGGACATTGATGAGCCCATAATCTCGATAGACAGTTGGGATGCAGTGGCTCAGACCGTGGGGGAGAGGGAACCGTGTTCAATAGAGATGATTCTAGACCTGGCAATTGAAACTAGTTCTCGACTAGTGCTAGTCACAGAGACTTCAAATCCAACATCTTTGGAGTATCTTGTGGATGGCGTGGTAGAACTTGGTTTCAAGGAGACGGTTAATGACGTTAACCGCTATATCCAAATCAAGAAGCTAAGGGGCTCTAAACACGATCTCAGAAAACGGCTGCTGGAGATAACGGATGAGGGATTGCAGGTAAAAGGCGTACTTTACGAGTAAGGTAGGAACGGGTTTGTTGCTGAGCTCCGTGGATGCATTGTGGATTAGTACGGCAATCCTATCAATAGTAGTTGGAGTATCCATCTCTAGAAGGGAATTAAGTAGCCATATGAAATGGATTGTAGTCATTATCCCAACTCTACTTCTTGCATCTTCTCTGCTCATTGTGTTGGATTCTTTCTTGATATTTCGCTCGGGATCTCTAGCCCTTATTATCAATAATCTTGCCATAATGGCCATTGTTACCCTTATGGCATTTGTTCTGGGTAAATATCCAAGAGAGGTGGATTTCCTTTCATGTAGAAAGGGAACAGCTGCGGTATTCAGTCCATTGGCCATTCTTAGTTTCGTAGTTCTGGCATTACCAGCAGGAAATAAGCTAGTTCCAAGGATCATGGCAGTGGGGTTTATCGCCTCGGGCATCGTATTGGGATATATAATATGGCTCCAGATACGAAATTCAACCCCCGTTCTTAAGGTACCCGTTTTGATTATGGGTTATTGTTCGCTAATTTTAGTTGGCTCAAAGATCGTCCACAATTTCTTATTGGAAACTAGACTCTTACCACTAGTCGCGGAAATGGTTGACGGGTTCTCAGCCCTTGCAACAATGGCTTTCGTTATAGGGTTCTCGATTACTACTGAAAAGTACAGGCTATTCAGTCTTAAACCTAGGAAAGAAGAAAGAGCAAGGGATAATTCTGTGAATCGAGAACGTCTCCTGGAGAAAGGAGAGGCCTATCTCTTTAGATCGGAGAAAGAGGCCTTTAGAGCCTTATCACATATGGTGTCCATTGATATCCCGGGTCTGTGCGTAACCCGCAGATCCCCGGATTCAGTTAAAAGAAATTTCGCCCTAACTCAGACCCCGATTATCTGGCTCACCCGTGAAAAATTGAACGAGGAAGCACTAGGGTCGGCGAACGTGGGGATGGTTGGAGGCGTCATCTCTTCCTTCCTGGATAAAACCGAGGGCGCGGCCATCCTCCTAGATGGTTTGGAATACTTGGTCATAAATAACGGGTTTGAACCTACAATGAAGTGTCTATATGATCTCTCGGATAAGGCCTCATCTAAAGGAGCAACCCTCCTGTTAGTCCTCTCCCTTGAGTGCTTTGATAAACGGCAGAGGTCTCTGCTTGAGAGGAATATAGAATTGAAACAAAAAGGTTAAATTCACCTTTATCTAGGTCGCAACTGGTGATTCTTCCTGGGTTTTATGATTCGGATGGGCTGGTATATGAATTGTGAAAGTTGTACCAACCCTTAGTTCGGTGTCGATCGTTATTCTCCCCTGGTGAGCGGTCACAAATCGTTCACAGACAGCAAGGCCAAATCCCTGTCCCTTGGCCTTGGTGGTGAAAAGGGGCTTGAATACCTTCTCCTTGTCATCGGGGGAGATTCCAGTGCCGGTGTCACTGACAGAGATATGGGCTATGCCATTTCCCCCATCGGCCGAAATCTTTAGTTTCCCACCGTCAGGCATGGCCTGAATTGCATTATTTACCAGATTTGTTAACACCCTCTTCATCATCATCGAATCCATCTCTAAGGTAAGTGTATCCTTCAGGTCTATAGACACATCTACCTTTTTGGGCAGGTTTAATCCAGTCAAGATGTTTTGAATTAAGGATTTGACATTTATTGGGCTGAGTTCTGGTTTCAGTGGCTTGGCGAAGTCCTGGAGGTCGGATACGATCTTGTTCATGTATAGTATCTCGTCTCGTATAATTTCTAGTCGACCCTTGAGGGATTCGCCATTCGTTTCGCCCGTCAATTGTTTTCTGGCCAGATATACGTTATTTAAAATTGCCTGCAGGGGATTCCTTAGGTCGTGACCAACCATGCTAGCGGTTTGGCCTATGGCGGCCATCCTTTCAGCATCTCGAAGCTCCTCGCTCTTTTCCTGAACCAGATCTTCAAGTCTTTCCGAGTATCGGCGTAGTTCCTTTTCATTCCTTTTCCTTTCCGATATGTCCCTGCTCATTACCACGTATAGTGATGGTGACCCCGTTGAATCCTTGACCACGCTTGCGGAGACCTCCGCGGGGAATTCTCTTCCGTGGCTAGTGATCAGTTTGTATTGATGATTACGAATAAACCCGGAGTTCAGGCAGGTACGACGATCGAATTGAACCCTGTCAAGGTCCTCTTTTGATACGAAGGAAAAAGCCTCCTTGCCTATCACGTCCTCAATGGAGGAATATTCAAAGATATCTGCTGTTGCTGGATTGCAGTCAATTATCCTCCCATCTATGTCGATAACGATGATCGAGTCGGGAGAGGCATCCAGGGTGGTTCTCAATTTTTCCTGCGAAAGCTTAAGCTTTCTCTGGGCCTTCTTCCTTTCTTCATTTTCCTGTCTCATGGCCCTGTTGGTGTGCACCAGTTCCAGGGTCCTCTGGCGCACGTTTTCATCCAGTTTTTTTGTGGTTCTTCTGAGGTTATTCTCGACCATCTTGCGTTCGGTAATATCCTTCAGGAATAGTATAAGACCCACGAATCGCCCCTGATTATCCTTTAAGCGGGATACAGTTAGATCAAAAAATCGCATCTGATCATCTATCTGTATACATAGAGGATCCTTGAAGCCGTGTTCTCCATCAATATGATCGGACATATCAATTGGAAAATCCATAACCTGATTCAACCTCTTCCCGATGAACCCGCCTCTAGATTCATTCAGCAATGATTCTGCCGCCGGATTAAGGTCTACGACCCGTAGCTGACGGTCGAGCAAATAGATCAAATCATTGGTTTTTTCAAAGACCTTGTCCCTGGCAACTGGAACGATATCCAGTATTCTATATCTGAATATGCCCCATGCCAGGGCCAGGCCTGCCAAGGTGAAACTGAAAGGGGTGGAGTCAATATTTGGCATTGGAGATATTCGAGTAATGTAAAGAAAATTACCAATCATGGGCATAAAGGCGGCTATAAGAAGGCAGGTGACCTGCTCATGGTAAAGCACAGGTAGCTTATTCGAATGGTAAAGCAGGAGGAATGACCCAATTATCATCAAAATATAGGAATATCCTGCATTTATCCAGAACCAGAAACCATAGGTCTTTGCCAGGTAGGCAAGATTTCCTGTCTGTGCTAGGTAGACATTTGACCATAGAAGCCCGTGATAGTCGTTGGTTAAAGCCAGTGAAACGGTGGTTAATGGAATAATGGCTAAAAGGCCGATCTTGGGTTTTGTGAGGTATGTTCCGCGACCGGTATACCTGAGGGAAAAGAGTGACCACATCAAAGGTACGGAAGCGATTCCCAGGTACTGGATCTTGGCCAGTAACAGCTTGTTTCCCAGCGAGCTAGATTGCATCTCCAAGGCGTAGAAAAAGGCCCACCAGGCCACGGACAACATCAGCAAGGAGAACTCCTTTTTCCCAATCGAGGAATGCCGTCTCCAAGCATAAAGGGCCAGCCCAACAGAGATTGCTGAAGATGAAATAAGAGGTGTGAAATAGATTATTTGTCCCCATGCCATTCTATCCTATTTCCCCCCTAAATGAGATAACGGGCCATGGAAAACACTTCTAGTCATTTTGCTGGGCCATGGCTTATAGATGACCCGGCGCATGTTTTTTCGGAATCTGCGAGACTCACGGCAGGAAATATGGTCCATGAACCGGGTCCAATTCAAACTTCGTATACGAGAGGTTAATCCCCTCGAGCCAAGCCTTAAACAAAATTAGCTATAGTTAAGATCTCATATACGAACGGGAGGGACACAAGGTGTCCATTATTCCCCGCGATTCTTAACTAGGGTCTGTTCCTTGGCTATACCGACGGCGGTCTTGATTATTTTCATGTCTCGTGGTTTTAGAGCTTTAAGGAGGTATATGAGCCCCAAGTATGTTGCCAGGCCAACTGGTATTCCTATTGCTATCTGGAAAATCGGTTTTTGAAGTGTTTGCATAGTGAGATGGGTGATTATTCCCATAATCAAGGTGGATAGTCCTATCTTTCCGATGGTGAGGATCTCTACCTCCAAGCCTATGGCCTTACGAAGCTGGTATAACGTGTAGCACGTGGCCAGAAGGATGCCGATGGTGTAGGAGAAGGAAAGTCCCTCGGTCCCGGCGAAAAAGGAAAGAAGGGAACCCATTGAGCATACGGTGGCCGTGGCGATTAGACTAGAGTAGGCAACTATTCTGGGTTTGCCCAGGCCTAGGAGCATGGTCTTGCTGATCTGGAACAGGGGGAGGAAGACGAGCATCAAAGATAGTATTCTCAGAAGGGTTAATGCCGGCAGGTAATCGGGGAGCAGTGCTTCCAGGGTGGGCCTGGAAACAAGTAGGAATCCGGCTGATGCAGGGATTGCCAGTAGTATCAGGAAGCGGGTTATTAGACTGCAAAATGATTGCAGAGCTTCCTGGTCCTGGCGGGATTCAAGTTCCGATACATAGGGATACACCACCACATGGAGTATCATGGCCAGGAAACCTCCCAACATGACGATGTTAAATACGCCACGGAAATACCCGATTTCAACCACCGGAAGTCCCATACCCCGGATAATTATGACTCCCACCTGGGTGAAGACGGCCCACAGTAAAACGGTGATATAAGTGGGAGCTGCGAATTTGACCTGCTCCAAAAGATGAACGCCCTCCCGGGAGGGCCTGGCCAACAGGTTAAGGTCCTTTCTCCAGGCCAGGATCAGGCCGATTGCCACCGCAAGATACTTTGCGATGCTGAATCCTACTATGGGAGCAAGATAACCGAAATCTAGGTACACGAGGAGAGGGACGAGTGCCAGATAGGAGGCTCCATGCGTGGTCATGACTATCGTCCGTTCCCGCATGAGGAAGAAGGACTGGAAGAAAGAGTTCATGAAAAGGTAGAGCATGTTCCCCAATAGGAAAATTCCCGTAATCTGGACTCCCAAGGTAACCTCCTCTCCTAACAAGTTGGATATCCATGGAGAAAGGGCGAGAATGAGTAGGCTTGCCGCCAGAGCGATTGCTAACCTGGCCATGAACAGAAATCTGGCCGTCCTGATGCCCCTATTGCGGTCGTCGACTATATATCTGGATACGAACCTAACCAGAGTGGATTCGATTCCAAGATTAAGTATAGGGGTGAAGAGAAGGGGGACCAGAAATACCAGCTGGTAAAGGCCGTAGCTCTCTGGGCCCAGTAACCTCATTACCAGCACCCCGGCAAGATAGACAAGGGCTTGGGAAATTACTCCCCCTACCATGGAATAGGAGAATCCAATCACTAGCCTTTCCGCGTCCCGTCCCATGGCATATCACCCAAGAACTGGATAGCGTGCGTTTATCTGTTTCCCAGATCCCTAGGAGGTAAAGGCGTAGTTACCCAACTTCTTATCGAGATTCCAATACTCTGAGCTCACGGGACAGAATACCAGTGGTTTTGCCCTCGATACCTGTACCTGGTCATTTTCAAGTACATCCTCATCGGCATGCGCGGCAACGACCTTGGCAATGAACATCTCGTGGGAACCCAGCTCAATCATGTCCTGGACCTCGCACTCCAGGTTTACAGGGCATTCCTTGATCATTGGAGCATTCACCTCGCTTGAATCCAGGGGCGTCAGCCCGATGTCCTGGAACTTGTCGTGGTACCTACCCGAGGTTGTTCCACACTTGTCCACCTTCTGCAGCAGGTCCTCCGTAGGCACGTTGATCACAAATTGTCTACTGTCCTTCACGATATTAGAGGAGTGTCGGTGTGGCCTTATGGATATGCTGACCATCGGTGGGTCCGAGCAAATGATTCCGGTCCAGGCTATGGTTATGATATTCGCTCCGCTCTTTTTCCCAGCGCAGCTGACTAGGGCCACGGGAACGGGATAAAGGAGGGTTCCTGGCTTGATTTTTTTCTTCAAGGGTTCACCCTGTTACTAGATTAGATGCAGTCTATTGAGTATTTCGTTTGGGGAGAATATTAGCCTACCTCACTAAACCAAATGAGCAACTTTTACCACCGCTGTTGTAAGCGGATACTTTTCAAGCCTGTTGAAGACGGAGCAATGTTGAGGATTATAGTGCATAAACCCAAGTTAGAGCAGATATTACATTCCCTGGTCAAATTAGGTTTTGGACATTGCATACTCATTGATTTTTAAGAAGGAATGGACGATGTCCTCTATATCCTGGTGCGTGAGATTGTGTATGGTCCAACCGCCACCGATCCAGAGGGCGTCCCGAATAACCTGTTCCGTGACCGGGCAAAGGCCTTCCTCATAGGACACGGAGCCCTGGTAGTGCTTGCACCCGTAGGGACAATCTGTGCCGCCGAAACCAACCTTTTCCTTAAATAGAGGGTTCATGTATAGAGGCCGGGAATATCCGAGGCCCGCATAGGGCCCCTCGGCAGTATATGCTCGGAACACCTGGTCACGACTCATCCCCAGTTCGGACTCCTTTATCCGGAGAACGAAAACATGATAGACATGCTTTACGTATTTCCTTTTCCTGGGTTCCTGTATCCAATCAAACTGACTGAGTTCATCGACGAGTCTACTGGCGTTACCTATCCTCCTCTCCGTGAAGGCTTCAAGCATCTCCAGCTGGGCCAGTAGCACGGCAGCGGAGAGTTCGGTAATCCTGTAGTTGTAGCCGGGAATGAAACTCTCATAGGTCCGTGATGCTGACGGCCCATAATCCTCGCCGTGATGTCTAATCTTTCTGCAGACATCGGCCATTTCATCGTTATCGGTGACCACGAGTCCACCCTCCCCGGCAGTCATATTCTTGCTTTGCTGGAAGGAGAAACAGCCCAGGTCCCCTAGTGTACCCACGCTTCGCCCCTTGTATTCGGCGGCGTGGGCCTGTGCGCTGTCCTCGATAACTGATAGGTCATATTGGTCCGCAATGTCAAGTATCTCGTCCATTTGCGCAGGATGACCGAAGAGGTGGACCGGCATAAGAGCCTTTGTGCTATCAGTGATCCTCTTTTCCACGTCCTCCGGGTCCATGCAATAGGTATCGGGAAGAATATCACAGAAGACCGGAACAGCGTTGCAGTGTAGGACGGAGGTTGCGCTGGCAATGAACGTGTATGCCGGCACGATAACCTCATCCCCGGGTCCTACTCCGGCGGCGGCCAGGGCTATGTGGAGCGCTGCGGTACCAGTGTTCACGGCTATGGCATGTTTGCTGCCCACGAAGTCGGCGAACTTGTGTTCAAATTCATCCGCCTTGGACCCATCAATGGCACAAAGCTCTCTGGATTCGATGACATTCAAAACCAGTTCCTTCTCCTTGGGGGCCATGGCTGGCGAGTTATCAAGTCTCTCCGTCCGAACGGGTGTCCCTCCATTTATGGCCAGCTTCTCCAACCTATCATTCTCCGGTCACTTCTCAAATTTGGGCTTGAATAAGATTTCCTCGCCAGGAAGGCTATATACACCCCTTAAATTCCACGGTCCGGCATATCCACCCTAGTTTGACCTTGGCTCCCAGTGAGTGCTCTCCTGGTTCGAGTCCTCCCTCCATCTCGACCTCGATGGAGATCTTGTCCCCATAACGAGAGGCCAGAACGCACCCAGGTTTGAATGGCTTGCAGGACTGGTTCCCTATCTTCAGCCTAATTTTTTCTGGAGGGATGATCTCGCCATCCATCTTTAGTTCCTGAATTGCCGCGGAGCCGGTACCTACGTCGTTCTCAAGCTCGACCACATAATGGTCGAGTATCCCGTCATCAGCGGCGTCGATATTTTCAAATTTAACCAATCCAGACCTCCAGTCACCCAGCCATACCTCTCATACAAATTTAAGTAATTTATCCAAGATGATATACCGCCATTCATGTCAATGTTATCCGGAATTTTCAGGGAAGTAGATCCTTCAAAAAGAGGTGAATTCAAGTACTTGCTCCCGTTATTTTTCCTAACCATCCTGGTAATGGTTGTTTTTCCTGCCTCCTTGGCCCAGGAAAGCGACGGTCGATTAAAGGTATTGTACATGGGGCTTGTGGATAACCGCTTGAATCCCCTAAGGGACTGGCTCTCGTCCGAACCGGGAATTTCATTTTCCATGGTTCCCTCAAGGTTGTTCAAGGGAAGCTGGACCGAGACCCACGGAACCGCGTTTAAGGACGAGATAAGAAGATATCTAAGGATATACTTTCCCCGTTCATATTCCAAGCTGAGGAGCTATGACGCGATTCATTTCTCGTCGATATTGGTAAATATGTACACCCAAAACCAGCTAGACCTTTTGGTACGGTCCATACGCGATGGCGGGGCCTGTGCCATAGCTGATACCGGAGGGGTAATGGGCAAGAACTACTTAATGTACGGGCCCTGGGCTGACAGTCCCGTGTCCGAGGTTTTCCCCTGCGATTCGGATGCCACTGCCAGCTACTTCAAAAATCGGGAGGCTCCCAATATCGATCTTTTCCACGTGGAGCTGAATCGTGAATTACCTCCAGTTTTCACTCCTTTCCTCGAATTTGGCCTCGAGAAGTGGCGAGGACATGGGGGAAGGATTATGCTACCAAAGAATGGGGTGAATACATGGGGCTGGATGCACTTCAGTAGGCAGATGTCCGAGAAAACCCGCCCTTGGGTGTTGTCCTGGGAATACGGAAACGCAATGACCTGGTCAGTAGCGGATGCACCAAGGTACCCTTTTTGGAGTTCATATGAGAGGGGGTGGAGCGACAATGAGTTCGGGAAGGATATGTGGTTCAATATGATGTACCTGGGTACGGGTAGAGAAATAGTCACAGATGTTATGCTGGTACACTCGGCTAGGCAATCATTTGCCTCCTTTAGGCAGCATTCCCAAAATTTGCTAAGCCTGGCGGACTTCATTCAGAAATTCGGTGCCAATGTCGGTCCACTCATGGATGATATCGAGGAGCTAAATTCCCGTACCGAGGAGGCCCGGAATGCATATATTGCTCAGAATTATCAAGAGGCGAGAGAGATGATGGAGGAATTCATCGAAGAACTCCACCAGCTCTCACAAGAGGGTATCAAGCTCAGACAAGGGGCCCTGATGTGGGTTTATATCATCGAATGGATTACAGTTACCGGGGTAGGACTGGTAACGGGGTTTGTGGTCTACTCGCTAATGATAGGCCGTAGGTTCTATCGGGAAGCAGAGTTAACCAGTAAGGAGGGGTAATTAATCGGGTTTGGCCAAGTGATGAAAGCAACATACTAAAGAAGGGCCGTCCGCAGCGCTTGGCATCTAGCCGGAAACGGTTGGCGACAAGGTGTAAGGATGATAGGAATAGGTATAGTGGGATGCGGAGGGCATGGTCATAGTCTCCTGCGCAGACTCGTGAAAATTGATGGGGCAGAGTTAGTGGCAACTTATGACGTCGATCCAGATTCTTCGACCCGTATTGCCGAGGAGTTTGGTGGAAAGTCATGTCCCAATTATAAGGAACTCCTTCAAACACCCGGGCTCGACGGGGTTATCGTATCCACCCCCGGATATCTTCATCGTGAATACGTCGTAAAAGCGGCTGATGCCGGGATTCACGTGTTCTGTGAGAAGCCCCTGGCACTAACCCTTGAGGACTGCGACCTAATGATAGATGCCTGCGATTCAAACGGCGTCAACCTGATGACCGGTCAGGTTCTAAGGCTTCTGCCCATTTTCAAGGAGTCGGCAAGGATAGTAAAGGATGAAATCGGTAGTCCCATGTCCATGGCCGTCATGCGGGTGGGAAGCTGGAAGTTCACCAGCGGGTGGAGGTGCAAGCGCGACCTTTGCGGCGGCATCCTACTAGAGGTAAACGTTCATGAACTTGATTACATGAGACACATCCTCGGCGAGCCTGAAGAGGTATTTGCAAGGGGTGGAAGGTATGTTCTCGATGGGGTAGATTTTATGGATACAATTTTCGCCTCATATAGGTTTGAAAACGGGTCCATAGGGACCTTAAATGCCGCGGTATCCTCGACAATGGGTAGATACAGAGGAGAAGTTTTCTGCCGGGAAGGTACCCTTTTCTATGATAATAGCCAAAAGAGAATCATATACAAGAAAGAGGGTGGAGAGGAGAAGATATTGGAAGGAGAACAAATACCTTCAAAGGATGGGGTCCTGGAGGAGCTGAAGGATTTCGTGGAAAGCATACGTAATAACAGGAACCCATCGATAACCGGTGAGGACGGTCGCAAGGCGGTGGAAATGGCCCTGGCCACCCGAAGGTCGGCTCTGGATGGAGAACCGGTTTCAATTGGGGAAATGGGCAATGAAACCCAAGGATAGATTCCTGAAAGCAATGAACCATGAGGAGACGGACCGGGTAGCAACCCATGATAATATCTCCTCCAGCTCCTTGCTAAGGCATTACGCGGGAGAGTTAAGTGATAAGGACCTCATGCTCGCGGGGCGCAAGGTATGTTTGGAGCTGGGCATAGATGCCCTGCGCTTTGTAATGAGTACAGAGGGTGCCTCACCAGATGGGGTGGTGGAGGAGGAAGAAGGGGGAAAAGTGCGGAAGAGATATTCCTACACCACATGGATAGTTCAAAGAGAGATAAGAAGCGTTGAGGATTTTCTCCAGAATCCAATTGAGAAGGTGGATGAGGACCAGATTGCTCGCATGGCTGAACACGCCTGTCGACATTACCGGGAAACTCAGGAACTTATCGACCCCGTCTATTACCTGTACCACAACGGCAACTGGGTTCCGGGGATAGGTGCCTATGCCCAGAACCGTCTGGGTCTAATGCTTTTCTCAAAGGTTCTCTATTCAGAGAGACGCCGGGTCGAGAGGGACATAGAGAACCTGGGGGAGGCCCATGTCAAGTTTGCCAAGATATGTGCTGAAAAGGAAATAGCACCGGTGGTATTTGGCGGGGAGGACGTGTGCACGGACCACGGGACCTTCCTCCGCCCGGAACTTCTAAGGAAGATGTTCTTTCCCTACCTGAAGAGGATCGTAAGGGCCTTCCGGAAGCATGATATAAAGTACGTATTTCACTCTGACGGTGACCTCTGGCCAATATTGGATGATCTCCTGGATTGCGGCATTTCCGGCATACATCCCCTTGAGCCCTTCTGCGGAATGGAGATGATCAAGGTCAAGGAGAAGATTGGCGACCGGGTTGTCCTATTCGGTAATATTGACTGTTCCGATACCCTTCCCCTTGGCACTGTGTCCGATGTGGCCCAGGAGGTAGCAGACAGGATAAGCGATGCCGGGCCTGGAGGCGGATATGTGCTGGGGTCCAGCAGCGAGATAGAGGAAATAGTTCCCATAAGGAACGTTCAATCCATGTTCAATGCCCTGAAAAAATACGGCAAGTTCCCCAGATAGTAGTAACGCTTTTTGGTTACGGGGTATAATCACGGTTAGATGTCACCCGCTGTAAGAAAGAGGAAAAGGGGTTCCAACTGCCCGATATGTGGATCAAGGCTAAAGGAAGGACAGGTCCGAAGATGTGAAAGCTGCCGGAAGGTGGTTTGCATGAAATGTTTTGACATGGACATGGGCGTGTGCAGGAAATGTCTTGAGAAATACGACCTGGATGGCCCCAGCCCCGATTATATAGCATAGAACGAATGCGGACCCATTTATAACTGAGTATGAAGGCCCGGATTTGGGATAGCCATGCAACTAGAAACCGAGAAGGTAAAAAGGATACAGTCCATGTTACGGGAAGATGAAATTGACTTTCTTGTCTGTAGGAACTCGGAGAACGTGACTTTCTTTTCAGGATACTGGCCGATAAGAGGCTGGTCCTTTTCCATAGTCCCCGCCGAAGGGGATATCGTATTGTTAGCTCCCGAGTACGAGGTGGAGTTCACGGAAAGAGCATGGGCTCCGGATATCAGGATATATGAGGGTGAGCCCTACGAAGAGGCCGGGTCCCTTCTTAAATCACTGGATGTTGGGGGAACCGTGGGGTATGAGGGTTCATTCGAGACCATCGCAGGAAACGTGATTGGGGTGGAGAACTCCCATGTCGGCTTTCAACATCTCGATTTCCTGAAGTCCTCTCTCGGGAACTCCAAGCTGGTGGATGCCACCGATCTGATCCTGGAGATGAGAAAGGAGAAAACCGAGAGCGAGATAGAGGCCATGAGATTGGCCGCTGGTCTCTGTTCACAGGGTCTCGAGGAGGCCTACGAGAGGGTTGAGCCGGGGACCAAGGAGACGGAGGTCGCCGCAGCCTGCGAGGCGAAGATATACGAGGAGGGCTTTGGTTTCAAGGGAAAGGCCCAACACGCCCGTGGTTTTGCCTTTGTCATGTCAGGCCCACAGTCCTACAAGGCCCCCAGGCCCTATAATATCTGCTCGTCCAGAAGGATGAAGGACGGCGATGCCGTTCTCATCGAGCTGAATACCTGCGTGGACGGTTACTGGTGCGACCTTACGAGGACCTGGGTGGCCGGCAGTCCAAGCCAGGAGCAGGAGGAGGTCTGGGACCTCTTACTTGAAGCTGAACAGGCGGCAATCGAGGCCATACGGGATGGGATCGATTCAATAGAGCTTGACGGAAGAGCACGCGAGGTCATAGGGGAGGGCGGTTACGGTGATTACTTCCCGGCATTCCTTGGTCATGGTATCGGGGTAGCTTGCCACGAGCCCCCTTTCATCAAACCGGGCTCTCATGACATTCTTCACGAGAACTACCTTCACAGCGTGGAACCGGGTATATCAAAGAAAAGCATCGGTGGAATGCGTATTGAGGACATCGTGCTCGATGGTGAAATGGGCGGGGAGAGCATATCCACTTTCCATAGAGAGCTCTAAAGCCCCTTAGATAGCCAGTCGGACCCTACCTGGATAAGGATATAGTCGAGAAGTGATATTCCGATCTACAGACCGAGAAGGAGCAGGGGCCCCATGATCAGGATGCCCGATACCCCTCCTATTGCGAATACCAGCAGGGGCAGAATTATGAGAGAACCCAGCTGCATTGCGTAGTAGGTCCTATCCACGCGGGTGGATATCATCAGTTCCACTTGAGGGATTTTGTATGTTTTTCGAACTCCTTTTTTCCATAAGGGATTTACCATGCTACCGTACTCAATCAGATAGGGAAAGACTTTAGGTTATGTTCCCATGACCGGATGACCAGTTCCCTGTAGATACCGTTTAGATCTCCCTTATTGAAGCTCATTTCGTCTATCAGGTTTCCCATGGCAACGAAGAAAAGGGGAAAGGCCCCGGATCGGTATATCTGAGAGATCGTCTGTGGGTTCTATGGTGGCTAGTACGTCCTCATCGCTCTCTCCGGGCGAACCTAGAATTAGCTGCTTAGGTCATTGGCAGCCTTTGGGTTTTAAGCAGGACCCTGTTATTCCCCTTCCATATCTCGACGGTAACGTCGGTGAATCCCTTGGCCTCCAGGGAAAAGGACTGGGACTGGGAGGATTCTGGCCCAATATCAGGGAGAGGACGTTCAACTAGCTGCTTCTTCTCCTCCGTGGTCTCCAGGGTTCTCCTACCTACAATCCTTACCCGATAGTCCTGCCCGGTGATGTTGACATCCTTTGTAGTGTAGGTTAAGGTGAGATTGACCGTTCCATCGCTGGCCCTCTCAACATCATCTATGCTCATCGAGATATCAGGCGGTTCATAGGTAAGGACAAGAACGACGACCAGAACCGCAACGATGGCCACGGTGGCTATTATTATCCATTTCTTAGGCATTGATCCCGTTTTTTGCTGTGACAAGTTTAACACTTCCTGCTATGCCTCTGCCGAAAATGTATTAAACTTTTTTGGGCTATAGCTCTCTATGTGATAAAGCTATGGCCTATTTATATGTCTGGGCCCGGTTAACGCCTATTCAATCACATAAGAAGTTCACCTGGGGGAGAGATAAGGGTTGAATAACGATCTCGCAGTAAAATGCAGGGGGTTAAGCAGGGAGTTCGACGGTTTTAGGGCCGTAAATGACATGAATATAGAGGTCGAGAAGGGTAAGGTTTTCGGGCTCCTGGGTCCGAACGGGGCAGGCAAGACGACCACCATAAGGATGCTGACCTGTTTAATTCGCCCCACCTCAGGTACAGCTTTCGTTTGGGGGCATGACATTATTTCCGATTACATGGCGGTGAAGAGGACGGTTGGTTATCTTCCCGAGTCACCTGGATTCTATCCTGAGATGACCCCCAAGGAATTCCTAACCTACTTTTCAAAGCTTTTCAGGATTGGAAATGCCGAGGAACGGATAAAGGAGGCCCTTAAGAGAGTGAGTCTGTATGAGGAGAAGGATCTCATATTGAGATCATTCTCCCTGGGAATGAGGCAGCGTCTGAATATCGCCCGGACCCTTCTACATGACCCCAATTTGCTCATACTAGACGAGCCGACCTCAGGGCTCGATCCCAGAGGCACCAGGGAGGTAAGAAACCTGATATTGGATCTGGGCGAGAGCGGTAGGACGATATTCCTATGCACGCATATCCTACCTGAAGTGGAGATGGTATGCGACCAGGTCGGCATAATCAATGAAGGCAATCTGGTGGCCCTGGATACCCCTGATAATCTTCGTGAGGGAGTTAGGGTGACTAATGTGATAGACGTGAGGTTGTCATTGGATACCCCGATGGATGTCATTCGAGACGAGGTTAATTCCTTATCCTGGGTCCAGGAAGTCACCATGTCGGAGGTGGGGAGGATGAAGGTGAAGGCCAACACCTCGCTGGAGAAGAGGCCCGAGTTGGCCAGGGTATTGGTAGAGGCTGGTGGAGGCCTCCTGTCAATGGATCTCAGGGAGCCAACCCTGGAGGACGTATTCATGAGTTACACAAGGTGAAGGTACATGTCTTGGTCCATGTCGAGGAGGAGAATCGTCAACGGGTTCAGCGACATCACCTCGATTTTCATAATCATGGAGAAGGAACTCAGAGACCAATTACTAAGTCTCAGAGCCTACTTGATGGCCACCATATCCTTCGTTGGAATTAGCTTTTTCATGTGGATCCAAACCGAAATCCCCATGGGAACCGGCCCCATAGTCCAGATGGTGGTTAGCCTGTTGTCACTTTTGGGGCTGTTCTTCGCCGTGGCATTCTCGATGGACTCGATCGTCACCGAGAGATCAATGAGGACGCTGCCGCTTATCAGGTCCTCTCCGGTGTCGGCTTCCTCCATAGTCGTCGGCAAGTACCTCTCCATACTGGTTTTATGGCTCGGAATACTTGCAGCCAGCGGCCTCTACTTCATCCTGGGCGGCAAGGACTTGGTAGGGAGCGTAAAATGGGGCGACCTTTTGCTGGGGTTTGGCTCTACCTTCCTGGTGGTTGGAGCTGTGAGCGCCTTATCGATCTTCATATCCAGCCTTAGTTCCACGGTTAAGTCGTCGGCTTTGGGTAGCCTGGCCGTGGTCTTCGGGTTCATGGCCCTATCCGTTGCCAGGGGTATATTCTCCGAATTTGAGGCCGTCATGGACATACTTGACGCCTTTAGGAACCTGTCGGTCATACGATACGGCATAATGATAACGGATCAGGTTTTCGAACAGGGAACGGACCTCTGGTTGGGAGTTCTTGGACTTCTATTGTACGTCCTAATTTTCATCATGGGCGCCATCTGCGTGTTGGGCCTGCGGGAGGGAGAATAAATTGAGGAAGCTTGGCCTACTTATACTGATCATTGCCTTTACCGGAGTAGCGGCGCAGGTCAGGGTTGGACCTGAGACTGGCGAATTTGGCGGGGCAACGGGTCCTGTATCCATATCCATAACCTCTCCTGAGACCGGGGCGGGGCTTGGACCAAAATTTGAACTTAACCAGGAATTTGTTCTAGGCTTCAAATTACAGATCACGAATCTAACGGTGGAGAACATCAGAGTTCGTGTTCTCATGTTCGACGATGCAAACGACACATACGTGGCTTTTAACCCGGATTGGATAGTTGACGCGGAAAACACGACCTGGGATCTTTTGCGTGGTCCAACCTTGAGAGGGGGCCTATTCAGGATAAGGATACCCGAGAGAGGTTATTACATGTTGAAGGTGAGGGGAAACTACACCATGGGCGACAGGTCAGCTTTCGCTGAAGGAGGAGACATCATATCAGGCCCGAGGATACGGGTCATACCTGGTTTAAGCGATAAGGCTTACGCCACTCTGGTGGGCATGCCCTTCATCCCTCTAGCAATTGGTATCGCGGTTAGGTGGTTCCGCCGCAATGAGACCAGGAAGAGACGTCGTGGAGAGCCTGCGTGGATGAAGAAGCTTAAGAGTGATGAGAAATCAAAGGAAAATTAGCTGATGGCAATGAAGAAGACGACCTTTCTATATATTGGGGCAATTGGCTCCCTTTTAGCACTCCTCGGCAGTTTGGGTCTCCAGAGTACGGCGGCCAATGTTGGAATGGGTTCGGCAAATCTCTCGACCGCCTTCACAAGCGGACAGAACCTGAGCCAGATGGCCGACGAGCTTTCGGATGCCCTTCCCGATATCCGAAGGAACGTGGATGTGGGAATGCCCTATGCGGGGGTCCAGATGGCGGGATATGCTTTCTTTTCGCTAGGATTCGTTGGATTGTGGCGGATGACGGACAGAAGCCTGGGTCTGATAGCCTTCATCTGCTTCCTCATCCTGGGAATAGTCACACTAGTTAGCTACCTGGTTCTGCCAGGCGCAATGGAGGAATTGATCGAGTTCCTCCAGAACGCGGAGAGCCAGGAAGCCATGACCTCGATCCCTGGATCGCTGATGGTCCTGGGCCTGGCCGGCGTTCTAAACGTGATTATGCAGCTAGGGGGAAGCGTAGCCGGGGGATACGAGCTCTATAGAATAGGTAAGGAGTTCGACCACGACCTTTTCCGCGGCGGTGGAGCGTTGCTCATGGCGGCAGCGGTGGCCATATTCATACCGGTGATGGGTACTTTCCTGGTGATATTGGCCATAGGGGTTACCGGACTCTGCTTTTACCTTCTAGCAAGGATGGTCGATGAGGCAGTGGAAGGCGATGATAGTATCCCGGGCCAGCCTGTAGAGTGAGAGCTGATTGGGCAACATTAATATCAATTTCCAGGCCTCCATGCTTCAAAGCGTTGAATCATCTGATCGAATACAATGGGTGTTAGATTGGAAATTTCCATGAAAGAGGTCCAGGAGAAGGAGAAAAAAGTTCGCAGTTTCTTGAATGAAGAGAATCTGGCGGCAATGTGTTTTACGACCTCCAAGAACTTCGCTTGGCTCACCTGCGGCGGCGATAACCACGTGGAGTTAACTAACCGAAAAGGGGTAGGCACCGCGGTGGTGACCCCGACCGAGAAATTCATCGTATCACGCGGCATCGAGGCCGTGCGCATGGTAGATGAGGAGGTCGAGGGCCAGGGATTTGAGATCAAGGAGGTCCCTTGGCACGATAATAGGACCTTTGAAGTGGTTAGGGATCTTGTGGGTTCGGGGGATATTGGGACTGATGTGCCTTTCGAGGGAGCCCGGATGATGGATGACGATTTCGCTCCCCTGCGTTATAGCCTTACCCCCGAGGAGATCGATAGATACAGGCAGGTCGGTAAACTAACCGGGGCGATGCTCGAGAAATCATGCCGGGAACTGGAGCCGGGGATGACGGAAAACGAGATAGGATCACTGATGGCCAAAAACTTACTTTCAGAGGGAATAGTTCCCGCAGTGATACTGATAGCTGTCGATGACCGGATCGAGAAGTATCGCCATCCCATACCCACGGACAAGAGGCTTCAGAACTGTGCCATGCTGGTAACCTGCGGCAGAAAATGGGGTCTTATAGCCTCAGCGACGAGAATAGTTCACTTTGGGCAGATCCCGGAAAAGCTACGGAAGAAGCACGATGCATGTACCAAGGTGGATGCGGCGCTGATCGCGGGCACCAAGGAAGGCGTCCAGCTCTCCCAGCTGCTGAATACCGCGGTTCAGGAATATACAATGTCGGGGTATAAGGATGAATGGAGGCTTCACCACCAGGGAGGCCCCACGGGATATCAAACCAGGGATTTCCTTGCCACTTTCTCCTCGCTTGAGAAGGTGAGGGCAAACCAGGCCTTCGCATGGAATCCCTCAATTACAGGGACCAAGACCGAGGACACCATAATAGCAACCGATGATGGGCCCGTGGTGCTGACCTCAACAGGCCAGTGGCCAACTGTCACCCATGAGATAGAGGGCCTAGAGCTGGAGCGACCCGATATACTAACCATGTAGTTGGTCCTGCCCATGGCTGACGTAGACTTCCATCTCGGAAAGGGCATAACTCGAGTTCAAATTCCGGATTCCAATTTGGTCGAAATCCACTCTCCCCCGGACTTAGATCCCCCTGGCTCGGAGGGAGAGCTGCTACGGAAATCGCTTGCAGGGCCAATACAGGCCGAGCCTATACCTTCCCAGGTTGGTAGCGGGGACAAGGTGCTGATCATCCTAGATGACATCACCAGGCAAACGCCTACCCGGCGGGTCATACCCAGTTTGAGAAGGGAACTGGATACGGCTGGTATCAAGGAAGGGGACATCGAGATTCTTTTTGCCCTGGGAACACACAGATATATGACCAGGGAGGAGATGGAGATTAAGGCTGGTGCCAGGGCAGTAAGGGAGATAAGTACTTCAAACCACTACTGGAGGGATCAATCCAAACTCCGGGACCTGGGCACCACTGATTCTGGGATACCTATTACCGTTAACGAGAAGATACTTGAGGCCGATTGGAGCATCGGGGTGGGGAACATAGTTCCTCATCGGGTTGCAGGCTATACCGGGGGAGGAAAGATCGTTCAACCAGGGCTGGGAGGGCCTCAGACCACGGGTTTGACCCA
Source organism: Hadarchaeota archaeon (SeqCode) (assembly GCA_964621445.1). Taxonomy (GTDB): domain Archaea; phylum CAYQAE01; class CAYQAE01; order CAYVLA01; family CAYVLA01; genus CAZUNO01. The sequence goes on along the minus strand of CAZUNO010000002.1, from coordinate 145,823 downwards.
TTTGATGGCCGGAAAATTTGAGAGTGAGGAAATACTAGGAGTTGCCGAGAATCCAGTTAGAAGGGAAATAGAGGAGATATCCGAGAAGGCCGGCTTGGACATGATAATAAACACGGTACTTGACGGTAAATCAAGGACATTTGGCTTCTTTTCGGGTCATCCCATTTCCGCCCACCGGGAAGGAGTGGAAACCAGTAACAGGATATACGACGTTCCAATAGATCACAAGGTTGATGTGGCCATCGTTGATTCCCACCCCGCTGACATCGACATGTGGCAGGCGGTAAAGGCATTGGAGGCCGCTGAACTGGCGGTTAAACCAGGGGGAACCATAGTCATGCTCACTCCTTGTTGGGAGGGAATCTCGGAGGAACATCCCGAACTGGAAAAACATGGGTACCTTTACCCCTCTAAGGCGCTGTCCTTAATGGATTCCGGTGAGCTGACGGATCTGTGCTCGGTTGCCGCCATGGTTCACGTGGGAAAAATACTAGAGAAGATGCGAGTTATAGTCTACGCCGTGGGTATACCCAGAAAGGACGTTGAGAATCTGGGTTTCGAGTATGCCCCTAGCCCCCAGGAGGCCGTGGACAGGGCCCTTGAGGATGCGGGGAAATCGGCGGAAGCGATGGCTCTAAAAGGGGCAGCCGAGGTCGTGCCTAGAATTGGAGAATGAGATGATAGCTTGATTGACGTACACACACATCCGGTTCTCGTGAAGGAGATCATGGAAAAGGACGAAGAGATGAAAAGGGTGGTCAGGGAAATTTTTGGCCTGGGCAATAGGCTACAGCCCCTGAGGACATTCCTCCTCCACATGGAGGAGGCGGATATAGATACCTCGGTCATTCATCCCATAGACTGCACCACCACGCGAGGGGAAAAGATCCATACTAATGAGCAGATTGCAGAGCTGGTGGAGATGGGCGATGGTAGCTTCATAGGGTTTGCCAGCGTCGATCCCCATTCCCCCACAGCTATCGAGGATCTGGAGATGGCCATAGAGGACCTGGGCCTAGCAGGGCTAAAGCTGGCTCCCAGCAGTCAGGAGTTTAGCCCCGATGACCAGGAGGTTTTCCCATTATATGAGAAGGCTCAGGATCTAGGCATCCCGATAATGATGCACAGCGGCATGAGTTTCGAGCCTGGAACCCGTCTAAAGCAGTGCCATCCCATGCTCCTTGAGGAGGCGGCGATCCGTTACCCTGAGCTGAAGATTTGCATTGCCCATTTTGGGTGGCCCTGGATTCAGGATACCGCAGCCCTCCTATTGAAGTACGAAAATCTGTTTGCCGACACCTCATGTCTTTACTTTGATACCCCCAAGGAATTCATCCAGTTCACCTTCAATAAACAGATACCAACAACCTGGCTGGAGAGGAGCCTCAGGAACCAGGTTATGTTTGGGTCAAACTTCCCACGTATAGAGATGGCAAAGATGGTGGAGGCAGTCAAGTCCCTGGGATTCACGGAGGGGGCCATCGAGCTGATATTTGAGAGGAATGCCAAGAGGTTCATGGGGATGGAGTGAGGGTCTAAAATGAAGATACATCTTGAGAAACTGGACGTGCAAAGCACCAAGGAGATGCAGCTCATAGATATAACGGAAGAAGTGGTTAAGGTGGTGGAGAGGTCCGAGGTCCAGAACGGGGTGGTCAACGTGATCACCATGCATACCACCAGCGGTATCACCGTTAACGAGGGGATACCCTGCCTGGAGGAAGATACCGTCGATACCCTTGAGAGGCTGATACCCGAGGATCTGGACTACCACCATGCGAGGTATCTAGATTTTGACGGCCGTTTAGGAGTAAATGCCCACTGCCATCTAAGAGGAATGCTTACCGGGATTAACACCATGTTCCCAATCGAGAACGGAGAGATCGTAAGGGGAGGTAGGCAGACCATATATTTCGTTGAGACCGATGGCCCCCTGCATAGGAAGTACTGCGTACAGGTTTTGGGTGAGTGAAATGCCTGAGATAGTATGTATGGGTGAGATGCTGGTAGAGATAATGCGTAAAAAGGTCGGGGTTCCTCTAAATGAGCCGGCTGAGTTCATGGGTCCCTATCCGAGCGGTGCTCCAGCCATTTACATTGACGCGGCGGCCAAGCTTGGGGCCGATACCGGATTCATCGGGGTTCTAGGACCCGACGATTTTGGTGATGTAGTGGAGAACAGGCTGGAGGAGAACGGGGTCGATGTCTCGGGCGTGACCAGGAGGGAGGGGCATACCACCGGCTGTGCCTTCGTTTCCTACAACCAGGATGGCTCCCGGAAATTCATCTTTCACCTGAGATACTCCGCCGCGGGTACGCTTTCGCCTAAGAATGTGAACGCTGATTACCTATCAGGCACCAAACTACTTCATCTCATGGGCTCGGCCCTTTCCACCAGCGACTCAAGCAGGGATGCCTGCTACCGGGCCATGGAAATGGTTAAGGACCAGGGTGGAAAGATAAGCCTGGACCCCAACCTGAGACCTGAGCTCTTGGGTATTGAACGGGTAAGGGAGATATGCGAGCCAGTCCTGGAGATTTGTGATGTGGTCCTGCCTAGCGGGGAGGAGGCCAGCATGCTCACGGGCATAGAGGATAGCGATGAGGCCTGCAGGTCCCTTTTGGATAGAGCCAATGTTGTAGCCCTGAAGCTGGGTTCGGACGGCTGCCGCGTATTTGGCCGGGAAGAGGAGGTATTCGTACCGCCTTTCCCGATCGAACGGCTAAGAGAAAGGGTTGACCCCACTGGGGCCGGTGACTGCTTCGATGCCGGTTTTACCACTAGCTTTGTTTCCGGGAAATCCTTGGTTGAATGTGGTAGGATGGGAAATACCGTGGGCTCCTTTGCCATAACCAAGATGGGGCCCATGGAGGGCTCGCCCTCCATTGAGGAAATCAAGAACGTAGAGAAGAAGATGGACTGGAAATGGAGCTAGGTTCAACCGATGATCATGAGTACTAGGGGGAGAGTTCCCAGGGAAAGCACCGTGGAAACTACAATGGATACCGATATCAGGTCCCTGTCCATCTCGAAGTAGTCGCAGAGAATTGGGGTGACCGTGGCTACCGGCATTGCACTCAGAAGAATTACAACATCAGTGCCCAAATCCCCTACGGGAAGCACCTCCGAGGTCAGAATTCCCATTAGGGGGCCCAGTCCCAGGCGTATTGCGGAAACTAGGAGTGCTGCCGGTAGCAGTCTTCTTATGTTATCCATATTCAGCCCCATACCCACCGATATGAGTATGAGGGGTATGGTGGTGTCCCCTATGCTGGAAACCGAGGTCAGGAGAAACTCGGGGATTGCGATGGAAGCGAGATTGAGCACGATTCCCGCTGATATGCAGCTGACGGGCAAAGCGGTGACAATGGCCACTGATCGCGGGCTGATGGATTTCTTGGTTCGGGATCGGATTCCGGTTAACGCTCCAAACCCGTAGAAAACCGGCCACCAGAGGAGAGTGAAGAAGAATGCCTGGTTAAGGCCCTTCTCGCCAAAGACGGTGAAGGCAGCGCTCCAACCCAACCAGCCGTAGTTGCCAAAGGTAATGGCAGCGAGAAGGGCCATCCGCTTCGCATGCTTAAGGGGCAAGAGCCGGCTAATGATGCTTCCTGCCAGGTGGAAAAGCAGGGTCAATATTGGAAGGGCGGCTACAATGGAGATGGCCTGGCTCAAGGAGGGCAGGGCCGAGGTGTACATGGAGTGGAAGACCAGGAGCGGTATGCTGACATAGACCACCAGTTTTCGTAAAACCGCAGATTGCTCATCCCCAAACATACCTGTTTGGCGGAGTACGAAACCAAGAGAGATGGGTAGAAGTATCTGGATCACTACCTCGTGAATGGCCATCATGGGACCTGGGGTGGGGACCTTCGAAAATGTTCCCGAGAGTCCCGGCGAGGGGTTTTTTTTGTGAGTGTCCCGAAAATTTGTCGCCCGATGGTGCCCTATTTTTCAGAATCTTTTCCCTAAGCTGGGGATAATGAAGATCACCTGGATATTGTTGGCTTCAATCGTGTTGATACCCCATTGTTGGGCGTACCAAAGCGAATCATGGGGTTTCTCCATACAGCAGCCACCGGGCTGGAGAGAGTCACAAAACCCATATGTCCTGGCCCTGTTCATGAGCCAGAGTGATGGATTCTCCCCAAGACTAAGCATCGATGTCTTCGATAACCCAAGATCAACGCTTCAGGATACAGTCAGGGGCATCCGGGAAAACTGTCGGGAGATATTCTCCGATTTCGTGGTTTTGTCTGATCGTAATACGACCTTTAAGGATTTACCGGCTCAGGTTTTGATATGCTCCTGGCAGCAAGGGTCCACAGAGGTCAAGATGAAGGAGATCATAATCCGATATGGACGGAGGTACTATGACCTGGCATATGTAGCATCAAAAGGGCAATACGAGCATTACCTTCCATTGTTCCAGGAATCGTTATCCACCCTTAGCTTCTTCGATCCCAAATATAGTTACCTGAACCCGGACCTGAATTTAACCTATCCGGTTGGCTGGGCAGTGGATGAGCAGACCCTAAATAATGGGGTTATCTTCTATGGGCCACTGGAGGACCGCTTTCAGACAAATATTGTGCTCCTATCCGAAACCTGGTCTGGTAGCTTGGATGAATACCTGGAGGTCCAGAAGGAAGGGATGCGGGAGACCATGTCCAATGTTGAAATCCTTTTTGAGAGCCAGGAAATCATTCACGATCTGGGTAACAGGATAATGGAGTACACGTATTCCTTGCCCAATCATTCCCAGGTGAAGGCCAGATATGAGATGCTTGATTGTGGAGAAAAGGTTTTGAGCCTTATATATACAAGTAAGGGCAAGGGCTACCAACTGCATCTAAATGAGTTCGAGTCTCTGGTGGATAACATTGAAATTCCGGAGTTTACTCCGCCATTCATATTGTTCTCGTTGGTTTTCTGGGGCCTAAAACGCTGGAATCAATAAGGCAGAATCGCAGGCCACTTATATTAAACCATTCATCCATGTCTTAGCAGGTGGTAAAGTGCCAGAGGACGATCCCGTTCGAACTGAACCTTGGCCGTATACTGGATTTGGCGTGAATCTGATAGGGGAGGAGGAGATGAAGGAAGTTAGGGAGGTAATGGAGTCCAAATCCCTATTTCGCTTCTATGGTCCCGACCCGCAGAATAAGGTTTTGGATTTCGAGAGCGAATTTTCGGAATATGTGGGAACAGAGTACGCGCTTGGGGTCTCCAGCGGAACGGCAGCGGTTCACCTAGGGGTCAAGTCCTGCGGAATAGGGCCCGGGGAGGAGGTAATAGTGCCCCCGGTGACCTTCATTGCCAATATCAGCCCCGTCCTCCTGTGCGGGGGAGTGCCGGTATTTGCGGATGTGGAGGGCGAGACCCTCAATCTTGACCCCGATGCAGTCCGTCAGGCGGTAACCCCAAGGACCAAGGCCATAGTCCCGGTTCACCTGCTGGGCTTCCCGGCGGACATGGATGGACTCCGCGATGTGGCTGAGGAGAACGACCTTTACCTGGTAGAGGACGCTTCCCATGCCCACGGGTCCGAGTTTAAGGGAGGAAAAGTTGGGTCCCTGGGGGATATCGGTTGCTTTAGTTTCCAGCTCAACAAGATGGCGACCTCCGGAGAGGGAGGCATAGTGACCACCGATGACCCCACCCTCTACGATAACGCCATTCGTTACCATGATCACGGGAATAATCGCCTCACGCGGGAAGAAGGAGCGCCTCTGGGAACCAATTATCGAATGTCGGAGCTACAGGGCGCTGTGGCTCTGGCCCAGGTCCGAAAGCTCGATAGGATCGTTGAGATCGTGAACAAAAATGCTAATTATGTCAACAAGATGGTTGAAAAATTGGGGCTCATACCCAGAAAGGTCATTCCCGGATCAAAGCCAGTTTACTACGGGATGATTTATCGGATACCGGATGACATGAATATAGATGCCCCGGGTCTGATAGAGCTCATAAAGGAGGAGGGAGTCCCGGCTGGTCTCATTTACGGTGGTAGACCGGCATACGATCTGGATCTTTTCAAGAAGAGGGAAACCATAAATCGGTCTGGTTGGCCCTTCACCTCACCCCTAAACGATTTCAATGACACCCAGCCCTGCCCGGTACTTGAGGATTCCCTGAAGAGGAACATCGTCCTGCCCAATAGCACCAACTATACCGACCGCGAGTTGGATGACCTGGTGGAAGCGGTGGAGGTTGCCCTGGGGCGAGTCGGCGGCCACTAGTTCTGGCTTATGACAAATATATTTATGAGGAAAGCGCGAAATTTAGTTGAACGGATTGGTTGATTCCATGGCTGACTGGCTCCTTCCCGCAGCAGCGCTTGTTTTCCTCTTTCTCATCTTCATCGCTTGGGCGATCAAGATAGTACGTGAGTACGAGAGAGGCGTGATATTTAGGCTAGGTAGGCTGGTCGGAGCTCGTGGCCCTGGCCTGTTCTTCGTAATACCATTTTTCGAGAAGATGGTCAAGATCGACCTCAGGACCATGGTACTCGATGTACCCACCCAGGAGGTCATAACCCGGGATAACGTTCCCGTGAAAGTGGACGCAGTGATATATATGAGGGTAATGGACCCCGAAAACGCCGTTACCCAGGTTGAGAATTACATTGCCGCGACGTCCCTGTATTCACAGACCAGCTTGAGGAACGTAATCGGAACGGCCTTTCTTGATCAGCTGTTGACCGAGAGGGAGGATCTAAACCGGGAACTCCAATCATCAGTTGATGAAGCCACTGACCCATGGGGGATCAAGGTTTCAGGTGTGGAAATCAAGAACGTCGAGGTGCCTCAGGACATGAAGAGGGCCATGGCCAGGCAGGCCGAGGCGGAACGAGGAAGACGGTCTAGGGTCATCACTGCCCAGGGAGAGAAACAGGCGTCGGAGAAGCTGGCAAAGGCTACCAAGATAATGACCGAGAGTCCCGGAGCGCTGCAGCTAAGACTAATGGGGGCCATCACCGATGCGACCACCGACAAACCCACAACCGTGGTTATCCCCGTACCCATTGAGCTAATGCGTTTCTTTGAGGACTAGCTTCAGCTAGATATCTAGTATGTTAGGGCTAACCTGAATCACTATGTGGACCATTCCCCCCGTTGGTTCACACCGTTTCATGCAACCATTATGTATTGTTTCAGGCAATGAAATTACCGTGTTAGGAGCTTAGGCCCCCTTTTTTGCCAGCTCTTGACTTCAATATGGAACTCAACTGGTGATTGCTTTGACGGAAAATCGATATGGCTCTCTGGTCGTCTGCCTGTTTCTTTTTTTACAGATTATATCTCCCACCCTCATGGTTGGAAAGGCCGCATCGGCCGAGTTTATTGTGCTGGCCCCAAACAGGTTTTATGTAGGCACTGAGTCCTCGGTTAGCATTTCTTCCTTCTCTCCCGATACCGGTAGGCCGGTTGACCGCAGGGTATCGCTTTTCATCAGAAATCAGGAGAAAGAGGTGGAGCTTTTTAGGGGGAGAACTGGACCTGATGGACATCTAATAGCACGCTTCGATGTTCCCGGTATCGAGAAGGGGACCTACGACCTGGTCCTCGCCGGGAGGGACGATAGAGAGCACGTATCGGGAGAGGTAATATTGGCGGATTCGGTAGCCCTGTTAATAGAAACCGACAAGCCTATCTACAAGCCAGGTCAGACCCTCTACGGCCGCGTGCTGGCCTTAAGCGCCGACCTGAAACCGACTGAAACGAAAATCAACGTATCCATATCCGATGCAAAAGGCATAAAGGTATTCCGAAAGGAGCTCTCGGCCAACGAATTTGGTGTGGCCAGTTTCGAGCTTTCGCTGGCTAAAGAGGTAAACACCGGAACATGGAAGATAACTGCAAACAGCGAATCGGGAACGGCCACTGTGGATTTCAGGGTGGAGAAATACGTTCTTCCAAAATTCGATGTAGGTGTGGAGACGCCCAAGGGATGGTTCCTGGTCGATGAAGAGATAACTGGTCAGGTAAATGCCGAGTACTTTTTCGGAAAACCGGTTGAGGGAACCGTTTTCGTGGAGGCCTACAAGTACGTTGCTCACTGGGAGAAGTTCGCGACATTCAACTCAAGGCTTTCCAACGGCGTCGCCGAGTTCGAAATCCCCGCGGCCGGGTATCTTGCCGGTACCGTCGGTTCCGGTGGCCTGGGCAGCGTCATTCTAAATGTCACGGTAACCGATGGAGCGGGACATGAGGAGAAGGACACAAAGCTTCTCAAGGTAGCCGACTCCCCGACCGTGATTCAGGTAATCCCCGCCAGCCAGACCGTAAAGCCTGGTCTACCCATGGATGTAATGATAGTAACAGAGACCCCGGACGGAGAACCCCTGGATAAAAGCGTTGAATTCGAGGTCGTATATCGCCTGGAGAACGGAAAGACAACCAGGACAACCCGAAGCGTGAATACCTTCAGGGGCATGACCACGGTCGAGATCGATGTGCCGGACAAATGTACGAGTGCCGATCTAAAGGCCAGCCTTCCGGGATCGGAATCCGAGAATCAGATCACCTTAAATGCACAGTACTCCCCGGGTGGCTACTTCGTTCACATAGTGCAGATCTCGCCTGCCGAGGTGAGTGTGGGGGAAGAGGTCACATTCGAGGTCTTGACCACCGCAGATAGAAATGCCTATTATGATGTGGTATCAGGTGGCAGGACCATACACTCGGGTTATGCTGATGGGAGGTATATCTCCTTCAAGGTAACTCCCGATATGATGCCCAAGGCCAAGCTGGTTGCCTACGTGATAAATCCCAACCTGGAGGTGGCCGCGGACTCGATTCCCTTCGACGTTGACCTGGTAAACCCCGTGAATCTGTCGGCGGAGTTTTCCAAGGATAAATGCGAACCGGGAGAAGAGGTCACATTGGACATCGAATCGAGCTCAGGCGTTGCCACCATGATAGGCCTGTCCATAGTGGATGAATCGGTATATGCCCTGAACGAGGGGAGGCTCAACCTAAAACAGGTTTTCAACGAGCTGGAGAAGATCTTCATGCGTCCTCAGGCCGAGGCTCATCCCGATGGCCACCGCCTGTGGCCTTTAACGGAGAGACGAGGATCAATGGAGGTTTTCGAGGATGCGGGTATTCAGGTCATGACCTCGAGCTCCTTGGATGTGCCCCAGGGCCAGCCCGATTGGTTACGTAGGGATGGATTACAGGTTCTGGAGGCGGCCGGTGGAGATAATTTTGCCGCGCCAAAATCCCAATCCGCCGGTCAGGACAGCGAATTGGCCGAGGTAAAGCGGGTTAGGCAGTTTTTCCCTGAAACCTGGTACTGGAACCCGACCCTGATGACCGACGAGACCGGCCGGGCCAGCGTCAAGCTAACTGCCCCCGACACCATAACCACCTGGAAGCTGCACGCCGTCAGCTCCTCCCCCCAGGGCATAGGGATGACGGAAGGCTCGCTAAAGGTTTTCCAGGATTTCTTCGTGGAGCCTGACCTGCCCTATGCAGTTACCCGGGGCGAGGAGTTCCCGGTATTGGTACAGATCTACAATTACGTGGAGAACAGTCAGAAGGTGCAGGTGGAGCTAAAGGAGGACTCGTGGTTCCAACTAGTTGATGAAAGGGTAAAGATCGTAACCGTTCCCGGTAACTCCGTGGCCTCAATAGGTTTCACCATCAGGCCGGAGAAGGTTGGCCAGTTCAAGATAGAGATAACGGCCCGTACTCATGAGAGGGCGGACGCGGTTAAGAGGAACATACGGGTGGAGCCCGAGGGAACTCCCTGTGAAACGGTGGTAAACGACATAATCACCGAGGATAGCCCCCTTAAATTCAATCTAAGCATGCCTCCGGCCATGGTAGATGACTCTGGAACTATCCAGCTTGCAGTTACTCCAAGCATGGTTGCACAGACCATCAACGGGGTGGACGATCTTTTGGGTATGCCCTACGGGTGTGGGGAACAGAACATGATGTTCATGGCCCCTGATCTGGAGATTCTCCGGTACCTGGATGCAACCGGGCAAATCAAGCCGGAGATAAGGGCCAAGGCCGAGCATTTCTTGACCACCGGCTACCAGCGAGAGCTGACCTTCCGAAGGAGCGATGGATCCTTCTCGGCATTCGGTGAAAACGATGACCAGGGCAGTCTCTTCCTGACCTCATTTGTCCTGGATATCTTCAGCGAATGCAGGGAGGTAATGAGCATAGATAGTACCGTGCTCTCGGATGCTGCCTCCTGGATTGGGGATCATCAAAATGGAAACGGCTCCTTCAGTCCCGTTGGCTTCGTTTGTCACCAGGAGATGCTTGGTGGTCTTGATCCATCGTCCAGAAGTGCTCTAACTGCATTTGTGGGCATAGCACTATCAGATTATGGAAATGCCGAGGACAGCCTTCAGGCGGCCGTGCAGTATATCGAGGAGAACGCCATCCAGGCCGAGGACCCCTACACTCTTGCCCTGGCGGCCCTTCTTCTGGAGAAGGTTGGTTCTCCCCATGCAGAGCAGGCGATAAGCCGCCTTCTGGAAATGGCCCGAACGGATGAGCATGGGATATTCTGGGCCGCTGGGTCAGAGAGATCAAATGCGGTGGAGACGACTTCCTACGCCGCTCTTGCACTCATGTTGGAGGGCAGGTCAGAGGCCGAACAAGCCGTACGTTGGCTGTCATCTCAGAGGAACTCCTTGGGTGGCTTCTGCAGCACCCAGGACACGGTGTGGGCTTTGAAGGCCTTGATGAAGGCGGCACGCCTGCAGACTCGAACCATTGACTCCTCCATAGAGGTAAAGGTCGATGGCGAGAAGCTAACCACGCTGGAACTAACCGCGGAGAACTTCGATGTCCTAAACGTGATTGACATCCCGTTGGCAGGAGAGGAGCTGGTTGTCGAGATGAAGGGGGAGGGTGAGGTAACAATTCAGCTGGCCAAGAGATTCAACCTTCCTGGCGATTTGAATCCGAATCCCGAATTCGAGCTCGATATCGAATACAATACCACAAGCGTGGAGGTGGACGACATAGTTCACGTTCTTGCCAGGGCAAGATACACCGGGGCCTACAACTCGACGGGCATGATGATCCTGGACATTTCGGTTCCCACGGGATTCTCCCCCGTGCACTCCAGCCTCGAACAGGTAATTTCCGATGGACTGGCCACCCGATACGAGATAGGTGGAAGGAAGGTGATCTTCTATGTCGACGATCTTCAGAGAGGCGAGGAACTCGAGATAGGGTTTGACATAAGGGCATTGCTACCGGTAAAGGCCAAGGGAGGGACAAGCACGGCATATTCCTACTACAAGCCCGAGGTCAGAACGGAGGCGAGGGGGGTGGACTTCCAGGTAAGCGGCGAGGTCGCATCGCGCTTTGGAGATGAAAATATGGAAGAGCCTTCCGGGGATGTTGGATTCAGGACATCCACCGGGAACACGTTCCCGCTTGCCGTTTTGAGCCTATTGATAGGCTGCATGGTCCTAGTATTCGGCCTGAAGACGTTTGGCGCCAGGAATGGGATCTAAGGAATGTCCAGAAGGACCTTCAGGGTGTCGTCCCTTTGGTTCATAATTAGATCGAAGGCTTCTGAGACCCGTTCGAGCGGATAACGGGAGGTTATGAGGGGCTCAGTCTTTATTTCACCCTTGGCAATAAGATCAATGGTCCTGGGGTAGTCCTCCTGTACATACATCAGGGCCCCTCGCATGTCGATCTCCTTATCCTGTATGAGACCGACCTTGGTCTCCGGGTGTTTGCCAAATACCCCCACTACTATGACCTTTGCTCCCTTTCGTACTATATCGATGGCCTGATTTATGGTGGTGCCAACTCCCACGGCCTCATAGACGATATCAATCCCGTCGGGGCCGTAGTTGTCCTCGATGAATTTCACGGTGTCCCCGGCGAGGAATGTTACATCGGCACCCAACTCCTCGGCCACCTCAAGCCTTCCCTCGTGATGCCCGGTGACGATGATTTCACCGGCCCCGGCCACTCTAGCAGCCTGAACTATCGTCTGTCCGATCACTCCCGCACCCAAAACGACGACTCGATCCCCGAGACCGAGCTCGCTTTTCCTGACCGCGTGTACCCCCACTGCGGAGGGTTCCACCAGTGCACCGGCATCGAAATCGAGCTCGTCGGGGAGGGAATATACCTTCTCTGCGGGTACGCTTATGTATTGAGCAAAGGCCCCCGGAGCTTGGCAACCAAGTACCTCAAGGTTTGCACAGATGTTGTAGAGTCCATGTCTGCAGTTATAACATTCACCACAGGTAAGTGAGGGCTCAACGGTGACCCGATCCCCCGCTTTGAACCCACCGACTCCTTCTCCAAGTTTGGATATGGTTCCCGAGAACTCGTGTCCAGGCACGATGGGCGGGCTTACGAAAGGATGTTTTCCGTAATATGCATGTACATCCGACCCACAGATACCGCATACCTCGATCTTGATCTGGATTTCCCGTCGTTTGGGCTCAGGGATTTCTGCCTCCTCAAGCTCTAGCTTGGTTTCACCTATCAGGTTAGCCTGTTTCATTTTGGCCATGTTTATTCCTCCCGTCCGGACCAGCCCGTTTTCCAATTAATGGTAATAGGGCTTTGGTGCCAGTTCGTGGGTTTCTATCTTCTCCAGGTTTCTTAAAAGTGTCACCTAGTGATATTATTCGTGCAATTATGTTTCCCCGTGGCCTCCCAACTGGCTAGGAGGTAACCCTCTCGAGTACCTCCACCCCATCCACCTTCCCGTCTCCATCGAAATCGTATCCCCTAACCGCACAGGCCCAGGTGTCCTGGCCGTGATACCCCTTCAGGAGTTCCTCCCACTGGTCGCAGAGACCAAGAACGGTGGACTTGGTTCCAATCGCCCTCAGACCGGCCAGCACCAGAATGGAAGCATCATCATTCTTTGGATTTGGTATCTTGGCGACGATACCCACGGAGTCCTGGGTATAGTGATCCCCGCTTTGACTCGATTCTATTCCCCGCCAGAAGTTGTCCTCGCTAAAACGTATTGGCAGCTCGGGGTTTACCTCGCTGGTTATGAGATTGGTTCCCGGCCCGCCGATTAGGATCAGGTCCTGGTCCTCCTCCTTCTCTGCCTTGAGATCCGTATCCAACTTGACACAGAAATGGTCCGGAACCTTCACGAAGTGACCCAGGAAGAGACCGAGATGGGCGACGTAATGGCCGTCTCTTGCTGTGGCCTTGAATGGGCCGTGAGGTATCGGTGATCCCACAATCATGCGCGCATTGAGTGTTCCATCCCTGGTAAAGGAGGAAAGGAAGGATGTCAGAGCATTTTCCTCAAGACCGGGTTTGATGTTCGAGAACTCGCTTTCCCCAAACGGCAGAACAACGGCGAAGGCCGGAGAAGAAGGCTTGTAGTAGGTTGCCAGTCCCCCTCTGATGCGTTCCCGGCGGCAGGGCTCGATGGCACCTGCATTTCTCAAATACTTGACGTGATAATGGACCTTCTGTTCCTGCATATGCAGATTTCTAGCGATTTCTGCCGGGTACATCGGCTCTTCGGAAAGGAGCTCCAGGATCTTCCACCTGATCCTGCTGAGAATGGCCTTTAGATCCTCGGGGTTCTCGACAACTTTGGCTTCTCTGGAGTAGTATCTGCCTTCCTTACGGTTGAGAATTATCACAGGACCGCTTTTCAACCAGTGGTAAAAAAGTTTTTGGTGGTGCTTCTTTTGGAGGCCATAGACCTCACAATACCTAACCATCACTACAAATTGAATCATACCGGAAAAAATACATTTTGAGAAATAGTTTTCCATAAAGAAAACTAACTACTAGAACAGATTTTGTAGATGTGTGGTATTATCGGGTATATTGGCAAAGGAAGGGCGGCACCGATTCTAATGGAATGCCTGGCTAAACTGGAATATCGGGGATATGACTCGGCCGGTATTGCCACCATTGATAGGGAGTTGCAGTGGAAGAAATGCATGGGTCCAGTCGAGGGCCTGTCCAGCGCTGGGGGGGAGCTCGGGGGCAATATCGGGATAGGGCATACCCGGTGGGCCACGCATGGGGAGGTCACCATTTCCAATGCCCATCCACAGGTTGATTGCTCCGGTAATATCGCAATAGTTCACAACGGAATCGTTGAGAATGCGGACATTCTCAGGGAGGAACTCACGAATCGGGGACACAGATTCACCAGCGATACCGACACCGAGGTGATAAGTCACCTGGTCGAGGAAGAGGTTCGGGAAGGAAGTGAGTTGTCCATTGCAATTTCAAATAGCTCTCGGAGGCTGGAGGGAAAGTACTCTTTTCTGGTCCTGACGTCCTGGGACCGGGATCACATAGTGGCCTGCAAAAAAGGTCTTCCGCTGGTCATAGGGGAGGGACCCGATGGCCGTGTGGCCTCCTCCGACCCCTTCTGCCTGCCCAAATTCGTCTGCAACTTCACAGCCCTCGAGGATGGCGAGATCGCCTTAATCTCGCAGGGAAGATCCGAACTAATCGAGAGCTCGCAGGGGAGATCAGTCACAAGACGGTCTCATACAAGAATGGATTGGTCGAGGGACCTTGGAAGATCCGGCTACGCCCATTTCATGAAGAAGGAGATATACCAGCAGCCGAATGTCTTGTACAGGTCCGGGAAGAGCTCAATTCAGGGCCTGGAGGAAATGGCGGGTGCTATTTCCAGGTGTGAGAGAGCGTTCCTGATTGGTTCGGGGACAAGCTATCACGCTTGTCTGACCGGTTCCTACCTAATTAACGAACTAGGGGGCTTGTGCACCTACCCCATGCTCTCATCCCGCTTTTCCTCTTTTAGCAAAATTTTGGGGGAGAATGACCTGGTATTGGCGGTGAGTCAGTCGGGAGAGACCAGCGATATTCTGGACGCCGTTGAATGCGCCCGAGGACAGGGAACCCGGGTTGTGGGGATGATGAATAATGCCCAGTCGACCCTGGAAAGGGCAAGCGATTTCTCCATATGTTTGGGTGCCGGGGTCGAAGTGAGCGTGGCCGCGACCAAGACCTATATCGCGGAGGTAGCTGCATTTTACCTAATGGCCCAGGCAATGAGGGGTACCATGGACCGGGGAAGGTCGAAGCTTATTGAAGCAGCTGGGTCCATGGCCACATGGATACCAAGATGGGATGAAGAGGCCGGCAGGTTGGCAAAATCCATGAAGGACTCATCGGTAATTGCCGTTATCGGACGGGACCTGACCTATCCTTCCGCCCTTGAGACCGCGTTGAAGATCCGGGAGATATGCTATCTTCCCTCCCTGGGCCTGGAGGGGAGCGAGCTCCGTCATGGCAGCCTGGCTCTGATATCTGAGGGCGTGCCCTGCCTAGTTTTTGCTGCTCAGGACAGCCTGGGGATCGTGAATAGCGCCCGAGAGGCAAAAACACGGGGAGCAAGGTTAATTGGGATAACAAATGGAGATGAGCTGGAATTTGATGAACAATTCGTCGTTCCCGGTTCGGGGGATCTTTTTTCCGTAATGGGCATTGTACCGGCGCAGCTTCTGGCCTATCATATGGCCATTTTGAGGGGTAACAATCCGGATAGACCTAGGAATCTTGCCAAATGTGTTACGGTTAGGTGATTGAATGAATGGGATAATTTACGAGGACGAAGGATTCAAGCGGCTACTGCCACTGACATGGACGAGGCCTGTTTACGACCTGGTCTGTGGTGCGCAGACACTGGGCGATAGAATAGAGGAGGCACTTCCTGAATTCGATTTCAGGTACATATGCAGGGATTATCTCAGCTACCGCCCCGATCCTAAGATAAGGGGGAGGACCCTTTTCGTTAACGGAAGGGTGCTTGATCTTGGATATCAGTTAAGGGATCTGGTATCGGGGTCAGAGACGGGGAAGATAGCTTTCTTCGTTGATGGGGAACTGGCCGCCGCTTTTCTTGGACAAGAGGAGGGGATAAAGTTCAAGAGATCCGGTTTTAATGAGGATTCCCTTCCTAGGGAGGTTGAGGAGATAGATCTCGATGAATCTGCTCACATGATCGAATATTTCTGGGACTTGATAATCAACAATGGGAGTGCCCTATCAAAGGACCTTTTTTCACTCTCGAAACACGGGAAAAGGATAACCAGTTTGCCAAGTTCGAGTGTTCTGGGCCGCGATCTCTTTTGCCATAAAAATACCTACATCGAACCCTTTTGCCTTCTTGATACCCGTGATGGCCCCATATATCTCGATAATGGAGTGGAGGTTCGTTCACACAGCATGATCCGGGGGCCGATCTACATAGGGAAGGAAACGGTGGTCATGGGAGGAGAGGTAGGTCCGGAATCGGTAATAATGGAGGGGTGCAAAGTTCATGGTGAATGTTCCGAGTCGATAATGATGGCCCATTCAAACATCAGCCATGCGTCACTTATAGCACGATCCTACATATCCCAGTGGGTCAATGTAGGTGCGGGTACCATAACCAGCGAGCTTAAAAATTCATATGGACCGGTAAGGGTAAGGAGAGAGGATGGAGAAATCGACACCGGGCTGATGAAGCTCGGTTGTGCAATAGCGGATCACGTAAAATTGTCGGCAGGGGTGAAGATAAATCCTGGTACAAGCCTCGGCGTTGCCAGCCAGATCTATGGAGAAGGGCTAGGTTGCATTCCATCATTTTCCATGTGGGCGGACGGAAATAATGGAGAATCCAAGGAGTTAAAGCTCAAATCGGCGCTCACCACCCAGCGCAGGGTGATGTCTAGGAGAAATTTGGTTCCTAACGATCGAGAGGAGAAAATTCTAAGAGAGGTTTACAGACGAACGAGACCCGAGAGGGAAATTAATGGGATCATGCCGGGAATTTTCACCCTTGAACGTCCCCGGGTCTTTGTTTCAGATTGGGCAAGAAATAGTTAATAAATCGGAATCCCAAATGAACTTGGAATAGCCCGGTAGTGTAGCGGTCAAGCATCGCGGACTCTGGCGATCCTGTTTCGGAGATATCCGTGGACTGCGGTTCGAATGCCTCTTAGGCCGAAAATCCGTACCGGGCTATCTCTTCTCCCCGGGGCAAGCAAATGACTGATTCCGTCCTTTCGGAGCAGGACGTTTCTGGATTACTTTGGAATGAAGGTATATCCCTTGTTCTGGGATATCATCCACGTGCCAATCTAAACCTGGCTAGCCAGGCCTATAAGATGGCCTTGGATGAAGAAAAAAGAGCCCTGATTCTAGATTGCGATCATACTATCACCCTAAATGACTTCGAGCACGGTTCAAACTGGCCGGCGGCAATGCTGTTAATCAGCCACCCGGAAAACGCGGGAGAATTAATATCAGATCTAAAAGGTGCCGTGGAGGTGGAGGACAAGGGAACGGTGATCGTTAACAGACCGAATTCCCTCATCATGACCACGGATCCAACCACCAAATTCGAGGAGAAGAGGGAGCTTTGGCTAGGAGCACATGGATACCTAGAGGAGTTATCAAGGTCATGTCCGGTGCTTATCCTTAGCGATTCCCGAAAACCACAGAGGTTGGAGTTCATGATCCACCCCGCTCTTTACTACCTATGTGATATTATCCTGGGAGCACGCGAAGAGGGGAAGGAAGTTAAGGGCTATAGTGCCCTCAAAGGGGGAATTGAAGGTAGAGAAGTCTGCGATACTTCGGATGATTAGAAAATATTTTTAAGCTAAATGGAGGGGGGGTGAGGTAAGGTGCAAAGTCCTTGAGATTTCTATATTTCAGCATCGCCTATTGGGCTATTGTTTTTGCCATGGTGGGCTATATCGTACAATACGTTGTCTATTAGGAACAATTTGTTGCCGTATTTCCCCTTTTAACCCGCCGAAGCCTGAGCTTTGGCAGCAGATCTACCGCCCTTATTAACAATCCGGTTCTGAGAATTCCCAATCCCCTGGATAAGACCTAATAGATGCCATGTTATCTTCTTGAAAAGAGGTAATGGGTTAAGATGTCGGGTTTTAATCTATACTGGGGAGACTTCCATAAACACCTAGTTGATATGGATAGATGTGACCAAATAATTGATTATGCAAAATATAATCTGGACGTTTATTGTGTTCTTTGTTACCCCTTTCAATGGGATAGAGTAAAGGGAGCGAGGATTGAATCGGTTAGACAAAGACCCGACTTCCTGGAGTGGTGGAAAAGGCTCCGCACGGCTTCAAGGGACCACAACAGGGAGGGGGATTTCGTAACATTTCTTGGATATGAGTGGCATGGAAACCGTACCGAATACGGCGATCACAACGTTATCTACTTCGAGGACGGACCCCTGGATGATGCCTGGGAACTTGAAAACCTTTTTTCCCACTTGAGGAACCGAGATGCCCTGGCAATTCCACACCACACCGCCTACATACCCGAACACAGAGGCAAAAATTGGGACGTGATAGATTCATCTCTATGCCCAGTGATGGAGATATATTCCACCCATGGCTCCTCCGAGGGTGTGGACACCAGGGTCAAGATGGAAGGCAATAGGTCCATGGGGCCGAGGACCAGTGGGGGTAACTTTAGGGACGCCCTGGACAGGGGGATTAGAATAGGTTGTATCGCATCAAATGATAGTGCCGGCCTGCCCGGAAGTTGGCCTCTGGGTATCGCTGGGATTTGGGCTAAAAGTCTGACCCGCGAAGCCATATGGGAGGCCCTGAAGGATAGGCGCACCATTGCCTCGACGGGAGATAGGATCAATCTTTGGTTTGAAATCAATGGAAAACCACTCGGTTCAATAATGAAAGATCCGGGAAAATTAGAGGGGCGAATAGATGTCGAATGCCCACAGCCCCTGGATAGAGTTGAGCTGATACACAACGGCCAAATCATCGAGACATATTGCCACGCCGGCAAGTGGGGGGTCCAAGAGGAGGGCATTTTCAAGATTCTGGTCGAGTTCGGTTGGGGGCCGGCCAAGCGTTACGGTTTTGAGGACGTGCAACAGGAATGGGCGGGGAGGTTGAGGGTTATAAACGGCCAGATGATAAAGGTCGAGCCAAGGTTCTCGGGCCTGGGTCAAAGGTTTCACCGGAAGAAGGATAGCTGCAGCTTCGAGCTGACCACATCTCGCGATGGACGCCCGTCTTTCAGGCAGGGACTAATATTCACCATTGAGGGAGGTAAATCGACAACCTTGAATCTATCGATAGATGATAGAGAGTTTAGTCTTGATCTTATCGAATGTTTGGATTCGGCTCATCTATTTCCATTCATGGAGGAATCGATCGAAAGGGTGGAATCGACCTTTGGCCTTAAGGAGAAGGAGGTCCGGAACCCCGATATCTACTATCACAATGCACGAAAGGTGAAATTCCATCCTGCCTATCCCCGGGATGCATGCCTGGTCGGAATGGATTTGCAGGATCTGCCCATAGATGAAGGCAATAACTACTACTATGTCAGGGTCCAACAGGAGGATGGTCAGACAGCATGGTCCTCGCCCATCTGGGTGGAGTAGAAATAATTCTGGCATCCGGTCATAGGTATATAGGACCTAATATGATTTGAGGGAGTAACCTATTTTTGAGAGGGAAACCGAATGGAGGTTGAATCATGAAAGAGGTAACCACGGCACTGATAGGGTGCGGGCAACGCGGCCCATGGCATGGACAGCGTACCAATTCTTCCCGTAAGCTGCGCCTTCTCGCCGTATGTGACCTTGATGAATCCAGGGCAAGAAGAACGAGCGAGCTTCTGGGGGTGGATTACGTCCTCGATTACAAGGAGCTCCTCGAAAGGGAGGACCTTGACTCGGTGATCATAGCCACCCATACCAAACACCATGGAAACATCGCAATTGATGCGGCGAGGGCAGGAAAGCATATCCTTGTCGAAAAACCTCTTGTAGATTCGGTGGAAACCGGAAAAAAACTGATTCGAGCTGCCGATGAGGAGGCGGTCGTGGGCATGGTTGCATATCAGCTTAGATTTACCGAATTATCCTCTACCTTAAAGAAGGAAGCCCAATCCCTGGAACCACTTCAGGCTCTTCTAACCGTGCAGAGGGGCATGATGGCTCCCCAGTACTTCTTTCCCGAGCATTATGGAGGGGTTATAGATACGGCTTCACACACTATTCATCGGGGCCTATGGCTGATGGAGGGGAAGCCGAAGGGTGTTTACGCCACGTTGAGAAGGGGAACTTTCAGGGGAGGCGACACCATAGATTTCGCCAACATGATGATCGATTTCGATGGTGGACGTTCGGTTACCATAATAACCAGCATGGGTGCTCCAAATACGCAGAATATAATACAGGTCGTTGGGAGAAAGGGGAGCTTGACAACCAATGATATGAAGACCCTGGAGGTGATGCGGCATAGGGGGCCATTGACAAAGACGTTCAAAGCATCCCTACCCATGATGATCATGACCCGGTAATGAAGATGCAGAACCATTTCGCGGATCTCATAACCGGGAGCACGTCAAGGAGATACGAGAACACCCTTAGGGATGGAATGATAGCGGTGGCGGTGACCCAGGGCGTGGCCCAGTCGGCAAGAACTGGAGAAAGGATTTGCTTGGAGGATATGATCGAGGGATTCGTATGAAATACGGGATTAGAAACAGTTCTCTGGACATGGATTGGGAGGGATCAATAGAGGCAGCTGGCTGTGTGGGCTATGATGGTGTGGAACTGGTTATCGGATCGAAAGAGAACCTGATTAATATCGTTGAAAGTGATGCCGACCGAATACTTGAATTGTGTCGGGATTCCGGTATCCAAGTTTGCTCCTTGAGCGTTGGCCCTTTCCGGGAATACAATTTCTCCCTGGACATCGACATGGAAACTAGCATCTCCTTTGTGGAACTTAGCATAGCCGCATGTGAGGCCTTAGGGGCAGAGGCTATTCTCCTGCCGCATTTTGACCGTGAGAAAATTGATCTGGGTCCGAAAGGGGAAGAGCGCTATGTGAGAGGTTTGAAACGGTGTGCTCCAGCAGCCGAAAGGGAAGGGGTTAACATCGGAATTGAGACTAGTTTCTCCTATCAACAGCTCAAACGCATGGTCCGGGAAGTGGGCTCCAACCATGTTGGAATATACCAGGATCTTGCCAACAACAGGATATACGGGCATGACCCCCTGGAGATGACCGAGATCCTTTCCCCATGGATAGTCATGATACACATAAAGGAACTGGAAGGGGACTTGCTGGGTGAGGGAGAGATGGATTGGCCCCGTAATTTATCCAAAATTGGGGATATAGGTTACGATGGCTGGCTGGTCCTGGAAACCAAATCCACGGACAACCCAATTGAAGCAGCGGAGATAAACCTGGATTTTCTTAAAAGGGGAATCGAGGCGGATTTCTAGACCTAATCCAAGATAGGCAATCGAGAATAGGGAGGTCTTTCAGGTTCAAGGAGTGGTAGCTAATCCTGAATCACTTCCAGCTCGCTGACCACGTTCCATATCATAGTTCGTGTGTGAACGGGCATGTTGGGGTCCTCGCTTATCTCATCCAATATATTCACCGCGGAACTCGCTCTGACTCCCGGCGTATGGTTGTCATTCTGAAGCCATTCGATGGCCTCGTTGGCGGCACGTCTGATGTTTCTTGGGACTGAAGTGTCCTCTGTAATCTGCTCAAGGACCTGTGAGACTGCATCCATTTTTTGCTCGTCATTCATTTTCGGGCAATCCTCCTGAACGTTTTTAAGAACGAGGGTATAAATCTCTTTTCGGGTGAACCAGTGGAAATCAAGGACATGGCAGATATTATGCTAAAGGGGGGCAAGATGTTGAACGAGAGCTGCCCCAATTGTAATGCACCACTCTTCCAGCAAGAGGGGCGGACCTTCTGTGCCAAGTGCGGGTTTGAAAAGGGTAAACAAGCGAAGGAGATGACTGAAACCGAGGCCCCCCAGGGTGGGACCCAACCAAGGACTAAGGAAAGAACAGCCAGGGACGACCCCTGGGGTGCAGTGGAAGATGCGGAAGGTACGGTTCTTAACAAGATAAGGCTATTCTCCGAAAGGCTGGATTCGGGTGAGGAAGCTGTCCGGGTTCAGTCAGATGTCGAGGTCTTGCATAGTCTTGTGGATTTGCTGGGCGCCATACAGGAATTAAAGAACTCAGTTGTAGTGCCCCACCGAGGCGAGAATGAGGAATAGTTAGGAAGCTGGGACAATTTTCCCGTCTCGTTCTAAATTCTTGAGTTCACCGATGCGGTTTTCGGTGAGCCATACTTTTAGTAGATTTATTTCCATAATTACCGACATAATCCAATTTTTCAATTGCGGTTTGCACAAGAAAGTAGAAGGTCAAAGATTTTTGTTTAGTTTCCATAAATAATATTTATATTTGTCGAGCGCGGTAAAGCGCCCCGGTGCTATTTTGAGATTCGAGGCCGACCACGTCAGAAAAGCATCATGGCTTGAAGGGCAAGCCGATATGTGTCTTATCAAAGCCTACAAAGAGAAGGACGATCACCGTCTGAGGGTTTCCCTGCTCAAGAAGGCAGCTGAGTTGTATAAACAGTCAGCTGACCTTTATGGCAAGGGCAGCATGAGCATGTTTGCCAAGGGTATTAAGAACAAGAACGAGGATATCATGGGGGCCGTTCAGTACGAGATGGAAAATCAGCAGTGTTCCGATAACTACAAGCTGAAATCGGTGCTCTTGCGTATTCTTAGAAAGAGGGAGTTTCGCCGGAGATTCTAAGAACCTTTCATGAATCCGTCAAGGTTCAGCTGCTTGTCGCTGAGTTCCAGATCAACCTTCTTGAGCACCTGCCGCATCCTTTTTTCCCGGGCTCTTCCCGCCCAATGGTAGGCTTCCTCCCTAGTATCCTCAGTGATAAGCACTATAACCTTGCCCGCCTCTCTCCTTCCTGTTCTCCCCCGTCTTTGAATATTCCTAACAGCGCTGGCGGTGCAATCGTAAAAAAGTACTAGCTGGACTTCTGCAATATCCAGGCCCTCCTCGGCGACGGATGTGGCCACTAGAATATTGTATTTGCCCTTCTTGAAGAGATCAAGGATCTCTGCTTGCTCTGCCTGGCTAAGCCCTCTTGATCTCTTTGAGGACTGTCCAACGAATCTGGTAGCTCGAGATTTCCTCTGCTTGGAAAGCCGGGATACAAGGAGGTCAACCGTGTCCCTAAAGTTAGTGAATACGATGATCCTGCTATCGGGATTAGAGTTTAACTCCCGGGTCACGATGTCCTCCGTTTCCGGGATCTTGGGATGCTGAACCCCCTTTTCACGGAGATCCCGAAGCCTGTTTGTGAATTGCTTGACCAGGTCGTTATGGATGAATGACTTGGTAGATCTGGGAGTTTTCTTCTTTTCCGCTTCCTGGGAAAGTTTCTCCATATATTTCAGGGCCTGTTCTATTCCCTGAGTCTCGATCAGTTCCAGAGCATGTTCGGCCTTGAGGCCGGTTGCGTAGTCCATCAGCGATTTATAATACATGAATTCCGGTTTTCCGAAGGAAGCTGAGAAACGTTGGGGGCCGATTCCTAATGCTTTTCCCGCCTCAAGAAGGTCCCTTCTGGTCGGTCTTTCGGATTGTATTAGACCAATCTTTCTAAGGCTGTCAAATCTCTCCTCGAGATAAGCTCTCATACGCCTGGAGGCCATGCGGATTGAGTCCGGCAGCACAACCTTTCTCCAATCGACCTCTATGGGGTTGATATAAGGCTTTACATCCGGGTCGCTTTCGGTCCTGGTCTCGATATTAGATATGTCGAGGTTTTCGCAGACCTCTCGGATTACCTCCTCCCTGTTTCCGGGAGAGGCGGTTAGCCCAAGGACCAGGGGGTCATCCGCGGTTTCAACGTAGATCCTGGCTATAGGAACGTATGCATAATCACCCACAGCTCTATGGGCCTCGTCGAAAACGAGGAGAGAATACGGCGAAAGATCCATTCGCCCCGCCTCGAGATCGTTTTTCACCACCTGAGGGGTGGCTATGGCCACCTTTGATGCGGGCCAGACCTCCTCCCTTTCACTGGGACGAATCCTCCCGCTGACATCGACTATTTCCTCCTGGGGCAGATTCATGAATTTTTTGAAAGATTCCGCATGCTGAAGGACCAGGGGCCGGGTAGGGGCCATCATAAGAGCCCTTCCACCTACCTTGTGAAGACGGTGAGCAACCACCATGATGCATAGAACCGTCTTTCCCAGCGCTGTGGGGGCCACAAAAAGCGTATTTGACTTTACTGCCTTCGCGTATACCACCTGTTGATAGATCCTGGATTCAATCGTGTTACAATTGATTAGGGGATGTTCGATGTAGGATTTTGGCAAGAAATCACCCAGGCTCTATGATTGTTCCCACTTCCTGGCCATTACAGGCTGCGATTAGGGCATTATTGATTTCGTCAGAGATAATTTGAACCGGTATGCCGGCGGAAATGGGCTCAGCACAGCTAATTACCTTCTGGAGTATACCACCGGTTACATCGGATCCCTTTCCACTCCTCCCTTTCAGTAGGTCCGTGCACTTATCCAGGGTGATCCTTGGAATGGTTCTCCCCTCACCCTTTCTTGGGTCGGTATCCAGGATTCCATTCATATCAGTCACCATTATCAGGCGATCGGCGGGCCAGGACAATGACAAATCGCGCACGACCAAGTCCCCGGAGATTACCTGGTGTCCATCGATCTCACCGTTCTTGCTAGGGACGATATCACCATGACTAACAGGAAGGATACCTGATCTCTCCTTTGATACCATCTCCTTGACCAATCGATCGGTGTGGAATTTTCCCCGGTGAAGCACCGAGTCCATGGGGCTCACCCTCTCACACAGCACCCCGATATCCGTTAATGCCCGGATGACAAATTCGTTTAATACCAGCATGGAGGCGTGGATGTGCATGGGGTCAATGTCATACCCGGATTTCAATCCCTCTACCATCGCATGTCCAAATGGACCTGCCCCATGTACCAGCAGGATCCTGTGCGATTCTAGGATATGACGAATATCCCTGGATATGCCCTTCAATCGGCCCAGGTTTAAGAACTCCCTGGCCTGGCTCCTGATCTCTTCTATATTTAGGGGGAATCTATGGCTTTCGGATTTTGCGGTAAGGAATGATCCCCCAATCTTGACGACAATACTTGACATCTTACATTATCCACCGATCTAGAAAAAAGATTTGCGAGGCTTTTACACCGGTCATCGAGCGCGGGACCAATTAAATATTCTCGTAGATTATCCCGGCGGTAATACACATAAGTGGGGTTATAAATACGGGAATGGGATCGATATGGGAACCGGAATCGGGTTTCGGAAGGTCATCCTGTTCAACGAGCATTTCGTAGTATATGGAATACCGGCCATAGCCTCATCGATCGATTCAAAGATCAAAGCCACGGTTGAGAGAGCCAATGAGGCCTTGCTGGAGGGGTTCCGTGGCTCCGGTTTTCTGGTCGGTGATGGATGGGCTCTGGAGGACGTCCGTTTAAATGCCTTGAACCGCTCTACGGATGATTTTCTGGAACCGGGGCCGGTGCTTAGAATTTTCGACGCCGCGAACTTTGATCCCACCGAAAAGAACATTAAGATAACCATTGAGGGAGAGCTGGAGACCACGGGGGGAATTGGATCCAGTGCAGCCTTCTGTGTCTCCATTACTAGGGCCCTGAACCAGGAGTTTGACCTGGGCCTCAAGGCCCAGGATATCAACGAGATAGCGTATGAGGCGGAAAAGGCCTATGCCGGAACCCCTTCGGGCATAGATAATACCGTTTCTACCTTCGGGGGAATGATTTACTTCGCAAAGAACCTCCAGGGAGGAGATAATACGGTTGAGAGGCTTTCAGTACGGGAGCCAATGCCCATGGTAATGGGAAATACGGGGATAAGAGGTAGGACCAAGACGGCGGTGGCTGGTGTTAGAAGGAGAAAGGAGAGAAACGAAGAAAGATATTCACGAATCTTCTTACGGGCGGAAGAACTCATAGAGAGCGCGGTTAAATCATTGAGAGATCATGACCTGGACGCGGTCGGGGACCTAATGTATGCCAATCATGGCCTGCTCCAGGAAATCGGGGTCTCCCATCCGAAGCTTGATCATCTAGTTGAGATTGCCAGAAGAGAGGGGGCGAAGGGGGCGAAGATGACTGGAGGCGGTCTGGGAGGGCACATGATCGCCTTAACTCCCGAACCGGAGGTGCGTGATAGGGTAGTGGGAGCTATGCGAAAGTCGGGGTATGAGGCTATCCCCACTCTAATAGGGGTGAGTTCGTCAAATGACGATGATTAAATCGACAAATGACGAAAAAGATATATCGTTTGGTGGAATCTGAAAGGGAGGAGTATCATGGCTTTGTTGCGTGAATTCGTAAACCAGTTGGAGGGTGCCGGTCTTCTGAAAAGAGTCCAAAAGGAAGTGGACATCCAATTTGAAATACCCGCCATCATGCGTACGTTGGATGGAATCCCGATCATCTTTGAAAATGTAAAAAACCGCGATATCCCTGTACTGGGAAATATCTGTTCCAGCCGACTTTCCGTTGCACGGGGCCTTGGGATTGAGGAGGGAAACCTAACCGAAAAACTGGTTGATGCAATATCACAACCCAGGGATCCACAGATAATGAAGTCAGAGGACTATATCGAGATGGAGCCGGACCTATTGAACCTGCCGATCCCTACCTATTACCCATTCGATGGAGGTCCATACATAACATCGGGAATTGTGGTGGCAAAGGACCCGGAGTATGGTCTGAATTCTTCCTTTCACCGGGGCATGGTGATTTCCGAAAACCAGCTGGTCCTTAGGATAGTGAAAAGGGACCTTGATAGCTATATCAGGAGGGGGCTCACCAAATTTGCCTATTGTATTGGGAATCCAATCTCGGTCCTCGTGGCCTCCGCAGTATCCGAGTCCCCCGGAGTAAGCGAGCTATCCATTGCCAACTCCCTGCAACCAACGCCCCTGATGGATATGAAGGGATATTTGGTGCCACCGGCGGAGATCATCATGATCATGGAGCTCACCGGTGAACTCCACGACGAAGGTCCATTTCTTGACCTGACCCAGACACCCGACAAGGTGAGATTACAGCCGGTAGTTGAATGCAAGGAGATATTGATCAGGAGAAATCCCCTCTTCCACGCCCTACTCCCGGGTGGGATGGAGCACAAGATACTGATGGGGATGCCTAGGGAGGCCAGCATGTATCGGGAAGTGAAGAAGCAATGTGATGTGCTGGATGTGAGGGTCACTCCCGGCGGTTGCTCCTGGCTTCATGGAGTGGTGAGCATTAGGAGAAGGGAAGAGAAGGACCCGGAAAGGGCAATCGATGCCGCATTCAGAGCTCACCGATCCATGAAACACCTTTTCGTGGTTGATGAGGACATAGATATCGACAAATCGGAGGAAATAGAGTGGGCGATGGCTACGAGATTTCAGGCCGATAGCGACCTGGTAACCAGGAGAGAAAAGGGGTCCTCCCTCGATCCATCCTCCGATCCGGAAACCCACATAACCACAAAGGTGGGTTTTGATCTCACGGTTCCCTGGGGGAAGGATAAGGAGGAATTCAAAAGACCAGGGCTCCCCATGGAAATTGATATTGAGGAATACCTGGAGGATTGAATTGTACCTGACAAGGGAACAGGAGAGGATGTTGGGGGGAGAGAGGGGAGAGGTGGCTCAACGTCTATTCAGATTGCTGGTGCGCCTTGGTGATGTGTATGGAGCCCGGAGAATGATACCGATTGGGTCCGCCCAGGTTTCGGGGGTATCACATAAATCAATAGGCGATCCGGGCATGGAGTTTCTGGAGGATTTTGCGCAAAAGGGGGCTCAGGTCAAAGCGCTGACCTATCTGAATCCCGCTGGAATGGATCTTCGGGATTGGAGGGTTATGGGGATCCCCGAGGATTTTGCCCGTAAGCAGGAAAGGATAGTAAACGCCTTCAAGGCCATGGGCGTGTTGGTGAGTGCCACCTGCACACCCTACCTGGCTGGAAACCTGCCACGATTCAGGGAACACATCGCCTGGAGCGAGTCCTCGGCCGTGTCATTTGCTAATTCGGTAATAGGAGCTAGAACCAATAGGGAAGGAGGACCCTCGGCCCTTGCCGCAGCGATTTGCGGAGTCACGCCCAATTATGGGCTGCACCTTGACGAAAACAGAATGCCCGATATGGTATTTGAGGTAGAGGCAGAATTGCGAAATATCTGTGATTACGGGACCCTGGGATATAGGATAGGTGAGCTAGCAGGGGACAAGAAACCTTATATCCGCGGTTTGAAGGACCCAAGTGTGGATCACTTGAAATCACTGGGAGCGGCGATGGCCGCCTCGGGTGCGGTCGCCCTGTACCACGTCGAAGAGATTACCCCCGAAGCCGAGGGGATGGACAGCAAGGGACTGGAGAGAATCACCATAACTCAGTATGACTTGGACCGACAGCGGCGGGACTTAAACTCTGGAGAAATCCCGGACATAGTGATTTTAGGTTGTCCCCACGCCTCGATCGGTGAACTACTACAACTGGCTCAGCGCATGGAGGGGAAAAATTTCGAGAAACCACTATGGATCTGCACCTCCAGGTCGGTGAAGACGGCGGCCCAGAATATGGGATTGGCGGATAGAATTGAAGGATTGGGAGGGAAATTAGTGGCCGACACCTGCATGGTAGTTACCCCACTTGAGAAAATGGGGTTCAACTCGACTGGAGTTAATTCTGCCAAGGCGGCCCACTATCTTCCGAATTTCTGCCAACAGAAGGTAATTTTCAAGAACCTTGATGATCTGATTGGAGCCATCGAAGATGAAGGGAAGGACGATCAATCCGGGTAAGGCAAAAGGTCGGGCCTTGGTTACCAGCGAGCCAATCAGTTTCTATGGCGGTCTGGACCCCGAGACTGGCGTGGTGAGGGAAAAGGGGCATCAATTGGAGGGAGAGAAGGTTGGGGGAAAGGTGCTGGTATTCCCTAGGGGCAAGGGTTCAACGGTCGGGTCTTACGTTATCTATGGCCTTAAGAAGAGGGGCTTGGCACCGGCGGCCATAATTAATGAGGAGACGGAAACCATTGTTGCCACCGGAGCCATACTGGCGGGTATCCCTTGCATTGATGGGATAGACATAACCAAGATTGAAACCGGCGATCTGCTAGTGGTTGATGGGGAAGAAGCCACGGTGGAGAAAGCTTGATAAGTAGTTATTGCAGGTTGGGTCAGGGGTGCGAATGACCGGAACCAGGAGGAGGAAGGCCGATCACGTCGATGTCGTATTGAAGGAGGACGTAGAATTTGAAGGTACGGGTCTCGATTGTGTTGCTCTAGTTCATGAGGCACTTCCGGAAATTAATGAGGCTGCCCTGGACATTGGGGTGGATGTCCTTGATAAAAGGCTTGACATGCCATTGATGATCAGTGGGATGACCGGCGGGTTTAAGGGAGCCAGGAAATGGAACAGGCTTCTAGCGAGCGCTGCCCAGCGAAACGGACTGGGATTTGGACTAGGCAGCATGCGGGCCATGATCGAGGACCCAAATGTAGCAGATACCTATATGGTTAGAGAACAGGCCCCAGACATACTCCTGGTGGGAAACATCGGCCTGCCCCAGTTGCTTTCCCGCGATTTTGCACCGGTATTTAGTGCCATGGAAGAGGTTGATGTCGATGCCGTGGCCATACACTTGAACGCCCTGCAGGAGGTGGCTCAGCCCGAGGGTGAGGTCGATTTCAGAGGCGGCCTGGAGACCATCGAAGAGTTCGTGTCCAGCTCCCACCTCCCGGTTATAGTTAAGGAAACCGGTGGCGGAATCTCAAGCGAGACTGCCAGGTCTCTAGCTTCAGTGGGCGTGGAATGGATTGATACCGGGGGATGTGGGGGAACCAGCTTCGCGGCTGTGGAGGCCTTCAGGGCCAGCGGCGTGGGCAGGGAATTGGCCGAATCCCTGGGAACATGGGGAATTCCTACCGCAGCCAGCGTCCTGGAAACGACGCAGGTAGAGGGCCTAAGGGTCATTGCCAGCGGGGGAATTCGGAATGGAATTGATGTAGTTAAGGCCCTGGCTCTGGGGGCGAATTGTGCTGGAATGGCATCCCCGTTCCTTAAGGCGGCCGTAGATGGCGAGGAAGGATTAAACCAATTTATAGATCTTGTCGAGAGACAGATTAGGGCCTCGATTTTTCTCACCGGGTCTAGGCAGATGAAGGACCTAGGAAGAGAGAACTTGTTTATCGGAGGCTGGTTGAGGGATTGGATCCGTGACCGGGGATTGGAAGCCGATGGTTCCCGGGCTTCCCTCCCCTAACCGGGGCATGAAACAATTTAAGAGCCTAGGGACTAGTTAACCTAAAAGCCCCTAGCAGACCCTAGCGTTTAATCTTTAAGGATCTGGGGTAGGGGAGGTGTTATCTTGTCGTTGTTCGATGAATATGAAGTTCCAAAGGAACTGACCGAGGACGCTTACGATGCATTGGAGTTGGCCCGAGACACGGGAAGGGTGAAAAAAGGATCTAATGAGGTAACCAAAACCGTGGAAAGGGGCCAGGCCAAACTGGTATACCTTGCCAAGGATGTGGACCCGGAAGAAGTGATAGCTCATCTTCCATTACTCTGCGAGGAGAAAGGGATATCCTTCCTCTTCGTTCCTAGCAAGGATGAACTTGGAATGGCAGCAGGTCTTGAGGTGCCAACCGCCGCCGTGGCAGTTGTGAAACCTGGCAAGGCCGGTTCCACATTCAATGAGATCATGGAGAACTTGGAGGCCCTGAGGCGAGGAGAGGAACTCCCCCAGGAAGAGGCGTCAGAGGAGGACGCCGAGGAGAGTAGTTAAAATAGAATCCGTTTAGGTCCTGGTGAATATCATTGTCGGAAGAGATGCCCGAGTCAATTCCAGCAGAGGTAATAGAGGTCCGGGGTAGAACCGGAGTTTACGGTGAGGTAATCCAGGTAAGGTGCAGGATTCTGGCCGGGCGAGACAAGGGAAGGATAATTAGAAGGAACACCAAAGGACCGGTTAGAGTGGGCGATGTTCTCATGCTCCGTGAAACGGAGCGTGAGGCAAGAGAGATATCGACTCCATAGAGGTCTTGACATTGCCACTAAAGGTAAATTGCTCCTTCTGCGGGAAGGAGATCGAGCCAGGAACAGGTGTGATGTATGTTCGTAATGATAATCAGCGCTACTACTTCTGTAGCCATAAATGCGAAAAGAACATGCTCAAGCTGGGAAGAAAAGCCAGAAACCTGAAATGGACGGAATCCTACGAAAAGGGCCCAACGCCGCCCCAGCCCGAGGAACAGGAAGAGAAACCCGATTCAGACGAATCATCAGAGGAAGATGAAGACGAGGAATCGGAGGACTGATCTTGCCCCGGAGAGAAAGGACCTTCGTTATGATAAAGCCCGACGGCGTTCTAAGAGGGTTAGTGGGCGAAACAATTCGCAGAATTGAGAACAAAGGTCTAAAGATACTGGGCCTGAAATTCGTGTGGCTGCAGAGGGAGGATGCTGAAAAGCACTACGAGGATCACGTGGGAAAACCCTACTATGAGCTCCTGGTCAATTACATATCCTCGGCTCCCAGCGTGGCCATGGTGATAGAGGGCCGAAAGGCGGTGGCAGCGATGAGAAAAATGGTGGGTTCAACGGATCCCTCGGAGGCCAGTCCGGGAAGCATACGGGGGGATTTGGCGCTTGAGAGAAGGACGGTCATATTCAATCTGGTGCACGCCTCCGATTCACCGGAGTCAGCCGCCAGGGAGATAGAGTTGTACTTCGACAGCGGGGAGATATTCGACTACCGGTTGCCGTCGTCCTCAATCTACGAGATTTAACCTCGCTCAGGTAAATAGGAGGCGATAAGTTGGTGCTAAGACAGCCCGTGATATCGGTTCTCGGGCATGTGGACCACGGTAAAACAGCTTTGCTCGACAAGATCCGTGGAACAACGGTGATGGCCAGAGAGGCCGGTGCTATTACTCAGGCCATAGGCGCCTCCTACGTGCCCCTGGAAGCTTTAAAGGCCATCAGCGGTAAGCTAATGGAAGAGGGCGGGTTCGAGATAGATGTACCCGGTCTTCTTTTCATAGATACCCCTGGACATGAGGCGTTCACCAATCTCAGGAGAAGAGGGGGGTCGATAGCCGATTTCGCGGTTCTGGTAATTGACGTAAACGAGGGTATAATGCCCCAAACCAAGGAAGCACTCGAGATACTCAAAATATTCAAGACCCCCTTCATAATCGCCTTTAACAAGATAGACAAAATCACCGGCTGGCAGCCGATTCCTAACGCCAGCATTTTGGAATCAATGAAGAAGCAGTCTGATACCCCTGTTCAGGAATTGAGCGACCTCACCTATGAGCTAATTGGAAAATTGCATGATCTAGGCTACAGATCGGAGAGGTTTGACAGAGTCAAGGATTTCACAAGGGACATATGCATCGTCCCCGTCTCGGCAGAAACGGGTGAGGGAATACAGGACCTAATAGTGTTCATAGCTGGCATAACCCAGAGATATCTTGAGGAATCCCTGAACATTGAGGTAGAGGGGCCCGGCAAGTCAACGGTGCTCGAAGTTAAGGAGGAGGCGGGGACCGGAAAAACGGTTCACGCCATAGTCTACGATGGAATAATCCATAAGAATGACACCATAGCCCTTCCAGGTCGAATGGACATAATTCACACCAAGATCAGGGCCCTCCTTCTCCCCAAACCACTCGATGAAATGAGGGATCCCAAGGAACGTTTCAAGCAGGTTTCCGAAGTGACCGCCGCAGCAGGGGTTAAGATCGTTGCCCCCGATTTGGAGGAGGCCATGGGAGGTTCGCCCCTATTCGTCGTTCCGCCCGGAAAAGAGGAAGAGGTGGACGAGATGATAAGGGAGGAGGTTAAGGGCATAAGAATCCACACCGATGACATTGGGGTTGTGGTGAAGGCCGATGCTCTTGGGACCCTGGAGGCCGTCGTGGAACAGCTAAAGGAAAGGGGCGTGGATGTAAGGTTGGCCGACGTAGGGCCGATATCTAAGCGAGAAGCTATCGATGCACAAATAGTATCAAGGAAGGATCCATTACTCGGTGTAATATTCGGTTTCAACGTGCCCGTTTCCGGCGATGCCAAGGAATTCATCGAGGAGCAAAATATCAAGCTGATCAGAAACGACGTAATCTTTGAAATGCTGGAGGAATACGATGATTGGAGAAGGGAATGGGAGGAAAGACAGATAGAACTTCTCAAGGAGAAGGTGACTACTCCCTGCAAGATAAGGATAATCCCTGGATATGTATTCCGTAGATCCAAACCGGCGATCTGCGGGGTTGAGATAATTGCAGGTAAACTGAATCCTAGAAGAACCCTGGTAAATGAAAAGGGTGTAAGGGTTGGAATGGCCAAGGAGATTCAGGACGAGTCGGAGACGGTTTCCGAGGCTGAAGAGGGAATGGAAGTTGCCGTGTCCATAACCGGGACAGTCGTGGGGCGGAACCTGGAGGAAGGCGACCAGCTATATGTCGATATACCTGAAGAGGATGCCAAGATAATTCAGGAGAAGCTATTATCCACACTCAGCCCGTCGGAAATGAAAACATTTAAAGAATTCATAGAGCTCAAGAGGGAAAAGGACCTATTCTGGGGTCGTTAGCCCTAAGCTTCCTACCGGAAAGCATTGGGAGGATTTTGTTGCCAAAAATAGTTGTCAATGATCCAAAAACTGGAAAGAGCTACCAAGTAGAGGTAGACCCATCCAAAATGGGCGGAATCATGAATAACAGGATTGGAGATGAAGTCGATGGCGGGTTCATTGGCCTACCTGGATATGTTTTAAAGCTCACCGGGGGAACGGACAAGCAGGGCTTTCCTATGAGGAGAGGGGTACATAGGACCGGTAGAGTCTCGCTCCTGCTTAGAGGTGGGCCTGGGTTCCCGGGGGGAAAGGAAGGCATAAGGAGAAGAAGGAGCGTCGCCGGGGAAATCGTAACCGATGATATCGAGCAACTGAACTTCGTGGTAACCGAGGAGGGAAAGTCTCCTCTTGAGGAGATCCTTGAAGAGGGAGGCAACTAGGGGGTCTTCAGATAGCGGAAAATGGCGAGGACGCTGATGACCTACCTCACGTCAATATCGGCATGGTGGGGCATGTCGATCACGGAAAGACGACTCTAACTGCTGCTCTGTCCGGCGTATGGACTGATACTCATTCCGAGGAACTTAGAAAGGGCATAACGATCAGACTGGGGTATGCGGATACCATCATTAGGAAATGTCCCAGCTGCGGCGAACCCGAGTGCTATACCACCAAGGAGAAATGTGAGGAATGCGGGGAGGAAACGGTGCCCGTGAAGAAGGTTTCCTTCGTCGATGCTCCAGGTCACGAGACCTTGATGGCCACCATGCTCTCCGGTGGGGCTATAATGGATGGCGCCATGCTGGTGGTGGCAGCCAACGAGTCCTGCCCTCAACCCCAGACAAAGGAACACCTGAGGGGACTGGAGATCCTTAAGGTAAAGGATTTAATCGTTGTTCAGAATAAGATAGACCTGGTTAGTGAAAAGGAGGCCAGGGACAATTATCAGCAGATACAGGATTTCATATCAAGATCAAGCATACCGGTCCCCCTCATCGTTCCCGTTTCGGCCCAACAGGAGGCTAATATAGACATACTTCTTCAGACCATGGATTCCAAATTCGAGCCTCCCAAGAAATCGCTTGAGAAACCACCCATAATGATGGTGGCACGTTCCTTCGACGTTAACAAGCCTGGCACCGATCCTCAGGAGCTGGTAGGTGGAGTGATTGGTGGAACCCTGTCACAGGGAATATTAAAGGTTGGGGATGAGATAGAGGTCCTTCCCGGTTCCCGCAAGGAGGAGGGCGGTAGAACGATCTGGGAACCGGTTAGAACCGAGATCTCCTCAATAATGCGTGAAAACTCAATTGTTGAGGAGGCCAGGCCAGGTGGGCTTATCGGACTGGGGACCAATTTAGATCCCTCTCTAACAAAATCCGATGCTTTCGTGGGTCACATGGTGGGACATCCAGGCGATCTTCCTCAAGTTTGGCATGAATTGGACCTGGATACAAGCCTGATGGACAAGGTGGTGGGTACTGAGAAGGAGATGGAGGTCGAACCGATAAAGACCAACGAACTTCTCATGCTAAACGTGGGGACCGCGCGTACCGCCGGAGCGGTTGAAAAGTTATCGGGATCCGGTGCGCACGTGAAGCTACGATTGCCAGTATGTACCTCGGTGGGTTCAAGGGCTGCGATAAGCCGTAGAATTGGCTATCGCTGGAGACTGATTGGATATGGAACGGTCCAGTAAGGAAATAATCGTGGTGCTGGATACCAATTTTTTATGAGTGCTTACGGGGCCTCATTTCAGATTTTTGAGGAACTCGACAGGCTTCTCTCTCGTTCATACCGAGTGGTACTACCAATTCAGGTCCATGAGGAGCTTAAGGAGATATCCAAAGGTAAGGGAAAGCCGGCCGCAGCTGCCCGATTGGGCCTAAATCTCATTTCGGATCTGGATACGATGGAAACGGGTGGGGAATACGCGGATAAAGCCATCCTAAAACTAGTTGACTCCCTGGAAGGGAAGGTTATAGTGTGTACAAATGACAGGGCCCTGAAAAACATATTAAAAGCCGGTGGGGTGAAGGTAGTCGGGGTTAGGAGTAATTCACGCCTCGACTTCTTGTGAATTTCTAAATTTAATTACGTTGATCAGTAGGTGAAGTCATGTATAAAGTCGTGAGATTGAAAGATACAGTTCGCGTACCACCAAGCCTTTTTGGTAAGGAGAAGAAAGAGGTGGTAGCCAAACTGCTCAGAGAGGATTATGAAGGCATACTGGATAAGGACCTTGGCCTCATAATCTGTGTGATGGAGGTAATAGAGGTCGGCAAGGGGATAATAACTCCCGGTGACGGAGCCACTTATCATGACACCACTTTCGAGGTTTTAACCTACATACCGGAGCTTCAGGAGCTTACCATGGGAAGAGTGGTGGAGCTCGTAGATTTCGGGGCCTTCGTGAGGCTGGGTCCGCTTGACGGACTTGTCCACGTCTCCCAGATCACCGACGATTTTATCATCCACGATAAGAAGAACGCTAGATTCATAGGCAAGGAAAGCAACCGGGTGCTCAGGGAAGGGGATTTGGTTAGAGCAAGAATCGTGGCCGTGAGCATAAAGGGCGGGCCAACCATTAGTGGAAAGATAGCCCTCACAATGAGGCAACCCGGGCTAGGCAAGATGGAGTGGATTGAAGAGGACAAAAGGGAGGTGGCCTGATGCGGGGCAAAGCATGCCAAGACTGCCATCATATCGTTACCAAAGGCAGGGTGTGCCCCATCTGTAAAGGGGAGTCCTTTTCAACGCGATGGAATGGCCTACTAGTGGTAATTGATCCTAAAAAATCGGAAATCGCGGAAAAACTAAATATAACCAAGAAAGGCAAGTACGCTCTAAGCGTTTCATGAGTGAATCCTTTGGCGGTAAAGTATATTTTCGAGGACCCGGAGATCAGAGAGGAGTTATCGAAACCTCTGGGCCAGGTTGTGGGAGAGGCCACGGCCTTGGGTAGGGTTAAGGGGTTTTGTGGAATGGTCCTTTCCGTGGGCGATGTGGTTTCCAGGACTCTGCTGGAAAATGAGTTCAGACCTGAAATTGTGGTCTTTGATGATATGTCCATGAGGAAGAGGGAACTTTTTCCGCGTCATCTTCTGGAGGGATACGAGATTAGAAGGACGGTTAACCCCTCGGGTACCCTTACCGAGGAAGCCTGTGAAGTGCTGAAAAGATTAATAAGCCTTTCAGGGCAGTTTGCGGTTGAGGTTCTGGGCGAGGAGGACCTGCTAGGACTTCCCGCAATTGACAAGGCTCCGCTCGGTTCCCTTGTTTTATATGGTCAACCTGGCCACGGGATAGTCGTAGTTGATGTAGATTCCAGATCAAAGAAGGCCGTCAAATCCATTCTGGAAAGGACGAGGGTGTCGACAGATGGAAATTGAAATAAAGAACAGAACGGAGAACAAGCTCCTGGAAAGGGAGGAAATAGAGTTTGAGGTTCTCCATGACGGAGAGGCTACTCCGTCCCTTGAGGACGTTAGGGGCCTGCTACGAGCGGAGCTAAATTCCAAGGATGAGATGACGATTGTTGACGGGATTGAGACGGAATACGGTTGGGGGAGAGACAGAGGTTTCGCCAAGATATACCAGGACAGGAACCAGTTGGAGGACATTGAACCCAGGCACGTCCTGGAGAAGAACTTCCCATCTCCGGAAGAGGAATCCTAGAAACAGTAATAGGGGCCCACAAATCGTACCAGTTTAGAAGGTTTGGTCGGATTGATCAGAGTGCGACTGGGAAGGTACCTTCGCCATTATATAATGAGTAGACATTACTTTAGACCTTTGATAGCAGGTTTGGTAGTGGGTGGTCTGTCCGCCTTTTTGCTTGGATATTTCCTATACGTTGCCATAGAACCGGGTATAATAGTCACGGTGGGACTAGTATTTCTCTCGCTGGTGTTTGGACTTGTGGCAGCCGCCATATCGGGCTTTCTCTTCTTTTATTTCCAGATATACCGGATGACCAAGCATGCCAAGAGCCGTTGCGATACCTGTGGCGAGGAGTTGCCCGAAAACGCAGAATTCTGTCCATATTGCGGCACGCCGGTAGGGCCTTAGAGTTTGACAAAGGAACACAAATATCCGAGACCCCCTATTAGGTTAACCGTGGTTACATTTCGAAGGATAGCTATTATTTCCGGTTTTGCGGTTTTCTGCTTACTATACCTTAAACTAGCCAGCTTCCCGGGTCCGAATCATAAAAGCTACGTTTTACTTCCCGGGCTATTGTTATCCCTGGGTGTGGGTCTGTATTGTAGGTGGAGTTCCGAGGAGATACTGGTGGCTGGCCTTGTATTCGCAGTTCCCATGTCCGATCAGCTCATGTTCTTCAGAACTCTCGAATCTCGGATGCTAGAGGACCTCCTTATCTACCTTGCAGTACCTCTTTGTCTATTCTGGCTGGCCAAGGGGGGTATATATTTCAGGGCCATTGGGCTTTCACTGGGAATCGGTAGGAAAACAGCTCGGACCACCGCCCTTCTCCTGACTCTAGCCCTGTTGGCTTCCCTAGTTGGCCTGTTCGTACCTGGGATGAGGGGATACTATCCAATTTGGGATAATGGAGGCACGGTCACCGTTGGTGACTTCGTATATTACGAATTGATCTTTACCGGAATAATGCTCGCGGGTGAGTTCTTCTTCCGGGGATTAGTTCTCTTCACATTCGCTAAGAAATCTAAGTGGGGAGCAATAGTATTTCAGAGCATTCCCTATGCCTACCTACATCTGGGGAAGCCGTCGATCGAGGTTCCTTACGCTTTGGTGGCCGGCATAATATTTGGATGGGCCAACTATAGAAGCAAATCAATCATTCCCAGCTGGATTACCCATTCCGTGGGGTCAGCCCTTTTTGATGCCCTGGTGCTGATTTCCTAAAGGGGCCTCTATATTGCCGGGGCTAGTAGCATGGATAACAGGTTCATTCCCGCATGGCAGGTTATGGCAGAACCGAGGCCCCTTTCCAGAAAACATCTTGAATATACCAAACCGATAATGAACACTATTATGAGAGCAGGAAGGTTATAGGGAGGATCCTGGAAGATCACATGCATGTAGGTGAAAATCCCATTGGCCACCAAAACCCCTCCTATCCTGGTTCGGAAGAGGGAGGAAAGAGCTCCAATTAAAAACAGCCTGAAGATAGTTTCCTCCCAAATTCCCGAGGAGATGGACGTAGTCAACTTGTCCAGAAGAGAAAATTTTAACACATAATCCTGCGTAGTTGGTGCTAACCAAAACTCCTGAAATAGGAAGGTTATGATGACGTTTGCTGCAAAGGCCAGTACAGCAAACCCAAGTCCAAACAAGATGGTCTTCACAACCGGTTTCATACCTGTTTTGCGTTGTTCGAGAAAATTGGCAAGAATTGGCAGGCCTTCGGGCTCAATTCTTGCCCCCCAGTATGCACAGGGTAATAGAATTCCAGAAAATATGAAAACCGAGGCCAGGGATTCGCTGAGGGATGCCTGAGGGTCCACCTTTAGATATGAGGGCGCTTGAAGGAGTCCAAATACTATGTACAGAGCGAGGAGAATTATCGAGGATTTGAATGCAAAACCGGTTTTCAAAATGAACTCCTCCACTAAGAGTGAAGGCGCGAATATTTAAAAGAACTCTCTCCCCGAAATTGGAGATAAGGTATGAAAAAGCTTCTGATGATCCCCGGCCCAACCATGCTTTCCAAAATGGTATTGGAGGCTCTATCATCCCAGATGTGTGCTCACAGGACCGAGGCTTTTGGGGATTATGTCTACGAAATCCGAGAGGATTTGAAGAAGGTATACCAAACAGAGAATGAAATTCACATCATTTCAGGGTCCTCGACCTCTGGAATGGATGCAGCCATATCCTCTTGGATATCTCCCGGTGACAAGGTTATAGTCCCCGTTTATGGAAAGTTCAGCGCTAGGTTTAGGCAGATAATACAGAGTTATGGCGGCCAGCCCTTGGATATTCAATTGCCCTGGGGACAAGCACCGATATTGCCCCAGATCAAATCATTGTACAGCGGAGAAGTTAAGGCCGTGGCCGTTGTTCAAAATGAGACGTCTTCCGGGGTACGTGTTGACCTTTCAAGAATTGGTGATTTCCTGTCGGATAAGGATGGCCTTCTAATCGTGGATGCCGTTTCCTCCATGGGAGGGGATGATATTCCAGTGGATGAGTGGAAGGTCGATATGTGTGTGGCGGGAACTCAGAAGGCCTTTGGTTGTCCACCAGGGCTATCAATGATTTCCGTCAGTGAGAAGGCCTGGGGCCTTATGGAGGATACGAGTCCAAGGTCGTACTATCTTGATCTCCGAAGGTACCGATCGAGAGATAGAAGAAGCAAGGGACAGACACCTTTCACCCAGAGCGAGTCGCTTCTCTTTGCCTTGCGGGCGGCCCTCGACGAGATTATGGAGGAGGGAGTCCAAGCCAGATTTGAGCGGCATAGGAATATGGCACAGCTAGCCCGGAGACGGGTAACGGAACTTGGCTTCGAGCTCTTTCCCCCTCTTGAAAAGAACTATTCAAGGACCCTTACTGCAATTAAGATGCCCAGATCGATGTCGGCTACCGAGATCCAGTCCAGAATGGACCGGGAACACGACATCATAGTTGCTACTGGACACGAGGATTACAAGGAAAATATAATTCGCATAGCGCACTTGGGCTCGACGACCTTAGAGGACGTGAACCGAACTATGGATGCCTTTGAGGAAGTAACCCGGGCAATGGGTACCGGGAACTAGTCCGCTACCCAGGTTTTCTATCTAATCTGAGAGATTATTGGCTCGCAGTTCTTGAGCCAGGCGTGTTCTGGATCGTCATTGGGCGCCATCATTCTCGTCTCACCGGCCAGGACCCACAGATAGTAGAGTTGATAGCCAGGGCCGGCCACGACCGGGTGATAGCCCTTGGGAATGGCGACTGCGTCTCCATCCTCAATGACATATGCCTCGTCGATGTCCCCCTCCTCGGTGTATACCCTTTGCACCCCGAAACCTTGCCTTGGCTGAAGTTTGTAGAAATATACCTCCTCCAGCTTGGATTCCTCGGGTAGATTATCGACATCGTGTTTGTGAGGAGGGGCACTGGACCAGTTACCAGGCGGGTTGAAGGTCTCGCCAATTATCAGGTTCTCCGGAATATCGGAGTCATTTCCCATGATGTCGCATACCTTTCGGCTCCAGTTCCATTTTCCAGACATCCGGCATTTGACATCTTCGGGAGGGATGAGGCGCGGAACTCTCTTGGTTTTCGCTGGAGAGCGGCAGATGGCAATGCTACAATCGGTGGAGGCAACTACCTCGAAGGAATAGTCCTTAGGAAGATAGACGGAATAGGGATTTCCCTCGAAGACATTGCTCCTGGACCCGATATTATCCCATTTTTCCTCTCCGGCCGAAACAGTACATTTACCGGCCAGAATAACTAGGCAGGTTTCATCTCCAGCGGTTTCGGCCTCATAGCTTCTCCCCTTAGGCAGAGTGACCAGCCCAAACTTAATGAAGTTACAGAGCTCCGGGTCATCCACGATTGATCGATAGCCGATCTTCTCCTCGCTCTTCTTCAAAAGCTCCATGTTATCCCATTTCGGAGGTTTTGGAGAGTTTATAATATGTTACCGAAGACCCTTCACTCGGGCAGGCGTTGACGAACCGCTCGAGTAATATATTTGAGGCATTGTCAATGACCTAATAATTGGCGGAGATCAGGTAATGACCGAACAAACCCCCTATGGGCAACAGGTTCAATACGCCATCGCCGATATAGAGGACGAACTACCCAAGGTTGATGACCTGTTGGCGGTGGTCTGCACGGGCACAGGAATTGGACTAGTAGCCTTTATGACGGGATTTTATCTTCAGAAACAGGATTTGGACTTCAAGTACCTGGGAGAAATAAGCTCATTGAGCATGCTTTCCGATCCCATAGTGAGCGAGGAAACCGGATATTTCGATAGTCCTGGAGTTAAGCTTAACTTCACTGACAAGGGAGATGTCCCGG
Organism: Hadarchaeota archaeon (SeqCode); assembly: GCA_964621445.1. Classification (GTDB taxonomy): domain Archaea; phylum CAYQAE01; class CAYQAE01; order CAYVLA01; family CAYVLA01; genus CAZUNO01. The sequence goes on along the minus strand of CAZUNO010000002.1, from coordinate 104,320 downwards.
TTCTTCTAGCATTTGGTCCTCGGCAGCCGGCTTCCTGGGAATCCCATTTCGCCAGCGAGGCCATATTCGAGGTAATCGACGCGGTTAGCGATGATTCCCTGATGCTGTCTGTTGGAGGTTTTGGAGTCGCAGATAAGGAGGAGATGCCGGGAATAGTGGGCAGGCCAAACGGGTCCGACGCCGATGATTTTATGAAAAAGCATGAAATCGCGAAGATCGATGATATTCAGGACGCAGAGGGGATAACCAAGGTCCTAAATGCAGGACAGGGTTTCCAGGCTGCACTACCCATGTTGGCGATGAGGAGGGGTATACCCTCGGTTTTCTTCCTGGGAACGGCGATCATGTCAGGGCAGGGGACAACTATGGATGGCGATGCAATTCGCCAGGTCTTGACAAAGATATCCAGTTTGGCCGATTTGGATCTCGATTTTGAGAAGATCGATGAGGATCTTGATAGGGAGACCAGTCAGCAAAGGGATCAGCAGGAGATAAAGCAGCGAACCCTGCAGGCCCTGGCCAAGAGATTCGCCCAACGAGGTGGAGAAAAGGGCGAGGGGGGCCTATCCGAAACTAACATGTATAGATAGTTCCCGGAAAAGATTTTTACCCGGAGCGTTTATCCCTCCCAAGAAGGGGCCGTAGGGTAGCCTGGTCCATATCCACAAGGAGGATATCCTCCGAGGTTCGGGTCCTCGTGACTCCGGTTCAAATTGGCCACTGGCCATGGAAATCCGGGCGGCCCCACCTATCCATGGGAAAGGCTAGTTTCCCTCTCCGATTTTTCTCGATAAAACCTGTTCAGTTCGATGCGCATCTTTTCGACTAAACGTTCGGCCTCTCGTTTACGAGAGGAGTCGGGTATGAGGGCCTCCAGATAGCACCCGAGATCATAGAAAAGGGAAGTATACAGCTTGATGAAGCCCAGGTTGGGAATGAAAAATATCACCCATTCAGTATCCGGTAAAGGCTCGTAATCAGCCAGCTCGTATAGGGAGTATTTAGGATACTTTCCCGATATCTGGTTAACCATTATGGGCAGATCATTGTATACCCGGTCAAAGCCCGCGTGTTGGTCGACGTTAACACGAACTCTATTGGATTCGGGAACCTCTCGATTCTCCTTCAGGTCCTCAACGTAGTAGTCGTATACCGGTCCAGGCCTTATTCCCAAATCATTGCAAATTTCGGGTAAAGTTTGTTCTCCCCCTCGAAAGGTTCGGAACGCTTGCTCCAATTCAAATGCATCGGGATCATGAAGAGACATCTTAAATCGAATACTAGATGGGGTGAAAGCATACTATACAATATCCCATCCAGGAGCGAAAATAAAATAACCATTAATCGGTTGGTGTTACGTCTGCAGTCTGTTCGGCTTTTTCCTGACGGGCCTTCTTCTCCTCTTCAAGTCTCTTAAGGGCTCTCTCCTTACGTTCCTTTTCGTATTCCTCGTATTTTTTCATGTATTGAGCCGCTTTTTCCTCCTGCCCGAATTTCTCAAGAACCTCAGCAATTTCCTTGTAATACCATTTCTCCTTTTCGGCCTGCTCAAGGCAGTACTTCAGGTAATATTTCATGCACTTTATTGCTTTCTCTTTCTCTCCAGCCTTTTCAAATCCCTTGGCAGCATCCTCCCACCATATACCTTCGTCCTCGACGGCTTCCTTAGCGTAATATTTGGCGGATTCGAGCCAGGCCTCCTTGCTTTTGTCCTTTTCATCCGCCTTTTTCCAGCTCTCGGCAGCATTTTCCCAGTACCAGGGTTCTTCCTCCGCATATTTCTCATAGCACTTCGCGGCCTGTCCGAATTTTTCGGCTTTCTCCCAGGCTTCCGCGGCATCTTTCCAGTACATGCTGTCCTCTTCAGCTGCCTTTTCCTTGTTCTCTGCTACCTTTTCCCAGGCCTCAAGTTCCTCCCAGGCCCACGCTGCAGAATCATACCAGCCTAAATTCTCGTAACATCTGGCAGCCCCCTCGTACTTTTTCTTTTTCCAATACTTGTGAGCCGCTTCTTTCAGCTTGCCTTCCTTCTCCAAGGTCTCAGGCGATTTGAATGCATCAAAGAATCCCATATTATCATTCTCCTTCGGGCCGACATTCTAGAGCGAAACATAAAGTCTAGGACTTACAGGCATGGTTGGAAACGCATTAAGAGATTAAAATCTTTTGCGGTCAGAAGCTTCTTATTGGGGAGACTCGGGCTATGATAGCCGGTTTTGGATCACATTCAGGATCTTCTTGGAGGCATCACCGTTTCCAAAGGGGGATTTATGCGGAAGTCCCTCGGCGTCTATTTCGGAGATAGCTCTGGATATCTCATCCAGATGGAAACCCACCACAACAGCAAATCCGGCAGCAATGGCCTCCGGCCGCTCGGTCGACAAGCGGGTGACGATAACTGGTTTCCGTATCTTGGGATGGGTGGCCTCCTCCTGAACTCCTCCTGAATCGGTCACAATGAAATCAGATCCCTGCATGGCGGTCAGAAAGTCAAAGTAGGGGATGGGGTTAGTGAGCATGATCCTATCGTTCTCAGAGACCCGATCATATAGATTCATTGATTGGAGACGGGATACCGTCCTAGGGTGAATGGGAAAAAGGACCGGGATCTCGATTATGTCCTCCAGAATTTCTACGACCTTTCGCAGGGTTTCGGGATCATCAACATTTTCAGCCCTATGGATGGTGACCAGGGCATAATGATTAAAGGGAACTTGGTCCAGGAAGCTGGATTGATCAAGTGCCCTTTCAATGAAGAGGTCCAATGCATCTATTACCGTATTACCGGTAACCTCGATCTGTCCCCAGACGTTCTCGTTTTGTAAATTGGCAGCGCTTTTTTGGGTAGGGGCGAAGAGATATTGGGATATGTGGTCCACTATCCGTCGGTTGTGTTCCTCTGGCATGCGAAGATCCCTGCTTCTTAACCCGGCCTCCACATGGCCTATGTCAGTTCCCAATTTAACGGCCGTGATTCCGGTTCCGAGAACCGTGTTTGTATCCCCTTGAGCAAGTACTACATCAGGTCCTCTTTCATCGATTACCGGCTCCAGGGAGAGCAAAATCCTGGCCGTTTGCTCGGCCTGGCTTCCGGACTTAACGTTGAGGTGATAATCCGGCGAAGGTAATTCAAGCTGGTCGAAAAAACTGCCGGATAGATTCTGGTCATAATGCTGATCGGTGTGTACCAGATCAAAATCAAGATCTCTGTTCCTCGCTTCAATGATGACGGGGGCCATTTTGATGATTTCGGGCCTAGTCCCGACGACGATCATGAGTGACATGTTTTGCACCTGTCTTCGACATTTAATATCTGTTGCGTGGAGGGTTGGAGATCATCTCCCTGACCGCTGAGAGCCAGTTCTCGATGTGATTCAGGGGACGAAATCTGGAAAATTCATCCCTGTTGGCCAATGCTTCAGAGAAGTCGGACTCAATACCCAAGAGAATGTTGGAAAGACCGTCAAGATATTCCATTTCGCCTCTTTTAACCAGCAGATTATGTTCAAAAACATCCAGTTCCGGCATTGAGGCCAGGCCATCCAGTCCAATTTTTTGCGTGTTCTGTTGACAGACCCGACATAACGAGCTCTCCATGCCCATTTCCCTGAGTAATCTGTAGAATACAACAGCCGCCACGGGGTCCACTCTACGATATATCTGGGGCAGGTAATATCCACATTTAAGCCTAAAGTTGAGGGCAGGAGCCACTTGCGCATCTCTTTTTTCATAGAAACATGGACCATTGCTAAAGGAAGCTCTGGTAATCGCTGAAAGAAGCATGGTGAAAAATCCACCATAGAGCATCAGAGCCGGCGCTTTAAGTCCTTCCAGTAGAAGCGCCAAACCGTAGAGGAACTCTGGAGCCGCTGACGTCTCATCCAAGGAAATGGGCCATATGGCGTAGCCATCGGGGGAATAGCTGACTAGGATATCTCTGAGCCTAATGAGGTCATCGGTGTTCTCCAGTAAGCGATAATCGAAGGCCAGAACCATAAACACGGGATCTTTGGATAGCTCACGCATCGATTGGAAGAGTGAAATATTGATACGGAACCATTTGTCTTCCAGGCTTTGAAATACGAAGTAGGGAGGTAACACGATGGAACATTCAGCCTCCTGGTACAGATCGTTTAAACCATAACAAAGGTCTTTACATTCGGCCAAAGATAGGTCTGAAGGCTTAACGGGCTTGAGATGGGAGGTACGATCCCATACGGGTCCTCCATGTTTTCTTGCTAGCTTGAGATAGCTGGAACGCACCTTTTTCGTTTTGTGGTTGATCAGGGCATCCGAAAGAAATTGGAAGACGGGGGTCCTGGGGTCCATGGTTACTATCCGGCTTCCGAAGTTCCTTTGGAGATACCGTCGCCGGAGGAGGAAGTGCCCTGCCTCAAGGAGGATACCGTCTGCGTAAAGGGAATATAGCTTGGGTTCACCGGATATCATGCTAAAGGTGGGTCTAATCAACCACTGGAAACCATCGCATGTTCCTTTCACGGGACTAATAAATTGGCCAAAAGTTCAAGTAGATAATTAATGCAAAAGTGAAAAGAAATAAGTCCTTGTTTCCGGATTTTGTTTTAGTGGATGATTAATTGACTCCAAGAGAAAGATTCCTGAAAGGGTGTTCCGAAGGACCCATTGAAGAATTATCCGTTGCTCCATTTCTTAAGGCAACCGCCTGCGAGATCTCGGATATTTCAATAAAGGCTTACTGCGAGAACGCCGAGGACATGGCTAGGGCTCAGCTTAAATGTGCGAGAGCCTTTGATGTGGACTCCGTGAACGTGGCCAGCGACGTATTGATAGAGGCAGAGACCATGGGTAGTACCTCCTACCGCCCCCAAAACGACTTTCCTAAACTAGATAAGCCAGCCCTGGACACCCTGAACGTCGAGGAAATTCCCATTCCTGATGTTACCAGTGAGGGAAGATTCCCCATGAAGATAGGTGCCGTGAAAAGCTTGGCTAAGGAGGAATTTGCCGTCATTTCCTGGGTCATGAGTGCATATCAGCTGGCTGCCCAGTTGAGAGGATTCAAAAACATGATAATAGATCTCATGCGTGGAGACGAAAAGGTGGAACCGCTCCTTGACAAATGCCTGGAGGTTAGTAGCGAGTTCGCCAAGGTTCTGATCGAGGAGGGTTCCGACGTGATCGCCATCGGGAACGCCTCCTCCTCCATGGATGTGCTTTCTCCAAAGACATATCTGGAAAAGCTAGCTCCATATGATAGGGCTCTATCCAAGGCCATAGGAAAGGAAGGGGCTCTTGTTCAGATGCATATATGCGGGGATACCACCGCGATCCTAACGAACCTCGATGACATGGTTGATATCGTGGATGTCGACCACAAGGTTGATATTGAGGATTCCCTTAGGGACCTGGATCATGGAGTGATAAAGGGCAACCTTGACCCCTCGGTCGTACGTTTTGGTTCTCCGGAGAATATCGAGAGCAAGTCCAGGGCAATAGTAAATGCTGCAAAGGAAAGGGATAGAAAAGGTCTCTTTGTTTTCTCAACTGGATGTGAGGTACCTCCCCAGACGCCCAAGGAATCAATCGAGTTGATGGTGGAATCTGCAAGGTCTGCCTGGTAGGTACGCATTAGGCAAGATATTAATCAGCGGCAGTCCAAGACCGCTTTCGGGATAATATGAGGTTTTCGATCTGCAATGAGATGTTTGAGGATTGGGATATTGAGGATGTAATGGAGTTCGCCAAATCCACGGGTTACGACGGCGTTGAAATCGCCCCATTTACCATGTGTGAGTCCGTGGTTGAGGTTTCCAAAGAGGAGAGAACATCTCTGGCAAACAACGCAGATGAGCTGGGCCTTGACATAGTGGGTCTCCACTGGCTCCTTGTCAAGCCGGAAGGTCTTTACATCAATCACCCCGATACCTCTATACGTAGCAAGACCTATGAATATCTGCAGAAACTCACCCGGTTTTGTGGAGATATCGGTGGTCAAGTCATGGTCATTGGTTCTCCGAAGCAAAGGAACGTTGTTGAAGGCATCTCGTATGACGAGGCCTGGGAACTAGCGAAGGATTCCTTCTCAAGGTGCCTCCCCGAGGCGGAGGAAAAGGGGGTTACCCTATGTATAGAAGCCCTGGCCCCTGAAGAGACCGATTTCATAAATACCGTTGACGATGCCCTGAGAATGGTCGATGAAATTGATCACCCCAACTTCAAGGCCATCTTGGATATTAAGGCCATGAGCAGCGAGGAAAAGGATATCCCCTCGATTATCCGCAGTGCGGAGGGCAAGTTTGCCCATGTCCATGTAAATGATGAAAACAAGTTGGGACCGGGATTCGGGAATACAGATTTCGTGCCCATCGCGGATGCTTTGCACGACACCGGCTACGACGGCTATGTGTCAGTAGAGGTCTTTGATTTCTCCCCAGGGCCCAAAAAGATCGCCAGAAAAAGCCTTGAGTACCTAAGGGAAGTATTTACCTAGATCCAAAAATACGCCGAGCGTTCTCGGTGATTATTCCCCTAGCCGTGGGTACGTTTTCCTTAGTGGAGTCCCCGGCTTCTATCAGGAGGGTGGGGTGAGGGCCTATCTCGGCAACTCCCAGGCCTTGTTCACGGAATACATCATGGTCCAATGTGGAGGGGTTCTTACCCAGAAATAGGTAGACTTGGTCAGCAAATGACTTGTATCTACGGGCTTGACGTAGACCCGAGATCCAATCGCTTACCTTTATCTCCACAGCTATGATGTGCTCTGGGCATCTTAAGACATTTGCCGAAGTGAATTCCCCGTCCCTTTTTTCCACGAGTCCTCTCGACAAGGGTATTTCGAGAAGCCTGTCAACGGTCTTTTCGGCCAGGCCCAGCCGGTCTGAAAGCGTGCTAATATTCATTGGACCGTTGCCACGAATCTTATGCACGATGTTCAACGATTTTCTAGAAAGCGGCTCCACATTATCGAGAAAGACCTCCGCACTCAGAGCAATTAGATCGGGTCTACCCCACGGGGACGGCACTTCCTGAGCTATGAGGTGTTCCTTTGCTAGAGAACCCAGAAAGGATCTGGCGGCGGGAACCAGCTGGGCTTCACTTGGGTCATCCTCCACGTTTTTACTCCGGGTCCAGGTGAAATAAATTTGTATTGAAGCATTTTGTATCCGGGTAAGCTTATTCGATAACCGTATTTTCGGGGAGTTTTTTCAATAGACGCTCAAAAATAGGAACATGCAGGCAGTTGTTCTCTGCGGAGGAGAAGGCGTAAGGCTACGTCCGCTTACCTATTATTTCCAGAAGACCATGGTCCCCGTTGGCCATCAGGAGAAACCACTCCTGGAGTGGGTTGTCAGGTTGCTGACCCATCACGGTTTCGATGATATTATCATGCTTATCAATTATCGAGCCAATCAAATTACCAATTATTTCAATCAGGGTGGAAGGTTTAATGCGCATTTCAAGTATATACAGGATAGCCAGGAGGTCACTGGAACCGGTGGAGCTCTTTTAAACGCCAAGGATGATCTAGAGGAGAATTTCATCGTATATTACGGGGATATACTCTCCGCCGTTGACATGGGGGAACTTTGGAAAAATCATATCGAGACTGATTCAGCATGTACCGTGGTTTTGGCTCGCGATTTCCCGGTTAGGGTCGGAGTTGCTGACCTGGGCCCGGACAATGAACTAATGGGTTTCGTTGAGAAACCCATGTTGGGCAGACCAGTAGCCATGGGAATCTTTTGTCTAAACAGAAGGGCCATCGAGTTGGTTGAGGAGATCGAGGCCCGGAAGAGGAAGGCCGGCGATAAATTGAGCGTCGACCTCACCGGCGAGGTGATACCCCAATTGATAGAAGAGGGGGACAAGGTTGAGGGTTACCTCACGGACTCCTTCTGGTACGACGTTGGAAGTCTTGAGAGGTACGAGAAACTTGAAAACAGCGTGGTGGAACGGGAGCTTTCCTTCCTCATCGAGTAATTCAGGTTTTGGGTTCTTCGGCCCGTCCCCTGTCCTTTTCGAATGCCCTTTCCACTTCCTCGTCAAGTAGGGATAGGATCCTCTCCCTCACATCGAGGTAGTCATCGTCGGTGTAGCTACGTGGACGTGGAATGTCGATATCGATTATGCCCTTCACGCGGGAAGGCCTGGCGGTGAGAACGACGACACGGTCAGCCAGAAAGGAAGCCTCGACCACGCTATGGGTCACGTAAAGTACAGTTTTTTGGGTCTCCGTCCATACCCTGAGCAGCTCCTGTTGCATCAGCTTCTTGGTCTGGGCATCAAGAGAGCCAAAAGGCTCATCCATTAAAAGCACTTCGGGGTCGTAGGCCAGGGCCCGAGCAATGCCAACGCGCTGCTTCATTCCCCCGGATAGAGTATGGGGATAGGAGTTTTCGAAGCCCTCTAAACCTATTGTCCTTATGTACTTCTCGGCCCTTTTCCTTGCTTCTGTCTTGTCCATTCCCTGAATCTCCAGACCGAAACTCACGTTTGATAGCACTGTCTTCCAGGGGTAGAGGGCGAATTCCTGGAAAACAAATCCGCGATCGGGACCAGGGCCATCAATCGGTGTCCCATTCAGAAGTATTTCACCCGAGGTGGGCTTTTCGAAGCCGGCGGCAAGATATAGAAAAGTGGATTTACCGCATCCTGAAGGCCCGACAAGTACGCAGAACTCGCTTTGATCGACCGAAAGGTTGAGATCTTCGATGGCCACGACGCTTGATTCGCCGTCATTGAACTCCTTGCGGATATTTCTGGCTTCCAGTTTGTATTTGCTGGAGCGAACTATATCCTCAGCATTCCCCATCTCTTCACCGTCCTCTCCTCAAGGGGAGCTATTAGGAAACGCTCCATGAAGAATCCTGCGATCATGATTATTACTAAACTGGCAAACATTACGTCAACTGCCATAAACCTCCGGGCATTGAAAACTCTAAACCCCAACCCTGCATTGGCCGCAGCTAGCATCTCAGCCCCAACCAAGGCTCTCCAGGAATAACCCACCGCCAGCCTGAGCCCGGCCAACATGGAAACCATTGACCCCGGAAGCAGAACCTTCTTGAGAAGGCCCCATCTTGAGGCCCCCATTACCTTGGCGGCTAGAATCAGGTCCTTATCTATACTGCGTACGCCAGTGGCCGTATTGTAGGTAATGCTGAAGAATCCTCCAAGGAATATGGCAAAGATGATGGTCTGATTGCCTATGCCCCACAAAATAAGTAGGATTGGAACCCAGGCCAGGGTTGGAACTGGAAGTAGTAGCGCGAAGACGGGTCTTAGGAGGAAGTAAGCATATCGGTTGGTGCCCATCAGCAGACCGATTGGTATGCCCATGATCATGGCGATGGAGAACCCGATAGCGATTCTAAAGGCGCTAGTGGCCAAATCTGAGGCCAGCATTGACCATTCGCCAACCAATGTGGAGGCAACTTCGGCTGGCGAGGGCAGAACTCGTATTATGTCAAGATGATATGTGACCCACCAAATCGCTACCAAGGAGGCCATGGGGAGGAGGAAGATCGTGAAATCCTTCAGCTTCCGTGTCCCGTTAAGAGATTTCAGTTGCCATCCCCCATTTTTCTATGGTTCTTCTTTCCAGGAAGGCAAATCCTATCCTGTCCACAAGGACGAATATCACCGCCATCACCAGTATGCCGCCATATATGATATCGGTCCTCAGGTATTCCTTTGCGTCGAATATCCAGTAGCCGAGACCTTTGAGGGCAGCAGCGATCATTTCGCACGCTATGAGTGTTCTCCAGCCCCGGGCGAGCCCGAGTTTGAGGCCAGTAATGATGTAGGCGGCGCTGGCAGGAACAAGTATGCGAAAGAAGGTATCGGTCCTTCTCGCACCCATTATGCTCCCAGCTCGAAGGAAATCGCGGTTAACACTGCGGACACCGCTAGCCGTATTATAGACGACCGGGAAAAAGGAGGCTATGAAGGTGATGGTGATCAGGGTTGGGTCGCCAAATCCAAGAACCAGGACCAATATGGGGGTCCAGGTGATCCCCGGAACCGGCATGAGGACGCTTACTATTGGATTAAGATACCTGTATATGGCCTTGTTGGTCCCCATCGCCAATCCAGTGAGGGCGCCAACCGATGCTCCGGTTGTGAAGCCGAGGACCAATCGATAAAGGCTGTTGAAGACGTGGTCAAAAACACCGATCTCCCCGGCTCCCTTGGTGGCCTCCAGGTAGATTCGATTCAGAATATCCGAGGGCGGTGGCAATAATATGGGTTTAATGAAGCCAGATCGAGATATGGATTCCCATGCTGCAGCAAATATCAGGAGAGGGAGGACGAAGGAGAGAAACTCATAGATGTGTTTCTTAAATCCGCTCTCCTGCATTCTCTTTCACAAACCTATTTCCTGCTTTCGTAGAGTTCCTTGGCTTCCTCGAGATAACTCGAATCTGCAACTATTTCGGGGGCTTCCTCGATCTTGCCCTCGGATTCAAGGAACTGAGCTGTTGATCTAATGGCGTCTATGACCGTCTCGTTGAACTCTATCTGGAAGTTGATCCTTCCAAAGACCCTAATGAATGCGTCCTCTGATACATCAAGGCCCATTTCGTCCGCCGCCGCGGAGGCTATCCCGGCTGCATTTTGGGGATCATTTGCGATCATATCCGCCTTCTCAAGGTGTGCGGCTAGAAATCGAACCACTGCATCCCGGTTATTCTTGGCGAACTCCTTAGTAGTGTGGATAGATGCCGGTACCAGGGCCACGTCTCCATAGGTTCTCATTACAACGCCCACGCCCTTTGCCTCAGCAATCGAAGGTGTGAATTCCCAGGCGTGAAATGCCTCTATCGTGCCTTGCTCGAGGTTGGCGATCATGTCCTCCACATTCAGATTGATCCATTCGTAGTCATTCCAGCCCAGACCTTCCTGGTCGAAATACTTGCGGAGTACGCCCTCCGCTCCAGTCCCGAGTTTTAATCCTATCTTTTCTCCCTTCAGGTCGTTCCAATTTTGATATTCACTATCCTTTCTAACTACAGTGGAGTACCTGTTCCCTCTCTGAACGGTACCTATGACCAGAGCTTGGTCCGGTATGGCATTGAACAGGGCAACGGTTCTACTATCGGCTCCACAGTTAATGTCGATATCACCCGATATGAGGGCTTGGTTACTTTCTCCGGCCGAGCTGAAGATGATATGGCTTACGTTAAGGTCGTATTCATTCCAGAATTCCTCCCCTAAACCGTAAAGTAGGAACTCCCCCGGATAGTACTGACCACCATATCTAATGTGGGCCTCCTCCGGCGTCATTATGCAAGCTGCTGCTAGGGTCACCAGGGCGGTTGTCACGATAATGGCCCCAAGGCTTCGGATATTCAACATTGTCACCGGAAACCGGGCATGAGACTATCTTAAAAGCTTTTTCTGTATGAGGAATATAATTAACCTTAATAGGAAAAAGCTTAATAGTATATTCGATCAATTTTTCCTGGGAGGAAAATAAATGGATGCTGACGATGTGCTGATGGCCTCAATTGAATCGACGGACGAGCTAGTGGAGGCAATAAAGACATTCCTGGCGGAGAGGAATCTATCCGCCAAGGAGTTCTGTGATAGGACGGAGGTCATTCCCAAGAACACACTATACAAGATATTGGCCGGAACGAGGGAGGACTTCATGCTTTCCAGTCTCAGGAAGTTGGTTAGGTCCATGAGAAAAATAGACCGTGCCGAGGTGGAGCTGACTATAGGCGTGATAACCGCAAGAGGGGCTCTGGATACCTTAAGGCGGACTGTTTCCCTGGAAGGCAAATCGAAGCCCATAGCCATCCGAGAATATCCGGCAATGACTATAGAGGAGGAGATCATTCAGGGTATACGGGCTGAAAGGGAGAAGATGAAGGGGATAATCTGTGGACCGATCGCCGCAAATACGCTTGAGAAGGTGGTGAGGATTCCCGTGGTGGCCTTGCTTTTTGAGGAAGGAGCTTTGATAGAGGCTGTTAGGAAGCTATCCAACAAGATTTAGGAGGTCGATGGCCTACTATTTCAATGTGAAAAGCATTCTAGAAATGGGTGGGCTGGAAACATGAGCGGGAAACCGGTGAGGCTGGGGCTCCTTCTGTCATTATTACTTGTTTCCGTTAATGTCGGTGGGGAGTATACTAAGCCTTTGATTTCCTTTCAGCAGTTTGAAATTCAGTTTGAAAAGGATGGAGAGGTCAATCTAGAACACCATATGTCAATTGAGGGAGTAAAGAACTGGAATGGACAGGTGAAGATAACCTATCCCTTTGGCATCGACCATATATTCGAGGGACCGGGGGAGATCCTAACTCCCGAGGATAGGTTCAAGGTTACACTGGGGGGATGCAAGGCAGTTCAGGATCCACAATTCGCAAAGGATAGGACGGAGCTGTTCCTCGATCTTTCCCAATGTGATGAGATGGCCTGGATTAACACCGAGATAAAGCTTCTGGATGTAGTGGAGGATGTAAGGCATTACGCGAATCCATTTCTGGTAGGAGGAGGAAGCCGTAAGAGATTCTCGATGGTAACTGCAGAATGCAATCTTGTATCGAACAAAACCAAAGTCCTCGTCCACCTGCCCCCTGGGGAGGTTGTGTCAAATTTCCTTCCCACGGAAAATGTAACCGTGCTGCCCTTCACCGAGGACGCCCAGACCATAACCTGGGTATTCACCGAAAGGAGTGCTGAACAGGCCAGGGTTTATGTAGAGTTCGGCTCAAGGGATAAAATCGGGCCTCTAATGATGGTAATCATAGCTGGAATTATATTTGGCCTGGTTGCCATGGTGGTGAAGCTTTTCCTCATAATGTATGAGGAATCTCCAACCTACTAATCACTGCCAATAGTTAAATGAGATAAGGGAGGTTACACCCTTCATGTCGTCCGATTGGTCTGGGTTCAATGGAAAGATGTTGAGAGTTAACCTATCCTCTGATACTGTGGAAGAGGAGGAAACAAGCCGTGAGATGACAAATTCACTTCTGGGAGGAAAGGGTTACTGCGCCGGAACCCTTTTCCAGGAGATGAAAAGGGGCGTTGATCCCCTTGGAGAGGAAAATAAAATCATGTTCATGACCGGTCCCTTAACTGGGACCCGGGCCCCTACAGGTAACCGTTTCTGCATCTGCACTAAATCACCTCTGACCGGCACATGGCTTGATTCCCATTGTGGAGGGTCTTGGGGTCCAGAATTGAAGTGGTCTGGATTTGATGGAATTATTGTCGAGGGAATGTCTGAGGATCCAAAGTACCTGGCAATAGACGAACATGGTTGCGAATTGGAGGATGCAAGTTGGCTCTGGGGTGCGGATACCTTCACCACTGAGCGGTTTCTAAAGGATAAACACTCCGGAAAACGGCGCTCAAAGGTCCTTGAGATAGGCCCCGCCGGCGAGCGTGGCGCATTGCTGGCAAGCATACTTTCCGAGGTGAGGGCGGCAGGCCGTGGGGGAGCAGGGGCGGTAATGGGCTCCAAGGGGCTAAAGGCCATAGTTGTGAGTGGTAATGTTAAAGGACCTGGAGATCTGGTCAAGGACGAGGAGAATTTCCTGGAGGCGGTGAAGGAGGCCCATAGGAAGATAGCCGAGGATTTCAGAACTAGCAGGTCGAAGGAAGGGGCCCTTGTGATCAGGGGGACCTGTAATATAATCCATGGTATAAATGAGGCCGGAGGGTGGCCGACCAGGAATTTTCAAGAGGGCAGTTTCGAAGAGGTTGAGGCAGTCAGCGGGGAATCCTTTTCCAAGAAGCTCTGGGTGCCGAGGGAGGCACCCGGCAGCCGTCCCTGCTGGAATTGCCCCATCCAGTGTGCCCATGTCGGGGTGGTGTCAGAAGGTCCGATGGCCGGAACTGTGACTGAAGGCCCGGAATACGAGACGGTTTGGGCATTTGGCCCCCAGTGTGGGATCGCTGATCGGGAGACCATAGCAAGAGGGGATTACCTTTCGGATTACTACGGGATGGATACCATCTCGGTTGGAAATACGATCGGCTTCCTCATGGAATGCCGAGAGAAGGGGTTGATCTCGCCTGAAGATATAGACGGCGTGGACCTGAAATTCGGTGACTGCGGGGCCCTTCTGGAAGCCGTGAATAGGGCGGGAACCCTAATAGGCAAATTGGGTAAACTGGTTGGAAATGGCGTTAAGAGAGCGGCAGAGGAGATCGGCGGGGACTCCGAGCGCTTTGCAATGCACACAAAGGGGCTTGAGTTCCCTGCATATATGCCCAGAGCAGCCCAGGGGATGGGCCTGTCATATGCAAGATCCGACAGGGGTGCCTGTCACCTCCGCCCTTGGACCGCGGGAAGGGAGCTGATGGGTTGGGACCCTATGGACCCCAAGACCACTGAGGGAAAAGCACAGGAAGTAAGGGCGGGGACTGAAAATATAGCTGTGGTTTGGGACTCCACCGGTCTATGCCTTTTCTCCTCCTTTGCCTACGATGAAAATACGGTTTTGAAAATGGTAAATGCAGCCACCGGATTTGGATATAGCATGGGGAAATTCCTGGAGATAGGGGAGAGAATAGATAACCTCACCAGGGCATTCAACGTTCGAGAGGGATTTGGTAGGGCGGATGACTCCCTTCCTGCCCGTTGTTTGGAGGAACCGCATAGGAGCGGGCCCTGTGAGGGCATGGTGGTGAGACTCGATGAGATGCTGGATGAGTACTATGAGCTGTGCGGATGGGATGGAGATGGCGTTCCAACCTTTGGAAAACTGAGGGACCTGGGGTTGGAGTACGTCGCCGATCAGTTAAAGGGTAAGTGATAACCCTATTTCTCCTCATCGAGGTATTCGAGGGCCAGAGCCCGAACCTCCTCTATTTTACGTAGTTCATTTCCAACGATTCTATCAAGCAATTCCTCTGCGGATCGAAGTTCAGAGGTTTCCACCATGGAGGGGTCCCCGATCTTCTCGAAATCATCATCTTCCTCCCTCCAGGTGTAGATTGGCTTGAAGGCATCGGGACCATCTCTTCCCATATTCTCGTAAATCGTATTTATCCTTCTTATCGTGGACCCAAATCCCCTTTCCATCTTGAGGAATATGAGCAGCTCAAGTTGTGTAATATTGTCCTGTCTGATACCGGACGCCGTTAATACATCTTCGACGGTGTCGGCATGTAGATTTCCGGCAATCATGTGGGTATCTGCCAGTTCCAGGAAATTTGACACGTCTTGACCCCATATGTAGGCATACCAGCTACCCGATCCTATCTCGTGCGCCACATAGCATTTCCTTTGAGAATCATCCAGACCTTGCTCGATCACCTGGCTATTCTCAGTGGGGACGATCTCTATGTCAGGTATAAAATTTAGAAACGCACCCATCACCGTGGTCTTACCCGCACCTCCCGGCCTTGCTCCCACCAGGAAGGACTTGCCATCGAGCATCATAGCAATTAGGGATGTCGCCATATCCCGATCCAGTGTACCCGCGTCCAATAGGTCCAGGATGGACAGCATGCGACCTCCTCTCTGGTTACACCGGTTTATTTCGCGGACATGTCTCTCGATTCTCGGGTCCATAGAGGTTTCTATATAACTCATCTGAAATCTCTTACCAAGCACCACAATCGTTTTAAGCGAATTTGACAGCCTAGGCGTTTAGTAGAAGAGTGATCTCGAGCATGCCAAATAAGATTGTAGTAATCGGTGGAGTTGCGGCTGGACCAAAGGCCGCGGCTCGCGCGCGCAGAGTGGATCCGGAAGCCGATATCACCATCATAGAGAAGGAGGAGATACTTTCCTATGCTGGATGTGGACTTCCCTATTGGATTTCTGGAGTGGTAAAGGACAAGAAGGAGCTTATCTCAACACCAATTGGCGTGATGAGAGACCCTAAATTCTTTGCCAAGGCTAAGGACATAAAGGCTCTTAACCGGACAAAAGCGCTGGAAATCGACCGTGAGAAAAAGGTTATTTACTGCGAGAACGTCGGGGACGGAAATAAGTCCGAGGTGCCCTACGACAAACTGGTAATAGCTACCGGGTCGGAACCGATAGAACTCAAAATTGATGGGGCTAACCTGAAAAACGTGACCCAACTCAAGGACCCCGACGACGCGGCCGCCCTTCACGAGGCCTTTTCCAAGGCCTGCCACAGGGTTACCATCGTCGGAGGAGGCCTAATAGGCTGTGAAATGACGGAAGCAGTCCGCGAATGTGGTAAGCACGTGACAATTGTCGAGATGCAGCCACATCTGCTTCCTGGTCTACTGGATGCTGACCTAACCCTTCAACTTGAAAAATCACTGAGGGAGGAAGGCATAACCATACACACCAATAGTAAGGTAGAGAAGTTCCTTGGCAATGATAATGGCCGCGTCCGCAAGGTGGTAACCGATGACGGGAAGGAGATTGACACCGAATTCGTGCTTGTTGCCGTCGGGGTGAGGCCCGTGGTGGGCCTGGCCAGGGATGCTGGCCTGGAAATAGGTGAGAGTGGAGGGATTAGGGTAAACTCCCATATGCAGACCTCGGACCCGGACATATACGCGGCTGGGGACTGTGTTGAACACCTGGCCTCATTCGTATGTGAGCTCATGCTCTGGCCCATGGGGTCCGTGGCCAATAAGGAGGGCAGGGTAGCCGGAACTAATGTTGCTGGGGGGGAGGAGATCTTCAGGGGCATTGTAGGAACAAATGTCCTGAATGTGTTTAACCAAAACGTGGGCAGAAGCGGGCTCACCACCCGCGGATGCGAGGAGCTGGGCCTAAACACTACGACGGCGGTAATTGCCTCCCCGGATCGGGCCCACTACTTCCCGACGGCCAAGCCCATAATACTGAAGGCCATAGTGGAGACCAAGACCAGACGACTTCTGGGGGTACAGGGAATCGGTGCCGGAGGCGTGGTAAAGAGGATGGATGTCGCCGCGGCTGCAATAATGAATGATATGACCATCGACGAGGTGGCAAATCTGGATCTGGGTTACGCACCACCCTATTCCTCGGCGATGGATCCCCTGATTACTCTGGCCAATGTGGCCCGTAATAAGATCGATGGGCTCTTTGATGGAATATCGGTGCTCGAAGTAAAGGAAAAGTTTGATGCTGGGGAGGACTTTCTCCTATTGGACGTTAGGAGCAAGGGCGAATATGAGACATCCCAAATACCGGGCTCCACCCTTATACCACTGGGCGAGTTGAGGGATAGGTTGGACGAGCTCCCAAGGGATAAGGATTTGGTGACTATGTGCAAGATCAGCCTGAGAGGATACGAGGCGGCCAGGATCCTTCATGGCGCAGGGTTCGAAAATGTAAAGGTCATGGAGGGTGGATTATTGGCCTGGCCCTATGAAACAGAGAATGGGTAAAGGGGCCTGATCTATCCAATATTTAAGCTGGAGTACCCTCCCATTCACAAATGCTAGGGTTCCTGGATAGGTTGTTCGGAGGAGAGAAGGGACCTACCGTAAGGGTGGTCATTGAACACGAGGTGTTGGATGACCTTTTGGGCGGTGCAAAAAAGGCCCATCCCCGTGAATTCGCAGCCCTTCTTGAGGGAGGTCTCGAGCAAGAGGTTCTGAGAGTGGAGGGATTCGTGTTACCTCGAGCCTATCTGGGAAAGGACAACGTCCTCATGAAAATCGGGATGCTCCCGCCGATGATCGAAACCATTGGTTCCGCTCACAGTCATCCCGGGTCGAACCCCTACCCGTCGAGAGCCGATGTTCATTTCTTCGAGAAAAGGGGATTGGTTCATTTCATAATGGCAAATCCATACTCCAGGAAGGATGTGAAGGCATATGATCGCCTGGGGCGGGAAATAGAGTTCTCCATCGGCTAAGACATCAAAATATTTTTCTGCACCTTCAATCTAGTTAACCTCGGGATGACAAAGGCCGTTTTCTTTGATGCAGGCGGGACGTTGTGGAACTCTGCCAGTGGACTTCACCCGGATATCGTGCGTAATAAGGTGATTGACCTCTACCTGGTCAACGGGGACATGTCTGAGGTGAAGAAATATGTCGATGAGGAGCTGCGGCTTAACCCTAAGCTCATACCCCTCCTCAAGAAGCTCAAGGCAAATGACATCAAGGTGGGCGTCGTTTGCAACCATATACAGGAATGCCTCGCCGGTATAATTGAGCATCTGAATATAGATGAATACATGGATGTGGTGGTTACCTCATCCCTTGTACAGGCGAAGAAGGAGGATCTAACCCCGATCAAGTACGCCATGTTTAAACTGGGGGCCAGTAACAAGGACGTAATAATGGTCGGCGACAGCTATGAGAGGGATATACTGCCCAGCAAGGAGCTAGGTATTGATTCCTATCTGCTGAGAACCGATTACAACTTGAATAAGGATTCCAATTACTTCTTTTCGCTCTCGGAAGTTGCTGCAGTTTTGGGCCTGGACTAGCCGCCTGGTAGGTAATAATACTCGCCCTTTCGTTTCTGTTCCTTGTCCAACTTGCTTCCTTCCTTGTTTATCCGGGGTCTCCCGGTGCGATAATCCCTTCTGTAGGTTATCTCCATCTCCTTCAGAAACTTGTTCATGCCTTCTCGTTTGTTAAAAGGCCCTTTGCCCGTGCCTTTCAGTCCAGGAATGCCCTCGAATATCATTAGACTATCGGAGACCACATCAAGAAACTGCGTATCGTGATCCACAACTATGCACCCTCTGGCCTCACGCTCCACCAAGTTTCGGATGACCTTGGATAGGGTAAGCCTGTCCTCGACATCGATATGAGCCGTTGGTTCGTCCAGTACCATCAGGTCCGACTCCCTGGTCAAGGCCTCGGTAACAGCGACCTTCTGTAGCTCGCCCCCGCTGAGGTTTGGGAGCATGAGGTCCAGCATCCTATCTATTCCAAGGGGACGAAGAATTCGGGTCTTGTAGATTGAGGTATCAAACCTTTCCTTCCCCACCCGACAAAGTAGGTCTCTGACCCTTTCCTCCTTCTCCACGGTTAGGTACTGTGGTTTGTAGCTTATTTTGAGTGTTCTGTCGACCTTACCCTGGTCGGGCTTAACCTCACCAGCGAGCATCTTTATGAAGGTGGATTTGCCTATGGCATTGGGACCTAGAACTCCTATCACTGAGCTCTTGTGTATATCGGCCCCATGTACCTTCAGGGAGAACTGATCGCCGAAGTCCTTTTGAAGGTCGGAAAATGATGTCAACAGCTTCCCCTCTTGAAAGGCAATGGGGGAATGAATTTTGAATCTAATGGCCTTTTCACGAATTCTCAGGTTCTCCTGGGAAAGAAATCCATCCAGGTAGGTATTGATACCCACGCCCACCGACCTGATATCAGAGACGAGTCCATATGCGCCCGGCTCTCCTACCAGAAGGTGGACGTAATCACTCATGTAGTCCAGCGAGGTCATATCATGCTCTATCAGCAGCACCGATCTTCCCTCTTCGGCCAGACCTCTGATCATCTTGGACGTATTCAGCCGTTGATAGATATCGAGGTAGGAGGTTGGTTCATCAAAAAAGAATATGTCGGCCGCCTTACCGAGAACGGCTCCTATGGCAAGTCGCTGGAGTTCACCACCACTGAGACTAGCCACGTCCTTTTCCAGTGCCTCCTCGAAATCCAGTCCCTCCACGATTTCATCGAAAACTCCCCTCTCATCGGCATCCTCAAGCAGATCACCTGCGGTGCCTTGGGCAATCTTGGGTATCTGTCCCACATACTGGGGTTTCATTGCCTGTTTCAGACCATCCTTGGAAAGGGATTCGAAATGGCTCTGTAGTTCGGAGCCTTTGAAGAAGCGAGAAACATCTTCCCAGTTCTTCTCGCCTCCATCAAAGTCACCAAGATTGGGTTTCATCTCCCCTGACAGAATCTTTATGGCGGTTGTCTTCCCGATCCCGTTCTGGCCGATTACCCCGACCACCTTACCCTCCCTTGGAAGTGGGAGGCCGAATAACCTGAAGGCGTTCCTTCCATAGCGGTGGACCTCGCCCTCCTCCGGGGGTTCAAGAAGGTTTATGATGTTTATGGCGTCGAACTGGCATTTATTTACACAGATGCCACACCCGGAGCAAAGACTCTCACTAATAACTGGTTTTTTCGTATCTTCATCGATAATTATGGTCTCGTCGCCCATTCTTACGCCAGGGCAGAATTTGAGACAGAGGTATGGACAATCCTTGTCGCCCTTGCATCTTTCGGGATCGACTATGGCTATCCTCATCTGGAACCGCCTTAAGAATACGGTTGAAATATCTCTCCAAATCGATGCCAAATTCTGGCAGCTGAAAAGATTTAATACCCGATTTGGGCTCCATGAAACGTCTGGGCATTGTTCAGCATGACTTCTAGCCCGGAATTCGAGTTTTAGTCATCCTCACACCAGGGTGTATCCATTGCGCGAAGACGTAGATGAAGAGATCGGCGAAGAGGGTTCCCAGGAGCAAGAGGTTTTTGTGGCCAATATGGAGGCAGATGGGGTCTTCGTGGAGGACGGAGCACCTCTTAGGGAAATGGGATATGGTTTCTCCGAAAGAGGAGGGGTGCTTCTTCCAAAGGTGGCAGCCCTAAATCTTCAAAGCCGGGGTATCATCGAGGTCCTTGAGGAGGGAAAAGAGGTAAGTTTTCAGGAATTGCTCCACGGAGGGCGGCAATCCGACCCCATGTTATTCCTAAAATATCTGGTATACAGAGATCTGAGGAGTAAAGGTAGAAAGGTCCGGGCCGGAATGCATGACATGCCTTACCTTTTCTTCTACGAGAAACCCTCCAGGCCCTGTTCTCATATTGTTGCCTCATTCTCCCGCAAGAAGAGAATACCCCTCGACGAGCTTCAGAAACTGCTATCATTGAGCGCAAGGTACAAAAAGGGAGTTTACCTGGCCCTGGTTGATGAGGAGGGAGAGGTCTCCTACTACGAAATCAGGAGATTCGATGCCAACTCTATGGAGGAGGAACCGTCCGATAGGAGTGACTCCGCGGATCTGGTGGGGCCCATGATGGTGGTTTGGGATCACACGGGGGCTCTCAGTCTTTACAAGGAAGGATATTTCGGAAAGCCGATAGGCCTCAGGAAACCCAAGTCCATGACCTTTGAAAGGCCCATCACATTATCATTCATCGAGGCCCTTTACCTGACCGAGAAGGGAAGGGTGGAGTTGAAGGAGGGGGAAAGGGAGCTGAGTCCTCAGGATCTAATGGATAGAGGTTCAAGGGAGAAGAACTTCAGAGAGAGATACCAGGTTTATAAGGGATTGAAGGACTCGGGAATGATCGTAAAATCCGGAATGAAATTCGGAGTGGATTTTGCGGTATATGAATACGGCCCCGGCATCGACCACGCCCCCTTTATGATCCACGTGTTCCCCAAGGATGCCAACATCACGCCAACGGAGATCGTTCGAGCGGGCAGGTTGGCGGCCAGCGTAAAGAAGAAGTTCGTGGTGGCTCAGGTTGATGTCGATAGGGATTTGACCTTGATGCTGAGCTTTGCCCGGGTTAAGCCTTAGGATTCTTGGATGCGAAACGTTTAATTTTCCAGCCTTGCCGGATCCATTTCCGCGGCTCTATGCAGTTTGCGGTATCTATGACGGTCGCCATGGCCTTCTTGGGTTTGGGTGGATCAATTTCCTTGAATTGCTGATGGGCGACTAGAAAGACGATGCAGTCCGATGAAAGGGCCTCCTCCATTTCCACAAGGTCCATTTCCTGGTTTCTTACAAGTGGGTCGCATAGGAGAATTTCCATCCTCTCACCCTGGAGATGCTCCAGAATCTGTAATCCCGGGCTGTTTACGGTGTCCCCTGAGCCGGACTTATAGGCCATGCCCATAAGGGAGACCTTTGGTTGCTCCGCTCCGCTTATGGTCCTGGTTATCATGTTGGCTATATATCTCGGCATGGATTCGTTTACTTTTCTCGCCGCTTTTATCATCATATCGTAGCTATTATTCTGGGCCAGGAAATGAGGGACCACGGGTATGCAGTGGCCTCCAACTCCGGGTCCTGGGCGATGTATCTCAACCCGGGGATGCCTATTGGCCAGCTCTATTGCACGTCGGGCATCGATCCCTTCCCGCTGACAGAAGAGGGCGACCTCGTTGGCGTAAGCTATGTTTATGTCTCTGTAGGTGTTTTCCGCGAGCTTCACCAATTCGGCCGTGGAGGTATCGGTAATGAAAATGTCCCCCTCAACGAAGCTCTCGTACACCTCTCTGGCTAGTTTTGCAGCCTTTTCACTTGTGACACCGATTATCCGGTCATCCTTCCTTATCTCTTCCAGCATTCTTCCCGACATTATTCTCTCCGGGGCATAAGCGAAGAGCACCTTACAGGTGTCCACTCCTCTCTTTTCCAGCCCAGGTATCAGGAAATCCCGGGTGGTATGTACCGGCACGGTGGATTCCAGGATAATCAGATTGCCCGGCGAGATGACATTTGATATGGAGTCCATCGCGGAGGAAATGGCCGATAGATCACATGTCCTATCCTCCTTGAGCAGGGTGGGCAGGCAAAGCAGGAATACGTCGCCCCGGACCGGCTCCGTTGAAATGCGGAGGGTCCCCGACTCCATGGCCGATAGTACCATTTCGGATAATCCAGGTTCCTTGCCATCTATCCTCCCCTCGCGGATATCGGCAACCTTTCGTTGATCTATATCGACTCCAAGTACCTGGTGACCAGCGTTGGCTAGACATGCAGCAGTGGGTAGCCCTATCCTACCCATACCTAGAATGATTATTTTCTTGCGGCCCATCCCAGGCAAACGGGGCTCGATTTATCTCTTAAATGTATCGAGAGCCCGTGGATTTGAAGCTATTACCTTTGATTTAATGCCGGTGAAATATTAATCAGCCCAGTCGGCTGCTTCATTTCAATGAATCCTCTCGCGCATTTCTTTTTCGGCGCGATCGTGGGGTGTTGCTTGATCATCTTTGGAATTTCTATTCCAAAGAGGAGGGAGGAGGATAACCCCGAGATCAGTTCCTACCGAGTGGCAGTAGTCGTGTCCACACTGGGGTCCCTGGCGGTATTTCCACAAATAACTCGGCTTTACGGAGACGGGAAATTGGACACCGGGCCGTTGCTCAATCTATTTTTTTTCCACGATGTTCTGAACCTCTTGGGCCAGAAGTTCCGCCTCGGCAATGGCCTGCTGGACCCCCCGGTGACCGTTTCTGCTTTGGCACTATTAGTGTGCGTCATCGCCTTGATCTACCTTAGGTGCCCCTCGAGAAAGGGCTGGAATGCGGCCTGGCGTGATCTGGTATATTTCTCAATAGTGATGCTCTGCCTGGTGGGTGTGAGATCTGCAGTTTCTGGTTCTCAATACAATTTCATGCCTAGCAAAACCATAGTTATCCAGGGCGATTCGTACATGGTGGTGGGGAATACGGTGTTTGATTATCCCAGTTATGAAACCGTGATAGGCAAAAACCGGGAGAAGGCAATGGCCATTAGAGATGCTTACCGGGAAGCGGTCAAGCTGGATAGCCCTCCAGAAGGGGTCGAGAGCGAGTTTACGGCATTTGTGAGTTTCACCTCGTACTATTGGCAACTCACCGCTTTGCTAGAAAAAATGCAGGAGAAGGGGGTTACTGACCCAGAAGCGATCAAGATAATCAAGGCAGGTACCCTGCCCCAGAGAGACCTGCCCCTGGTAATAGTGATAGCAATTCCTCTTGGCTGTCTGCTGTTTTGCACATTTCTACTCCGGCCCTGGTTGGATTTATAAACCAAAGTGATTCGCAAGCCATTTATTAGATATACGCTGTCCTTCATCTCTATGAGGCCGGTCTCCGCCATAAAGGAGAATGTGTCGTTCTCTCAGGTTTCGATCCTCGGTTATGGGTACCTGGCTTTTGCGCTTGTTTCATACGTCCTTTTCCAGCGTGTTCGTTCCTCTGATCTGGCTGTTGCGTCCGGCTTGGTTTTTGTGGGGATCGGTTCCTTGTTCCTGGCCTATCGCTATCTGTCGCGGGAGTACGATTTTCTGCTACGTTATCGGACTTTGCTTTACTTCTTCGTTACCCCGGTTCTGGTTTTTTATTTCTTGATAACCATTGGATTCGATAAGTACATACTGGAGACCTCTTTCGGCAGGGCCTGGCTTGGAAACGTGATGTATTTTTCCAGGGCGGTGCTGAGCATGATGGGTATTCCCTTTTCGGGAGCAGGAAACGAGATAGTTCTTTCAGCCCCCGACCACTCTCGGCCGGTGACCCTTCTGGTTACTGAGGCCTGTTCGGGGATCCATTCCTCCTTCCTGTTCCTGGCTTTCTTCGCCATGATGCTGGTTGATCTCAGGGATAGGATGGACAAGAAGATGGGTAGCGTTTACTTCCTTGTGGGGGCGGCCGGGACCTACTCGGCCAATATAGTGAGGATAGTGGTTCTTTCTCTCATAACCTATTATATAGGGTTTGAGGCCATGAAGACCTTCCATGACTATTTTGGTTTCGTGTTCTTTATAGGTTGGATCTTCGTTTTCTGGTTCTTCGTGTTTAGGAGGGTGGAGTCCAGCCAGGAGAGGGCGGCTGAAGCCTCGGGGGGCTAAACTTGCAGGGTAAGATCCTATTATTCGCCATAGTTGCTGGAGTGCTTAGTGGTCTTAATCTCTTTTTTCACAAGGTTGCAGCGGATAAGCTCGACGAAACCTCGCTATCCCAGGTCCTGAGCCCATCCTTTCTTTTCTCCCTGGCTAGAAATCCATATGTCTACCTTGTTCTTCTGATGGGCCTGGTGGTTTTGGCGGTGGATCTGGCTTTCCTGTCAAACGATGTACCTGCCGTACTGGGCTTGAACCTGGTTATTGTCCTGGGAAACGTCCTGTTCGCGGTTCTATGCGTTGTATTGCTGGGCGAGGAGGTAGATCTGAGGATAGCGGCAGGGATCGGGTGTGGTATACTGGCCTTGATCCTGCTGTCCAGGGTCTAGGACTCGAGTGCCTGGCGGTAGATGATCATTGTTTTCTCCGTCATCTTCTTGATGGATCGATTAGCGACCACGTATTCTCGTCCTTTTCTTCCAAGTTCCCTCGCTTTCTTCCTATCGGATAGAAGGTGATCAATGCCCGTTGCGATGGCCTCGGGGTTCCCGGGTGGAACCATGATGCTTCTCTCCGGACTTGCTACCTCGTCGATGCCCGGTATGTTGGTGACCACCGTTGGCTTTGCCATGGCCATTGCCTCCAATAGGGATATGCTGGAGGCCTCGACCAAACTGGGGATAACTAACACGTCGGCACCGGCGATGATTCCTGGCATCTGGTTGTTGGGAATTGCGCCACGGAATTCAACCCGGTCGTCCACCCCTATCCTCCTCGCCAGCGACTCTAGACCCGGTCTGGAAGGACCATCGCCAACTATAACGAATCTAGATTCCCTCTCCAAATGGCTGCAGGCCTGGATGAAATGGTGGACCCCGTTCTTGGGTACCAACCGACGAACCGTCATCACTATTGGTATGTCCGATTGTTCGCGGGGATTTACCTGAGGTGAGAATCTATCGGTATCAACCCCGTTGAGTATTACCTGGACCTTTTCTTGCGGTGCCCCCCACTGCCTGACCTTAACCGCGAAATCGGTTGCCGTGTGTATCTGTCTATCGCAATTGCGAGCTAGGAACGTTGCCAATAATCTCTCGGCCACTCTGTAGGCATGGGGTTTGAGGCTCGAGTTGGTAATTGATTCCCAGTGGTCATAGTAGGACCCGTGTATGGTGTTAACCGAACCACCGGAACCAAGCGATGCCAGGCCCAGAGCTGAAATCCCCGAGGTGTAAATATGTCCGTGGTAAATGTCGGCATCCAGGTCGATTCCCGTCCTTAGAAAGGCGGGGGTGGAGAAGATCTGTCGCCTCGTTGTAAGGTTGGTGGGGTTCCAGGATCGAGAAACCATTCCCATGATATCGGATCTAATGACATTCAGCCCATCGAGATCAGTTTTATCTCTCTCCCCCGGTATGGCGCCGGTTAGAATGGTTACCTGATGGTCATGAGCTAGCTCCTTGGCAAGACCCAGTATGTGGGACTCTATGCCACCGAGAAATGAACCGTCGTCCTTAGGTCCCAGCTCGTAGATCATCACTATGCGCAATGACTCCAGCTTTTCCACACCTCCCAAAATTTCACATGACGGGCCTTTTCCAGGGCCTGTTCTATGAAATCCCTCAGTAGGTCCCCTTTTAGCCGAGGCTCATAGCAGGGATGTAGATAAAACACGGTCAGCGGGGTTTGATCTACAATGTTTTTGAGCCTGGATAGTATTTGCGCATCGCTCAAACCCTTTGCTACCATATCTTCTATCAGAGGAGCGTTCACCGGTATCTGTAGAACCGATGATTCCTGCGGCTTGAAGGGAACAGTCCTCAGAAGATCATGATAATCGCTTGCATAGTCGAATCCCAGCTCCTGTTCAGCCAGCAGGACATTCTCCGTAACCCTGAAGGCTGGACATGCGAAACCCCGGGGTTTCCTGCCGGTGATTGCCTCAAAGCTACGTATGCCCCTCTCGATAAGTGACCTGGTCCCCGATAGGTCAAGGTTCTCCACCCTTTTTATCCAATCCAGATGATCGAAGGCGTGGAGCTGTAGTTCGTGGCCCCTTTCCTGGATCTCCCTCAGTTCCCCGTCATGCTTGCGGAAATCAAGGCCTTTAATGGAACCCATGATTTCACGGAGCCCGAATTTTTTCAGGGGATTTACGGAAACATGCCTGGCGATTCGCGGAGCTTGCAGGAAACTTCTCGAGGTCTTATCCGGCCCCACACAGCCGAAAAACGTGGCCTGGATTCCCAGGTCGTCGAACATGTCCAGTAGAATGGGGACCCCATCCAAGAGCCCCTTGATGGTGTCGATGTCTACTCTGATGGCCAAAGATCTCTCCAAGACAAGCACCTACGGCCATTCCTTCCTGGCCACGTAAATGAGGTGTTCACCGCCGTTGTCCAGAATGACGTCCTCATATCGATTGAGCTCTAGCCTTTCCACATCCTTGAACAGTACCTGATCCACGAAACCGACCTCAAACATCTCGTCATAGGTGAGGATATGGGTCAGCGGCTTCTCGGTCAAGTTGACCTGTTCGTTAAGCCTGTTTATTAACCATTTTTCCATCCTGATCATATAGACGTAGGTCGTGATCTGGTCTCCATCCTCCCCAGTTACGTACAATAGAAGCCGGCGACCACGTTCGTCCGACCCTACCAGCTGACCTCTTAGGGTTGATTGGTTCACCTTCAAGGCCGCGTTGAACTCCGTGGTCGTGTATAGGTCCTTCTTCTCATAAGGGCGGGACAGAAAACCCATGTGGGAGGCGAATAGAAGGTTGGTCATGAGGAGCACCGCGGCTATGGCAACCAGCCCGGTGCGGATTCCATCCTGACCTCCGGCCTCGAAACGCTTGTAGGCATAGACGAAGGCGATGCCTACCAATATGGCCGATAGTTGATAACCGTATGAGATGTTCCTGAAGAGCAGTATGTAGCCGAAGATATCCCTTTTGACAAGTCCAAATAATAGGAAGGGAATCACGGCAGAGGCCCAGGCCAAGATGAAGGACTTTCGATTTTCTGAGAGCAGGGAGACCGGGAACAGGGCCAGGATCGCTATGGCCAGAAGGGACAAGTGGGGGGCTATCATGGGGAGGACCT
The DNA here is from genome assembly GCA_964621445.1 of Hadarchaeota archaeon (SeqCode). Classification (GTDB taxonomy): domain Archaea; phylum CAYQAE01; class CAYQAE01; order CAYVLA01; family CAYVLA01; genus CAZUNO01. The sequence goes on along the minus strand of CAZUNO010000002.1, from coordinate 76,745 downwards.
GTTCCCATGGTGCGTAGGAGAAGAGCCCGGCGCGGTAGGCGATGAAGGGGAAGGTAACCGTACCCAGGGCTGCGACCAGGGATATAGATCTCCGGTGCTGGCCCAAGAATGATGACGAAAGCAAAATTCTTCCGAATCCGATGGTCACGAAGAACAGGGATATTATCAGAAGGGAGTCCTGGAATGGTATCGGAGTTTCGTACTTGCCCAGGGTGAAGCTGATGATAAGATAGCTGGTTAGGACCCCAAGACCGGTTAGGGCATCCTGCTTGACCTCCAGGGGGTCGATGACACCCTGGGAATACTTGTGGAAGATTCTCAGAAAGATGTATCCCACAAAAATCAGCATGAAATAGATGGCCGTTAGGTGATGGGTCAGCATCAGGGCAACGGAAATGGCAACTAGCAGAGTCTTGTGCTTGGTGCTTCTGGAGATGTGGCTTAGGTATAACATGTAGAGGCAGAGTAGGAGCATCTGGAGTGCGAGGGCCTCCTTGGTAAGCGCTGCCGTTCGGTTGGCATAAAAGCCAACCACTGCCAGTATGATCGCGGTCATTCCTGCCACGATATCGCTCCTGGAGAGTTTCCTGGCCAGTACAAAGGCCAGGATCAAGCCAAGTGATGATATGATGGGGGTTATGATCCTCGCTGGGATCATCTCGCTCCCGGTCAATACCTGGGATACGACCAGCAGGATGTTGAGGCCAGGGAGGGCGCTGACCGCCTGCATTTCCCGGGAAGCGTAATCGAGTCTCAGATGGCCGGTCTCCCGCATATCGGATGCAGCGGTTAGGTGCAACCAGGAATCGGGATCGAAGGGCTGCTCGGAGATATATGTAGGATATAGGCGCATCATGGCAGCGGCACTAATGGTGATGAGGAGTAAAACGGCGATGGTCTTTGCGGGGAAACGCCTTGTATTCTCGATGTAGGTTGGATGCTCCCTCTTCGCTTGGGGCGCGGTCACCGTCCTTATCGATTCCACAGGGGTATATGAAAAAAGCCTGGTAAGGGCTACCATTCCACCGAAGAGGCTAATGGTCACCGCGGCCGCTGAAGTCGCTGCCAGAATAAGGATATTGAATGTGGGCTTCAAGGTGACCCAGGCAAGGGAGGCTCCTAGGTTAGAAAACACCGTTATCAGCAGGTAGGCAATTACACACCCGATCAAGGCAGCGGTCAGGCCCAGCAGGACGGTAACCGAGGCCACCAGAAGGGTGACGAATTTCTTGCTCCCCCCTAATGTTCGGACCAGGCCTATTTCCCTCTTCGATTTGAAAACCGAGGTGTAGACTATATTGCCGATGCCGGCCACGGTGGCCAGAAAGGTCATGAAAAGGATGCCATTTATGCTGGCGATTATCTTTCCCGCTCCCTGTCTGGCCATTCCCTGAGAAAAACCGGCCGGGCCGGCGACTTCAAGGTCAACCCTGGGATCGACGGCGGCCATCTCGCCTCCCCATTCGAACCTCTCCACATCTATGGTAAGGTTGGAGCGAGCCGGAAACCGGGCATAATTACCGGACCTGTCGTATGCCTCAAGATAGCAAACTATGGTGGATGCCGGTTCTAGGGGACCGGAGGAGAACTCGTCCCTGAAGCTAGGACGACCTACCTGCTCGCTGAAAGGCCTGTAAACCCCTGACACCCATAGGTGAAGCGTGTAGTTCCTGAGAAGGTGATTGTCCTCCGCTGACACCTCGAAGGTAACGGTTTCAAGTTCATTTGGACTTTCGGGCTGGGCATCAAGGGTGAGAACGGGAGGGGATCTGTCGACAACCCGGAAGGTGAGATAGGGTTCCCATGCTTCCTGTCTCAGGGAATTAGGATTATCGCCATAGAGAAGTGGAGAAGGAGGCGTTTCTCCCTGCTCTACGTTGGGGTAGACCGCCTTGTTTCCCGAACGGTCAAAGGCCTCGATCTTGTACCGTACGTTCATTCCCGGGTCAAACTCAGAGGCATCGATCTGGAATACCCTGGTAATGTACCCGCTGCCCCCCTTCTTGGTCTGGTTCTTCCAGGTGTACTGGTACCAGAGTAGGGTCACGTTTTCGATTTCATCCTGCCGATCGATGAGTCGGACGGTTATGTTGACGCTGTCATTATCCGTTGGTTCCAGCGGGTCATGGGTGACCTCCCATATATCGGGTGGGGTTTCGTCCCTAGAGGTAACGGTACCCGGCAAGGACTGGTTGCTGTTGCCGTAGTTATCCGTGGCCTGTATTGCATAGGTGAGGGATTCGCCCGCGGGCGGGGAGAGAAGGTCCAGAGTGTAGGTATTTCCGTACCGCATCATGCGCTCTGCATTTTGGGTGCCATTGCCGCCGTACAGCAGCAAAACGTCCTTGACACCCGAGTCATCGGTTACCTCGCACCCAATGGTTATTTCCTTTTTGGGTTCAGGGTGTAGGGGGTCGTGATATATATCCTGTATCTCCGGAGGTTCCGTATCCCGGAGGACATAGCTCACCTCCGGGGTGGAGGATTCCAATCCCGAGATGCTTCTGGCAGTGACCTGACAACTTATGGTCTCGTTGGTGGGGAAGGGACCGAGATAGGCTGAATAAAACCTTGAGGAGAGCCCGTATTTCCGGGAAACCGGTAGGAGTGGCTCGTTATAGGTTCTCTGGTCTACCACGTAATCTATCTCAACCGAGGATATACCCTGGTCAAAGGAAATTGGGCAACCGACCTCAACAAGGAAATCCTGTCCCCTGTTCCCATCCAGTCCCACGTAAGTCTGGGGGGATAGGGATAATCTTCCAATTTCCGGGGGGGTAAACAGGTTTTTGGTGATGGAGATCCCGAGCCACTCGTCCTCCGTCAGGGGATAGGTAAGGCTACCCATTTCAGTGGTAAGAATTGCCCTGTAAAGAAGGGTCCCCTCTATTTGCCTTCCCGGTTTGAAGTCTAATCTCGTTTCCGTCCCCTCTAGCCTCCAGACCTTGCGATGTGGAATCTCGTGGGATCCATTTTTCCATTCCAGTTCCAGCGATTTCAGGTTATGACCCGACCTGGCAAAGATGGAGATTGTTATATTCTGGGTACTCAGAGGATGGGGTGGGCTGTGAGCCAGGTACAATGATGAGTGGTTGGAACCGACGTTAAGCCGTACGGTTTTTGAGCGTATCAGATCCTCTCCATCCTCGACCTGTACCGAGAAGGGTAGAATACCAGGGCTATCGATGGGTATGGACGCGAATCTCCTCCCCTCCTCCAATTCCATTGGAGTCAACACGTACTTGCCGCCCACAGGTGCTATGAGCCGGACCTTCTTGCGGGGAGAGTCCCCGATCACCCTACAGGTCACGGTTAGCTCCTCTCCCAGAATGGGCGGTTTTGGCGTGAAGTCGATATCGGTTATCGATTCCTCCTCTACGGTGAATTCCCGGTCTTCAATGGTCCGTGTATTGCCCGCCCAGTCCTGGGTAGTTATACTGAAGGAGTAGTCACCCGGCTTGGAGTATGGACCCAGGATCGCGGTATATTCACCCTCAATCCTTTCGCATTTTTCCACTACCCCTCTGGAGTCGGTGGTATATACCTCGCTTAGTGGGAAGACGCCGACTGCCCTGAAGGTCACCATTAGGGGAAAGCCCTTCCTTACAGTCGAGGAATACTGTATATCCTCTATGTGGGGTCTTTTTCGCTGAACAAGGAACCCTTCCAGTCCCTGTCCTGGATATCTGGTCACCTCTTCCCGCCTGTCCTCCATGGAGAGATTATATTCCTTGAACCCGGTTGATAGGCGCCCCAGGAGAAAGGGTTCCCTAAAGGTAGTTATCCCCACGGGTATGGAGAGGTTGGTCCATCTACCCGCTTCCACGAAGGTGAAGTTGACCTCCTGGATCTCCGCCGCGTCGTAGAGAACGGCGAATACCAGATTATTGAGGCCGGGAGTGGAATATTGGGGGAATCTGTAGACCTGGAGCTCCTCCGGTGGCTCCGAGTATCTCACGAATACATCCCTGGTCTCCGAGTATACGGCGTTCCCGAATTGGTCCCTGGCGAATATCCTGAAATGAATCGTTGTGGCACCCGGAAAGGAACCGGTTACCGCTTCCCAAAGGCCCTCCTGGGCCTGGCTTCTATTCATCTTAAGGGTCCCATTGTAGTGAATGCCCTTGACCTGATAGTCATAGATAAGGTCGGCGGTAACGATCTCTGAGTCATCGAACATTGGAACGTTCACGGTCAGGGTGGAGTTGTCATTCGGGGGGTCAGGCTCGAATACCATCTCACCTATTTCGGGAGGGGATTGATCGGTCCTATTGAGGATCCTGTACCTGTATCGAGCCGTTCGTGCCAGATTGCCGAATCTATCCCGGGCGGATATCCAAAGGGTCAATGGTCCCGGTTCAAACCTTCCCAGGGTTAGCTCGTAAGCCCGCCCCGTGGAGTCCTTTCCGTGGAATGTACGATTAAGTCCAACATTATATGTGTGGACGGTTACGTTCCTGACCATTTCGCTTGTATCGAATACCTTGAAGGAGACGTTTACCAGGTGATCCTTTGTCTGGGGCGGGGGCGGTTCAATTGTCAGATCGAATATGTCCGGTCCCAGGGCATCTGTTATTGAGATGTTAACCTCAGGCGTCCGTCGATCGTGGCCCAAAATATCAGTGGCGTTGGCCCAACAAAGTACCCATGAGGAGTCCTTCACAGGGCCGATCTGGGTCCTAAACTGACTTGAATTTCCCTTTATCATGGTCTTTTGGATTGTGCGATGGAGACCCTGCTTTTTGTAGTAGAGTATGACCGAGCCCACTTCGGTATGAGCTGTGGCATTGCAGGTGAAATGCAGTCTCTGGGTGTTGTTGGGAGCAGTTGGTTCATATTGGAGCGGCGTTATATTGGGAAGTCCGCTGACCGATTGCCAGATGCTTTCTACGCTGGGCCAGATGGTGGTGTTGACCTTGGCCCGGATTATTGAGGCATAACCGGGTTGTGTTTCCTGTTGGAGATACCTGGCGTAGTGTATGTTCATGAGTAGGTCGTCATCAATCATTCCCCCTCCCTTGAAGATGCCCACGATCCTGATCCTGACGAAGTCATCAACCTCGGATCCTGAAAGCAGGTAGGTATCGTTCACCTTCAGATCCAGTTTTCGGGCTAGATTCTGGCCAGCCACGGCGGCCTTGATATCGTCGTCCCTGAGCCACCGCCCTTGAATCAGGGTGACCGGTTCAAGTGATTGGAAATCCGATGGGAATATCCCACGGATTATGACAGCCTTATCATTTAACACCCCATATATGAAGAGTTCGGGGCAAACCACCTGGATTCCATTCATCCTGGTTAGTGCCGGAGCCAGGGCGAGGGGAACTTGTGATTGTTTGACGGTGGCCGCCTCCTCCTGCGCCAGTACGTATATGCCCTCTTGCTCTCCGAAGTAGGAGGTTGAGGAATAGCTAAGCCAGTGAACCACGGAGAGCACCCCGAAGAAGAGAATGGCGCATACCATTATCCCGGCTAAGGATAGCCACATTCTGTGACGAGGAAATATCTTCATGGCATGGAGAAGACGGCTCTCTATGTTCACACCTCCGTGAGGGCTCTTGAGATTTCCACCTTGGAGGCATTACTTGCCGGGGAAATTCCTCCAATTAGCCCTATCGACAGGGAGGCAAACATGGCCCAGCCAATGGTGGTGAGCTTGGTGAGGGGAGCGACAGATGAGGAACCGGCAACGAAGATGGAAAAGATCGATGTGATTCCATGCGACATGGCTATTCCCAACCCGACCCCGAATAAGCCCCCTAGAAGTGAAAGCATAGTACTTTCGGCCATGAACAGTTTGACTATGAAGGACCTCCTGGCTCCCATAGCCCTTATTATCCCAATTTCCCTTTTTCGCTCCGAAACCACCATGTTCATTGAATTGTATATACCAAGGACCATCAGCAGTATAACGAAAATAATGATGGTGCTGAGAAGGCGGGAGATGTTTATGATGGATTTCTGGAAGAACTTGCTCACCTGAACAGATTCCTTGATTCTGAGTTCGGGGTGGTTTTCCTCGGTGAATTCGGCTACCGATTCCAGGTTTCCCGTCTTGAGCTTAATACGCAGCATGGAGGTATTGACCTTAAACCGGGGAATTCTGGAGGAAAGGAATTCGTTATTCACCAGGATATTCGCATTGAGGGACGTCTTGGCCTCGTATATTCCCGTAACCAAAAGGTCGACGGTGCTGTCATCCAGTTCCAATGATATCTCTTGGTCGACATCTATGCCAAGTATTTCGGCGGCCGTGGAGCCCACCATGCATTCCGGTCCCTTCTCCATGCTCCTGCCATCAATTCCCTGGAATCCGTGGGTGGCGTCAAGGTCATCCAGATTAACTCCGAGAAGGTCCACCTCTCTTCCCTGGTAGTAAGAATTCACCACATCCTCCTCGGAAAGGCCGTATACATCATCAAGTCCTCTATATTCCTCGGCCACCGCACGGGGTATAAGTCCCTGTTCGATTTCATCCGAAGCGGGAAGTACATATGCACTTCTACCTTCCTCCCCGTAGAAGCCTCTAATTACCTTCTCAACGGACAACTGGAGGCCGTCGAGGATTGAGAAGATGGAGACAAAGGTCATCACACAGACTGCTATGGCCGCCACTGTTAGTATAGTGGTCTTGTTCTGATTCGAGAGGTTCCTAAAGGCCATCTTCCAGATCGATTGGGCCTCGGCCATGGGGAATATTTATCAGAATACTTTTAAAGGGTTTCCCAGCTCCCTGAGGGGCCAAATTGAAGGCAGTAGAGACTCGTAAAGTGCGAAAAATCTACAAAGCGGGCGAAATCGAGGTGGAAGCGCTCCTAGAAGTAAGCTTGAGTGTAGATGAAGCTGATTTCGTGTTAGTCTCCGGCCCTTCCGGGTCCGGAAAAACGACCCTTCTGAACGTTTTGGGTTGTCTGGATAGACCAAATTCGGGACTGGTAGAGATATTCGGACGCGATACCTCACAGCTTTCCGATGACGAGTTATCGGATCTTAGACTGCACACCATTGGATTTGTATTCCAGTCATATAATCTCATACCAACCCTAACCGCGGTTGAAAACATCGAATTCCCCATGGTCCTATCAGGTAAGGATAGCCAGTCCAGGAGCAGTAGATCCAGCGAATTGCTTGGGTTGATCGGGCTCAAGCAGAGGGCTTTAAATAAGCCTGATCAGCTATCCGGTGGGGAACAACAGAGAATTGCCATAGCCCGGGCACTGGCGAATAATCCAAAAATACTTCTGGCGGACGAGCCGACCGGAAATCTGGACTCGAGGTCATCGGAAAGGGTTTACGAGCTGCTGGGAAGGGTAAACGAGGACCTGGGGGTAACCATTATCACGGTAAGCCATGATCCCAACTTTCTTAAGCATTGCAAGAGAGGTTTGGTCATAGTTGATGGAAAGATAGTGGATGAGGGACCAGACGCTGCCTGGAGTAGAAAATGAGGTGGCATTTTCGGGATATCTTTCAAGCCAAACGGTAAGGGATTATACTTGAAGACCATTTGCGTGATCCCGGTCCACAACGAGGAGAAAACCATTCAGGAAATAGCCCGTGAGGCCTCAAAGTATGTGGACAACGTTATAGTGATCGATGATGGGAGCACCGATCTATCCTCCCAGGAGGCGACTGCGGGAGGGGCTAAGGTGTTCAAGATCGATAGGAACCAGGGAGTTGGATCAGCATACAGGAAAGGGCTGGAGAAAGCGGAGGAATACGACGCCGAGATCATTCTAAGGCTTGACGGTGATGGCGAGCACTACCCGAGTGACATCCCCAACCTGGTGGAGCCCATCCTCAATGACGAGGCGGACATAGTTCTGGGAAACCGGGTCAATTATTTCGATTCGGCGCCCCTTATCATGAGGATCGGGAACTGGGGACTTACCAAGCTGACCAATGCGATTACTCGAAACCCAGTCAGGGATAGCCAGAGCGGGTTGAAGGCCATACGAGCCTCGGCTCTTGAAGGAATGGACCTAACCGCCAACCAGTACGAGATAGAGTCGGAGCTGCTGTACGAGGCGAGGCGCAAGGGTCTACGGGTAAAGGAGGTACCGGTAAAGTATGAAAAGTACGTGCGGGGGGTTACCGTGTGGTGCGGGATAAGGGTGGCCATTTTCCTTATCCTAAAAGCCCTAAGAAATGAAGCGTCCTAGATCCTGCCCTTGGTGCTGGGAATCTCTCCGGAGAGTGAGGGATCCTTTTTCAGGGCTTGGGAGAGGCTTATTCCCAGGCTCTTGAATAGTGCCTCCGCCAGGTGGTGATCGTCGCTGCCCGATAACTTGTGTGCATGGAGATTCATGTAGGCGGTATCGGCCATCGATCTCATGAAGTGCTTGATGTTATCCAGGACGAAGCTTCCGACATACTCCTTCTTGAAGTCGACCTTTAGATCCACGTAGGTCCGGCCCCCAAGGTCAATGGCCATGAGTATAAGCGCATCATCCATGGGTATTATGGCGCTCCCAAAGCGTCGGATCGAGGGTCTTTCCTTTTGGGCCTGCAGGATCACCTCGCCGAGAACTATTCCCACGTCCTCGGTAACGTGATGGTCGTCTACATCAAGATCCCCCTCAACATCTATCTCGGTGTCTATCCTTCCATGTCTGGCCATGGAGGTTAACATGTGGTCGAAGAAGGGTAGTCCGGTACTTATCGAGGATTTTCCGGATCCATCAAAATCCATGGTAATGGATACATCCGTCTCCTTCGTCTCCCTTTGCCTCTCTATCTTAAGCATTATCTTCACCTATCTCTCTGCTCGGTCTATTGCTTCCCGCAGATTAATTCTTTCCGTGTATATTGCGGCACCCACCACCGCCCCTTGTGCTCCTGCCCTCTTAATGGAGATTATGTCCTCGATCGAGGAAACGCCCCCGCTGGCAATGACCTCCATATCAACTGATCGAACCATCTTCCTTATGGGTTTCATAGGGAGCCCCTTCATCCTACCCTCAACTTCAACGTTTGTGAATAGCACGCTTCCCGCGCCCAATTTTTCGAATCTTTGGGCAGCAGTAAAGGGGTCAATATCCGACCGGGATTTCCAGCCATGGGTCAATACCCTGTCTTCCTTGAAATCAAGGGCGACCATTATCCTCTCCGGGTCAAACCTTGATGAGAGGTCCCCTATTACCGATGGCTCATGTAGGGCCAGGGTTCCAAGAATTATCCTCCAAATGCCCGAATTCAATATCTTCTCCGCTGCTTCCAAGCTTCTAATGCCCCCTCCAAACTGAACCGGTATATCCAGTTTACGGGCTATATCCTTGACTAGGTCGAGGTTGGCGGGAAGTCCCCCCAATGCGCCATCCAGGTCTATGACGTGTAGTATGCTTGACCCACATCTCTCCCATCTCCTGGCCTGCAGGAGTGGGTCCTCGAGCTCGGAAATCCGCTTGGATGGGTCTCCCCCCACCAAGGTCACGCACTTCCCTTCCTTAATGTCGACCGCGGGCATCACCCTGAATCTTCTCTTCATCCATATTGGTGGGGATTATTTTGGGAAAAAGGTTTTCCCTCCCGGGCGGCCCGTTTTGAATGGTTACGGATATATTATTAAGTCAGGAGAGGGATCCGGTGACAATAATATCTCTAGCCCAGGTGAAACCATTGGCCAAAGAAAGAGTATGTGCCCTTTGTGAGACCCCCTTACCAGAGACCGGTTATTATCGCTGTCCATATTGCCGGAAGATGCTTTGCGAGAAGTGTGCAAAGGAGAACGATCTGAATTGCCCCGATTGCGGCATTGATCTTGAACATTTCGAGAAGGAGACCATTTCCTGCGCGGTTTGTGGAACGACCTCCATGAAGAGGGGGTACTTCACATGTCCGGAGTGCGGCAAGATCCTCTGCAAGATTTGTTTTGGCTCTTACGGAGGGCAATGCCCGGATTGTGGTGTTGACCTGGATTTCAATAAGTAGACCTTGTTTCAGGAAATTTCAGATTCCCCTCCGGTAAACTATATAAGACTAAATGCTGTTTGGGGTGATGGGGATCTGCGAGGATACCAATGTCAGACGACCTCCAAGCAATCAAGGACGTATACGAGAAGGTTAGTGACCGAGTTACTTTGGAGGAGTTCAGGTCCAGGATCCAGGACAAGGTTAAGGAACACTATGGACTTCTGAGCGAGGTAGGAGCGGCTAAGCTACTGGCCAGGGAGATGGGAGCCAAGTTCAAGGCGCCCGAAGTCAGCTTCAAGATCAAGAACCTTAGCCCGGGAATGAGCAGCGTGGACATTGCGGGTCGGGTGCTTAGGGTCTACGGTGTACGTGAATTTGAACGGGATGACGGTTCAGGTAAGGTAGCCAATCTAAGGATCATGGATGAGACGGGGGACGTTCGTTTGGTTCTTTGGGGGGAGAAGACCAAGCCCGTTGAGAAGAAGAGAGTGAAACGGGGAGATGTTGTTCAGGTAAGGTCGGGTTATACCAGGACCGGGCTGTCGGGAGACGTGGAAGTCCATATAGGTCGTCGGGGCAGGCTGGTGGTGAATCCGGCCATATCGGAATCGATGCCCGAGTTAGAGGAAACCGAGGTCAAGGTGGGGGACGTCGAGAATGGCATGAGGGACGTGACCATAGAGGGGGTGGTGTCCTCCGTGTCCAGCGTGAACACCTTCAATAGAGCCGATGGTAGGGAGGGCAGGGTTGTGTCTGTTTTCCTCCGGGACGAAACTGGGGAGATCCGAGTTTCCCTCTGGAATGAAAAAACTGAAGGTATACGGAGGCTAAGAAAGGGGAGCGTCGTAAGGATAACCGGGGCATATACCAAGGAGGGTTTTAACGATGCCGTGGAGATACACTGTTCCTCCTCCTCGGAAATTGAGGTAAAAGAGGAAAGCGGAGGCGATCTCCCGGAGATTGAATCAAACCTGACCCCCATTTCCAAGGTAACCGATTCGATGAGGGATGTGGATGTCCGTGGCAGGGTGGAGAGGAATTTTGGCAAGAGGAGCTTCAGTCGCATAAATGGTGAGGAAGGTAAGGTAGCCAACCTAATAATTAGCGATGATACAGGAGAGATCAGACTCGTTCTCTGGGGGGAGGCCGCGGATATGGCCGATAACCTGGTCGAGGGCTCGGAGGTCACGGTTGAAAACGCATACACCAAGAAGGGTAGAAACGATGAACTTGAGATTCACGTGGGCTGGAGAGGCCGTGTGGTGATCGAAGTTGAGGATTTCGAGCCTTTGATTTGCGACCTGCAGCCCGGAATGTCCAATGTCGATCTTGATGTTCGTATGATTGAGGTGGGGCTTCCCGAGGAGTTCGAGGATTCAAAGCTGGTACGGACGGTGGTAGGAGACGTTACCGGGAGAACCACCACCGTGTTTTGGAATGGCCACGTGGAAAGTGTTAAGGATATGGAGCCGGGGGCCACAATCAAGTTGACCGGTGTCAAGGTCAATGATCTGGGAGAAGTCCATGTCTCGTCCCAGGGCCAGGTTAATAACCTGCAGGAGGAGGTACCAAAGCCCCCGGAGGGGAGCCCTTCCCGGACCACCATCAGGGACCTGGAGCCCGCCGTTAGGTCAGAGATACGCGCAGCAGCCGTGGCTTTAACTGACGCCAGGACCACGTCCTCTTTTGGCGAAGAAATACCCATCTGTTCCTGCCTTTTGGATGATGGCTCAGGCCAGGTTCGATGCACGATCTTCGGAAAGGGATCAGATCCCCTGTTCAACGATGATGGCCCCGTTCACGATATGAGGTCCCGTTTTCGAAAGGGATTGGAGTTCCTGTTCACCGGGGTTTTACTCAACGAATGTCTTAGAGTTGGAGAGGTTGAGGTACCGGACCCGAGGAAAGAGGTAGTCTCCATGGTGGAGGAATTATCGGGTGATAATTAATGGCCGCTACTAGCCCGGAGCAAGAGGCCGATGATATCGAGTCCCTGGATTCAGTGGGACCGTCCACGGCCAAGAAATTGCGGGAGGCTGGTTACAGTACCATACGAAACCTGGCCGTACAATCCCCGGTAGTACTGTCGGGGGACCTTTCCATTTCAGAGGATACGGCGGAGAGGATAATCAGATCGGCGAGATCGGTAATGAACATGGGTTTCGAGACCGCCGATATCATTCTTGAAAAGAGGGGACAGGTGCGCAAGGTACCCACCGGAAGCGAGCGTCTGGACACCCTTCTGGGAGGCGGGATCGAGACACAGGCCATTACGGAACTGTACGGCGAGTTTGCCTCCGGCAAGACCCAGATAGCCCACCAGGCCGCGGTAATGGTACAGCTTCCAGAGGAAAAGGGAGGCATTGGTGGAAGGGTGGTGTATATCGATACCGAAAATACCTTTAGGCCGGAGAGAATAATCCAGATGGCCGAATACCTGGATAAGGACGGCTCGGATATCCTGACCAATATCAAGGTGGGAAAGGCGAAGAGCTCGGACCATCAGATGGAATTGGTTCGCGAGGTGGAGAATATCGCCGATGATTGGAATGTCCGGATCCTGATCGTTGACTCCCTCACCTCATATTTCAGGTCGGAATATGCGGGAAGGGCTCTGCTGGCCGAGAGACAACAAAAACTGAACCGGCACGTACACGAACTACAGAAACTGGCGGACATGCACAACCTTGCCGTTTTGGTGACCAATCAGGTACTTGCCAAGGTGGATATGCTTCTGGGTGATCAGGTAGCCCCCGTAGGGGGGAATATAGTTGCCCACCAGTGCACCCACCGGGTATTTTTAAGAAAGGCCAAGGGAAATAAGAGGATCGCTAGGCTTGTGGACAGCCCCTATCTGGCGGAGGGGGAGACCGTGTTTTCCATAGGCGAGGGTGGGGTCACCGATTAGATTATGTCCTGGCCCCAGAGACGATCCTTAGATTACTTCTTGCGCCTGTACCTTCTGCTTTCCCTGGGTCTCGGAGTTCTCCTTTTCTTGGATGAGGATTTTGGTTCCGGTCTCTTTGAAAGGGGTGATGATTGGATCTCCTTTTCCACCAGTTGCGAATTCCTGTTGTATTTTTGCATATATCCTATGTAGATGAAGATGGCTGTAAGCCCAAGCACCGCGAAACCCAAGGTCCATGCCAGTCGAACCCAATTTATGGCCATTTTAATTCTCATCCAGGGTTGAGTTTCCTTGCTGAAAAATGGTTTATCGTATAGGAGGCCGATTTTGGAAGGGCATTTTCTTTTCCAGGGCCCGGGCAGCCCTGAGTATGGTGCCTTCCTCGAAATACCTACCGATTAGCTGCACTCCTATGGGCAGTCCATCGGACAGTCCTGAGGGGTAGGAAAGTGCCGGTGCACCAATAAGGTTGACCGGAACGGTGTCTATGTCCTGCAGATACATGGTCAACGGATCTGCCATTTCCCCTATTTTCCAGGGAGGAACGGGCATTGTAGGGGTGACCAGGTAATCCACCTTCTCGTAGGCCTTTTCAAAATCCCGCTTGATCAAGGTCCGAATCTTTAATGCCTTGCTGTAATAGGCGTCATAATACCCGGCCGAGAGGGCATAGGTTCCAAGAATGATTCGTCTTCGTACCTCGGGGCCAAAACCCCTACCCCGGGTCTTTGAGAATGCCTGGATCCAGTCGGCCTTTGATTCGACTGAATATCCGTACCTGACCCCGTCATAACGGGCCAGGTTGGAGCTCGCCTCACACATGGCCAGGATGTAATAGGTGGGCAGAGAATAATCCAGGGAGGGAAGGGACACATCCACCCTCTCGGCTCCCTGATTTTCGAGTACATCGGAAATCTTCCAGGTGGCCTTCCCAACCGATTCATCGGTGGCGTCGGATATGAATTCTCCGGGCACCGCAAAGCGGTCTCCTTCTATGCCCTGATCCAGGTAACCAAGATAATCCTCCACTGGTTTGTCAATACTGGTCGAATCCATCTCGTCCTTTCCAGCCAGGGAAGATAGGAGAAGTGCGGAGTCCTGAACGTCCTTGGTCAAGGTCCCAATTTGGTCGAGGCTGCTTGCATAAGCTATGAGGCCATACCTACTGACCCTGCCGTATGTTGGCTTCAATCCAATAGTTCCGCAGAAGGCTGCCGGACAGCGAATGGAACCCCCGGTGTCCGTACCCAGGGAGGTAAGTGCTTCGTCCGCCGCTATGCAGGCAGCGCTACCGCCCGAGGAACCTCCTGGAACCCGGTCCAGGTCCCAGGGATTATGTGTTGGCCCGAAGTAACTCGTCTCCGTCGTGGTTCCCATGCAGAACTCGTCACAGTTGGTCTTGCCAACTACGACCGCTCCTTGCTCCAATAGCCTGCTGACCGAGGTGGCTGAATAGGGGGGAGAAAAATTCTCCAGCATCCGGGAACCACATGTCGTGCGAAGGTCCTTGGTCACTATGCTGTCCTTTACGGCCACCGGAACACCGGCCAGGAGGCCCGGCGATTTGCCATCCGAGAGCTGTTTATCGATTTGTGCCGCCCGCTTCAGGGCCCCTTCCCGGTCCACGGATATATATGCACGAACATCGCCGTCGACATCACCTATTCTGGAAAGTACGGAACTAGTAACTTCAACCGAGGTAAGCTCACCGCCTCGAATTGCCTCTACTGCATCATGGGCATTCATTTCGAACGGTTCCAAGGACACACCTAGCTTGGGAAGGCACCGTGTGTAGTTATCTTAAATGTTGTCGGGCACCATGCGGGTTAATTTTCTGACGAGAAACACTTAATTAACTGCTGAACGATGGAAGCCCGCCGGACGGGCTACAAAATGGCTGTAGAAGCTCTTCAGAAGAAGCTGGATCTGAAGGGGCTGGAGGAAGACGTCCAGTCCTGGTGGGTAGAGAACCGTATATACCCCAGATCCAAGGAGAGAAACTCCGACAAACCCGTCTTTTACTTCCTTGACGGGCCCCCCTATTGTAGTGGTAGAATACACATCGGGACGGCATGGAATAAGATCATCAAGGGAGCGGTGCTCAGATATCTATCAATGAAGGGGAAGAACGTGAGGAGGCAGCCTGGATGGGACTCCCATGGACTTCCCATCGAGGTTAAGGTGGAGAAGGAACTCGATCTGAAAAGCAAGAAGGATATCGAGGACGTGGTTGGGGTCGAAAAGTTCATCGATGCCTGCAAGAGTTATGCCCAGAGCCACTTGAAGACCATGACCGATCAGTTTAAGAGGCTTGGCGTGTGGATGGATTGGGACGATCCCTACGTCACATTCAATTCCAAGTACATGGAGGCCGGCTGGGACACCATAAAGAAGGCCTATGAAAAGGGCCTGCTGGTTCAGGATGTAAGAGTAGTGCACTGGTGCCCTCGCTGTGAGACGGCTCTAGCTGAACATGAGGTCAGGGGGGCTTATGAAGACCGAGAGGATCCATCCATCTATATCAAATTCAAGATTAGGGACGCTACAGACCAATACGTCCTGGTGTGGACCACTACTCCATGGACACTTCCCTCAAACCTATTGGTTATGGTAAAGCCCGATTTCGAGTATGCCAGGGTATTGGTGGGGGATGAGAAGTGGATAATGGCCTCCGAGCTCGTGGAAAGGGTTATGGAGCAGACGGGGATAGAAGATTACCAGATTTTGGAGACCATGCCGGGAACGGAACTGGAGGGTCTCCAATATGAACACCCGCTTCTGGAGCAGGTCCCGAAGCAAGGGGAGTGGGCGGATGAATTTCACCGACTGGTCCTGGCGGAATACGTCGATCTCGAGGAGGGAACCGGCTGTGTTCATACCTCACCTGGACATGGTGAGGAGGACTTTGAGGTAGGCCGCGAGGTAGGGGCACCGATCTTTTCGCCCCTGGACGCCGGCGGTAGATTCACCGAAGAGGGCGGCAAGTACAACGGCATGTACGTAAAGGATGCCGACCCCCTGGTGATAGAGGACCTTAAGTCAAGCGGTTATTACGTCCACGAGGGAATAATTAAACATAGCTATCCTCACTGTTGGCGATGCAAGACGCCCCTGCTTTTCATGGCCAGGGAACAATGGTTCCTGGAGATAAGCAAGATAAAGGACAGGATAATCGAGGAGAATGGGGATGTAGATTGGGTACCCGATTGGGTGTCCGAGAGATATGAGAACGGCGTGGAATATGCAGGGGACTGGTGTCTTTCCAGAAACAGGTATTGGGGAATACCAATGCCAATCTGGATATGTGGCGATTGCGGGAAGATGACCGTGGTGGGGTCATATACGGAGCTGGCTTCGCTCTCCACGTCGGAGATAGATCCCGATAATTTCGATCCTCACAGGCCCAGCGTAGATAGAATAGAACTGGAATGCGAATGTGGAGGGAGGATGACAAGGATCCCAGACATAATAGATGTGTGGTTCGATTCGGGGATAGCGTCCTGGAGTTCCCTTGGCTACCCTTCAGATCCAGATGCCCTGTCCATATGGCCGGCTGATCTCATCATGGAGGGGTCAGATCAGGTAGGCAAGTGGTTCTATTCCCTTCAGGCGGCGAGCGTGATAACCTTCGATGAATCCTGCTATAGAAAGGTGTTGATGCACGGATTCTCCCTCAATGCCGAGGGCAGGAAGATGTCCAAATCTCTGGGAAATGCAGTTGACCCCGACGATGTGGTGGATAGGTTTGGCGCAGATGTGTTCAGGTACTACCTGCTATGGGCTACCCTTCCCTGGGAGGACCTGAAGTTTAATTTCGACGAACTCACCACCATACAGCGCATGATCAACGTCTTCTGGAACGTTTGCGTCTTTGCTTCCACCTACATGGAGCTGGATGAATTCCCCCGGAATTTTGAAGCCTCGCGGGTCGAGGGCCACCTGAGACCGGAGGACCGTTGGCTCATATCGAGGGTTAACTCGCTCATAGAGAGCACGACCGAGTCCCTGGATGGGATGAATTTTCTGCATGCCACCAGGGATCTCCAGAAATTCATCCTGGACGACCTCAGCAGGTGGTACGTCAGACTGGCCAGGGATAGAACCTGGATAGAGTCCGAGGATCCTGACAAGCTGGCCTGCTATTTCAGCCTCCACTATGCAATCGAACGCCTCCTGAGACTCATGGCACCCATAACCCCACATATAACGGAAGAGATCTTCCAGAAGCTGGTTAGGAGCTCCTCGACGCCGGATAGCGTTCATCTCCAGGGCTGGCCAGCTGCCGATGAGGGCCTGACCGATTCAAGTCTCGAAGGTTCCATGGCGATCGTTAGATCACTGGTCGAATCCTCCCTGGCGGCTAGGCAGAGGGCAGGGATAAAGCTCAGACAGCCGGTGGGCAGGATAATGGTGAAAACCGAGGATCAGGAGGTAAAGCAAGCCCTTCGGGACCTGGATAGGGTATTTACGGAGCAGACGAACTGCAAGTCGGTTGAGTGTGTGGATGAAGTGGAATCCGTGCTGGAGATAAAACCAGAGCTCCCAAGTATTGGGAGGGAGTTTAGATCCGATGCAAACCGGGTAATTGATGGGCTGCTGAATTCGGATCCTAAGGAAGTGAAGGAGGCCTTTGACGAACAGGATTATTTCATCTTGCACACCGAAAAGAGGGATTTCCGGGTGCGCCCTGAACATGTATCCTTTGAAAAGGAGATGCCTGAGTACTATTCGGATTCCGAATTCGCCTCTGGAACCGTGGTCGTTGATTGCAGGCTCAGCAAGGATTTAAAACGCGAGGGCATGGCCAAGGAGATAGTGAGGCGAGTCCAGGATATGAGAAAGGATATGGATCTTGATGTTGACGACTTCATCGAGGTGGCAGTGGATGGTCCTGGCCTGGATAGGCTTGCCGATTATGAGGATTATATATCCACCGAGACAAGGGCTAAATCGCTGAGTTTTGGACGTGGATTGGAGGAGTCATATCAAAAGAGCTGGCAATTGGAGGGTGATGAATATCGTATCTCTATCAGGGCTCCCTAGAGTGATTTGGAGGAGGCGGATGATTTCCGGCCTGATCTTGCTGGTTATTATATTCTCGGCTGTGCCAATTTCCTCGGTTGAAAAACCAACTGCTGCCTTTATAGAGACTCATATGGAGGAACAGCTCAGCATTTATGATTACTGGCATGCCGCGGTATCATTTGATAAAATAGGCTTCAGGGCCCACTTGCTAAGTCCCTATACCGGCGTGCAAAAACTTCATCCGGATAACCTGACGGATCTGGTCTCCGTACTGTTAATAACGCCAAGGGATGGTGGTAGCCTGTCCAATGACATCGATATGCTTCTGGATTACGTGTCCGAGGGAAACGGCATGATTATCGCTGGTCAGGGTTCGAGCTCAAAGTATCAGCCATGGGCCCGTGAAAGGGTGAACGAGATAACCTCGGAGTTTGGTATAATTTTTGAGAGAAATACCATTTGCGACCCGAATAATCCCTTTATCTCGGATTCCAGATATGCACATTGGCCAATGATAGATGCATTCTCCGGAGATGAGGTGACCGATGGTTTGGATCGTATCAGTTATCACGCGGGATGTTCATTGCAGACCTCCGGAAATGCTTCTCCCGTGGCCTGGACTTCAGAGGAATCATGGGCGGACACCGATGGTGATCTGGAACTTGACGATGACGAGGATACGGGAAAAAAGACCATAGCCGCCATCTCGACCTACGGAAAGGGAAGGATAGCTTGTATAGGTGACAATGATCTCTGGAGCAGCCGATTTTTAAACTCGTTTGATAATAACCAATTTTTGCTAAACATGGT
This sequence comes from Hadarchaeota archaeon (SeqCode), assembly GCA_964621445.1. Classification (GTDB taxonomy): domain Archaea; phylum CAYQAE01; class CAYQAE01; order CAYVLA01; family CAYVLA01; genus CAZUNO01. Next base: position 58,090 of record CAZUNO010000002.1, on the reverse strand, counting down.
GCGCTGGGTATCAGGGGATATAGTGCAGGCGGAACTACAGGCGCTAGCTTTGGATACCTCCCCAAAGGTCCATCCCTCCCCGAATGGTAACTATACCGCCGCCATACCGATTGGGATATGGAATCAAGGAACGGGTTCGGTGTCAAATATCAACCTATACAAGCAAAGTGGTGGCGCCCAATTGTTATCCGGCAACATCACCGTTGATAGTCTGGGGCCAGGTGAACTGAGGGAGCTTGAGGCCGTTGCTGAAATCTCACCAGAGGGTTCCGAAAGTATCGTTCTCGCCGCGGAGTATTGGGTTGCGAATGAAAGCAAGAGGCAGGTATTGCGCTCGGTAAACCTGGAATTTGATGTTGACCTGTTTCATCTCGGGAACCTTTTGGGCAATGTAACGGAGATTACCTATGGTGGTAATACGACGGGTATTGTCTCTGCATCCGAGCTGGAGATCTGGGGGAATGAAACCAGTGATATAATTAGCGACCAGGGCATTGAAGTGCGAGTTCTTAACCATAGCCAAGTGGCATCAAAAACAGGTGGTAGATACACCCTGGATTCCCAGCACACGTACCGTGATGTGATAGGGATGGGAGGGCCTGATGCAAACTTCGTTTCCGGCTATATATCACAGGAGGGTCGTCTAGAAATATCCGAATCTTCTGGCCGGCTTCGCTTTAGAGCCATGTCGCCGGGGAGGGAAGCCTCCCTTGAGGAGATTAAGACCGGCATTCCAAAGTTGGGAGGTAATGCCTCCAGCTGGGGTTACCTATGCCTTTACACCGAGCACGGAAAGGGCCAGCGGCTGGCGGTCGGGGGACTGGGGCGTAGGGGGATAGAGACATCAGTGAAGGTATTATGGAAGATTCTGCAGGGGGATGCGGAGGAATACAGAGAGGAGCTCTCGAGCGATGTGGCCATTTTCAGAGCGACGTTCAATGAACAGGGCCAGATAGTGGATATCGAATTCGCCTGATTCGTCCTATTGGTATAGTTCCGGTGATAGGAACCTGGTCAGTGAGCATATTACGCTTTGTTTGGCCGCTTCATTTCTGGTTACCGTTCCCCTGGTAAAGACGCCGATGGCGCCCCTTTCCCTGCTAACGCCCTCTTCACCGGTCAAAACATCCATGATTGGGCCAAGCTCACTCCCCGCTCTAATGGATTTGGCTATCTTACTCGGCAGCTGAAACTTATGGCTGCACCCATAACCCATCTTACCCTCTCTATCCATTGCCACAGACCATCTGGAAAGGAACATTCCCTGTTCTAGTTCCTGGGTAAATCCCTCTATTCCAAATGCCATATCATAGTCTCCCTTTTCCATGGCTTTCAGGGCCCTATTTTCGGCCCCTTTTATCGCCTCTTTTGGGGAGGTCGGCATTCTTGAAATGCCAGAAGGGACGTATATGCCCTCAACGTGAACATCTCCAAAAATAGAATCGAGGATTTCACGGACGGCATTGATCTTAACGGGATTGGTGCTGCCGACTACGGCTCCTTTCATAATGCTAGAAAACCGAGGTATGCCACTAATATTTTCTATGTGATGGAACATATGTAGAGATTCATACGACGCCCAACACGTTTTTCAGTTGGACCCAGCTTGGTAAGCGCGGAGCCCAACCACTTTAAGTCGACCGGTAGGTATTCCTCTTTGGAATGCGGAAATTCCGAAGGTCTGAAATCAGCGATGCACAGCTTCTCAGACGCCACCCGGAATGCGTGAGAGAGGAATTTTTCCCGATCCTCCGACGGAATGTGGTGAAGGGCACCATAGCTGATAATAATCTGGTACGAATTATCCTCAAGGTGGAGATTAGCCGCATCCATTTTACGCAGTTCTATTTGATGTTGTAATTCTTCTCTTTCCACCTGATCTTTTTCTCTTTTCAGTTTTGATTCATCGATATCGATACTGGTAACACGACAATTGAACTTTTTTGCAGCGATCCTTGCCAGGGGACCAGCCCCGATATCCAGAATGGTTTTTCCCTTTGCTCCACAGAGCCTTAAAACCTCACTTCTTTCCATTTCTCAGTTAATTGGATGATCCGCATATTAATATCATAGCAAGAGAGCTGCCAGCTCTATTCTCAATTTTCAGGATGATAAAGTAGGCTCCTCAACAAGATTCCTACCTAAACTCCATTTTTCCCTCATATTCCAGACACTTGTAGAGTCCGAGCCGGGCCTTTTCATCCATCAGCCACGCCAATCAAGAATTCTATTCCAAGTGATTGGGCACCGAATTCTTGGCTGATCTACCAAATCGGTCGGATTTCAGCAAGCTTAATGGACTCCCAGGTTTCTCAATCTCCAATTTCTTTTCTTCCCGTTCAAATTTTACTGCAGCCCAGGCCATGCTACGTTCTCTCAGGATAAAACGCAGTTTTGGAAGATTGTCCTCGTTTTTCCCCTTCCCCATGTTTAATTATTGGTTATTTCTATTCTTAAACTTGGCCCTTTCTGGTCTTAAAGGTAATATCGGCGCATTAGGATTACTCCTTTTGCTATAATACCTATAACCAGGAGCGGTTTTCGCTATTCTTGTCACATTTGGGGCATTTGGAGCCGATTTAGAAGCAAAGAGCCTCTTTTACAAATAAATTTTCATCATTTATTGACGTTGTTTTGTAAAATTACGTAGAACTGAATTAATCAAGATACATCTGTCGGTCCACACGATTTGCGATTTTTACATAATCTAATTATTAATCTCAGAGTGATTCTTTAGTTCATCTGGGCTTTAATGATTGAAGACCCTCTCGGATCCTGGCAAACCAACTTCCTTCGTTGTTTTTCCATGAATGTGAAAGAAGGAGGCCCCGCCAATATTGACTGAAGGAGGCCATTTCTGGAAGTGAATGGATTGAGTAATCAAGGCAATCTCTCATCCGAAATGCCAGGTGAGCGGCGAAGGGGATTGGTCCGGCTTTTTTTAGAAGCGCTGGCAATGGCCCTAATTGTCGGCCTTATCATAACGTTATTTGCGGTATCCTTTGGGGAAGTAGGTTCGCCTAAGGAGACACGCAGTCTTTTTATCGGGATTGGGATCATTACCGTGGCGATTGGGCTTACATATGCCTTCTACCGGTATTGGTCAGTTGAAGCGGCGGCATTCGCATTACTATTTCTCTTTATTATTGCCATCGTTCTCTCCGACTCCCCGGTTGAAGTTGCAGACGGGCGTAATGTTTTCTTCTTCTCCATCCCTATAGTACTGTCAAGTTTCATATTGAGGCGATGGGCAAGTTTTGTTTTCGCCATCATATGTAGCATAACGATTACCATTGTGGGGTTAGGACCCGCTGGTCAAAGATTCCCCAATGTGATGGCCATGATTGGTTTTTTTATTTTGGCGACCGTTGCGTGGCTTTCTGCAAGAAGTTTGGAGGAGGCCTCGTGGGGTCGCAGGGTAAGCGAGAAGCGTTTCAGGAATGTCGCCGATATGATGCCCGGGGCGATATTTGAAACGGATGAGGAGCTAAACTTGACCTATACGAATCAAAATGCTCTTAATATGTTCGGTTACAGTGAGGAAGACCTTAAACGCGGACTAAACGGGTTTAATATGTTGGCCCCGAAGGATCGGGGGAAGGCGAAGAATGAATTAGGAAAACTAGTGGAGGAACAAGAAATCGGTCCAGGGGAGTTTACGGCAATAAGAAAAGATGGCTCCACCTTCCCCGTCTTATTGCGTGCAATTCCCATATGGAATGAGGGAAATTTTAGTGGGCTTCGTGGAGTAATAATGGATATAACGGATAGGAAAGAGGCCGAAGAGAAGGTGAGGAAGTACTCGCAGCATTTGGAGCAGCTCGTGGAGGAGAGGACCAAGCAGTTGAAGGAAAGGGAGCGAATGGCTGCTATCGGCGAGACCACGGCCATGGTTGGCCATGACCTCCGGAATCCACTGCAGGTTATAGTGAATAACCTATATCTTGCTAAGAATGAACTTGATAAGGGATCGTTAAGGGAGGTTAAGGATCGGCTGGATACGATTGAAAAGCGGGCCGGTTACATGAACAAGATAGTCTCCGACCTTCAGGATTATGCTAGGCCCATAAGACCTGAGCTTCAGTCGGTGGATGTTCATGATTTCATTATGAAGGTCCTCGATTCCGTAGATGTTCCTGATAATGTGACGGTGCAAACCGATATTGATCCCACTCCGGAGGGATTCGAGGTGGACCCTCATCTCATAAGAAGGGTTCTCATTAACCTCATAACCAACGCATTTCAGGCCATGCCCAATGGGGGAGAACTCGTCATATCCACGTCCTTTGACGGCAGAAACGTTAAGATGAGCGTTAGTGATACCGGTGAAGGGATTCCCGAAGAGGATATGGATAGAATTTTCGAACCCATGTTTACAACGAAGGCACAGGGGCAGGGGTTCGGACTGTGCGTTTGCAGGAAAATTGCGGAAGGTCATGGCGGAACCATCGATGTCCGGAGAAAAACTAGAAAGGGGACGAAATTCATGCTGGTTCTACCCTACGATAAACAGGGAACCTCAGATTTGTCAACATCTCTTGTAGGGGATTCAGTTTAATTCGCCGCAGATAAATTGAGAGCCGCTTCTGTCGAAAAGATTTATTTCCCCGTGTAAGTCCACACTCTTGGAGCTGGGGTCGCCTAGTGTGGAGAAATCCACGGGCAATCTGGAAGGGCGCTGATGCTTAGCAGCGTATGCCTGCTAATCCAGATCGGAGCAGCTAGTCAGTTGCCGAAAGGCTTCAGGGGTTCAAATCCCCTCCCCAGCGCTTATTCCCGCTGGATTTTTCTCCATTTGATTTTAATCGATGTATAATGTATGAAAATAGGAGTCTTTGTATTTCAGCCCCATGCATTTAACGCAGGTGTGAACCTTGAAGTCCGGAAGAGGATCAATCCCGATTGTCCGGAACAGAAAGACCAATTATTCAATTTACCTGGATCCAACCGCTCCTGAATCCGTAAGGAATGCGGCTAAGGACCTAAGGAATTATTTTGGAAAGGTGACTGGAGCTTTACCCGAGGTTATATCCACCGAGCAGCCACCTTCCAATCCGTATATCAGTTTGGGTTACACTGCCGCAGCCAGGGAAGAGGGGCTGGACCCTTCGGAGATTCCCATTGATGGCTACAGAATTGTAGCTCTCGATTCCAATCTCTTCATTCTAGGTCCCGACACGCCAGATGGGGAGCTTAACGACAAGGGAGGAGTGAATCATGGTACTTCCAATGGAGTGTATTCATTCATTGAGGAATATCTAGAAGTCCGATGGCTAATGCCGGGTGAGATGGGGGAGGAATATACGGAAATGGGAGATTTGGTGATTCCCGAAATGGACCGGGAAGACCATCCACCCTTTGATTACCGCGTTATTTCGTTTAGAGACAAAGCCCCTCTGGAGGACGAATGGGATAAGCGCATGAAATTGCACCAGGTCTGCCCAATCGAGCATAATCATAGTTGGATAAGGACGGTTCCTCCCTCTCTTTACGATGAACACCCAGACTGGTTTGCCATGAGGGATGGAAATCGGGTTCCGCCCATAGGTCGATACTACAAGCTGGAGACCACGAACCAGGAGATGGTCCAATATTTCGCCGAAAAAATCATCAAGGCATTTCGAGAGGATCCAAAAAGGCGGTGGTACTCGCTATCACCGGCCGACGGTGGGGCATGGAGCGAGAGTCCGGAGTCGGGGGCACTTAAGGAAATTGACCCCCATGGTGAAATTTCGGTTACTCCTTTGGTTTTGAAATTCTATAACGATGTGGCCCGGATTGTGGAGAAGGAGTTCCCGAAGCACATGCTGGGGGGTTACCTGTATGCGAATTATCGTTACCCGCCTTCCGAGGAAATGGATATTGAATCCAACTTGGCCTTTGTGATCCCCAATAGCCCTGCCTATGGTTTCAGGCTCTATCGTCCTTCGGTCAAGCAAAGATGGGACGAATCCATATGGGGAGATTGGAGTGAACTATCAAGAAAACACGGCTTCGATATCTACTACTATGATCTGCCGACGACCCTGGTGCAACCAAATGGGATAATATGCCCCCCGTCACCGGAGCTTCTGAAGTCGACCTTCTCAAATATGTCTAAATATGGCTTCAAGGGAGGATATATCTACGGTAACCCAGTCTGGCCCGTTTCTGGTCCCGGTAACTATACCATTGCCAGACTGCTATGGAACCCGGACCAGGATGCGAGGGAGATACTCCACGAATATTACCTGAAGGCCTATGGTTATGAAGCAGGGAAATCCGTGGAGAGACTCTTCGGTCTCCTCGATAGGGCCTTTTCTCGGTTCTATAACCGCAATTCAGGTGCAAAATACCTGCTCACCGAGAGGCATTTGGAGGAGTTATATGCCCCCCTCTATCCAGAGATCGAGAGCTGCTATCTCGATGCCTTATCCGTGGAGAAGAAGGCAAGTCAACAAAAAAGGCTGGATATCTTTGGCCATGTTTTGTCACTTCTCCAATGGAACCTCCGTGATTACGGCTTCCTGCCGCCAGATTACCAATCACCTTTGACCCTCGATGAGGATGAGATCGATGAGCTTCTTGCAAATCAGCGAGAGGGATGTAGGATAACCAGAAAGATCGATTTTCAACCCCCTGAGTTGGCGGTGACGGAGAGTCCGCCCATAGGGGGTGAGACAGGTCCAAGGGACTGCCTGGTACCAGTGGGCAGGGGTGGAATTGATTTGCTTCTATACAGCTCGTCCGAAGGAGCAGTCAAGATCAAAATTGAGAGATTCCATAGAAGGGCCGAATTTATACAATACGTGTTGACAGATGAAAAGGGCAAATCGATTGACACCGGGATGGTGGCCGAAGGAAGGTCAATTACCTTCCAGGGAAAGGCAAACAAGGTCTATTTTCTTAGAGCTCCGTACCGTATGGCAGCCTTGGAGAAAATGAGGGTTAACGGTGCTTGGATGGCTTTCCATGTTCCACCTCACGGCTTGGATCTGGATGGGAGGTGCCTTGATGAAGATTTGCCCCTATATTTCCACGTACCGGAAGGGACGGAGAGCTTCAACCTGATTCTTGGCAAGAGTGGAGCTAAAGCCGATGTCTTTTCCCCGGATGAGGAGCATATGGGGTGCTTGGAAAATCCCAAGGTTCATGGGTCATCTTCCCATATCCTTATTTCGCGGGGGGAATCCAAACCGGGGTTCTGGAAGATACTGATGCATAAATCCGATAATTATGAGATCATTACACTTGACAAGGGATTGCCCCAGTGGTTAATCACTGACCCAGCTCATCCCCTGATAATCGAGGATCTTTAAGCTGGCAATCCGTGGTTAGATACGGAAAAGGTTGCCGCTCTTTCCGTGCTTTCTGTGTACCCAATTCGAATTGCTTTAGCTCTCAGCCTGTTCTCGCCCTCTGGTAATCGAATTGGTTTTGTATAGAGCAGCCAATGGGGGTTATCATCCTGATCAAATGTATAGGCGATAGAGGCCCCCTGCGTGGCACAATAGATCTGAATGAGAAAAGGCCCTTGATATTCTCCCCCACGTGGGGCTGGGTCCTTCCCTGGGTTATCCTTAGTGATAGGAATAAATAATGGTGGCGCGGTGCGTGGTTTTTCCCCAGTCGGGTACCAACGGCGTATCATCTCCTCTTCCGGGATTTCTCCCATGTCCCCTACCTCATTTATCCAAGCATCCAGGGCTTCACGAAGTCTCCTGAGTTCCGGTTGGTATTCAGGGTTATCCGCCAGATTATGAATTTCATGAGGATCCTGTCGTGTATCATAGAGTTCCTCTACTGGCCGGGACCGAAACATCAGGCGTTGTGCTCCTTCTAGCTTGTCCTCAAGGTGCAAACGCCACATTTCCTGTACTATGGGATGCCTGTTCCTGTATGGTATCCAGAGCAGGTATGGTTTGTTAGGATAGTAGTTCCGGATGTACTTGAAGCGCTTGTCCCGGACGGCCCGTACCATGTCATAGGACTCGTCATACCGGTCGCGGCTGGCAAAGATGTAGTCCCGGCTAGGTCCGGTTTGTGATCCCAGAAATGCTTTCCCCTGCATATGCCAGGGTATATCGATTTCGGCGAGTGATAGTACAGTGGGACCGAGGTCAATGGTGCTAACCAGATTCTCATTCACGCTTCCGGGTTCCAGTCTACCTGGCCAGCGGATTATCATTGGAATGCGGATACCGGAATCATAGGGCCAGCGTTTGCCTCGTGGCAGAGGTCCGTGATCGCTCCAGTGAAACACTATCGTATTCTCGGCCAGACCGTCTTCCTCAAGTTGTTCTAGTAGATCCCCGAGAACCCGGTCGTTCTGCTCGATGTTGGTATACATTCGGGCCATGGCCCTGCGGACCTTAGGCGTGTCCGGGAAATATGGTGGCAATTCCATTTTATCGGGGTCAAAAGCTATTTCGGGGCATTTCTCTGGCCACATGCCACTTTCATGGGTGCGTCCCAGGTTGAATACCGAGAAAAAAGGTTGCTCGGTATCTGGACGATTACGCCAGTGTCCGTTTTTGCTCAATTCATCCCAGGCCGTTAAGGGGGGATCGAACTGGTAATCGGTTTTAACGTTATTTGTGCAGTAGTAACCGGCTGCACGCAGGTACTCGGTGAAACAGGTTACGTAATGGGGAACTACGGCTGAGTATGGGGTGGGTAATTCGGGAGCGAATTCGTTGGTATGTGTAGTTCGCATGTGATGAGTGCCCATGGAGGTGGGGTACATTCCGGTTATTATGGCCGAGCGGGCGGGTGCACAAACGCCCGCGGTGGAGAATGCGTTGGTCCATATGCAGCCCTCGTCTGCAAGACGATCAAGATTTGGAGTGCGGGCGATGTGGTCACCGTAACAACCGTAGAAGGGGTTGGTATCCTCAAATGATATCCACAGAAAATTAGTTTTTTTATCGTTACTCATCCTGCTGGTTCCTCCTTAGAATCCCTGCAAGCTGGGTTTTCGCCCAGTTATTTTTGGGTGAAGACGTAAACCATCTAGTCCTATTAGGGAACCATAACCAAACTAAGAAAACTTTCCCTATCCCCTCACAACCTTGGCAAGATAAATTGAGGGTTGTCGGTTCTCGTGGGCCGAGTAATAGGATATTAATGCGCTATCTTTGCCCAGGGAGACAAATCCAGGATATGAGTTGTCTCCAGCGCTTGGGAGTTCCAAGGCTTCCTCCAGGTGTTCTCCCACCAGCCAATAAAGAGTGGTTTTTGGGTTCCCTGGTTCGGTGGTGTTTCGCCCGCCGACCAGATATTCATTGCCCCATCTGACAAGTAGTGGGCCACCGACGTTCTGTTCAAGTTCCTTCCTGGTCCATTCGGTATAAGGGGGATTCGAACGGCAGATACGTGCCGGGAAATCTCCTCTGCCCCGAACCAGGGCCAGCATGGATCCATCCTCCTCGAAAAGGAAGGCGGTCTCGTTACCCATAGTTTTGGCGAAATAGCCACCAAAGGACCAAACCAGTCCATTATTACTTTCAAGATAGGTGGCCTGGACTTCCTCCGGCGATTCTCCCCTACGGAAAGAGGGCGCGAATTTTTTCTTTCTCCTGGCACAAAGATAGGCCTTACCATGAAATTTGGCCGCGCGCCAGATGTAGTGCCCGTAGGTTCCTTCCAGCAGGGTCGGGCCCTTCCATATACGGCCGTCGGAGGTATGGACGGCAAACCCTAGCTGATCGTTTAGATCGGGCTGACCATCCGGTTTGGGTTCCTGCCAGCAACCGGTATACACGAAAAGATGGTCCCTGAAGGAAAGGAAGTGGGGATCACGTGTATCGCGATCGTTGACCTTGAAACTGCACGATTCCTTCCATGATTCACCCTCTTTGCTGGACATTATGATTATCCTTGAGGTCGAGTTAACGCCGTGTCCATCCGGGCAACTGCGGAAGGTCAGGTAGTAGTCACCCTTGAAATTACAGAGGTCGGTAAAGGCGTTGTGGTTTCCGTCATCGAAGACCTTCTGGATATGTTCGATATGTAGGTTCGAATAGGCCATTGATTTACCATCCTGGCCTGGGCTGATAACTGGATTCCCGCCATTACTTTTTTTGATCCCCGGGTCTAGACCCAGTACTTGGGCTCTCTGTAGTGCTCGTAGAGCTTAACCTCATATTCTCTGCCTATGGGCTTTTCAGGGTCAAATTCTGGGCTTTGCTTCACCGCTTCACGGCTTAGATCGACATCTACCTTGTTATCGGCCCAATTGATGCTATCGATCCAGTCCGGCGAGATAATAACCTCCCTCCCGGAAGCCATTCACTGGTGTCGACCACCATATAACGTATTTTCCAGTCATCATCATCCACCACGAAGTCGCTCACTTCCCCTATATCTCCATCTATCGCGTTGAACGAGTAATCACCGACTTCGTTTAGGCTTCTGAGATTCGATTCTCCTTCTCCGGGTTTCTCCCTAACCTCTCTCTTCTTATCACCGGAATCCGATTTGGGGAAAACGGCGGTTCCTGATTCCTCAGGAATCCAGTACGGCGGCCAACCGAAAAAAGTATGAAGCTTCTCCTCCATCTCTTTGGATACGGGTTCTGCCCAATCCATATCGGGGCTGTTCTCTATCTGTTCATTGGTCAACATGACCGGAAAGACCTCAAGGTTGACACCGGGCTTTCCCAGGGCCTCCGGTATAATTAGAACCTTTCTTCCCGGCAAGTATTTTCTAGGATCCACAACCACATATCTTACGGACCAGTTATTCTCTTGAAAAAGGAAGTCGTGAATGCTCCCTATTTCACCATCCTTTGCCTCAATCGTAAATCGACGTAGGTCTTTGATTTTTTGTAACATCAGTTGCTAAATGTTGGATTATTCTTAAAATGGATCCGGAGAAGCCAAGGGAATGTAGTGACCTGTCGGGCCAAAGGAGCAGGGCAAATATGTATTTGCTGGATTCAATGCGGAAGTTCCAGTAAATCATTCCGCTATTCTTGGAGGCTAGGACCAATATTTTGGAACTCCATAATGCTCGTGGAGCCTGGCTTCGTATTCCCTATCCACCGGGCTTGACGGGTCATATTCTGGACTGTTTTCAATCGCCTCACGGGAAAGTTCCACATCGATCTCTCGCCTCACCCAACTTACCCCATCTATCCATTTAGGGGAGATCAGCACCGTCTTACCCGATAACCAATTACCCGTTTCAACGGTCATATATCGGATCATCCACGCATCATCATCCACGAGGAAATCATCAACATGGCCCACTTTACCATCGGTGGCATGTATGGAATATTCCTCCACCTCGTCCAGACTCCGAATGTTAGATTCATCACTATCCGGTTTCTCCTGTGCCTCTTCCTGCTCGGATATTGATTTTGGAAATAATGCGACTTCGGCCTGCCGGGGGATTGAATAGAACCTTAAGCCAAAATAGAGCCGTAAATTCTCCTCCATCTCTTTGGATACGGGTTCTGCCCAATCCATATCGGGGCTGTTCTCTATCTGTTCCCTGGTCAATTGGACCGGGAACACCTCTGAATCCTCCTGGGGCTTTCCAAGGGCCTCGGGAATTATGAGTACATTGCGGCCGGAGAGGAAATTCCCCGTATCAACAACGAGGTATCTCACCTCCCAATTATTAGCTTGGAAAAGAAAATCTCTTACACTCCCGATATCTCCATCCATGGCCTCAACGCTGAAACCGAGCAGAGGCCTGATTTCTCTTAACATCGGTATGTACTTCACGGAACTCCATAAAACTACCTAGGTGGAGGGGACTTTAGTGCTATAAATTGGCAGGATCAATTTTTTGCCTGATAAGTAAGCCCGGTATCTAGAATGATTCTCCCTCTTCCATTTTATACCCCTCCCTGACAACCTCTTCAACTTCGTCCAAAGTCGCCCATTCACCCATCTTTGGTATATCGTGCTTTCGACAAAGATCGAAAAACGGCCCCAAATAGGGACGGATCTTCCTGGCTTGAACATCAAGAACAAAAGGCGTTTTGTCCCTATTTTTCTTTCGACTTCGTATCTTCTGGAAAGCCTGACTCACTACGCTTTCCACGATAAGTGCGTGACAGCCAATGGACGCCTTTTCCAGCCTTTCCTGGATAGCCCTTGAATCCGCCTCATCAATCGCTTTCCGGAAAATAGTCAGGCCTTTCCATCCCAGATCAGCGTTCAAACCATGTTCTGATGCGGATCCGAAACAGTTACGGTGCTGGGTGTTCTCCTCCGCTGCGTCGTGTATGAGATCAATATAATCCATTACCAAACCAGCGGCCTTGCCGTAATGGAGCCTTAGGAACTCATCCATAAGAACTCCGTCATCTTTAGATGGGTCCCATATCAAATTGCTAATTATATAATTACGAAGTCCGCCCATCTCTGCTCCCGGCCCCGGCCCTTGCATGTGCAATCCTCTAACCCCGTTCTGGTGGAAGAACCTCACGTTGTTACCCAATGTACGAAGATTTGGACAGGGGAGAAGGTAGTTGTGGAAGTTGGTCACGTAGTCCCAGACATATACGTTATCGCAGATCTTTCCCCAGTTCTTTAGGTCTTTGCAAAATGGAGGATTCTTGGGGCAGTCCGGGTCATCAATTGCATGGGTTTGGCAGCATTCTATACTGCAGAGCTGGATTTGGACGTTGGGTCTGGGCTTGATATTCTTGGGCGGCTTTCTTGAGTAGGCATATGCCAGGGTGCCCACCATTACACCGGGATATCGTTTTGCCACCTCGTCGGCAACGACATTCACTAAGGTCAGAAGGGACCCCATATGGGATCCCTCTCTCTCATCTATGGCCCGACATCGGTCACATTGACAGTATTGGCCGTTGTCATTTTGGGAAACTGAGATGTTGGCCAGGTCAGGGGTTTCTTCCAATTTCCGCAATACCTTTTCCGTGACAATACGGATGACATCAGGATTCGTGGTGCAGAGCTGGACTCCCGGGTCATATTGATCATGCCAGATATTTTTAGGCCGCTTACCATCAATTTCGTTGTAATATTCGGGATGCTCGTCCCCGTATTCAGACCAGGGCATTAGTTGTCCAAATGTGTGGTTAATCAGTTTTACCGGGGTTTTGCCTCCAAGCTTTTCCTCTTCCTGAACGGTATTGGTGCGCATTCTGGTAGCGAAGAGGTGGTCTTCCAGGATTTCGCCAAATCTGCTCCATCGGAAGGAGAAAGGCGGTGAGAACTTTTTATCCATATGGGGAATCGCTTTTTGATTATCCATATGGGGAATAAAGGTGTGGTCCGGGGTAAGAAAACGGATTCCAAGCGCATCCTCAAGAAAGGCATATACTCCATATAGCGTGCCACGGGGCCTGCCCCCAGCAATGAAGATCCCGGTCTCATCAACCGAGATCTGAAAATCCTCAGGGCCCAAATCCTCCATATTGAACTCCATATCTTCAGCCATGGATACGGCATCAGGCCCTATGAATATGGCAGGGCCCTTCTCCGAGAGCTCATTTTGTATTTGGAGCTTTACCTGGCCTGCTTCATTCAGAAAGCGCTGTAGCTCAATGGCAGCATACTGCTCGCTAGCTGTTGGATTTCCGGTCAATCTTATTTTCCATTTACTTATCGAGTTCCATGGAACACCAGCGGAAGCATCATGAAGGGCGAGGACAATGAACGGAAGCAGCCACAAAATAGACGAGGCAGATGCAAAATGGATTCCGGCCTCAATGAGAAATATCATATCCATCGATCTCAATTCGGTAATGCCAGTCTATATAGTGTTTGCCTTGTTTGACCGCTATTCCATCTGCCTCTGAATATCGGAGAGGAGACGTATTGTCGAATACACCTTTTTGTTGGAAGGGGGATGAGGTGTGAGGGTAACCCAATGCATTCCGTCAGGTTAAGGAAATCGGACGTAACCTCCGCAACCGATATTCAAAAGGAAATCGATGGCATATCTCCGGCCGGAGGCCGTGTTATCTTGCCGGAGATGGATCTTGAAATCGACAGGGGAATAGAATTGCGTTCCAACACCACTCTGCAGGGTCAGGGTAAAAAGACGGTTCTAAGGAAATCACCAGGATCCATATATCCCCTCTCCGGGTATCATAATTATGGAATGCTTGATGTTCCTCTAATCGATGCCAAAGGCCTTGAGCCTGGTATGACGGTGACTATAGGGGACGATGAACATCGGGGCTTTTACGAGACCTTCGGCCGCATTACGTGGGTTGATGATAATTGGATAGGTATTGACACTGGTCTGCATGCTGACTATCAGAAAAGATTCAATCCAGTATTGGTGACCGCATTCCCTCTCATCTATGGTTTGGATATAGAAAACGCCAAGGTCAGCGATCTAGTGATCGATGGAAACAGGGAAGAACAACCAGCAGGGATAGGTCCATGTAGAGGTGCCGCGGTCTATTTCCTCCGAAGCCATCAAATCGAAGTTCAGAAAGTCGAGGAAAGGGCATTTGAGGGGGAAGGATTTGGTTTCCAGATGTGTAGCAGGGTTAGGGTAAGTGACTGTCTCCTGGAAAAAAATGCTGGAAATGGTTACCACCCAGGTGCAGGGAGTACAGGGATGCTATTCGAGAAATGCAAGGCCAGAGATAATGACTTAAATGGATTATTCTTCTGCGTGCGTGCCAATCATATCACCGTCCGGGATTGTGAATTTACAGGTAATCTCTCCTCCGGCATATCCATTGGCACCAGAGATTGCTATAACCTGATCGAAAATTGTAGTATCGGAAGCAACGGAGGTCCAGGGATAATATTCCGAAAAACGGAGAGACCAGTTGAAATGCATGCCTGTCTTGTGAGAAGGTGCCAAATCGAGGGAAATTCCTTCAAGTCAGGGGATAGCCAGATCCAGATATGTGGACCCGCCCATGATATCGCTATCCAGGAAAACTCCATTTCCGGGATGGCTGGCGGCGATGAGACAGGAATTTTAGTTGAATCAGAGGCTAGACAAATTTGGATATCGGATAACGAATTTGATTATTGCTCCCCCAATATATCCTGTGAAAGGGAATCTCGGGCCCGGGAGCCTCCCAAATATAGCTATGGAGCAGAGGCCGCAAGGAGGAAAAACTTCCGGCATCTGCGTGGGATTACTGCCGAAAAGGCTGATTCAAGTGAGATATTTTTCGGTAATGACTGCCAAGAGGGGGCTTGAATGGCTCCAAGGCTATACATAGCGTTCACTATGGACTGTGAACGAAGCGTTGGGGAGTTCCCCAATGAACTCGGAGGACCAGAAAGCTGGGATAGGAGCGAAAAGGCCATATACGGCTTTTCCAAACGACTTCTTGATTCCGGGATTCCGCCCACCCTTTTCTTAACGCCGGAGTGTGCCCAGAGACAGGCAGAGCTATTCCGTGAACTCTCAAAACTGGGGGTTGAGATGGGTTTGCATATACACCCACAGACGATGGGAAATGGCCAATATTCCAATTATCTAGGTCAATATGATTACCATGGCCAGAAGGAAATAATCGGGGAGGGCAGCAGGATTTTCCAGGAGGCAATTGGGAAGGCCCCGAAGTCCTTTAGACCCGGGAATTTCTCAGCCGACGACAATACATTTCCCGTTCTTTATTCCCTGGGATTTGAGCAAGGATCGGTTTCGGATCCGGGAAGGGAGGTCCCATGTTTTGCGGCCGAGTGGAAGGATACTTCCCGTCATCCTCACTGGACCAACGAGGAGAACCGGCTGGAAGCGGGAGGTCTGCCTTTCTTGGAAGTTCCAGTTACCACGGACCCCAGCAGGCACCATCCAAATGGCTTTCCTTACGAGCTGCGAATAGAACACGGAGAGTTCGATGTATGGCATCTGCCGATAGTAAATCGGGCACTGAGAGAAATGGAGGATAGGTCCGCCGATTTCCAATGCCTATGCCTGTTTACCCATAATTGTTACCGGTATGACAGGGAGGATACGGACCATACGAGAACATTGCTGGACCTAATCGGATACCTGGGAGAGTTAAAGGAGAAATACGAGGTGGTACCAGGAACCTTGACCAATTTAAGGAGGCATTATGTGGATGAAGTCGGACTTCCGGGGGGAAAGAGATAAAAATAATTGCCAGACGGCCAGAGGCATGTCTTTCTTTAAGAAAGGAATACTAGCGCTGTCGTTTATGGTAATGCTCTGCATCCCGGCAATGGGGCTGCCACAGCAGCTATGGAATATCTCTTTGAATGGCTCTGAGGCCAGGTCAATTACCAGGGCCATTGATAATGGCTACGTTTTCGCGGGCACTGGATCAGATAAAGAATATATCCTGGTCAAGTTGGACGAAATGGGAAACGTGATATGGAATAGAAGCTACTATCCGGTTGAGGAAAAAAAGAATTCCGCCTTTGACTTATTGCCATTGGAGGACGGGTATATCATGTGTGGGATCTCGGCCGGTAGTGGCGTGGACGATGATCGTTTAGATATCTCCGTGGTAAGAACCGATGAATCGGGAGAGATGATTTGGCAGAGGGTAATCGAGCGGGAGAATGAGGAGTATGGGAGGTCCATCGTACAGACCGGGGACGGTGGTTTCATTCTGGCCGGTTATTCGCTCTATCAGAGGCTTAATGTGGATATATACCTGTTAAAGCTGAATTCGGCCGGGGAAATTGTCTGGAACAGAACCTATGGCACGGGTCAGGCCAACTCCATCGTCACCGCCAGGGACTCTGGCTACCTTGTCGCGGGCTTCAAAGGTGGGGATGCCTACGTGTTTAAGATAGATGAGGAAGGGGAGGTCCTATGGGAAAAGAGCCAAGGCGGGGATGATTTTGAAGTTGCCGATAGCATAATTGCAACCGAGGATGGTGGCTATCTCATGGCCGGATTCACCGAATCTTTTGGGGAAGGAGGAAGGGATTTCTACCTACTTAAGATAGACCAGGAAGGCAATAAGATCTGGGAGAAGGCATATGGAACCCCCGAAAGGGATGAGGCTAATTCAGTTACCGAGGTGGAAGGAGGTTACGTGGCCGGAGGCATTACTGGTCTTTATCCCATGCTGGCCCATTTTCTCAAAGTGGACAAAAACGGGGATTTACTATGGGAGTTGGACTTCGTGCCTACCAATATAGATATCGCATACGACGTCAGCCCCTCCTGGACCGGGGAGTTTATCGGCTGTGGGTCCCGATCCACCGAACTTTTCGTGGCATCCTATGGTGATGATGTGGGGATCATTGGGGAGTTGCCCTATTTGCCGTTGATCATTTGCCTATCGATATTCCTATTCCTGGGTAAGCATTCACGGACCTGGGAACCTTCGTGAATTTTGGTGGGCTCCTGACTCGAGTAATCCCATTGGCCGGTAGCTCGAGCCATGGGGAAGGTGGATCGCGTTTAGGCCCTCCAGGTTCTCATTTACATAACCGGTAAGGGAGATCATCCCTGGCTCCTCTGATGTTCCATGATTCACTCGAATTACTGGGTGTTCCATGTCCTTGGCCATCTGGATTCCTGCCCAGTAGGAGGACCCGTCGTCACAAACCACGGAGCAGTCACAACCCATTTCCAGATAGATATTGATATCACATGCACATCCCGTCCCTATACCCACCCGGGATATTTCGGTTCCCGGATCCCCCGTTACTTGGATGACCGGTTCACCGATAGTTGAGCACCTATCTGCGACCTTGAGCGCGAACTCGCGGAGTCCTATCCCCTTGATATCATATCTATGCTGATAGCCGTTGGCTCCAATCTTCGCTGGCTTGGTTCCAATACCCAGGAATCGAGCCCATGCAAAGGGAATTCCGGCTTCCGGCCATCTATCCCAGCAATCATGAATCCTCACTATTGTTAGCTCGCGGTCCTGGATGTAGTTCAATTTTCGTGATGATTGGGGGCTGGAACCGGGGCTCTGATCGTGGTGATTCCAGAATACCGGTTCATGACAAATCATGAGGGGGATGCCCTTTCCATGCATGGTGCGGAGTGCGGAAAGTGAGGGCATCCAGGTTACCAGGCAGGAGGATGAATCGAGTTCGGGATCGCCAACTATTACCCGGTCAACTGTATTCTCTCCATCAACCCAGTCAGATCTGGAGAGGAAATGATCAAGAATATCCTTACCCATCATTCGAATCACATTCGGGAGTGGTAAACGGCTGCTCAGCATTTTTTGATTTCCCTGATCCTTTCCAGAATATTCTCGATGAATTCAGTGATAACTGGACAGCTGCTCTTCACGTGAAAGATTGACCGGCTATTGGCCTTCACGTAGTTTAGATTCTTGAGGTGGGGGAAATCCCTGCAGCGCCGTGGCCGGTCCTGGTATATTTCACACAATCCCTCCTCGGTTAGATAGGGGCATCTTACACCTGCCGGCTTTGAGATCTCAGGGATTCCATAGTCTATGCAGCATCGGGTACAGAGACGACAAGTGAGATCCGTTTGGTAAAGTATTTCCTGGAATTCTTCCTCCACCATTTCGTTAACGAGATAGACCCGTGCTTCTTCGATATCCTCATCGGTGAGATTCATTCCCTTTTATGCCCCTTGACCTTTCAAGAATAATGTAACCACGACTCGAGAAGGTCTGGAAAGTTGGTTACTATGGTTTTCCCCGGAATTTTCCGCTAGATCGATTTCTATTGAGCAACGCGCCCAGGATTGCAAGGAGGGCCAACGAGATGACCGGACAATCAGGTATCCTGGCCAGAAAACCCATGGTCAATAGGTCGCGCTCCACCAGTCCCATCGAAGAGGGGCCTAATTGAGATAGTGCGTAGAAATCCTCGATCCCACTCCCGAATTTATCGAGGGGGCACCAACCCCATTCCACTATGGTGTCCACTACATAGGGTGGATAGTAGTGGTATCTTCCGGAACCTCCCGGTATCTCTAGCCAGTTCTCGGTCCTGAATCTGCTTTCCCCCCGGAGCGCGATCTGAAGATCGGTTAAGTTACCGGTAAAAATCCAGGGCAAAAGGCGCCACGTACAATCCAATATGGAATGCTCTATTCTATCCAAAGTATACCGCGATCTTATATCCTGGACCAGGCGGCTTGCCAATGTCTCATTTCCGGTGTACAGGGAATGGAATATAATCTGGGGGGCGAATCGATAACTGCCCGGTGTTCCATCCTGAAGGAAGAAGTCGTACATCCTCTCAAGCGAATGCAGGTATTTCTCATCCCCCGTCAGGTTATGCATGAGGTAAGCCGAACGTGCGTAGAAGCTGTTGACATTATACCCGCTCCAGCCCTTTGCGGTGGCGTTAAAAATTGCCCTTGATCCGTCTAGGGTATATACAAAGGGGATTTCTCCATTAACCGCCTGGTATTGGATAACGTTATCCAGGATTGGACGGCAGCGATCGATTATTCGCGTTCTCAGCGTCTGGTTCTCGGTCAGAATGGCCGTTCCCAGCATGGGTGTTATCCACCAGAACTCGGATAGATCCGTGAAGGCCGAGGGGTCAGGATCAACGACTTCCATCTTCTGGTCGTGCATTCCGTTCCAGTCCCCGACATACCATTCACCATTACACTTCTTCACGTAGAGGTGAAGATGGAGGAAATCAGGTTCAGAATTTAGCTGGAGGAGTGTTTCGCTATATCTTTCCAGGGCGTGCAATGCCTCCTCCTCACCCAGGATCCAGGCCGCTGGTAACATCATGTACATGGCCTCCTCTGCACCATGTTGGGCAGAACTCTCCCCCGCGGGCCCACCCCGAAACTTGCATCCCCTTAGATTGTGGGTGTCATCGTCTAGCTCTCCGGTTCTTCTGTAATAATGATGGAGACCGATAAGACCATCGCCCGGGTCCAGGTAGCGCGCCTCGGCAACTGCGGCCTGTCGAAGGAATTCCTCTACCCATTTCTCTCCCGAGCCCAGGTAATACATCCAGAAAGAGGTCAATCCCTCCCCTATCTCATTATTCCCGATGGTCATGTCAAGCTCGCTGACCGAGGGCACCGTGTACTCGTAAAGGTTGATGAATTCAAAGGGTAGGCCGGTGGGGCCATGCACGAAGATCGGATCGGCTCTATGGGAAAGGGTGTTTTGGAGGGCATCCTTCAAGGTGGGAGGACATTGGTGGATATACCGTGGGTTCCTGACCCATTCCAGGCTTTCCAAGGCAATCCTGTGATTCTTTCCATCCCTCCGCTGCATGGTCTGGAAAACCAGTTTGCTGATGGATTTGAAGTTAACCCAGTCAGTCGCCTCGCGATATTTCCATTTCACATCCATATCCCCGTCCGTATCCAGGGTTAACATGGTCTTTGAGCCCTCGTCATCCTGAAGGCCGATTTGTAGCGAGGGACAGTTTTGGTGGGATATATTGATCCGTACAAGATCGAATCGGGAGAGGTCCAGGGGTTCCGGGAATACAAGATGGAAGTGGACGACGGGGATCCTGGACTTGTCGTAGACGACAGATATTTCCACCAGTTCCTGGTTGAAAGACGCCGTGCAAACCTCGGGGCGATCGGTGGTAAATGATAGACCGGAAAGCCTCGTAAGGTTTGTGTAGCCCTGGTAGATTCTTTCATATTCCAGGTAGAAGGTGGTCCGGAGTTCTGGGATATGATAGCCCTCCTTCTGGAGTCTGACAACTATGTCATAGGTGCCGGCGCTGACATCGGTTAAATTCGCATAATAGGATCCATTATTCTCATATAGGGTCTTATTTTCTGCCAGCATGGTCAGATATCCGGCGGCTCCCTGGACGTCCTCTCCAAATTCATTCTCCAGGGCGAAGGTAAGATTTGGATTCCCGATCCTGGTGCCAATGGAGATGTTCTTTGTTTCCAGAACCAGAGTTGCCTCAAAGGGTTTCCCAAACCCGGTACCTAGAAATACACTGGCAAAAATCAGACTTAGGATAAATACCTGGAAACTCAGGATGAATGGCCTGGGCAACGCATAGGGAAATACCTACACCGGTAATAAGCTTTGCGATTACCGATGGGGCAGTACTTACCGCGCTGAAGCCTTTGGGGGCTCTTCGAGTGAGATTACCTTTCCTGTGGAACGGACATACTCCAAGAGATGTTCGTAGGTTTGGTGGGAGGTAATGGTTGAACTATCACCTATGATAATCAGCTTTCTCTTGGCTCTGGTGAGCGCAACATTAAGACGGCGAATATCATTCAGAAAACCGATGCTGTTTCGCGAATTGCTCCGGACAAGTGAGACGATTACCACTTCCTTTTCCCTACCTTGGAATCCATCCACGGTGTCTATTTCAATTTCCTCCATTCCAATAAGTCTTCTCAGAAGATCCACCTGATCGTCATAGGGGGAGATGACGGCGATATCTCTCTGGAGAATCCCCAGATCGAGAATCTGGCTGGTTATGAAATCAACTATTTCCGCTTCTACCGGGTTTTCCTTAGATGTGGAGCCAGTTCTTGTCCTCTCGTTCCCATCAATATGCCGAGTATCCACAAAGACCAACGGGCTCTCAAGGGAATCACTTGGAGATCTTACTTTGGAATCAGGGAGGAGGTCAAGGATAGTATGGGAGGCGACGGATTCGTCGGCCTCTAGCAGGTCATCGTAGAACTGCTGGTTGGAGAATTGCATGATCTTCTCGTGCATCCTGTACTGAATCTTGAGCATGGATCTGCATCGGTTTCCGTGCACCTCGACCAAGGACTCAAAAAGGGTCTTGCTCAGGCCCTCGGCGTCGGGGCTCAGTATTGTAGGGGGTAGCTGCTTATGGTCGCCAGCCATCACCACTTTATTTGCACGTACCATAGGTATCCAACAGCTGGGTTCGGTGGCCTGGGTTGCCTCGTCAATTATCACGGTGTTAAATTCCCGGTCAGACATCAATTCGGAGCCTGAACCGGAGTTCGTGGCGCAGATCACATCCGCCCATTCCAATACGTGTGATATTGCTTCCTCCTCAAGCCTCTGCGCCTTGTTAAACAGGTCATCTATCTTGGATTTGAGATGGATCCACTTGGCCATCTCCTTAATTCTCGAAGGGGGAACACCCCTTGAGCCCTTACCTCTACGGGCCAGGGCAAGGATCTTTCCATTGCTCATTCCACGGCGCCATCTGCCGCCGGGATGGGTCAGTTTGCCCTGTTCATCGACGAGCTTTAGTGCGGCCTCCCGAGCTTCCTGGCTTTGGATATAGCTGGGGTCATTTTGAATTATCTCATCCAAGGTGTGGCTCCTCAAGTTCGGGGTGACTCGGGCTGGGTGACCAACCCGAACCACGTTTTCTCCCCAGTCAGCGAGGCGTTCAACCAGATTATCGACGGCGGTGTTTGAGTCCGCCGTGCATAGAACTTTCTCTCCTCGCCTGATTAGCTGGCGTGCGGCCTCGATGCAGGTCACCGTCTTCCCGGTTCCGGGAGGACCATGTATCAGGTAGAAGTCGTTGGCGGCTAGCGCCTTCCGGACGGCCTCGATTTGCGAAGTATTGAGATTCTTGTTGAGGATTTGAAGGTTCCCTTGATCCTCGAATTCCAGCCCGTCCTGTCCCAGAGCCTTGCTGGCCAGGTCTCGACTCTGATCCCTTGAAGTAACCTCCTTAAGGGCCTCAAGCTGGCGCTGATAGGTTATGTCGTTTACGTAAAGATCGCACCTTAGCCCCTTTCCAAAGAGGAAACGGCGAGGTTTACGGTCAAAGGCGATGGTTAAGGAATAGTTGGTCTTGCTGGAAACGGTTCCAGTTGGATTATTTGCCTTCAGTGGATTCCCTCTGGATAACATGACCAGATCACCTACGGTTATCTCCGTATCCGGAAGCTGCTCACCGGGCCTCTGGCGGACGAACTTGATTAGATATTTCCCACCCAGGCCGGTTCCCTTGTCCTTGCCCTTTAGATGGAGAATTGCACGGCCCTCTTTTTCCCTCTGAAAACCAGTTAGATTTCGAATTTCCCTTTCGTGCCTTCGCATTTCTTCCTCTCTTTCCATCTCCACCAGTCTTGCTAGGCCAAGGAGATGGGACTTGAGATTTTTTGATCGTGCCCTGGCCACGGTGACTGGTCTTCCGGAGACCTCATCCAGATTGGCAATCACGCTGTCCGCGGCCCCCGAGGGAATCGAGAGGGTGGCTACGGACCCTTTGATATCTATTCTGCCGACCTCTTTGCCGTCGATTCGTGTATCGTTGGCCATAGCACCGAGTAGGTCCCCTGGGCCTGAGTTCTCAGGCAATCCGCTAATTAGTAGTTTTACCTTTTCTTTCATCTTAATCTGCATCTCTTATGGTTGGGAAAAAGTGGTAATCGATCTACCTACTGCTACCGTAGGCGGGGATAGCTTATTTCAGATTCGGGTACTTCCTTCGAATCTCGGAATCGATCAATTCCGCCACCAAACGTTTTGAGATTAAAACGAAGGGGACACCGGTGATTTCAGCTAGTTCTGCCGGTTTCTGATCCTGGGTAACGAGCAGGAGGTCCTTCTCTTTTGCGCATCTCACTACTTCTTTATCATCGGCTCCCTGGAGGTCCAGATCATCCAGGGTGACCACTTCCCATTCCATTATCTCGAAATATTCCTTGAAGCCAGTGTACATCTCGTCCAGCAGGAGTGTCTTCTGGCTACTCATTGAGTTCCTATCAGTAGGTTGAACTGAAGTATCTTTTCGGTTTAGGGCCGGGAACTTATATCTGACAAACCGGCATCTCTTATCTTTTCCGCGATCTCTGATAGGTCTTTGACAGGGGGGTTTTGGACAACGGAGTGAACCGAGGTACCGCCGTCTCCCTTAAATCGAGGAATCACATTCACGTGTAGATGCGGTATTTCCTGTCCCGCCTCAGGTCCGTCATTGATCCCTATGGTAAATCCTTCCGGATTTAGGGCGTCCTCGATCATGGTGCAGATTCGCCTCGTGGTAAGGAAGACCCCGGCGGCGGGGTCAGGATCAAGATCGGTGAGCGTCCGAGCGTGATCCTTGGGTATTATAAGGGTGTGGCCCGGTGCTCTGGGATTTATGTCCAGGAAGGCCAGGGCCTGTTTCGTTTCGAGGACCCTTTCGCTCTCCTGCTGGCCATCGACGATCCTGCAAAATATGCAGTCCTTCATTGGAATCTTCTCTAGATGGCTTCATCCGGGCGACTCTTAACTATCAGCTGGTTGCCGGTGCATCTCCCCAGTCCGGAACATCCAAGACCCTTCCGTCCTTCAATGCCGATTGATGGGCCATGACCCCCATGGCCATATATCTTGTCGCTTCCCAGGCATTTATGGCCGGCTGGCGGTCCTGATGTACGGCCTCGACGAACTCGTTTACCAAGTAGGCGTGTGAACCCCCATGACCGCCGTATATGTCATCCGGTTTGTACCTGGCAAAGGCATCATATACATCCTGGGGAAGAGGGTCCCTCATCTCCTCCGTGCTCAGAGTGGTACACGAATGCTTGTCACACCAGGTATCATTTTCGAAGCTGCCCTCGTTTCCATATACGCGAAAGATCTCTCGATTCTGAAGGCCTATCTCCCTGTATTCACAGATACGTACATGGGCCCCGTTGGACATCTTGAATAGCGCAGTCTCGTTACTGGGAGAGCCGCCAAAATACTCGTCCTCGCGTTTGCTATAATATGCCAGGGCTGAAACCCTGGTGGCGTGAGCATTCATCACGGAAACGGGGCCGGATGTGGAGTGGGTGGGATAGTGCATGGGACCGGTTATCGCTCCCCGCTCTTCATACTCCTTTTCGGTCTGAATCCATTCTCTACCAGCCGCTGAGGCCAAACGACTCGCTCTAACCTTCCTCAAGCTGCTGGTTGGGCTATCGATGTCGTGGAGATATTCACCTTCAGCATACACGAAATCCCCGAAGTCCCCCTGTTCGCGTCGCTTTCGGCAGTACATGGCCTGTGGTCTGTAGTAGGTGGTCTCTCCCAGCATGTAATACATATCCGTTTCTATACAGGTCTTTATGATCCTGTCGCACCAATTGAGTATCTCCTTGCCCGACGGCAAGGATATGATAGGGACGGCGCTGTAGACACTTTTTCCGGATTCCATTACCTTAACCGCCTGAGGAGCGTGAAGCCATGGCTGGGTAATCAGGGCTATGGCGTCGAGATCGCTCTTCACTATATCATCAAGTGAGTAATATGCATCTGAGGGGTCGAATTTATCCTGGAATGAATTCCTTTCTGAAAAGGCCTTGACTCTTTCCGGCTCCCGGTCGCAGAGAGCTATTCTATCAACCAGCGGGTGGTTTTTGAAAAGCGGGGCAAAGCTGGAGCCGAAAGAACCCAGGCCAACCACGCCTATGCTAATTCCCATTTCCGTGTCCTCCTTGAGTAGCTTTGAAACCAGATCAACGCTGAATAATGATTTGGCTTGCCTTTTTGAGAAGCAATGGCTTTATTAGTTAATTTCCAGAAGTTGATGCATGGGCTTGAAGCCAGAAATCGTCAAGAAGGGTACCATAGACTGCGATATGGTGGAGACCACGCCCGTGGTGTACAAGGAGCGTCTAATTCGATTTGAATACGTCAGGGAGAATTATTACGGAAACCACACCGGACGATCATATTTCCGATTCCTTGATCCAGCTTCGGGAGAGGTCTTGACACGATTTGCGCCCGGCTATCATTTTGGCTGCGCATTTGTGGAAGGACCGATGCTGTTTGCCTATGGCACAAATGAGCCCGGCGGTTCGGAGATCCGGGTGTTTTGGAGCAGGGATCTATCGAAATGGGATTCGGTCACGGCTCTCGAGCTGGGGGATAAGGAGGTCTATAATACATCGGTATGCAAGTCAGGGAATAGGTATGTGATGGCTTTGGAGCTGGGAGGGCCGGCAGAATTGGTGGGATCGAGATTCACCATCTTCTTTGCCCAGTCACAGAATCTCCGCGAATGGGAGATGATGCCATTTAAT
Organism: Hadarchaeota archaeon (SeqCode); assembly: GCA_964621445.1. Taxonomy (GTDB): domain Archaea; phylum CAYQAE01; class CAYQAE01; order CAYVLA01; family CAYVLA01; genus CAZUNO01. Next base: position 32,287 of record CAZUNO010000002.1, on the reverse strand, counting down.
CATGTGTTTTCGAGAGAAAAGTATACTGCCTGCCCGGCCTTGCGCTTCTTTGATGAAAATTATTACATGGTATACCTTGAGTCAAAACCAGGTCCAAGATATGAGCCTCACGTCATTCGATCCAGGGATCTCAGCAGCTGGGAGGAGAGCTCCCTTGGCCCGTTTCTATCACCTTCACCCGGTGATAAGAGGATAGCAAATTCCTCTCTATCATCTGGGTTGAGGGAGAAGATAGAGAACGCGGTTAACATCAATAACTCTGACGTGGACTTTTGTGAGCATGAGGGGGAGACGGTAATCAACTACAGCTGGGGTAACCAGAAAGGCACCGAGTTCCTGGCCGAGGCATCCTACGAAGGCACCCCTCGGGAACTCATCACCGGTTTCTTTTCATAGCGAATTTGGATTTAGTATATCTTCCCGCCAGGGGCAGGTGTAATTATCTCCCGATCCATCAATGCCTGGAGCTGTTCCCTGGCGCTGGCTATGGTTTGTCTACATCGGCTGACCAGCTCTTCCTCGGGAAGGGGCCTTTCCGCTATTCCCTGGGACATGGCTTTTTGGGCCGTCGCGGAGGCTACTCTGGGGTATACCTCCCATTCCGTCATCTTGGGTATGACATACTCCGAGGAAATGCCCTTTTCCCGGGCGAATGACGCAAGTTCCCTTGAGGCGGCAACCGCCATTTCATCGGTAATGGTTCTTGCTCCAACGTCAAGAACTCCCCGGAACACGGAAGGGAATATGAGGCTATTGTTTATCTGGTTGGGAAAATCTCCTCTTCCGGTGGCCACGACGGCGGCTCCCTCCTTCCTGGCCTCCCAGGGCCAAATCTCAGGAGTGGGGTTAGCCAGGGCGAATACTATGGGGTCCTCTGCCATTTTCCTTATCCACTTTCCATCTATAACACTGGGACCTGGTATGGATGCACTAATGATGACATCGGCCCCTTCAAACGCCTTTTGGGCAGGCCCACTTAGTCCCTCGGGGTTGGTCTTGAGAGCGAAATCGTGCTTCCAGGGGTTTTGGACTGCCATCCGTTCAATATCCTCTCTCTGGGAGTGTATTATGCCCTTGCTGTCTATCATAATGAAGTTCTCCGGAGGAAATCCCGCCTCAATCGCCAGGCGAGCATTGGACAGGTTGGCGGCTCCCGCCCCCATGAAGGTCATGCGGGTCTCCGACATTTTTCTGCCGGTCAGCTCCAGGGCATTCAGAAGGCCGGCAACGGTTGCGGCGGCGGTTCCCTGTTGGTCGTCATGCCAAACCGGGATGTTCATCTCTTCCCTGAGGGTTTCCAAAATCCGGAAGCACTTCGGATGTGCTATGTCCTCAAGATTAATCCCTCCAAGACCTGGCTCCAGGCTCTTAACCACGGATATGAACTGATCAGGGTCGGTGCAGGATATCGGGAGGGGAAAGGCATCAACGCCTCCCAGGTACTTGAAAAGTAGGGACTTTCCCTCCATCACGGGAAGGGAAGCCTCGGCGCCGACATCGCCCAGGCCTAGAACTCTGGTTCCGTCGGTTACAACGGCAATGGCGTTACTTCTATTCGTATATCTATAACTAAGGTCCTTTTGTTTCTCGATCCTTCTGGAAACCTCGGCAACCCCAGGGCTGTACCAAACTGCGAAGTCCTCCAGCCTGTGGACCGGGACCCGGGGGCAGATTCCTACCTTTCCCCCGTAAATCTCTGCAAATTCAATCGCTAATTTGTAAGGCCTATCGGCTTCCTCTTCCTTTTCTGATTGAATGGTCATCCCTTAGGGTATTTTCGGTTCAAAGAAAAATCTATGCAAGGGCATCCGACCCCCGATTCTTTTCTATCGAGCTGTATGAGAGCCACATGCTTGCTATGGTTCAATTTCCAGGGCCTGGACAATATTTGATACAAGCTCGACCATTCTTATATCCGCGGTCGGGGGGAGCTCATCCGACACTCCCAATATGAGGTTGGGGGAAAACATTTCGATGAGCTTGGAGGTAAAATCCTCCAAAGTGCTCTTGCTATAGACGGGAAGGAATAGAATGGCAGGTATGCCATCCAGGAGTATTTTGTCCCCCAAACCCTCTTTCAGGTCCTCTAGAGTAACATCTCCTTGCGGCTTGGGAGTGGCGGCCTCTATGCCATCGAACTCGACTAGGTGAAGGTAGGGCAGGAGGGGTTTGATCGCACCATCGATATGAATGTGGCAGAATTTTCCAGCACGGTGAAGCTGGTCAATTCTCTTCTGATAGAATGGAACTAGATACCGCTTGAAAAACTTGGGTGAGGCTAGGTTGGCGTCGATATTCTCCCCGAAGTTGAGTATCTTTATCGGACAGCTGACCAGAGTATCGTATATCTCGTCGGCCCACCTGTCGAGGCTTTCCATAAGGCCCTCCACTGCCTCTCTATTTCGATGAAGCTGTATGAAGGTGTTTTTTGCCCCCATATACCTCACTATGAGGGCCTGGAAGGGGGAACGGGGGTAGAAGCTTTGAATTACTCCTCTGGGACCAAAGAGCTGGTCCGCCTTTCTATAGGACTTCTCATCAAATTCGAATCTGGTATTCTGTATGACGTACTCCATTATCTTACAGTCACCAGGCGTCTTGACCGGAAATTCCGTCGGGTAACCGGCATGACGCACCGTCCTTAGATCTCCTTTTGGGGTCTTGGTGATGGTTATTTTGGTTTCATTCCTGGTTTTGGTTTCCTGTTCAATATCTGCAGCTGGGTCGATACTTGTCCGGAATACTCCGATATCAAGGACCTCATGGGGATATCTGGGAGAGGCGTTCAGCTGATCATATACCTCCAGGGGGCTTTTTCCCCTGTATCGGTCAGGTACCTCCGGGTAATCCAGTTCTCCCTCGACCTGGTCCCTTTTCTTTCCCACCTGGTTTCCGTTATACCAGTAACGTATTCTTGGTTGCCAAACGATCTGATCGATATGCTTCCTCTGAAAGGTTCTCAGGGTGAGCTCTCGGAAATTCAATTGTTACCCCCGCGATCGGTCAAACGGACCTCGGTCTATACCATTCCCTTCTCTTTGAAGAAATCGAAGCTTATCCTCGCGCTTTCGATGGAGGGCATCTCGCATCTGTCCTGTTCCACTATGTACCACTCAGTCCCAACCTCTTGGCAGGCATCAAATATAGGATCGAAGTCCAGAACGCCTTGACCGACAGGCGTGAATTCTCGCTCCTGGTCCATGTCCTTTATGTGGGTCAGGGGAACCCGGCCGGGGTACTGGCGGATATAGGGAGCTGGGTCGACGCCGGCGTACTGTACCCACATAACGTCTATTTCGGCCACTAGGTTATCGGGGTCCACGTCCTGAAGCAACCAGTCCATGATGTACCTTCCCCCGACCTGGTTAAATTCCTTGGAGTGGTTATGGTAATAAAGCTGTATGCCGGCTTTCTTGAGCTCGCGGCCCACGCCATTTGCGTACTCCACCATTTCCTCACATTCCTTCTCGTTCTCCGGAAATCCTCCTTCCGGGATGCAAGGACCCCAGACCAGATCGCACCCTAGTTCCTGGTTTACGTCGATTATTTTGTCCAGGTCTCTCTCTCCAGACATATGGTTCCCAACTATCTCCAGGTCCAGGTCGGTAAGCATGTCCCTGACCTCCCCTGGAGAGTGAGAGTATAGTCCCGCGAGTTCGACTCCCTCAAACCCGATCTCGGCCACTTGTTCAAGGGTTCCAACGAAATCCTTCTCGCATTGGTCCCGCACCGTGTAGAGCTGTAAACCTATAGGTATTCTATCCACCAGATCATCTCCTCTATTGCCTGCCCCGGTATACCCGGTTGGCGTTCTGGGATTTAATTCTCATATTGTTAAGTCCTTTCACCCTGAAAGAAAAATTATCATAACGATCGTTGGGCTCAAGCCTTTACCGTTTGATATGCTAAGGCGTTGTGGGTTACTTGTATCAGAGGGTCAACGTTGGGGTAACATCCGCTTTCTACAAAATCACTATATTTACGTAACAATTACCTTAATTGCGAGACCCCAAGGAATTCGCGGTCGGCTTCCAAAATGGACACAGGAAAGGGGAAATAGGGGATTCTCAACTACGGTCTAACCTCTCAACCTGTTTCGCCTTGGGGTCTCTTTTACCGTCCCCTTTTTTCCAGAATCTATATAAGACCTTTTGGTATAATATGATCCGGGATAAACCATGGTTTGCGGGTATATTTTCCTGACGGCTGACTTGGGTCAATCCTTGAGGGTAGCCAGCGAGGTATCGGAGATAGAGAATGTCACCTCATCGTGTGCGGTGACGGGCCTTTTCGACGTCGTGGTACATTTTGAGGTTGATGAAGTGGGGGACATCGGTCCATTGGTCGCCGAGCGGATACACGAGATCAGTGGCGTGATGGAAACCCAGACTGCAATATGCGTCGGTTGCCACGGCGAGTGTTAGTAGGGCCTTGAAATAAATTCGCGTATCCAGTTAGCCTGCTCCTGGTGGCCATCTATAAGCACCGTTCCTAGAATGGAGTATCCATCAATCTCCCCCGTTTTCAGATTACGGCCTACAGCATTCCATTGTTTCCTTAACATGTTCATAGGCACCGGTGCTTCTTTTGGGTAATTTCTGAGATAGCAGCCTACCACAATTTCTCTGTCCGGGAAGACCCTCTTGGCCTTTCGTATGTAGTCCTGAAGTTTTGGAATATCCCTTGCATTCCAGACCCAGAGGTTAACCACGTCGATGAATGGTTCATAGTCCCCCCAATCTTCATCCAGCTCGTGGGAGTATACAACAGCCCAGAGCTTGATTTCGTCATTCTCGCTCTTCAGGGCCTTGTAGATATCCTGATAGTCCTCCGGTCGATATCCTTCCCGTTCCATGAGCCCTCTCATATCATCATGCAAAGCCCCCGATATGTTAGTGAACTTGGTTGAAAGATGCCCTACCTTTCTTGCCTCCTTCCTTACAGATTGGGGTGAGGAATCGACCCAGTTGGCTGCTCCTCCATCATCGGTTTGCTTCCACTTCCACTTTGATATGTCGCAAATGACCTCCTCGAAATCCCTGAGTTTGGTCATGGCCAATTCGTCGTTGGGATGGAACATGTAGCAGACCCTGTCTATTCCGAAGTATTCCGCGCCCTCCCCAACGCCAAATATGGAGGGTTTGACCCCAGGGTCCAGTCCCTGGCCTTCCCAGATCCATCCATATTTCCTTAGGTCCATATCTCGGGTTTTTCTTTGCCGCCATTATCTGTTTGGGTCAGGCGATTAACCACATTTTCAAGTATATTTATCACCTTTACATACCCAGCGGGGGGCGAACGGGGATGAATTCGAAAAAGGGCGAAAGTGAGGGTGAAGAGGCCAGATGCGTAAACTGCGGTAAGGCCATCGAGGACGATGACGTATTCTGTTCGGTCAAGTGCGAAAGGGAATGGCTGCGAAGGGAGACCTCCAAGGCCGCGGAGGAGGGAATATTGTTCTGCCCTCGCTGCGGCTCCACCAAGATATCCCTTGTCATTCCGGGGCTGATAGATATGTGGAACTGTAAGGAGTGCGGTTACAGGGGACCACTCGCGGTCAGGGATGGGGAGATCCGTAACGAGATACACGGGCGTTTCGAGAAAGCCAAACGGAATTCCCGGTGATCAACTAGGGTATGTCCTGTATGTGAGAGAGCCTGTCGATTGCTGAGGGTGGCGTTCCCATGTCCCGCAACCAATTCAGCATCCTTGAGTGGAGGCTTTTGGCGATCTCCGGTCTTTCCCCTAATAGATCTACCTTCTCCTTCGGGTCCTCGGATACGTGGTATAGCCTGGATGGGCGGGGATCAGGTGGTTCCTGGAGGACTAGTGTCCATTCCCCATCGGTAACCGCAGGACGCCTGCAGTAAACCATATCGTCCGAGTGGTGGGTTGGCATCGTCCATGTCGAAATTGCTACATCACGTTCCTCAGGTCTATTTCCCTCCATGAAGGGAACCAGGCTTCTTCCCTCGACCTGTTCCGGTATCTTCATCCCGCAAAGATCCAGCACCGTGGGCATCAGGTCGGGGGGCTGGACTATTTCATCAAGGCTACCTGGTTCCTTCCCCGGCACCCGCATGACCCAGACCAAATGGGCGAGCTCGGTGTGATGGGGAAAGGCATCGAAAATGCTGGGCTTAATGAGACTTTTGCCGGTTCTACCTCTCTCACCGATGTAAATGCCGTGATCGGATAGAAGTACTATTATGGTGTTTTCCATTAGCCCCATATCCCGGGTCATACGCAGCACCTTCCCTATGTTCTTGCTATCCATGGTCACCTCCCCGGCGTAGTGGGCCCTGAGGTTGGCCAGTTCCTCCTTTTGGTATGCATCGGCGCTATGATAGTTTGGGTGTATCATTGGCGTTCCATCATAGTCCGGTTGGTACATGCGCCAAAGGTATTCAGGGGGATCCCAGGGCTCATGCACATCGAAGAAGTCCACCCAAAGGAAGAAGGGATCCCCTCGCCAGTTGTCCTCCAACCATTGACACGTCTTCTCGGCCAATCTGCTGTTAAGCCTGTCCGACTCATATCTCCACCAGGCATTTTGATGAGCATGTATTTCCCCTATGGTTGGCCCGCCCGATGTGTTCCCGCGCTCGACCCTGGTCTTTTCGAGATCATCAACAATTCTGGGAATTGGTTCATTGGTGCGGGCTAAAGGAGCGTCGCCCTCGTGGCCCCGCAGGAAATCAAAGTGATCAAAGGGCTTGAAGAAGTTGGATCGAAGAAGGTGTGTGGTGTCGGCAAGAAGCTGCGTGTTGTAGCCAGCATTCTTGAATATACCTGGTAGTGTGATGAGGGATGGTTCAAGTGTTTGCCAACCGTAGCGAGGATGGCTGAAGATACCGGCGAAACAATCCGTTCTCATCGGTATGGTTGGGAAGCTTGAGGTTCTTGCCCCGTCGAAGCGAATGGAATTCCGGGCAAATTCATCAAGCTCGGGGGTCTTGACATCGAGCCATCCGGGGCCACCATTGATGCCCAGGGCATCCCATCTCAGCGTGTCCGAAACCAGGATCATTATGTTGGGTTTCATATCCATCCATGTCAGGATGTTGACGGGTGCCTAAAAGTGTAGCGGACTGGTTATCATTGACAGGAACTCATTTTATTTGCTTGGTATCATGGTGAGGCTATGGAAGTTGGGCTTTCAACCTGCATTTGTCCACGTGTAAGACTAGAGGATGCGTTGCCTCTGATTTCAAGACAGGGCGTGTCCAGGGTGGAGCTGGCTACTTTTAATTTCATCATGTCCTCCCGCGATAGCCGGCTTAAGAAGGATTACCTCGCTGAAAGGAATGCACTCCGTCTCCGGGAGGAGGATATTCCCCTGAAGGAGATTTTGGAAATCGCGTCCTCCTTAGATGTGGGGATTGTTCAAGTTCATGCTCCTGAATACTGTCTCTGCGAGCCCGATGACCGGGAGAGAATGCTCGCCGTGGAGAAAACGGGGGTAATGCTGAGTGTATGCTCCCGAATAGGTGCTCGGTTTCTGGTGGTCCACATTGGGAACCTTGAATCGATACCGGAAGGTTATGAATCCAGGATCGGTGAAAAGAGTAGGGAATCTCTTCGACCTCTAGCGAAAATGGCATCCGATTTGGGGGTCAAAATTGCGTTGGAAAACGGTTGGCGGGATGGCCATGGTTCAAGTGTCCAGGACCTAATTAGGATCATAGAGGAAACCGATCCAGAACATGTCTGCGTCTGCCTGGACGTCGGGCACTGCCAGAGAATTGGCAATTCTCCCTCCCAAATGGTTAGGGCGCTCGGTGACCACCTTGGAACAACCCATATACATGATTACGACGGGGAAAGAGACCATATTCCGCCATTCTCGGGCATCATTGACTGGGAGGGCTTAGCCTCCGCTCTGTGTGAGGTACAATATGGAGGGGTCTTAATGGGCGAGATAGAAGGTTCCTCCGACTTCCCGGGTAGCCCAAACCAAATCAGATCATCTTTGAAGGCCATGGAAAGGCTGCTTGATGAATGCAGTTGTCAGGTCCATTAACCTATTCTAATGGGCCTCAACCCATATTGGACTGGACCAGGCTGTAATGCCGTCATAGCATCCGTGATAATTGACCCTCACGTAGTAGTAGAAGAAGGGATTCGGATTCTTTGGGGATCCCTTGATCCAAAGCGAGCTGGGATCGCGTTCGTCCTGGAGGTTGATTATGGTGTGGTTTTCACCGGCCTTTCGCCTGTCTATCACCTTGTTATTGCAGAATAGCTCAACCTGCGGTGAGAGAACACTGGTGCAAAGCTCGATTCGTATATCTCTCGCTCCTACCTGGCCTTGGCTGACGGTTTTCGTTTGTCCCATGGGAATGCCGTCAACCCAGAATTTGAGGATGGGCCTGGTGGAGGTCGTGGCGAAACAGTTCCTATTGATCATGGAATCAAATAGGGCCTTTCTGTTTAGCTCGCTTGCATATACCGCCGCCAATCCCTGGTTAACCATCTTGTTCTGGGGATGGGTATATGGTCTTGGTAGCTGGGAACATGGAGTGCCCGGCATGGTGAAGTGGGTGTCACTGGAACCTATTACTCCGTATTTGTAACCAAGCTTAAGTGCATCCCTGAGATATGCCTTGCTGTCGGTCTTCCCGCCTTTAAGGTAGAAGTCGTCGTGCCTTCCTTCAGAGGAGCCCCACATTGAGAATATCTCCAGCAGGGTCTCGTTCTCCTCATCATAATAGGGCAATTCAAAGTCCCGGAACTTGCCGGCCCTTCCCGTGTGATGGGGTATGGAAATATAGGGGACACCCTGTTCATCGAGCCAATCCCAGAGCACATCGAGACCAACCTTGGGGTTGTTTCCCTTCATATCTTCCCTGTCGAGCCAGAAGTAATCTGCCTCGTCCTCCAGGTAGTAGACATTGATGTCTCCACCGTGATCCTTGGAGTGTGAGGACTCGAAGGCGAGGAAAACTACGAACTCGCCAGGTTCTGTTTCCTCCCTTGTTAGCTTTTTCAGCTTCTCCCATTTCTCATCGGTTATCCCCCTAAGATGATCGGTAACCGCGGAGAAGTCGAGGTCGGACACCTCCTTGGCGAACCAATACCCGAACTCTGGTGTCTTGGAATAATCTGCATGGCAGGTTCCGAGAACGGAATGGACATGTATGTCTCCCCAGTATAATCTCTGGTCAACTTCCTCCTCCGCTTTTACGGGATTGCTCACCTGAGGTTTGCTGGGAGAACCCTCAACATAACCCTCTACGAAATGTACTCCTGGCTCGGTAATCCTTACACCAGGCACGGATTTAATGGCATTGTCAGCTTCGGTGAACTCCACGGATTCAGGGACCTCAAGGCCGTTCGAGGAGGGCTTGAGATCAACCTTCCCGGTAAAATTCTCGTGGGGCATACCGGAGGCATCGGTCATTACCAGCCTAAGATCCATCACCTCTCCGACGTTAACTATTGAGGGTAAGGTCATCAGCAGAATACGATTCTGTCCCTCAATCTTCTCGATTTCGTCAGCGAACATTTCCCGGTAGGATTTCAGATTAACACCTTCGCTAGAGAAACCGGGGTGGCCCGAATTGATTAAGGTAAGGGTGGGAAAAGGGAACTATATCACAGGGAGGGTATCGAGATCTTTCCTGCCCTGATCATCTTGTTGGATAGCGGCAGGTCCTCATCACTCTTGGTCATTATTACCAGGCCATTGATTGAGAATGCGTATACTTTCTTTTTGCGTATTGTGCCCACCTCACCGGTGACGCAGGTTTGTTCCTTGTTCTCGGAGGCCAGGTTGGTGAATACCTGGGGTTCAACCTCAACTAGCAACCCACCTATTAACGCTTTTTTTGCTTCGGCGGCCGCTACCGCCCCGGCTGAAGCACCAGCTGCATATCCCATTTTACCACGGTTCAGAAGTCAAACCGTTGAATAACTTTGTTTCCTTCAAGGGCCTCGAATCTCTCCCCTCAGCCAGGAGCAGGGGCTCGAAGCCCTCCCCTTAGCCGGGAGCTCATATCATTTGCCTTCTCCTCGTTGCTCTGGACCAAGTTTTCGAGCTCCTGGGGGTCATTCTCCAGGTCGTATAGTTCGTCGAGGTCCCTGGAATGCTCCATGTATTTGTACCGGCCATCGTAAAGCATCTTGGAGCAGCCGACTTCACTGATCTGTTTTTCTCGGAATTCCTTTCTATCGCCCCGGAGCACTGGTACAAGCGATCTGGCATCCATTGGGAAGGTGGCTTCCAGCCCGGCCATTTCCAGGATGGTGGGGGCCATATCCGCGAGTTCCACCAGGGCATCGCTGGTTCCGATGGATTTTATTCCCGGCCCAGCAATCACCAGGGGGATTCTCAAGGCGCCCTCGTAAAATACCGTCTTGTGGAATATCCCGTGATCACCCATCATCTCCCCATGATCGGAGCAATATATGATGACCGTATTGTCATACATCCCCCGGTCTTTCAGAATATCCACGAACCTACCCATGAAATCGTCTATGAGATTTATCATTCCCGCGTATTGCTGCCAGGCACCGGCCAGTCTTTCGTCGGTTAGGCCTCTGCTCCCCTTTTCATGGCGCCTCTTGACATTCTCCGGCTTCCCGGTACAGTCATCACGTACGGCCTTTTCAACGGGCATGTCCTCGGGGTCGAACTTCTCCGCGTATTCACTGGGGGCATCCCAGGGGCTGTGTGGACCAACAAAGCTGACGAAATAGTGCCAGGGGGACTCGGTATTTACATTTTCCAGGAATTTACACGCGTTGCGGCCAACGAAGTGGTCGTGATAAGCCTCAAGGGGCAGCACTGAATCCGCGCTGTACCATTGTGTGTTTCTGGTCTTGTTGTAATCCTCGTTGAATTTTTCCGCCAACCCCCTCTTCAGGAGATAGTTGGTATATGGGCATACTCCCTTGGGGGCATATCTAGATGCGCTGCCCTTTCCCTCGGTTTCCATGGGATCTGTAAAGCCCAGGTGATACATAATCGGGCGGTCACCATTCACCCCTTCCCAGTGGTCTCGCTTATGGAGGTCGGTCTTGCCCACGCATCCCACTCGATACCCTCCTTGCCGGAGAACCTGGTAGTATGTGGGGGTTGAAAGAGGGTAAAGGTGGGAATTTAGATAGACCCCTACGTTGCTGCAGCGTAGCCCGCTGGCGAGAGAGGCTCTACTTGGGGCACATAGTGGAGAGTTGCAGGCGGCATTGCGAAAGTGGGCGCCTCTCTTGGCAAGAGCATCTATATTTGGAGTCTTGAGCCAACTCGCTCCCGCACAGCCCAGCCAATCCCCTCTATGTTGGTCGGACATAACCATCAATATGTTGGGGCCTTCTGGCCGTACGAATCTTTCATCAGTCATGGAATATCTTCCTCGGGTTTCCAGATGGACAACGAAACCCGTTTGGCCGGGGAATAATTAAACTGTTGGCACGCTGGCTGCCCTGAGAGGGTTTTATATTTTTAGGCAAGGTTAAGGGTGGAGATTCCCTATTCGCCTAGCGACCAGCCATCGTTGAGAATTTCCTTTGCGGTTTCAACATTTCTATCTGTGGTGGAAGGGGGAAATGTCGCTTTACGGCGTGGCTTCAGAAGCTTAATTATGCGCCGGGTGGTGCCTTCGTTTAGAAAATTAGAGTACATCCTTGCTGCCTGAAGATATTTTTCCGGGTCGTATTCCAGGATAAATCCCGGTTCCACGCCGAGAACCATATCGAGGTTATCTATTCCGGACCAGGGCAAGGCCACGTCAGCATAACTTTCGTAGACCATGGCATCGCTCTCGGCATATACCAGTTCATGTGCGGATTCGATGGCCCTTAGGTATCGGTTTATGAACACCTCATTTAGCTTCTCCGATGACCCAACTTCAATCCTGGTGTCGCTATTACGCTTGACTTTGGAGAGAAGGGAATTGGTTTCCATGTCCAGGTCAAACATGCGGTTCAGGACCAGTGTTTGCTCCTGGTCGTCCTCCCACGCGGTGACCCTATCGGCTATGAAGTATAATGACTCCGGAATACCATTTGTACGATGTTCCGGGGGTACACCGAGCAGCCGGTGGAAGGGGCTAATGGCTTCCTCCGGTAGGTCGGTCCCGGAGGCCCTACATAGAAGCTTGGAATCCTTGCCGAATAGCCTACCCTGGGAAAGGGCTTCGTCCACGACATCGAAATCGTACCAGATATTATTCCCTGCCTTGGGCTTGAAACCGCAGGCATTCAATCCCCTTTCTCGCATCAGCGACAAAGCGGCCCTGGATACTGTGGTCTTGCCGGCGTCCACCTCCTTCAGCCCAACGACCATGATCCTGGTTATGTCATCACTCATTGAAGATGCCCCAGCTCGAGTGAGGGTAAAAGTGCGTAGGGCCAATCGGAATCTTAAATGTTGCCAGCCTGTAATAATGGATGGAAATACGCCTCTTCCAGAAGGCCCGGGGAAATATGTAGCGGGATTAGGAGTTGATTAGAACATCCTCAAGGGTTTCGGGATTGTATTTCGTATTTGAGCAACCGTTTCTCAGCAGGGGGACGGCCTGGAAGGGCATTACGCCATCCAGTTCCTGCATGCCGAGCTGTATCTCGTTTGGGCAGGCAACTCCCACTATGCCGTCATAGTTGCAGTGGATTAGTAGCTTGTGGATACATGACCCCCCCGGGAGGACGTATACATCATACCCGTGGCTCTCGCCAATTTCAACGCCCTGGCTGATTAGGCAGTCTTGTGAGCAATGCTGACACCTGTAGGTTGAGAGCTGGGGATCAAATTTTGCCTGGCATCTATTATCCATATACTTTCTAGCGCAGTGGGGGAGGAGTAGCGCACGTTTCTCGGTCCTTCGAAAGTCCTCCTCCTGGGATAGGTTTTTTGCATAGATGTCAACCATATCGTTTAGCAGGGTGACCGCATCATTTAGGGGAAGACCGGTGGCCTCCTTTAGATTGAACTTGTTCATCATATGTTCGGCGATGCTACCAAGTTTCCGGTGAATATTTCTCTGTTCCGATACCTTGGCTATCTCTCGGAAGAAGGAGCGGGAAATACCTGTGAGATCGAAAGCGAACTTATATGCCAAGCCTATCGATAGATAATTGAAATGACGGGATATAAGTGTCTTTGTAAAAGGCCTAGATTGCTTGAAGTGTCTCGCGGTCAAAAGCGTTTCCAGGTAGATTTTTATTGCGTAATTACGAGTTAACTCAAAATGACTTATAAAATCTCATGTTTTTTGCCATTTTAGGGACTGGGTTGGGCGATATTGAAATGAGGGAAAATATTGTGCTCATTTTGGTTTTTGGTTTTATTCTAATTGTTTCACCAATTCAGGGTCAAGGGGAGAGAGTTCTGGGAGTTCTATATACCGGAGATCCCTACCCCGGGGTAAGTCCCTACCGGGCCATGCTAGAAGATGCTATGATTTCGGTGACCCCGGTTCAGGGATCCAGGGAGCATTACGCAGGCATCGATTGGACCGACATCTATAAATCCCTGAGGATATACATGCCCCGCAGTTATCAGGATTACCTCGAAAAATACCAGGTCTTGGTACTCAGCGATACCAACAGGAGGATTTTCACATCCGAGCAACACTCCTGGCTAAGGGATGGGGTATTTCAGGAGGGAAAGGGATTGGTAATGGTGGGGGGATTTGAGACCTTTGGGGCGGGATTTGGTCACGAGTCATGGGCCGGTACCCCTACGGCGGAAGTTCTACCGGTGGAGATACCTGCCGGAGATCCGGACTGGGTAAGTGGCAATGCACCCATAAGAATAACCCCTGAGGGATACCAGAACGAGTTCATATCCAGCCTGCCTTACGAACCACGCCCGGAATATCTTAGATTGGGCACTGGCGGCAATCTTGTATTCGCCAGGAAGGGGGCGACGGTGTTGACTAGGTGGATATCCCCCAAGTTCAATGATCCCCCGTGCTATGCGACCTGGGATATCGGGGAAGGACGAACCTATGCAATGTCACACGATTGGACTCCTGGTGGAGGGTGGGAGATGTCAAGATGGCGCTACTATGGGGACTATGCAATCAACCTCATGCTTTATTTGGCCCAGTGGGATCTTCCCGATGACTACCTGACCGTTCACCAATATAGGGAGGCCATCCAAAGACTTTCGGTGGGCAAGAGTACTCTGTTCTCGCTGGTAGAGTTCGTGGAAAGCTTTGGAGGTAGTGCCAGGGAAATTGAAAATGAGATAATCGAAATGGAAGATATGAAGGGAGAGGCCGAGGATCTATACCTGGCTCAGGATTATTCGGGCGGTCTGGAAAAGGCTAGACGAGCTTTGGGTAAGCTGGAATCCATACAGAGCCTGGCCGTAAAGGTAAAGGAACAGGCCCTATTTTGGATCTATCTAATCGAATGGCTAAGTATCTCCGGGGTAAGCATAGTGGCAGGGGTGACCCTGTGGACCTTGATGATTAGGAAGAGGTTGTACAAAGAGGTAAAAATTACTAGACGTGGTTCCAGGTAGCGGGTAGGATCTACTTTCCTCGGTTCAGTGGGGTTTATTTAAAATAAATCTCGTAATCCATCATGAGTTAACTTCACTTCTGAATGATAAGATCGAATCGGGGCTTTTTCCGGGAGCAGTTTGGCTCGTGGAGAGGAAGGGTGAGATAGTATCACAGGGGAGCAGCGGGTTTGCGAAGCTTTCCCCTGAAAGGCGAGGGATGTTCATGGAGACCATGTTCGACCTGGTCTCATTAACCAAACCGGTATGTACCGGGACCCTATTCTTGAAGAAATCGGAGGAGGGAGAAGTTGACCCGGAGGATCCAGTCAAGAGATACGTGCGCCGCTTTTCTGGGGGTTGGCGTGACGGAGTCAAGATTAGCCACTTTCTCTCTCACAGTTCCAGCCTCCCCTCGGGTATACCCCTGGAAGGCCGGATAGCAAATCCCAAATAGTTGACCTCGTGTGCAGGGCCGAAAGGAGATACGAGACCGGGAAGAGAACTCTGTTTAGCGATGCCGGGTTCATGTTCCTGGGGCGGATTTTGGAGATGATATTTAACCGAAATCTGGATGTGATGTCCGTGAGGAGATAAACAAACCCCTGAATATGTATAGTACCATGTTCTGCCCTCCTAAAGGTATGGGGAGGAGGATAGCCGCCACCGAGAGGGTTCCAAAAAGGGGCAATGTCCTTGTTGGAGAGGTACACAACGGGGGCCCATCTCAGGGGGGGGGGGGGGAGTGGCCAAGCAGGGCATTCTCATCGGTAAAGGACCCGGCTCTCTTCTGCAGGATGATGCTCGGGAAAGGCATAAGGCTACTCTCCCCGGGAACTGTACGGGAAATGACCAGGATATGGTCCGCCGATGGGGAGAATGCCTATGGGCTTCCCTGCTTTAAGAGGAAGCACCCCATAGATATGATTCGAAGTGATATCTCGGGGCGGGTATTCGGCCACACCGGGTTTACGGGTACTTAAATCTGGCTAGAACCAACCAGGGAAATGCTGGCTATATTACTGACCAATAGAATACACCCGAAGAGAAGACCGGAGAGAATACCTGAGATGAATGAACTGAGGACAGAGTTTCATGGTCTGGCTTCCAAAGAACCAATGACCTAGCACCAGCTGTCCATCAATCCATTTGGCAGTCCATCGGAGTTTGGCTCGATACCTGGCAGGTGGCCAGCTCGGTGACGCTCCATGGCTCCTCATCATCGACCTGTATGGTAGCAACCAACCATAATTTACCGGATTCCCCTGGTAACTTGAGGGATACCGATTCCGTAATTCTTTCACCAATACCTAGTCTGGAAACATCAGCCTCCATTAGAGGCCTTTCCGAATGTATTAGACCTCGCCCCTCGATCTTAATAGCATCCAGGGATATCTCCCTGTCCCAGGTGTTCTCAACGGTTAAAATCACCTCGATCTCTTCCCCGACGCTGGCCTTGATGGGATGCTCAAGCCTCAGCACGACCCTCCTGTTGATGATGATAAAGTCCATGGGGGGTATCTTCCTCCCTTCCCAATGGTAAGGAATACTAGCGAAGTTGGCGATTACGGTAGTTCCGTCAGAGAACTCGGTTTTCTGTACGTCATCGCAGTGGAAGGCATCGTCCGGCCCCACAATTACCCTGGGCTCGGTCAGGAATTCATGATTAACCATTTCGGCATAGCCCGTGTTTCTAAGCTTGTACGCTATTCGCCTTCCCTTGTCATCCATAGTATCCGCGAGCCATGCGAATAGCGCTGCATGGGGAGGGTCAGATTGATAGAAGGTGGTTCCCGTTCCCGTTTGGTTTAGTATCGATCCATGCCAAACGAGGGGGTGAAGGGGGATTGGAATTAGGGGTGGCATGATCCTCGAGTCGCTATTCCCAAATCCGCTATAGGGAAAGACGGAGAAATATGATCCAACATCGACCTCTTTTGCCAGAAAATCCTGGGGGAGCGCCTCGGTGGAAACCACGCCAAAAATATGCTTAACAGCATTGATGAGTTCCCTTCGGAGTTGGGCGTCATCTGCCCTGGTAACCGGGTGGTCCCGATCAAAGCACTCAAAAAGAGGCACTGCGCCCTCGACATCGATATAGATGGAGCCCCTTCCCAAAATCCTCGACATCCTTTCCATCTGGGGCCGGGCGACTTTCAGCCTCCGTGCAGGGCATACCGTGTAGGTCCAGAGATCTGGTTTACCCTTGCGCTTTACCCTCCAGTTTGGGCGGAGGGATCCGTCGGCTTTCCGGGCTATAAGGGATTCGTCCCACTCTGGATATCTCTTTACGCCCGCCTTTTCGGGCTGCTCTCCTGGACGGAATATATCAAGGTAGTTCTCGTAAACGGAGAGCCGAAAACCTGGTGATAGGGAGCGGGCATATTGGGATGCCTCGGACATGGTATCCGGGTCTCCACGAAGTACATTATGTACGACCACTCTGTCAAAACCCGATTTTAGAGCGGTTTGGAAGAAGCCGTAGGAGTTATCCATATCTAGGTTCCCATCGCAGGTAGGTTTTTCATAGGATAATCTCCTATGACCAAGGAGAGACCCGATGGTGAGTTCCAGTATAGGATTTTTCTTAGCCTTTCTCCGCAAAGAGTGCCATCGCCCTGACCTTCCCATTTCCTCACGGTACCTTCTGGCGGCATCGACGTAATCGCCCCCCGGGAGTAGAAAGTAGTGCGCCTCTCGCGGGTAGTTTAGTCTTCGATCGAATGTCCATACCGGGGTCTGCCCGTAAACGTGGTCCTTTCCCGTATTTACCCTGGTCTTGATACTACAATCATACGGGGTTCCCACGATGCATCCCCATGTATGTTCCCTGGATATGATGCCGGACAGGGGCATGGTAATGCCAGTCTGGCCACCGGAGTAGATTTGCTTGGTGATAATCCTGCTAGATCTGGAGGGGGAGAAATCACATAGAGCTCCCATACCTATAGGAATTATCAGGTAACCTTCTGCACCTGCCTGGAGGTGGGCAAAGCATCGGGGGAATTCCAATTCAAGCCGGATATCTTCGGGCAGGCCCTTTACCTCGCCCACCCAGATATCGAGAACTCCGTCCTCCATAAGGATTTCTAGAGGGACCGTTATGGTGACCCCCTCTTTTTCAGTGGAAATTTTACCTCGCAGTTTACCTTTGCTTTCCTTTAGGTATATGTCGCCTCCCCGGTCGATATCCAGATGGTCGGCTTCCATGCTTCCCAATCTCAGAGCAGCACATGGCTTTATGGTCCTCCATCTCCTCTGGGTTTCCCTGTCAAGAACGGAGATAACCCCGTTTTCGTAGCTCAAATCGAGATTCTGGTTCATTATATCCCTTAACGAGTTTGGAAATCCTAATAAGTGTGGGTCTTACTAGATCATAGATGCTGGTCTTGAGGCCGTTTTCATCTTGGTTAGTTTTTATTACGATCCCTATGATTCTAATCTCGGGATTTTTCCCCCCGGTTCTGGGTGGGAGGCGTGATAGCGAGACGGGTAGGGTTAGGATCTTATATATCGGAGACGGTTGGGGCCCATCCCCCGTTCCAAAATTCCAGGTGGACCCCGCGTTCACCGTCATGTCGGTTCCAACCAGCGAATTGCATACAGGGAGTGCACATACATTCGATAACCGGAAGATGAAGAAGTTCGTTAGACTTTACATGCCTAGGACTTTCGAAGCACTGGTAAGTGATTATGATTTTATCGTGTTGAGCGACGCCAATATCATCTTCATGGGCCACAATCACGTGAAGTGGATAGAGGATGCTGTGCGTGATGTCGGACTCGGGCTGGCCATGATTGGGGGCATGGAGAGCTTTGGAGCTCCCAGAGGACAACCATGGACACCCCTTGAAGATGTGTTGCCGGTCAATTTCAATATGGGGCCGTGGGTCTATACCTCCTTCAAGGTAAGGCCGGCAATTGAACACCCTTTTACCCAGTCACTTCCCTGGGAGAGTATTCCATTCTTCCACGGGACCAATAAAATCACCTTGAAGAATGCGGCTACCCAGCTTCTGACCTCGGACGAGATCAGCTACCCGCCCCTTTCCTATATGGAATTTGGGGAAGGCCGGTCCGTGGCCCACTCATCGGACTGGACACCTGGAGGCGCCTCCGACGTCAGGAAATGGAAGTATTATCCCGATTATGTGGCAAATATCGCCTTTCTGGCGACAAGGAACGAGATACCGCAGGATGCTCAACTACTCCGTGGGTTGAGGACAAGCTTCTGGACGACCGCTGCAAGCCTAAGTTCGGTAGTAGATACCATCAATTTCGTGGAGAGATTTGGGGCCAACATTAGGCCGGTGGAGGAAGAGATAGGAGAGGTAAGGGCCATGATAGGCAGGGCGGAGAGCCTGTACATAGAGCAGGATTACGATGGTTCCAGGGAAAAGCTCCAGGGCATAGAACGTAGAATCGCCGAGCTTAATGAAATGGCCATGGAACTGAAGGACAGGGCCCTGTTCTGGATCTATCTCATCGAGTGGGCGGTCACCACGGGAGTGGGCCTAGCCGCCGGTGTAGCGCTCTGGACATTGATGATCAGGAAAAGTCTATATCGGGAGGTTGGTTCAACCCATTATGACACGGAATGAGGTGGTTCAATTTACGGGTGTGTTGTCCTGTGCCAATCTGTGAAGCACTTTCTTTAGAAGAAGAAGTATCAGGACTAGAAGCATGGCCTCCGGGAGTCCGAATATCCAGGAAAAATAGAGAAACCCTCTAATTACCATGGCGTATGCCACGCCAATTGCCAGCATGGTTAACAGGACCGCTGATAAGGTGAGTAGAATCACCCGCCGGCCATTCTCTTCATTCATCCACTTAGCCTTTGGCTAACTAAAGATATTAGGTTTGCGTATTCCTTCACTTTTTGGCATCCCTGCGTATGGAGCCGTGGCTTCTCTCTACGGATTCCAGCTTCTTTTCCATTGAGGCCTGCTTGTCCCTTCTGTCATCAATCCTCAGGTCGGTGACCAACCTGTTCAAACCGGCTTTGGAAAGGGCTTCATGAACCTTCTTCACTCCCTCGAGGATGGGTTCAAGACCTTGGGCCTGCATGACGGTCCCCATGGGAGTGATCCTGGTAGTCAAACCATCAACCTGAGCTAGTGCCTCGGAGGCAATTGCCACGTATTTAGAGAGGCTCGTGGAGCCAGTACCAACTGGAACCACGCTCATTTCCGCTATTACCGTAGAGATTTCCGTCATTTTTAATCGACATGGAAATTGCCGCTTTTTGGGTTATATTTATTCCTACTCGAACCTTAATGAAGAGGATCATGTACCGTAATCCTAAGTGGTATGAATTTAGCAAACATCCGGATTCCGATTCCTGTTGGTCCCTTTCCACAGGACCCGATGGTAGGATATATGCCGCGGCATGCGCGGAGACCGTGCCCGGAGGGGTTGTTAAGGTGGTTAGATATGATAGGGAAGAGGATTGTCTTGAATACCTATTTGATATTGATGAAGTGGTGGAGGACCCAAGGGATTCCGGTCGCGGCACTCAATGCAAGATCCACTATAGCTTTGCTCCTGCCGTCGATGATGACATCATGTACATGGCAACCCATCTATCTGGTCCACCCATAGATCTGCCTGCCTACTCACCATGGAGGTTCTGGCACGATGAAGAGAGATGCTTCAGGGGAAGTGCTCTAGTGGCCTATGACACTTCTGAGGAAAGCGTGTTATGGTGGGATACCATGATACCCAAAGAGGGATGTAGGTGCCTTGCCATCGATGAGGAACTTGGCCATCTATATTCCTTGGGCTATCCCAGAGATCATTTTTACATATATGATATTGAAAGCCGGGAAAGAGAAGACAAGGGAAGAATTGGGTCGATTAACGCCCAGGTGTTGTTCACCGATGACCGCCACAGGGTGTGGACATCGGACGATTACGGTCATTTGGTTAGGTACGACCCCCAGGAGGATCGTATTCGGAGATCTCCCTACATACTTCCCCATAATCCGGAGTACCAGACGGGGTGGCACAGCGTTCTATATGATGCGGCGAGGCAACCGGGTACGGGTTTTGTGTGGGCCGTAACCTGGATCGCCCAACCGAGACTAATGAGGATAGATACCACTGAGGGTGAATGGGGATCAGTGGAGGATTTGGGCCCGGTTACCCAGGAGCGGGATTTGACCCTGCCTATAGATACCTTCAAGGATCACTGCGGGGGCCTTACCTTTGCCCCGGACGGCAACCTGTATTTTGTAGCTTCCAGGTGGAGGGATGAAAAGCGGGGGATAAGCACCAAAACCGGAAAGGATATGGAGGGGGTCGTATACAGGCTGGAACCGGATTCTTTGGAAATGGAGGAAATAGCGGTACTGGACAGACCCGGGCATTGTGCGCAGTATGTATCTCGGGGTGGCGTGGATCCAGTAGGGGATCTCTTTTTTGGTCATGTAGGTCCCAAACCTACGGGCATCTTTCGCTTGCCGGCGTGTTCTAAATCAGTTGAAGATATTCCCATAAGGACTTGGGGGTGATGACATGAAGAAAAGGGAGAAATGGGATCTGAGCAGACCGGATACCAAGGCGAAAAGGGACGAGATCGTTCATGGAACCTTCGTAAAGGAGGGGACCATGGTGGCCTTTCCTACCTGTTTTCCGGGAGTGACCAAGCCAATTCCAGCTAACGAGAGCTACATCACGGCACTGGAGACCTCGAATGATGGTTCCATCTATGGAGGTACCAGCGGGGAAAAGGTACATTGCTTCGTCGGCATGTTCCACGGGGTTACCGGTATGGTTTTTGACCTCGGGGTTGTGGAGGGGGCGAATGAATGCAAATCCATTTGCTGTACGGATCAATCCTTCTACGCTGGTGTGAACGGCTCCTCGGGCGGCCGGCTTATCTCCGGTGAACTACAGCCACTTCCCTTCGATCTTATACAGGAGTGGTGGTTCACCCGTAAGCCCCTGCATGATTTAGGAGAAGCGGCCCAAGAGGAGGCCATATTGGGGGTAGCCGCCGCCGATGGAGAGGTTATGGGGGCAACCGAGGGCCATATTTTCAGATTGGAATCCGGTGATTGCATCGAGTTGATATCGAGATTGGAGGGGACCTGTAGCAGTATATCCGTTGGACCATTGGGGAGGCTTTATGGGGTTTCCGATGGTCATATATGGCGCTACGATCCGCGAGAAAACAATTTGGAACAACAGGTCGGTTGCCTAAACAATTTGGATTTAGGGAATGGTGTTAGTTGGGCGAGCGACCATCAGAGGATTATAATGTACATTGGTGACTCCTCGGGCCGCCTATACCGCCTGGACCCACGGACTGACTCCTTGGAAATCCTGGGAAGTACTTTGCTCGGCCCCGCCGGGCCAATGTCAGTAACCCTCGACGGTCGCGTCTTTGGGTTCTGTGGAAAGGGTATATCAAAATTATTCTCCTTCGATCCAAATGACGGGTTGGTAAGGGATTTGGGGGCAGCTGTTTCGGTTATCGAAAGACGTAGATATGGTTATGAATTTGGGGCAGCCACAATGGGCCGGGACGGCGAGGTGGTTTTCGGTGAGAATGATACCCTGGGCCACCTCTGGCTTTACTACCCGGGGCTGAGGAGGGAGGTTGACCGCCGATCATGAGTCCTTTAGATTGATACCTGGGAGCAGGATTTCCTTTGTGGAGTGATTCTTCCTAATCTCCCGCCATTCCAGGTTACCCAGTATCTCCAAACGGGCTTTTCCCCAGAGGAGGAGACCGATGGTCAATAGAGATGCGCCTACGATCAAACCCGACTGGTCGAGGGACAGGATAATGGCACCAAAGAGAGATGCTCCCATTCCAGAGGCCATCAGTATATGCTCAAATATCCTGAATTTTGAGTAAAGAATGGAGTATCTCCAAACCTGAATGGCAAAAAATACGGCTACGGGCCAGAATAATAACAATAAACTTCCTCCACCAAGGCCGGGGTACCCATTTGGATTCCCTCAAAACAACTATATCGCTATGAAAACATAGCTGTTAAGGTAATATTAATTGATGATCCAGATTGAGATATGGATGGAGGGAGGAAAATGGCGGAATTCTATATAATTTGTGGCCAGACCGGCGCTGGCAAGACTACCGTGGCCAATAGGTTGGCAGAGGGTAGGGACGATGTCACCATCGTAAACTTCGGTGAGACCATCTTTTCATTGGCCAAGGAAGAGGGCTTGATAGAAAGCAGGGAGGAGCTGAACGATCTCTGGCCCGAGACCTTGTCGAGACTCCAGACCAAGGCAACTAAGGACATAGCCGCGGAACTAGCTGGAAAGGTAATCCTGGATATGCATGTCACGGTTCATACTCCTGCCGGTTACATTGCAGGCATGCCTAGAAGAATGATGGAGCAGCTAAATCCAAATAGGCTGGTTTTGCTTGAGGCAGAGCCCTACGAGGTGGTTAGGAGGAGAATGGTGGGCAAGGAGATGGCAGATGTGGAGGAGTCACTAAAGGATATCCAGGAACATTCCGACTTCGACCGGGCGGCAGCCATGTCCATAGCAGTCGATGTGGGTACCCCGATCATGATCGTTAAGAATGACGATCTTGAGGAAACAGTGGATAATTTATCAAATCTGCTAGATGAAGGGAGAAAATAGTTTTCCGGTTCATCCACCCATTTTCTCAAAAGATTTTAGAGTTTGTCGTGAGTGGCTCCCCCAATGCGTCTGGCTTCTATTGCGACATTCATTTTCCTCATTATATCCCTCCCTATCATTGGGGCCATCGATTCCGATGGGGATGGCATATCGGATGACTTGGAATCCTCACTGGCCCGAGAATTTAGCCCATTTCTTCAAATGGATGATGGTGAGGTTTTTTTCCCGGTTTCCGTAACTTACGCCTTCAACAACTCCGTGCTAAAAAGGGTCAAGAATGGAGAATATGAAACGGTATTACAGGACCCATCCGCTTTGGCTCTTTCCAACTATGACGATACGGATTCCCGCTATTTCCTAGATGATACCCATGGCTCTATAGACGACAATGGAGTGAGGACCTATTTCGAAGAGGTGAGCGATGAAATTATTCCCACCATATATGCCAGGGTGACCGGGGATTCTTCCCAGGTGGTGGTTCAGTACTGGTTTTACTATCCCTTCAATGACGGGAATCTGAATAGTCATGAGGGAGACTGGGAGATGATCCAGTTTCAGATTAGGAATGGAGAACCTGTAACGGCGGGATATTCTCAGCACCTTTCCGGCCAGTCGGCCGAGTGGGAGGAGGTGCTACTACGTGATGAACACCCAATTGTCTACGTTGCAAGAGGCTCTCACGCTAACTACTTTAGGTCATATCAGGGAGTTTTGGGATTCCAGAACGATGAGGTATCAAAAAGCGGACCAGTATTCGGACCTGATAGCTACAACCTGGTTCTTCTGGGAGAGATGGATCAGCATGAACCTGGCCAGGAATGGCTACTCTTTTCGGGCAGGTGGGGAGAATGGGGAGAAGCGGAAGATAAGTTAAGGGGTAGGAGAGGGCCCAACGGCCCTGGACATGGAAGCAACTCCCAGAAGTGGGAGAATCCAAATCTATGGCAGGTTGAATCAAAGTCCCTGAATACAAATTGGCTGTGGCTCAGTTGGTTAGTTAAAAATTTCGTGATATTCTTTGGTATCTATCTCGTAATCGGTGGCATGTGGAAGTTCTTTGGGCTGGGGCGGGCCGTGTTTAGCAGAAATGCTTTCAGAGGGCTGGGCTTGGGAACGGTGCTGGCCGTTGCAGGGGCTTTCCTTGCCGTTTTGGCAATCTGGCAGCCCTGGTACTTCGTGAGACTTGAGGTGCCTGATGGACCCTATCAGACTCAGGGTGAGGTTCCCATCATGTCTTTTAGCGGAGATCAGGGACTCCAGTTGAATGACCCGCAAAGCAATAGGGGATTGGTAAGCATGTTCAATTTGGAGATTCCCTTCGGCCTATTCCTGGGTTCATCCATGGTTTTCCTGGTTCTGGACTCTCTCAAAGCCAGAAGCGAGGCGGAACTTAGAAACCGGTACCTTTGGAGCGGTATTATCAATATTCTACTCCCTCTGATCCCCATAATCATCCTGATCCTGGCTCTTGGGCCCTTTGTGTCGGCCCAGGTTGAGTCAATCATGGGAGGGAGTGCACCCGGCCCCGTGAGGGACATGATAGATTCCGTTTCCTCGAATCCGGTTGGAGGCCAGTATACGGGCACGATTAGCGAGATCGGTGAGGCCAGATTGGAATGGGGACTGGGAAAGGGATGCTATATGATAATTCTTGCCGGCCTGATCAAGATAGCCGGTTCCTTCTTATGCTCGGGAAAATATGGCCGCGACTGAGTGAATTACCTCTTCTTTTCCTGAATTATCGGTTCCTGTTCTCCGGCTTGGACCATGCGCCTGGCGAGAACTGAGGCCAGGCTGGACCTTATGTGTCCGTATTCGGGGTCATCAACTAGGTTGTTGTTTTCATTTGGATCGTTCTGCAAGTCGTATAGAAAGTCCTCCCTGTAGATTTTGCTGGCCATATCCAGACCTCCATCCTTGTCCGGCGCTCTGATTGAATATTTCCACCTCTCCGTCCTTAATGCCCTGCCAACATGGGTCTCGCTTATCTGAGTGAAAACTTCGCTCCGCCAGTTTACTGGGCGGTTAACAACTATATCCTGAAGAGATCGTCCTACCATGTAATCCGGAGCTTCTAGACCTGCGGATTCAAGTACGGTTGAGGGAAGATCGACGAGGCTGACTAGGTCCTCTATGATACGTCCTCCCCTGAAACCCGGGCCATATATTACCATTGGAATGCGGATAGCGGATTCGTGACAGGATCTCTTGTATTCGGAGTTACGGGTCCTAAAGTGGCATCCGTGGTCGCTTGTATATATTAGAAGAGTTTTTTCGGACTGTCCCAGTTCCTGGAGTCTAGTACGAATACGTCCCAGGTTCTTATCCAGGCTATTGACTGCGCCGAGATAATCCGGGAGTTCGGTTTCCCAATCACCCTCTCTACCTTCTAGATCACCAGGTGTGTTAAAGTCCTTGAAACGTTCACGAGAGCCAGCTGGTCCCTCGAATTGTTTGTGGTCATTCTGCTGGTGAGGCTCAATAAAGGAAAGGAAAAGGAAGAAAGGCTTTTGGGTCCCTATTTCCTCTATCGCCTCTAGGCAGAAATCCGTTAGGCAGTCAGCACGGTAACGATCTTCGGGGAATTCCACTCTTTCCATGTCCCCGTTATACATGTGGCCATCATAGGAATGGGAGGTGAATTCAAGCACATCAGAGGCCAACCAGTAATCGGTATAACCACCTCTGCGTTCGGGAGGCACGGGTTTATCCCGGAAATTTATGCCCTTCCTTCGGTTTGAAGCGAGATGCCATTTACCTATATATCCAACGCTATATCCGGATTCGGAAAGGTAGTGAGCTATAGTCTTCTGGTCGGTGGGAAGGGCAATTCCATTCGTGAAACAGCCGGTTTGAGTTACCCATTTTCCGGTCTGGATGCAGGATCGAGCTGGACCACAGACCGGTTGCGGGGTGAAGGCATTTTCAAAACGTATTCCCTCCTTTGCCATCCGATCTAGGTTGGGAGTGAGGCCTGGGTAAATCGGTTTCCGGTAGCAGGAGAGGGTGTCCCACCTTTGCTGATCTGAGAGTATGAATATTATATTGGGCTTTGCGTCCCTCTTTTTCATTTCACTGGACCTCTATGGTGGGTCTTGACTTGAGCGAATAAATGTCTAGTGCCATATAGCGATATTTAATGGTTCCGGAGCTGAAGGACCAGAAAATCACATGGCCAGTATGAGTACCACGTACCCGGATATGATGAAGGCGTACCATAGGTCCCTGGCGAACCACCAAGGGACCTCCTTTCCGAAAGGCAGGACAAATCTCTGGAATTCCCAGGATTTGTGCAACCACATCATCTCGATTTGCCATAGTCCTATGAAAAGAAGCGAAGCCGAGATTATACCTGCCAATATCTGGAAACCGGCCACCAATTTTGTATCTCCTCGTAAATAGCGGGGACCCGATGTAAAAAAGGTGACTATTTCTGGAATTCCCGAGCTCGGCGAAGAGATTCAGGCAAAAAAAGATCCTCCGGTCCTCAGGAATCCCATGCCGGAACTTTAATTGGTTCATTCTGGATCTCGGAGATCTTGGATGGACCTGCCCTCTGCTCAAGGTAAGAGTCGTGGTTGACCACGCAATCAGGGTTCTGTACCGGAAATGGGAGTGACTCCACAACTGTTTTGGATACCTTGTGGGCAAACTTGACTCCCTTTTCCGTTAGCCGTCCATTCCTACCGTAACCGAAGGCCCTGAGCAGACCGATGAAGAGCCTGATCTTGAGTGGGAAACTATCGGAGTTTTCAAAATTAAGGTCGTATATCATCCGGGCGAATCTCCTCCAGTGGGAGCTTTCTCGAGAATTTCGAGCAACAAACCCCTTCCACTGCTCTTTGGATGCGTTGTCAAGATATGCCCAGAGTTCCGGGTTGACGACTTTCCAGGACCCATAGGTGGAAAATGCCGCCGGTCCAAACCCAGCGTATTCCTCCGTTAACTCATCCCTGGAGGAATCATAGATATTATCGGTCAGGGCAAAGGTCCATACTGCCTTCCGGTCATACCCCTGACCGCTAAGAACATGGCCGGCCCTCTCTATTAGATCAATTTGATGGTCAGTGGACATGCTTGGATTTGCCCTGGTTCCCCTAATGGTCATATAGGGGTAAATGGTGACCTGGTTTGGGGATATCTCGGCGATTTGTGCCACGTCCTGCAGGAAGATATGGGAATCCTGGCCCGGGAGACCGACCATCATGTCGGCGTTAACCGAGAGGCCTAGGTCCTTAGCTTTTTCGATCATTTTCCTGGTGTGCTCTGCTTCCTTGAGCTGTCTTCCCGTCTTGGATAATACCTTCTTGGAGAAGCTTTCAATCCCCACGCTTATCCTATTGAAACCGCGCTCTTGAAGTCCGGATAGGAACCGCTGATCAATTTTGGCGGGCAATAATTCCACTCCTGCCGCATTCACTTCGACCTGCTCGCGGATTGCCCCAAGTATCCTCCCTAGCTCAGAGGCCTTCAGGGTGTTGGGGGTGCCTCCTCCGAAATAGACCCAGCTTGTACTGCCCGACATCCGGGTTTCCCGGAGCTCCTTATGGATGGCCTCAAGATAGAGATTCTTGGCTTTTTCGTTGTATATCTCCTTATAGAAGGGGCAGAAATTGCATTTGCTGAAGCAGAAGGGGACGTGAACGTATATTCCAAAGCTAGAGGAACCGAATTTTGCCCTTGGAATTTGGGCATATTTGTATCTGGTATTCTGAAAGGATTTTCTCATCATGGTACAGCTCTTCTCGGTAATCATACCGTTCTCCTCATAGGCCAAGTGTTACTTCTGAATATTACGTGCTATTAATACATTTGGCCTTTCCTTCAGGGTACACTGGTTGCGAAAAGGAGAAGGAGTATTGCGTTAGTAACAATTTCTAGATGGAATCAGCAAGTTCATCTTTTTAGGGGTTATCGCCCCGTCATAATGTGGAGGGTGGGCATTACCTAGTCATAGCAGCAGCGGTCCTGGCAGGGGTATTTCTCCTCGGTTGCGACTTCGGACCGGAGATCCAATTCCTAGAGAGTGCGGAGGGAGGAAAGCTGGTTAAGAATTTTAGATGGGATTTCAATGGCCAATCCTATGCATGGAACGTAAGCATCCCATTGGAACTTTACCAGGAATACAGGAGCAGACCAAGGGATTGTGGGTATCATGTGTATGCAACCGATGATGGAGATGACGAGTATATCCGAGAGCTCTCCTCGAAGCTATCGGGAGCCGAAGCGGAGTGTGATTGGAGTGGGAAGATAGATTTCGTACTCAGCCTCGTTCAAAGTTTAGAATACGCGGAGGATGAGGACGGTGGGTATGATGAGTACCCGAGGTACCCCATAGAAACCATGTTTGATGGAAAGGGTGATTGCGAGGACACGGCCATATTGTTTGTTTCCATCATTTCTGAGATGGGATACGGGGTTGTTCTGCTGAAGTTCGATGAGTCACAACATATGGCGGCAGGAGTTAGGATAGATGAAAGCGTAATTTCCGACTGGCCAAAGGATTACCCTCTGACATATTATACCAAAAATGGCGTTCATTATGCATACTGCGAGACCACGGGGTCCGGTTGGAGGATTGGGGAGAAGCCAGAATGGATGACGGATGATTCGGCGTTGCTTATTCAAGTTTAATAATAGGACCGGGCCTATGATTCGTATAACCCGAGCTAGATATAAAGTACGTTATCTTGATAAGCATGGATACCAAGTGTGATACAATGTCGGTATATGATCAGGTTTTTGATGTAATTGTGTGTGGGGGCGGACCTGCCGGCTTCGCCGCCGCCGTTAGTGCTGCAAGAGCAGGTGCAAAGACCCTGTTAGTGGAAAGATACGGAAACGTGGGGGGAATGGCTTCAACCGGCCTGCCCTTCCTAACCTATAAGGATGAATCCGGCCAGAGTATATTTGGATTAGCAGATGAATTTGCTAGGAGGGCAATTAACTCTGGTTATACAAAGGATGATCCTGCAAAAGATCACTGGCTGGCCATAGACCCAGAGGGAGTAAAGATCCTCTACCAGAGGATGCTATTGGAGTCGGGGGCGTCCCTCCTGCTACATTCATGGGTAAAAGGGGCAAGGCGATCCGGGGGAAATATCGAGTCGACCCAGGTTATGGGTAAGGGAGGGGAGAAGAGCATCCGTGGCAAGATGTTCATCGATTGTACCGGTGATGCCGACCTCGCTGCCCAGAGCAAGATTCCCTTTAGATACGGTAGGGAGGACGGTAAGACCATGGGAATGTCCCTGCTTTTTTCGGTTGCCAATGTGGACGCGGAGGCCGTCCTGTCCGCCATAAAATCTAGGTGGCCTGATTTCGTCCAGGAGTCGGGATTGAAAATTCCGGAACAGATAAGGGAGACCACTTTCCTGAACGAGGAACGATTCATGCCCTTCATGGTCAATCCTACTCGCCCAGGGGAGATCATATTCAACTGGGTTCAGATGATACTGGACAAAAACCCGCTGGATGCGGAGTCCTTGACCTGGGCCGAGATAGAGGCTAGGGAGAAGATCCACCTGCTTTTCGAAAAGGTAATGAAACCTCATATACCGGGATTCAAGGATGCGTATATCTCCCGGATTGCGTGCCAGATGGGGGTAAGGGAAAGCCGGAGAATTGAGGGTCTCTATACCCTCACCGAGGAGGATTGTAGAAAGGAAAAGGAATTCCCGGACACCATAGCTTACTGTACATATGGTTTTGATCTCCATGCTTCGAGCCGGGATGATTCAAAAAATGTGGTAATAGATAAGGGTTTCAAAATGATCAGAATTCCCTATAGGGTTATGGTTCCCGCCCAAGGTCCTTCAAATCTCCTAGTCGCGGGCCGTTCAGTTTCCGCCGACAGGATGGCAATGAGCGCCATAAGGGTAATGGTACCCTGTATGTCGATGGGAGAGGCAGCGGGCACTGCCGGGGCGAGGTGTGCCTCGAGTGGAAAACCTGTAAGTGAAGTGGACATGAAAAACTTGAGACGGGCACTCGGGCACCATGACTCCAAAGGCTAACTAACGCCATCTACCTACATTTGAATCCCGAAACAAGGATTTGGTTATTTCCCTCCCCCACGCATCATATAGTAACCATCGTCCCCCAAAAGACCGGGTGGACTATATCCCCTCTTTTCCAACATATTTGCTATACCCGTGCCGTGAGCGGGAGGAGGCGAAGGGTTGAGGTTTGTAGTTATCAATTCCTGTGAATCGGACCCAAAGGATCCCTGGGCAAGGATATCTCCCCCTGGCCCGACTGCAAGCGAGCACCCGATGCATTTTCTTCCCTCCCAGGGGCCAGCCGTCATCCAGCCCACGCAGCTAACTCCAACCGTAGTCATGTCATAGAGATCTGCAAGGCGTTTGTACGAGGTTTTCCAAAGGCCACCGTATGGTTTTTTTTGGTTATCGTAATCAGCATCTACCGCCCATGCCGAGGGAGAGAGGAGCAGGTTGCAGCCCATCCGGGCCAATGAGTGGGCAAGAGTCAGTGAGTCGGGGAAATTATCCGCGCATATACTGATTCCAAGCATACCCAGGGGGGTTTCCAGGGCCATTAATCGATCCCCAACGGAGTAAAGATCCTGGGCTATACTCAGGACGTTGATCTTCCGGTGCTTAATGAGGATATCGCCCTCGGGTGAGACCAGTATAGCCGAGTTATAGATCTTGGATCCGCATCTTTCCGTGAGCCCAGCCACGACGTAGATGGATTCCCTTCTGGCTGAGGAACAAATGATTCCCGAATGATCTCCAGGTATCTCCTCACACCTCTCCGCCGCAGATGGGTGCGTCCAGCCAAAATCAAGACATTCGGGCAAAACGACCAATGAACATCCGGCATTTGCAGCACGGCTAATCATGGATTTCGCCCTACCCAGGTTTTCGTCGACCTTGCCTCCCTCAACCAGGAGTTGTCCCATACCGAGTTTGAATCCCTGCTCCATACGATCATCCTAGATCATTTTCAATTCCATGCTAAGCAAATTTGCAGCCTCTTCCAGGGCCTCTCCCAAGTGACCGATGATCATTGATACGTGCTGTGATCCAACCATCTCACTTCTTATAGCCTTGGAGGAGAAATCAGCTGCCATGCGGACGATTTCACGGCAGTGGATACCGTCCTCGGTCTCAAGAATGCGACCCTGGAGGGCGGTAATTGATCCTAGATCGTGCAGACTCACGTAGACGGGCTTAATCTTCACAATACCTGTCCGCTCTTCTTTCATGGTTGAACCGAGCCCATTCCTAGCTTGGACTTGATTTATGATTTCTACGAAAAGCATCATTTCCAGAGCTGCTTTATCTGGACATAGACACCAAGTATACCCACCACGACCGCCACCAGGGCGGATAGCGTACTGTGTAGTCCCGCGGCTTGTAGCCCGCTCATAACCAGCATGGCCCCTCCGAAGGCGGTGCCTAGGGATAGATAATATTTGAATAGAAATAGCCCGATCACGAATATGATAACGGCCCCCAGAATGCCAAGTACCTGATTCCCGGTGATGGCCACAAGGATATAGTACCCTGCTAGCCCAGTCATTATCCCGAACAGGAACTTAAGGAGATTGAGAGACAGGAAGCCAAGGATAAGGAAGCCAGCGATACCCCCGATAAGCGGGATATACCCGCCAAACCTTCCATCCAGAAATGAAAAGACCATGCTCCCGCCGAAGAGCCCAGCTCCCAGGAAGACGAGGATCTTGATGACTTTTCTTCCCAGGAAGGCGATCCCGAGACCGATAAAAATGATTACCAATGCACTTGGAAGGGGGAGGGATGTCGGTAGGGGAATGCCGGACATAAGGCTCATCAATATCTAGAGCGATTTGTCTTCTAATAAATATCGTGGCAGGAATTCGAAAGGTAACCGAATTTTTCAGAATCAAGTTTCATGTATTCTTGAGAGCCTGCTCACGGTTACCTCCTTGTAGAGCTTGCGCCTTATCATCACTGACCAGAGAAAGAATCCACATATCAACCCTACTCCGGAAACCACCAACCACTCGGTGACGTAAACCCAGAGCAGGGCCTGATCCTTTAATTTCCATATCTTCTCCGAAGCCGTGTTGAGCTGGTCATTTGCCTCCGTTAGGCGTGATATCGCTGTTTGCATGTCAGCTTCCATATAGGCGGATTTCCCCTGTTCATATTTGTAGAGGCTCGGGAATGGGCTCTGTCAGGGCTTCGTTTCAAGTTTACCTACCGG
>CAZUNO010000001.1:40495-226833 GCA_964621445.1 Hadarchaeota archaeon (SeqCode) | reverse complement strand
CATATTGATTCTATCACTCGTGGCACTTGCGGGGTGTATAGTTGTATACACAGTTGCATATACGGGTGGAAATGAGACCAAGCAGACCCAGAGTGAAAGAGGGAAAACATTCGACGTAAGCGAGACAGTTATTGTCGATCATACAGGAGAGAAACCTGTCATCTATACATGGGATAACCTAACCCTTCACCACGACAAAGAACTGGTAGAACAGATACTGGAAGACAGAACCTTCTACGAACCCGGTGCTTGGGACCGCGAACAATACGAGGAGTGGTACTCCAACTTGACCGAGGATCAGATCCAGAGATTTGGTGTCAGAAAACCCGAAGATATCTTCGGGACCCCCTCCTGAACTCCTCGATGCTCCAATAGAGCCAAGATACACACTCAAAAGTTGGTATTCCAGTAGCTTCAACATGATGAGAAATGTATCGGCCTCCCCGGATACTAACGATTACGGACGGCATACCGAGAGCCGAACATCGGGAAGTAATTTCAAGACAAAGATGTGGGATAGAAACCAGCAAGAATGTGAATTCACATGGGCAACAGATGAAGCCAAGACAAACACAACTTGGGAAAGCCCATCCGGCGGAAGCTACAAGATGACTGTTGGAACCTCAGTATACAACGAGTTCTTTGACCCAGGAGATGATGTAGCGGTTGGAGGAAATCTGGACCTCTACTACATTATCAACGCCAACGCATATAGAATAGTCGCTTACGACACCCAAAATGGAATTAGGTACTATCAAAGAACAGCGAACGTCCAGATGGGCGTCGAGGACGAGATAAGGCCAATGGTACAAGGACGAAGCCGAGCTCAAGCATGGGTGAGTGGCAAGAGCTTCGAAAGCGATGCTTACGATGGGACAAGAAGATTCTACGGATTCTATGGGAAACTCTCCACAACATAATCCCATACCTTTGATAACATGCCCAAAGGCGATCCCCATAGCACCCGGAAAGGAAAGGTGAGGAAAGGTGAGGATAGGTGTTGAGAAGAAGAAACATCGTAATGTTAGTTCTGTCAATATTGTTCTTAGGTCTTGTCATACCACTGGCGATCAAAGCCCTTCATGGAGAATGGGAGAGAATATATGGCTGGAAACAGTGGTACCTTGGTCACCCAACATACGTATTTTCTGGGACATTGAGGAGAAATGAGAGAACCGACGTGTTCGTAAGAGAGGATGGTCACTGGGAATACCTGGAAGGGAGACCTCCCCGAGGGCGAGGGTATGTCTCACCTGCAAGGGTTCCTAGTTGCGACTACATACTTGACAGAACCATACATGGTCAGAGTGACATCTACATCCACTCTCCCAGAGAGGTAACGACCAAAAATCTTCTCGGTATCGAAGAAGTGGAACACTACGATGAGACATCAAGACCAATAAGGATTCTTGAGAAATATAACGGCAAGAACGTGAGTATCAGGGGATGGACAAGAGAAGAAATCGTACACACACCTACACTATCCATTCATGTCCAAACGATCATACCTGGGAAAATAAAACCGATCAACTGAATAAGGAAGACACTCGAACCCCCATCGGGGCACCTGGATAGACACTTCCGAACAGATGATAGATAGCCAGAAAAAGGCAGCCGGCCTCGATCTCGATCCCGATTTCCAGGTGATGGGTGTGCGAAACCTATCCCTCCAGTACAGTATGACCTCGCCTATATGCAGTTGTGGACCGTTTAGGCCACCACAAGAACCAGAAGGAAGCTCGTCAAGGATAATCTGTCGCATGTGCCGAAGACAGGTTGTCATGAATGGTCATAACAGAGCGTGTGAGTGCTGTAAGTCCCATACCAACGATAAGCACGAAGCTTCTATGAAACGGACAGCAGGTAAGGATACCAAACAGGAGTTGGGGATGGGACTGAATCCCTATCTACAGTTTAGACTCTGCATGTAAACTGTTATGTCTCTGGGCTTGAGGTATGGGTGGGGTCGTCAAGCTAAATGACTAAGCAGGCAGAACAAGCAGAACTCTAAGACTACTCCCTCGGAATTACATCTTCACGGGACATCACATTCAGGATCTCTTTGTATTCCTCTTCCCGCCCCTCCAATTCCTGTAGTTCTTGCTTCTTCGTCTTTGCTTCTTCTCCAAGGGTACGATCCGGTACTGATCGTCTGGGGAATCTGATCTGTGGCGAGCTGGATGAGGAGTGGAGTAATACCCATCAACCGTTCTCCGCTTCATTCGGAACTACTGAAAAGGAATATATATATACCGAAACATTTATAACTTAAGGAAAAAACCAATAAAGTTTAGGGTTAAGCAGTGGGAGATTGTAAGATGAATCGAGTTGGGTGGTATATGGTCGGTCTGTTCTTGTCGGTCGCGCTAGGAATGGGCGTGCTCGTGGCGATGGGCACTTCTGAATCCGATAGTCAGTCAGAGATGGAGCAGGAATGGCTGGAGTTCGTCGAGGATTGGAAGGTGTTCGTCGGGGCAAAGGCAGATGGCACGATTGTGGAGGACCCTGGAGAATGGAAGGAGATCTGCTACACGGACAAGAACTTTGTCTCCTATACCTACGAAAACGTAAGCCTTGCGGATCTGCCAGAGGACAAGAAGAGGTGGTTTGCCTTCGAGGGAAGCATGCCGTATGACATCAGGCAACTGTTCCTAACACGGTACACCACGTATATGACGGATGAGGAGAGAGCTAAGGTCCGATCCGTCATCACCTCGCCGGAGTTCCTAGAGCGATACTTCAGTCTGTCGGGGGAAGAGAAGCACGCCATCTGGGACAGCATACTATGGAACAAGACGTTCCCTGAGTTCAAGGAGTTGTCCACTGGGGGCGTCGAGCCCCTGGGATACATTGACTACGAGTGGGGTAGGAACTGTGATGGCAGCTGGCCCAAAACCAAGATGCGCCGTACTAGTTATGGAGGCAACGCCCTAACGGGCTGGCGCAAGTCATCTCTCTATGGCGATGGCCCACTAGAAGCATATGCGCGTGATAACAACGGTGCCCCCTGTGAGTTTACTTGGATATCCACTGTTGCAGAGGCAGACCCGAGGCACCGGCCGGGTGGAACTGGAGACGCAAGGACATGGAGCAAGGTAAATGTGGGCCTAGACGTTAAGAAAAGTGGTGATGCTGACGCAGGCGCCAATACCGGCCTTTACCTTAAGTTGTACAATGATGATGGTCAGCTCGTAGGATACCAGACAATCTGGGCCGGGACGCTGCACAGCTCGTATTCTGGAAACATTTATGGGTGGGGAGGAGAGTACAGCCGACAGCTCTACCATTGTCCAGAGGATTCTTTCCGTAACTGGGTTCAGAACTACGGAAGTCAGACAGGTGACTTTTGGTCTATAGCCTACAGGGGCATTGAGCCGTCGGGCGACCTCTGGTACAACTACTTCTACGCGAAGATTTGGGTAGAATAGGTGACCCCAGGTAAACAACGATTCGATGTGCGAAACTGGCTCAGTTCGCTGACGGGGGTGCAATATCGGTTCCATTTCCGGTGCCGCGTAAATAAAGGCCGCTGTTTTTCTTCGCGTGTCCTCAGGTGATGAGCTTTTGAACTGGAAAGTGGTTGTCCTTGTCCTATTTATCGGGTTGATCCTGGGTAGTGCATGTTTGCTCCTTCCGGGGCCCTCCACGGACGAAAAGATGCTTTCCTCGTGGATGAGGCAAGCGGTGCTTCTCTCGGCATCGGACTACGATCACGATGGAGAAAACGAGACCTGGGCCTACGACACGAACATGGACGGTGTCGCAGACTTCTGGATCAAAGTTCACGAGGAGAGTATGCCCGATGGAGTCGAGAGAATAACGACCTGGCAAAAGGACAGGGACTATGATGGAAGGATCGACTGGGAGATGACCGATATGTTGGCGCCTTACATGTCCAGAAATCCGCCCAAAACCGTGGCGGAGGACACGAACGGAGACGGGCTTTTCGACTATGTGGCCTTCATCAGGGGGGGCAGGAGAATTCCGTCCATGATCTCCTACGATACCGATGGTGATGGAAAGTACGACAGGGTTGTCTGGTTCGACAAGCACGGAAAGCCTCGTGAAGAGGAAAGGAGCTACTTCCTTCCAGAGGTTGCCCGGAAGAACAACGGAGCAACCGATCCTTGCGGCTTCAACTACCGCGAGTACGACTCTGACATGGACGGTAGGATGGATGTCTTTGAGGTCTTGACCAAGTCAGGCTATATGAGTGTGAATCATTCCCTTTTGGACAACTCCCGGGACTGACCAACCCCTCACAAAAGGCAAACAGCCACTTATCCAACGTGACAAAAATGTCTACAAGCTGAAGGTCTAAGCATGCAGAAAAAGAAACCTCTATACCTACTCCTCCGGTACTACATCTTCACGGGACATCACATTCAGAATCTCCTTGTATTCCTCTTCCCGCCCCTCCAATTCTTTTCAGTTCCAACTCTATTTCCCTTGTCGAAGCTCGCCAAGATGAATATGTACATCCACGGCAGACCGGGCTTAAGGATGGACGCCGATACCTAGCAGATGGTTACCATGAACGAAAGAGAAAGATTCACGCGAATAATGCGATTTCAAACAGTAGACAGACTACCCAACTATGAACTCGGTTTACTGAAAGGTACAGCTGAACTGTGGCATAATGAAGGTTTGCCCAGTGGAGTAGACTGGAAAGATTACTTCGAGATAGGGGATTTCCGCCATACCGCTGATGCCCCGAATCTTGGAATGATTCCACAATTTGAGCAGAAACTGGTTGAGGAAACCGAGGAATACACTATTTCAATTGGACCAGATGGCATCAAGGCCAAGCACCTGAAAACAAGCGACGAGTTCATGCCACAGTTTCTTGAATATCCCGTTAAGGATCGGGAGGACTTCTTGAAGCTCAAGCAGAGATACAATCCTGAAACGCCCGAGCGATATCCTTCCCCTAAGCTATGGCAAGAAAAGGTAGAGACCTGGAGAGAAAGAGACTACCAGCTGCGTCCCCCGGCGTATATAGGTACCTACTGGACATTGCGCCAGTGGCTCGGGACAAAGCGTCTTTCCATGGCTTTCCATGAGCAACCTCTCCTCATCCATGAGATGGTTGATTTCCTCGCAGATTTTACTGCCAGGGCGCTCCAGAAGGCAGTGAAAGAGGTAAATTTCGATTTCTTCAATTTCCCTGAGGATCTTGCCTACAAAGGCGCCCCACTAATATCGCCGAGGCAGTTCCGCGAGTTCTTCCTACCATTCTACAAGAAGCTTATCGGTTTCCTGCGCAGTCATGGAATTAGGATCTTCAATATAGATAGTGATGGGAACTTTGATGTATTGATTCCACTATTCATAGAAGGTGGGGTGACTGGAATCTGGCCTCTGGAGCAAGCAGCCGGACCTGAGATGAATCCTGTTGCTCTCCGCAAGAAATACGGTAATGATTTGGCCCTTATGGGAGGGATTGACAAACGAGTGCTCGCCAGGGACAAAAAGAGCATTGAGAAGGAGCTTACAAGCAAGCTTCCTTTCCTGCTCTCTTCTGGTGGCTATATCCCTTTTGTGGATCACAATATTCCGCCTGATATTCCTTTCAGCAATTTTGAGTACTACATGGAACTGAAGAAAGAGTTACTTGACCGGTACGCCTGACAATCCAAAGGGCGGAGTTCTGGGGGTTTGATTGCTGTATAGACACAGGGGTTCTTAGGCGCAACAAGATTCAGCACCTGGGCTACTATAAGACCGCTCAATCCGACCTAGATGGATGATGAAAAGAAGCGATATTCCCTCAACAATTAACAGTGGTACTTTCCCCGTCATTCTCCGATCCCAGGGAGAAGGTATTCCCTTGATGGCCTTGGCGCTCCATTTAACAGGAAAGACCGTAATCAGCCAAATATGAAGATCCACACCGAATTCGAAATCGATGGTGAACCAGCCACGGGAACATTTGGTGCAAGTAGCCTAAAGGACCTTCGCCTGGCAAGGAATGCCGGGATGAACTTCGTTACGGGCGGCAAAACATTCCTGGACCTCTCCTCACCTGAAGGTAGGTTCTGCCGGGATAATGGAATCCGTGTCATGTATTCGATTACGGAACATATCCACGGGCGCCCACGGCTAGCGGAAAAAATCGGTCCAGATGAGGTAAAGTTACCCATAGCAAACGGCCGGCCACTACCAGGACCATCTGTTATCCAGATCGATGATGAGTTAATCCTCTACGAGTCTGCTGATCAATCCAAGCTAGCCGGTTGCCATCGGGGATACGGCGGCACCCGGTCCTCCGGGCACCAGCTTTCCACGATACTCTTTTGGCCAGGGCGACTTGAGAAGGAGATCGCGCAAATCCATGACTCGCCAAACCTTTGGGGCTACTGGGCACTGGATGACACGCCCGGGTACGCGCTTTCCGCGATGAGGGGGCTCTACGCCGCCGTTAAGCGCAATGATCCCGAAAACCATCCGGTGATAGCGGGCCACAGCGGGGCCACCACCCTGCGCAACTTCGGGCCCGACACCTGCGATATGATAGCTCTTTACTTCTACCCATTCATGGCACACGGCTACGACAGGCCCATGACCAGCTACGACACACAGTGGATACTGACCGATGCCAGGCGGAGAGCTCCAGGAATACCCTTCATGGGGATCTACCAGGGTTTCTGGGAGCCAGAGACCAGCAAGAGACGCATGAGCAAACTATCTCCACTCAGACCCTCTGAGATCAGGGAACAGGTCGAGGATTTCGTTAGGGAGGGGGCATCTGCCCTTTGCACCTATGCAATCATCGGGGAGGGGCTGGAGGACTTCAGGGGCTGGAACACACGCCGTGAACTCGTCGAGGAGTTGAGATCAATAAATGACGAGATCCGCCAAACTGGTGCACTAGACCTCGGTCGGGAGCCCGAGGAGATGGCCGCAACCAGGATCCAACCCCGTGGGTTCTACATGCATTCAAGGAAGGTCCCGGGTATGGTTCCGGCCTGGTATATCATAGGTCCCTTCGATGCGTCTGGAGGCTCAATAGAAGCAACCTTCCCGCCTGATCGATCCATTGACCTGGACGAGGTCTACCCTGGGAAGGGATTGGAGGTTTCCTGGCGACCTTATCCATCCCACGCCGGAGCCGTTGGACTGGGGGAGATCTATGGTCACCATGACTATACCGGCGGATGCGTTGCATATGCCCTCTGCGAGGTGACCTCCCCAAGAAGTACAGAGGTCCAGCTCAGGTTCGGATCCAGCGATGACGGTCTTGTCATGATAAACGGACGGGAGGTACACAGATACGAGGGAAACAGAGGAGTGCACCTGGACTCCGATGTCGTTCCCATCAAACTTGATGCCGGATCAAATCGGATTCTTGTGAAGGTCCTCAACCGTGAGGGACCCTGGGGATTCTTCATCAGGTTCACAGACCTGGAGGGCAATCCGCTTGCCGGGCTCAACTTTTCCCCGTAGCCACGACAATCATGGTGCAATTAGTCCAAGTTAATTGCCATCGATATCAGTTCTCGTAACACCACATCAGGAAATCCCCAAGACTGCCATCGAAGCTAGCCCTTTTCAGTTTTACATAGGTTCTCTGGTCACCGATCGCGTAATAGAGATAGACCTTTCCTTTGTATTCCACAAGGTCAGGGTCAGAGGCATTTATGCCCTCTCCATCCTCCGGATCGATTATTGGGTTTTTGGGTGAATCCTCCCAGGAGATCAAGTCCCGGGAACGGGATATGTAGGTTTCGAAACGCCAATCCGGCTCCAAATGGACCGCATAGAGAACATAGTAGTAACCATCATTGTACCGGATACAGGGACAGGCTGCATATCTATGGGGCCCGAGCACGGCACCATCGACCCTATCCCAATGCAACAGGTCCGAGGATCTGGCAAATTTAACGCTGAAGGGAACGTACTGGGGATCATTTGACTCATAGGACATGACGAAGCCCTTGTCAGTGGCGCATACTGAGCTGTTGAACAGATGCTCTTTGGGATTCTGCCGGAGGACGAGGCTGTGGGTCCACTTCTTCATATCTTCCGAGTGAAACAGGGTTACATCATTCCAGGTTTCATTCTGCCATCTAGACGCATAGACGAAAAGCTCCTTTCCATATGGGATAACGCAGGCCAGACCATATCCTGCACCAAAGCGAGCCAACTGCTCATCGGTCCCCACATCCTTTATAATTATAGATAGATCCATCTTCCCCGTGGACAATCGCTTGCGAATGCACTCCATCAACATCAATCTGTCACGCCATACAAAGGGCCCCGCCTCACAGGTATCGGAAATGTAATTCGGCTCCTTGACAAGGGTTTTCTCCCTCACGTTTAACAACCTTGAGGACGGATTGCCCTGACCTCTACTTAAAAAGATAATCCATACTCATTTCCGGTCCCTGAGGTGGTCGGAAAACTTTGGAGGATGAAGCTTCAAAAACATGATACCCAACAAGCCGCGATCAATGCTCACCTCTAAGAGCTTTTATCACAGTAAATTGAAAACATAGCTCTTAAATCGTCAAAGGATTTAAGCCTTGAATTCGAAAACTGATATGATGCTTATCCATCCTAACTCTCTTAACTGGGACTACGGAAGGCCTGAAATTGCCTATAGAAGGGAGAGGTAAAAAATGGGTTTCTTGAGCGCCATTGATATCCATAAATCCTATAAGAGCGGGGAAACCCAGAGAAGAGTCCTAAATGGACTTAGCCTCGGAGTTCAAGAAGGGGATATGACGCTGGTCATGGGGCCATCTGGCAGCGGGAAAACCACCTTGCTCAATATCCTCGGGGGAATCGACTCAGCCGATGAAGGAAGGATAACCTTTGACGGAAAGGACGTTTCCAGCTTTTCAAGAGGAGAGTTGAGAGAATATCGAGCAACCAGAGTCGGATTCATATTCCAGTTCTACAACCTGATGCCGACCTTGAATGCAAGGGACAATGTGGAACTGGGCTGCGAAGTTAAGGATTGGAACCAGGAGAGAGTGAGGGAGGAATCAGGGAAATATCTGGAAAAAGTTGGGTTGAATAGAGATATGGAAAAGTTCCCCCAACAGTTATCCGGAGGGGAGCAGCAGAGAGTGGCCATCGCTAGGGCGCTGGCCAAGGACCCTCAGATAATTCTTGGAGATGAACCCACGGGCAACCTCGACGAGGAAACCTCAACGCAGATCATAGAGCTGCTGAGGGATGTAAACAGGAACTTGGGAACGACCATGGTCATAGTCAGCCACGATAGAGGTCTTAGGGAGTACGCAGATAATATCTACGAGTTGAGGCATGGAAAACTCAGCGAATTGTGATATCGTGGTTTCTAAAATTCTCAAGAAACCGTTCAAAGACGTAGGGGATATGAAAGGGAGGGTTATTGGGATATCCCTGGTATTCATAGTCACCCTCAGCCTCATGGTGGGGGGTATGTATGCAAAGGACATGATGGTCGAGACCAGGGAGGAGATGTTCCGGAAAGCGAATTACGCGGATCTCGAGATATCAATCAGCGGGGGCAATGAATCTCTGGTTCAACGGTTCGAGGAGGTTAAGGGGATAGAGAGGGTAGAGTCCAGGCTAATACTTGATGGGTTCCTCACCTCGCCGGAATACAAATCCGCCCTCTTTATTGGCGTAAAAGACCCGGGACTGAATACATTCTCCTTGAAAGAGGGCAGGGATGATATTGTAGGTAAAGATATCGTCCTGGCAGGAAAAGACCCCGCATTCGAGGTAGGCAGCTCCATTCAGGCCCAGATTTCAGGCAACACCGGTTCCTTTGAGGTGATTGGGCATGTCGGAAGTGCTGAATACTCGGCCGTGCCCCCGGTTCCTGGCTCCTCCATACCCATGCCGGGTGACAAGGCGGTGGCCTATGTTGATATGGCCACCCTTAGAAACTTCAGCTCCCTTTCCCTCAACAATCTTCTCATCGAACTTGATGAACATGTTGACCCACGGATAATAAAGGATGAGATACTGGGAATTGCCGGTAGTTCAATTCTTCTGGATATCTCGGATAGAGAGGACGAGTATACCTACCAAGTCTTCGAAGCGGCCATCGAAGAGGAGGAGAAGGTTATCCCAATAATGACCATAATCTTCTCCATGATAGGTTCCGTGCTGATAATTGTGGTCATGAGTAAGATAATACTGAGTCAGCGGAAGGAGATCGGCGTCTTGATGGCCATGGGATATTCACGGAGGAGGATAATGGGTAGCTACCTATGCTTCGGCTCCATTCTGGGGGCAATATGCGGTATATTGGGGGGACTAATGGCCATCTTCGTCGGATACATGTGGGCAGGAACGGGTATGGAGATCTTTCTAGATGTAGATTTAGTAACCAAGTTCTCGGCCATGCCCTTCTTGATATCGGTGGTAGCGGGTACCTTCCTTGTGATATTTCCCGTTCTCATCTCCGTCTACCGTATTAACAACCTCTCGGCCAGGGAGGCCATGAGGTCCGGGGATTCAGAGGAAAAAATTGTGAGACTAAATATCGATGAGCATCTCTCCAAGTTAGGTAAATTCTCATTTAGAAACCTGGTTAGGAAACCAAAGCGTTTGATCGCGCTAATAATGGCTCTTGCACTTACCATTGGCATTTCGGGGGCCTGGGTCATCATGATTGATTCCATTGTTGGCCAGGCCGAGCTTTGGAAGTATCAACAGAACTGGGACCTACAGATCAGCTTTACCTCTCCCATGCCAGATGAAAAGTTGGATATATTCACAGGAGATTTCGAGGATCGCATCACATCATATGAAACCTATGCCCTGGGATACGGTCAATCCCTGGGCAAGGACCTCAAGCTTCTAGGTATCACCTCATCCAGTAAGATGATAGATTTCATTATAACCTCCGGAAGCTTGGATTATGGAAATAGCGGGTGCCTGGTAACAACCAACATAGCTAAACAACTCGATCTCTCGGTTGGGGATGAGATGATGGTGAAATCGGGAGGAAGGGAGGAACCTCTTGAGATCAAGGGAATAGTCACCGATCTGAGGGAAAATACGGTTTTCTTGGGAAAATCAAAGGTTCAGAGTCTAAGTGGTCTGCCCGATTATTCGACCGGTCTCTTCCTGAAAACCCGCCAGGACTCGCAACAGCTGAAGAGGGAGATGTTTGGGAGAAAAGAGATCTCAAATGTGGTAAGCTCCGATGATTTTGGGGTCATGATGAATACCATGGTGGGCGAGATGAAAGGTTTGCTATACTTCTTCTTTTTCATGAACCTCTCACTGCTCATAGTTACCGTGATAACCGTCTCCCTGATCAACGTACTGGAAAGAAAATCGGAATATGGTCTGCTCGAGATGCTAGGTTACAGTAAGAGAGACTCCGAGAAAACGATCCTCCAGGAGATAACTGTACTCGGTGTCATCAGCACCGGGCTGGGTTTACCAACATGTTATCTCTTCTCCCTAATTCTAAGGGATATTTACAGCGAATTGATGTTCTTCTATCCAATCAATATCAGCACCGGAACCCTAGGCCTGATCTTGGGGTCCGTTGCATCATTCTTTCTTCTATCGGCGATATCCCCGATAAGGGCCATACAGAAAATGGATATCGTCGAATGCTTGCGAGAGAGATCTATAGATTGAGTTAAGCATATCAGCGCTCACACGGTTAGCGATCATCTGCTTAAGCAGTTGGGGTGGGAATCTAACATGTCGGAGGAGTTTCCTCTCATTGATATGCTCCTGGAATCATAAAAAAAGCAAGATCGGGCCATTTGATGTGATATTAGTTGACAGAAAGTTGACGGACCTCCTCATCGGTGGTGGCCTGATTTGCTTTCTTATCCGGTCTCCAACGCATGAATCTTGGAAAACGGAGGCCCAATCCGCGTTCTTCGGGCTCACCACGTCCGCAGGTGTGCACCCCGCTCTCCGTTATCTCTGCCCCCTTAACCTCCAGGACATATTCCGGTTCGAACCACTTATGGGGCGCCATCTCATCCGTGACGTCCAGCCTCGAAGGTTTGTCTTCGGTCTCCGCATCCTTAAGCTTTTCCGGGAGTTCCTCCAATTGCTGATCGGTGAATCCGGTGCCAAGTTTGCAGAGTGTCTGGTAGAGGTCCCGGTCATGGTTATAGACCGCACAAAGTAGAGCCCCGTAGGTCCCACCTCTGCTTCCCTTCCCGGAGTAGGCCCCCACAACCACCAGATCTAGGGTGTCCGACAGCTCGGTTGCATACTCCTCCTTCCACTTGATCCAGCTCCATTCCCTGGCTCCGGCCCTGTACTTGCTTCCCTTTGCACAAGATTTGCAGACCACGCCCTCCAGTCCACGGTCCAGGCATTCCTGGAAAAAGTCCTCCAGTTCCTCGGTTTCCGATACCACGGCCCTATTGGTGACCGCTATGTACTTGTGGTTGGATAGTACGTCCTCCAGGGCCTTCCGCCTTTCAGGGTAACCCTTTCCAAGGATGGATTTTCCGTTCAAATATAGGATATCGAAGGCCATATATTTCACGGGAATCTTGTCCGCATATTCCTCCATATCGTATTTACGACGCCTTTCCATTAGCTTTTGGAACGGGTAATACACCTCGTTCTGGAAATCGTAGGCCACGACTTCCCCGTCCACAATGGCCTT
Source organism: Hadarchaeota archaeon (SeqCode) (assembly GCA_964621445.1). Taxonomy (GTDB): domain Archaea; phylum CAYQAE01; class CAYQAE01; order CAYVLA01; family CAYVLA01; genus CAZUNO01. The sequence continues at coordinate 214,238 of CAZUNO010000001.1, read as the reverse complement.
TTCACCCTGGACATGTCCTGCCACCTGATCAACGACATCGGGAAACTGATGGGTGACATCGTTGAGGCGACGCGAGTACAGGGTAACCTGCTCACCATTCTTATGTGCCTGAATACGTTCCCCATCGTATTTTTCCTCAACCCCCACATCGGCAGGGCGCATCTTGTCCATTATCTGGGAGATCTTATCGACCCTTTGGGCCAGCATCGGTCTCAGCGGTCTGTTGATCGACACTCTCATCCTCTTGACCCCCGGAAGGCCGCTCCGGTCCAGGACCTTGGCAACCTCACCTATATCTGAAGATATGTTGTAGGCGTGCTCCAAGGGGGGTCTTTCCTCCTTTGACCCCAAGTAGGCGTCTGCCAACCCATCCAAGACCGTCATGTCGCCAACCCCTAGTCGCATCTCGCCAACGGCCAGGCGCACGATATACATTCCCTCCCGTTTGGTGGACTGAGCAAGCAGGTCCGCCAGGATCTCCATCTTTCGTTCCTGGCTCCCGCTCCCCTGCGCCTTCGATATCCTAATCAAACCCTCGTGGACATCCTTAACGCTCAGTTTTCCCTCCAGGTCCAGAGATCCGCCCACATCTCTACGGTCCTCGCTTATCACATCATGTGCGACCTCCCCTAGGTCACCCAGTTCTCGCATCGACTTCTCCACTTCTTCCCCGTTCACTCCCGCTGCCCGGGATATTGCCCCCTTAACCAGCTCATCCCCAACCCCGAGTTTTACTTCCTGATAACCGGCAGCAAGACGACCCAGTGATAGGTAACATACGATGTCCAAATCCTCCCTGTCAATATCCTCGAAGAGGTTGGATAGTATGTCTATCATGTCATCTCTGCTTGATGTTTCCTGCAATTTCCCGAAGTAACCAGTCAACGTATCGAAATCCATGGAAATCTCACCCGAGATCACGATGAGGGAAAAGTGTGATTGGATACCTGTCCTTCGTGATTAGACGTAAGGGGAATATGGGGTTTGGTAACCCATCCAGGTCCCTGAATTCCATCACCGTCACCTCAGCTCCTCCGGTAATCTCTGGTGGAACTCCGAGAGATTTTCCACGATATCTGTAGGGCCGTAGCTGGACAAAGCTTCAGTTATGCCTTGTTGACCCAGCATGGAAGTAGTGAGTGGAATCGAGACTCCATCAACTGTTTTTGAATCCTCCATATGTAGTGAGCCCAAAGGCACCCGGCAAAGCTTGCCCGATGGTGTCTGTGATGGGTCGACGTTTAGTTGGCTCTCTAATTTCTCATGGCCTCCTTTGACCTCAAAATCAATCTGTTCATCGACAATACTGGCCCATCTCCCGGTAAAACTGGATTCTGGATCGGACTGGGTATATCGAATATGTTCCTCATAGAAGGAATGAGGCTTGGCATCCTCAGCGAATATCAATACGTGAAATGAGTTGCCGGTCCAATAGGTAAAGGGCTCGCTGAAACCGTATTCTCCGAACTGGTCATCATTTTTCACGGCATCAACAAAGAGACTCGTGGCCTCCCTTGCCTGCTCAGCGGAAATGTTCGCTCCTCGGTCGAGGTCAAAAAACAACATGTCAATGGAATGGCCTTCGCCCTCGTGGTTTGTGGCATAGAAAAAATTGCTATACTTTCGAGGCACGAAGTATCTCCAGGCCTTTCTCTGAACCTCGGTCAGGTCCTGCGCTTCAGAGAGTTTCTCCTTCTCCTTCCTGACCCTTAGAAAATCCGGCGTAATGGCCCTGGATATCTCCTCCGCGGTGAGAGGCTCCATCTTTGAACCCCTCTTGAGCAACTGTGGGATATTCCCGGATGGAAGCCATATCCTGCTTGCCACCTCACGATCACCCAGGAAATTCGTCAACCGTTTGGCCACAATTCCATATAGCAGCAAAACGTCCAGCTGATCATAAGGCCTAAGAACATCATCCTTCTCCTCTGCTAGATCCAGTAAATCCATTGAGCATCCATACCTCCACAATTCACATGGATAAATTGACCCCACCCTCTATCCTAATTTGGGCTTCTTGGCCTCCATTGACAGCTATTGTCCACCTGGGGGTGAGTGAGCCTACTAGCCACTGATAAGAAGAGCAAGAAGAATCCAGTTAAGTCATAGGATCTTCACCTGCTGTGCAAGCATGTTAGCAAGTAAGGTGAAAGGCACCGGCCACATTTGCTCCCCTCTCAATCTCCCGGTTAAACATCTCCAGGGCCCTGGCCGTTTCCGCGGCCTTAAGCTCGATTTCCTTATTCTTTATCTTTCTCCTGGTGTCTTCTGGTATTTTCATCCTCCCGTATGCACCCTTTCCAACTACTAGGACCTCTGGCTGGTACTCGTATACCTCCTCCAGATCCTCAGACCGTAGAGAATGCCCCCTCTTTCGCCTCCAGTTGCTTTTCACTTTGTCTGAAAAGACCAGTAAATCGTTCTGGTACTCCTTCCCATCCACAACCATGGATCCAAAGCTATATGCTTCAATCTTCATTTGGCTCACTCCAATACATAACTCAATATGGGTTGACTTCGGCCAAAACACACTGGCTTTTGTCTGCTCAAAAATTTCCCGATTTGAAGCTACATTTCATAAACCTACGATTTTTTGCCCTGACATTAACCATCCTCCATGTCCCAAAGGGGCACTGATTCTTGCACTTGCTATGATGCTGTTCCCGGTTTGCCAGGCCGCTCTCCTATCTTGATGGTCACTTGGTGATAAAGGTGAAAAGGAGTCGTTATGAGGATATCCAGCCCCGAACTCAAAAAGATATAGCCGGAATTTTTCTCATCCTGGTCCAACAGACTTAATAGCAAAAAAATGGCCCAATATCGGAGAGCGGAACACATTGACCATCAAATTCTCAATTCCCAACCCCTTTTTGGCCATATGGGCTTTCCAGAGGCCTAATCCTCAATCCTCAACGGGCATATACTTTCTCGTTTTGCTGATAGGAGCCCTGTTCATATCAAATCTGGCCTGCCCTGCCGCGGCTGAGACCGCAAAACCCATAAAAATCCTCGGCATCTGCAGGGCGGGAGGAAGGGTACCAATAATCCGCGGATGGATGCTTAATGAACCATCCCTCAGCGGTACGGTCATACCCTCCAGGACAACTAGTCAGATTTCCGGATCCGACGTAACCAGGATGATCCGGATCTACTTCCCCAGGACCTTCGAGAACCTCGCCGATTATGATTTCATACTATTGGCGTGCACCGATATGGTGTTCTTCACCGATAAACAGATGAACTGGATGTACCGGGGAATGGCCGAGGAAGGACTTGGCGGAATGAACACCAGAAGCGTCCATAGCATGAGTGTCGCCTGGTCGGGGCCGTGGATGAACAGCATTGTCTCCGACGCATTCCCAAACGATGCTTCAGCCGTGGTTAATAGCGATCAGTACGCCACCGAGACATTTGCGGTCGGACCCCTTATTGTCAACGACGAGCAGGGCATACCTCCCATAGTCCTTCCATTCAGGAAATCGATAGAGAAAAACATCCGCCTTCGCGGGGTCATCACCATACCCCGCCCGGGGTCAAGAGTATATACCTGGGTCAGAAGCGGTCTTAACCTCGGAGGAGGGAATATTCCAGGATACACGGCTCATCTTTTCTCTTGGAATTATGAGAACGCAACCACCTTTACCTCCATGGACAGGGTCATTGAGGAGTTCTGGACGGGACGCGGGAATCCCTTCTCCATGGACCTTGTATCCAATGTAATCTGGTATAGCGTGGGAAAGGAACTTCCACAGGACGCCCTCAGGGTTCACTCCCTCCGTGAGCTATTCCGGCAATACGAATACAGAAAATCATCCCTGGTATCCATGTTTGACTTTGCCGAGAACTTCGGGGCGAACACCCAGGATATCTATTCCCGGTTGGAGAATATTGAATCTCGAAAGGCCTCCGCAGGACGAGACTACCTGCAGGGCGATTTCGAGCCTTCCTACCTGGAGATGGGGGAAATACTGGACGATTTTGAAAAACTCGAGGAGGACGCGATAAGGCTCAAGAACTCCGCCCTCACCTGGGTATTCCTCATCGAATGGTTCGCGGTTAGCGCGACCTTCCTGGTCTGCGGAATAGTCATCTGGCACCTGATGATTAAGAGGGGTGCCTATAGAGAGGTGTCGGTTACCCGCTTGTCCGAATCCTAGGAGCTAGCTTTATACGACGGAGGGAATCCTGAATAAACCATGGACGTGCTGAATTTCCGTGAATCCCGGGAAGACATGGTACGGGCATCCGCCTCAAGGAAGGATCTTGGCTTTGCACCACGCCATATCTGGTCACCCGTTCCCGGTGAGGGTCACAGAATCAGACCATATTCAGTGCCCCAGGAAATAAGGATAGGGACCCGCAATACCAAGCAGGCCTCCGCCAAATTTACTCCCGGTCCCTTCGCGGTGGGGGTAATATCGGGGCAGGGAAAGGCCATCATTGCCGTCCGGGCCGATCCCTCGTGGCACTTATGGAATATGGTTAGTTTTAAGGCCAACAGTGAGCATGTTGAGGTCTCCATAGATCTCGAGGGGCATAATGACCCAACCGCAATTCTGCCCCACATCGATCTATGCATATTACATGGTGAGGATGAGGAACCGCTTTACTCGCTACTTCGCCGTGCCTTAAAGGCGACCTATCCTGAGGCCTATTCCCAAATGGGAAATAATTCCATTCCCGACTGGTGGAAGAGACCCATCTACTGTGGCTGGGGGGACCAGGTAGGAATTTCCCTTTCCCTGGAGGGACCAGGCCCGGAGCCACGGGCTCTGGCCTACTGTATACAGGGTCTATATGAAAGATGGATCAAAATTCTCGAATCAGCAAATGTCCCGGTGGGCACGGTAATAATCGACGCCGGTTGGTCTTCGGGAGGCGTATGGGAACCCAATCTCACGCAGTGGCCGGACCTCAAGGGGTTCATCGAGACCCAGCACCGGGAATCCCGAAGGGTCTTGCTCTGGATACCCACCTGGTTTTGCGAGAACCTGCCCGACAAATGGTGTATTTTCTCCGGCAATACCAAGCTTGTGGTGGACCCTACAAATCCTGAATACCGAGCATTTCTGAGACGGCAGGTCGAGCATCTTCTATCCCCGGAGGAGGATGGTCTCGATGCAGATGGCTTCAAGATCGACCAATTGCGCTACACCCCAAATGAACGCCAACTCAGCGGGGGAGAACACTTCGGCAGGTCCTTTGAACTTGGCTCCGACCACCCCCCCATGAATTTCAATGAAGGAAGATGGGGATGTGAGCTCCTATACCAACTACAGAAAGATATCTATCGGGCCGCCAAGGAAGCTAAGCACGACTCCCTGATAACTAGCAGTACTGTTCACCCATACTTCCATGACACCTTCGACATGGTCCGGCTTCATGACACGGGCCCAGTTCCCGAGGATGGGGTGATGTCGGCCATGAGACCCAGGTGCCAGCTCTCCCGTGCCGTTTTTCCATGGAAACCCATCGATTCCGATGACTGGGTTCACCATGATTACGGGGAATGGCTTGCTTACACGCTGAATAATCACCAGTTAGGGGTCCCTTGCACCTTGTATGCCGAGAATTTCGTGTGCTCCTTCGGGCGAAAGCCCCTCACACAACCCATCAAAACCCGGGACCTAAAACGCATCACTGGAGTCTGGAACGGTTACCTGGCCAAAGAGGGCATGGCCCCCTGAATAATTGCCATGCCCATTGAGCCTGGGTTGAGAAATACCCCTCGGCATGGACAGCACTTAAATCATCCAACCTTTATCCGAAGCTGGTTAGCGAGGTTGAGGGTTCCAAGCCCTTGATCTGACCTGTTTGATCATTAACCTCGTCGCCAGGACGCGAAAAAATGGCTGATGATAGACCAAATGTTCTGATGTTGATGGGGGACCAGCACCCCCTGTTCATGACCGGATGCTATGGCCACCCATTGGCAAAAACACCGGCCATGGATAGCATATCAGAGGAGGGGATCACCTTCGACTCGGCCTATTGTGGCAGTCCATTATGCGCTCCATCACGAGCCGCCATGATGACTGGAAGGCACGTACATACCATAGAGGTCTGGGATAACGCAAGTCCTCTTGGCTGCGATTGGCCCACCTTCGCCCACAGTTTCAGAGCCGCAGGATATCGCACCATCCTATGTGGCAAGATGCATTTCGTCGGGCCCGACCAGCATCACGGTTTTGAGGAGCGATGGACCCAGGACATATACCCCTCCACCTTCGACTGGACCATCTCGAACAGGGAACAGGTATTCGTAAAGCCCCGGGGCACCGGGCAGGGCCGGCACCGGGTTTATGAAAGCGGGATGGGCCGCACCCCGGACATGGATTACGACGAGGAGGTGCTGTTCAGGTCGATCATGGGATTGCGAGATATGGGGCGGAGGGAGTCGGAACGTCCCTTCTTTCTCTGCGCATCATTTAACGGTCCTCATTATCCGTTTCGTGCCCCCAAGGAGTATTGGGACCTCTACCATGATGAGGACATCCAGGTGCCCCAGCTTCCCGAGGATTATCAATCAAAGGATCATCCCACGGTGCAATGGGTCCGGGCAGCAACCCATCTGGAGGAACCGGTCCCAGACGAGATCTGTCGTCGTGCCCGACATGCAACTCTGGGACGAATAAGCATGCTCGATGATTATATCCAAAGGATATTGAACGAGCTTTCGGAAACCGGCGAAGAGGATAACACCATAGTCCTCTATACAAGCGACCACGGGGACATGATGGGAAAACATGGCCTGTGGTTCAAGTGTACCCACTACGAATGGTCCAGCCGGGTTCCGTTAATGGTGAAAGGACCTGGGATCCCGAGGAACAGAAACTCGGAACCCATCAGCCTTCTCGACCTAGGTCCAACGCTGTGTTCCCTGGCGGGAATTGACCAGGTCTACTCCAGAACCGACGGAAGGGATATGAGTTCTCTGATTACCGGCGATAGGGAGGATCTTGAAGGAGAGGCCATCGTGGAGTACTATGGAGACGGGACCTGGCGAGGTTGGCGAACAATTAGACGGGGGGACCTGAAGCTAACTTATGCCCCGGGATATGAACCCTTGATGTTTGACCTGGAGGAGGACCCGGAGGAGTGGGATGATGTGGCAGCTGACCCGGAATACCAGGAGGCCAGGGAGTCGATGATGGAGAGGATACTCAAGGACTGGAATCCGGAGCAGTGCGACGAACGCAGGTACCGGAGCGAGGAGAGGAGACTGGCAATCCTGGACACCCATGGACCCAAGAAGCCCGAAAGCTGGATATATCCATCTCCTCCGGTACCCCATCCCGGAACTGGACATAGCAAAAAGAGCAAGCAGGCTTGAACCGATGGAATCAAAAAGACATCCGGCCCATGTGCCTCGGCCATTACAGATTTATCGGCCTGGATAAATGTTGGAGCGTTGAGGATCCTCCGACCACCAGCGGTATTTTTCACCAGGAGGGTTATCGAGAACTCCCTCACCAGAGCCAGAATGGAAAGGATGATGGAACGTATCATCTGTGACCGTGTTAAAGAGCTTGATGGGGAGGGAGTCGCCAGACTTTCCCAAAGAGTGAGTACCGAGGAGGCCCAGAAGAGATCCGGTGAGATCGGTCGCAGGGGGGACCCAACCATTCTGTTCAACAATTACCTCTGGCCCCAGCAATCAGATCCTACCCAGACCAGAAGGGACAACTGGAGCCACAGAACATATTCCGGGGACAGATGGGTGGACTTCAGGGATAGCAAGAGAATCAGGAAAGAGCGAAAGGTGGTCTGTCAGTCGGGGTACGAGTTCCACAGTGCATATGGATGCATCCACCATTGTGATTACTGCCATCTTGGAAATACCCTGATGATCGGCCTTAACCTGGAGGAACTACGAGAACACCTCGATGACCTTATAGATCGGGTTCCCTGGCAGGACCTGTTCAAGTTCGATAACCAGACTGATAACCTCTGCTTCGAGCCTGAATACGGTGCCTCGAAGATATTCGTCAAGTACTTTGCGGAAAAGAAGGGCAAGTACCTCATGCTGTACACAAAAAGCGATAACGTGGACCACCTCCTGGATCTTGATCATCGGGGAAAGACCGTAGTATGCTGGACCCTCACATGCGATAAGGCCGCCCGCCTTTACGAGGAGGGGGCTCCTACAATGGAAAATCGAATAGAGGCCGCCCACAAGTGCCAGGAAGCAGGTTACACGGTTCGTTTCAGGTTCTCTCCCATAATACCAATCAAGAACTGGAGGTCTGAGAACCAGAAGATGATGAAAAGTCTCCTATCGCGTGTGGATCCCGATATAATATGCCTCCAAATGCTTACTCATATGGACGCCACCAAGCTCAGGAGAACTATGGATCTCTCTCACCTGGATGAGGAGATGTTATCAACCCTGGACGAAAGATCAATCGGTAATGGCGGTGGCCCGTTTCCGTTGAGGATTAGGGAGGAGGTATATCGGTTCTTCCTAGACAAGATACGGGAACTATCCCCCGGGACCACCGTGGTCACATGTCTCGAGAGAGAAGAAATCTGGCAAAGGCTGGGGAAAAGGATGGGCATGGAGCCCGGGAGCTATGCATGCTGCTGCGGCCCCAATTCAACGCCCGATAATCCTTTATTAAAAAGAGATTAACCAAATTTTTGAAAATAGATGATCCATGTCAGATATCATCCGTCCCTGGCTATGATGGCAACGTAGCTCTTTCCATACTTCTCGGCACATTTAGGACATGTAGTGTACCACATGATCCATTGATCGATTTCGTATCCCCGTCCACCCACGTGATTCTCGAAATCCTCACACCATTTCCCCGTATCCCCATATGGGCCCTCATAGATCTTGCTGAGGAAGGTCCCGCTCAGGGTTACGTTCTCCAGACCCGGGATATTTTTATCGACGGCCAGATATAGATCCACTTCCACCTCGATTATGCTCGGAAAGATAGAGCCACCCCGGAGTTTGAGATCCCGCCTCCTGGACCCTCTCGTTTACCCTTTTCATCACCCGGCCAAAATTAATCGGCATGTGAAAAAATGTGAATACCTTATCCTTCACGAATTTCTTCTCTTTCCACTTGTGAATTTTTCCGTCCCAAGGCTCCGGATCGAATTTCGGGCAACATTGCTCCGCCACTAAAACCCCAATCTTCTCAGTTGAATGCCGATGATAAAAAAAATCTATTTGCAAGGATAGAACGCAGTGGAACAAGAAATCATGGGTGCCAAAATGCTTACGGAAATAGAAGTTGGTCAGGCCCTAGGAAAAATTTTCCCTCAAACGTTTCATAATTCTTTGATTCTATTTAAAATAAATAATTAAATTTTTATATAATAAATGAAAATATTATTACATATGTTCCAAAAGCGGTTTGCGGAAGATATGGTAGTGGCGATCCTGTTGGGATCGATTAAGGCGCTTTCAGTTTAGCCGAACCTTAAACTCCGTTTGGAGCTGTCCTTCATAAGGGGGACCAGCTGAAAGCACTCCCATTATCATGTCCCTTTCCGCCCATTCTTACTCTAATCATTTTTCCTGATTAAGATACTTATATGTTATAGAATTCACAATAATATGCAAGTTGGTTGAAATGATTTGGGCCAGCCTAATACACCTTAGTAGCAATATGTGGGACGACATGCCCCCGAGATACCAACCATACCTCCGTTTTGATACGGAGCTCTGGAATGATATCCTCGGGGAAATGCATGAAACGGGGATGAACATGATCGTCCTAGACCTCGGAGACGGGGTCGAGTACGAAAGCCATCCGGAGATAGCCGTTGAGAATGCCTGGTCGGTTTCGAAACTCAAACGGGAAATATCCAAAGCCAAAGAGCTGGGAATAGAAATCATCCCAAAGTTGAACTTCTCAACCGCCCACGACGCATGGATGGGAGAATACTCCAAATGCGTTTCCACTGATACCTACTATGAGGTCTGCAGCGATCTGATCTCGGAGGCCATGGAAATCTTCGAGAAACCAAGATTCCTTCACCTGGGTATGGACGAGGAAGCGCCCAGGTTCCAGTCAGCGAGACGAGGTAAGAGGTATCGCATTATGGTTGTCCGTCAGTATGATCTCTGGTGGCATGACCTGAATTTCCTTTTCGATGAAGTTGAGAAATTCGGCTCCCGTCCTTGGATTTGGCAAGCCGGCATGTGGTTCCCACCGGAATATTTCGAGCCGGAAGAATACGTGGATAACATGCCCAAGAACATCCTGCAGTCCAACTGGTACTACGGAGATGATTTCAGCGAAGATAACTTCCAGGTTACGAGCTATGATATACTGGATAAAAACGGCTATGACCAGATACCCGGCGCGGGAACACATAGCATCTCCAAGAACTTCGAGATGACCGTAAACTACTGCTCCGAGGTCATAGACCCTTCCCGTCTTTTGGGCTTCATTCAGACGACCTGGAAGCCCATGACTGAGGAACACCGGGAACGTCAAATGGAAGCAATACACCAGGTCGCGAAAGCTAAGGAAAGATACGAATTAACTCAATGAAAAAAGGAATGAAGCCATACCGGGGACATCGGCTGGAGTTTTATTCTGCCCTAACACTATGGATTATCGCCATTGCGACCAGGACAGCCAGCACCCCGATCAAGCCGCCTATCTCCGGTATCGGGATTTCATCCCCAATACCCACCCAGAGTAACCCTAGCGATTCCGCATTGAAATCCCCAATAATCCCCTCCAAATTTCCCCCACTTGCCCTAAGCTCCATGCCCGGATATCCCTGAACGGTTACCTCCAGGGGATACCCGTCATCGAAGGTTATGTTCTCCGGAATCTCCTCATAATCTCCATCCTCGTAGCTAATACCTCCAACCTCATGATGGATCAATACCTGAGCCAGCTCTGTGAAGGAGGGTGGAATCCCCTTGAAATACATCCCGGAGGCGCTGGTGGAGGTCCCGTTGGATATATATTGGCCACCCGGTATCAACCACGCCCAACCCTCCGGTGGACCTGGAAGCTCCCCTAGTAGATCCTCTTGGGGGATGGGCTCGTTTGGGTGGGCCTGGGCCAAGGAGTCTATCGCTCCCATATCCATCATATCGGCGTAGTCGTAAAGAACCGTGTTTGATGAATTCAAAACCATTATAGTAACCATGGCTCTCTGGGCAAAGGTCTCTTCTGCCGCCATGCCCAGTGAAATATCACTGTCGATGGGGTCCTCGACAGAACACGCTGCTGATAGGAAATATGCGATAGCTAAGGCCACAATAACGGTCACTATCATTCCCAATGTTTTGTTGTTGCCCAAACTTTCCCGCTCCAACTCCTGATTCCAGGCTAATCAAGCTAATAAAAGTTGCTAGGATCTAGGATCTATTGCACCGGCCCTGCCCATCGATACCATACCCGTGCCGCTTCTTCGTCCTTAACTAGCAAGCACATCCAGTCTGAGCTTTGCTCGCTGGATTACCTGATGCAAACCAAGATGGACCGGAGTAAAGTAAATGGACTTGGCAACGAATATACGATGAATATCGTAGGAGAAGGAATTACAGTCGAAAAACAGATATTGGAATAACGGTCCAGAATCTCCCAATGCGGGAGTCAATTAGCACGCTCAGATCGGGGGTTGTTAGGGTTTTAAGCATCCGAAGAACGTCCGGAGAAACCGGGAATGAGGAATCATTTTCCCTTAATGTGGGGAACCAAAGTAGCCCAGGACAATTCAGGAATGCAAAGGGTCCCGTGTCAGGAGAGTGCGGTATATGAACATCGTCCTAATTGCCATCGATACCCTGAGGCCGACCCCTTTCCTGTTACGGCAATCCGAATCCCACATCGCCCGAAATCGACAAGTTGGCATATCAAGGTACCAGAATCGAGAACTTCTACTCGGTCGGCAACTGCACACACCCTGGATTCACCGCCATGCTATCGGGCATGTTCCCAGAAAGAACCGCGGCAGTGAGTCAGTGGACCACGGTATCGCCACCCGGAAGACACCCTGATGATGGCCGAATATTTCAACGATCAAGGGTTCACGATGGCGGCCATCGACAACCTCTACGATAGGTGGGTCCCCGATCATCGATATTACCCTTGGTTCAGGAACGGTTACTCTCATTATTCCTACCCACAGCCGGCATCGAATAGATTCCTCATGGTCTCAGCAAGACTCAGATCATTAGCTGCCATTGGACTTACCAATCCGTCGGTGGAATTTCTATCTAATAAAGGCCGTTTAAGTTTGGCTACGTAGCCTGCCTACTCCATATAGATACCTATATCCAGGAAATCTATTTCCACAGTGAAGCCCTGCCAACGGTATCTTTTTCTCCGGTAAAACCTGGACCTCCTGCTGATACATACCCGTTGCTGGCCCCCGATTCATCCGGACTTACCCAGAACGAGTAAAGCTTCCCATTCCTGAGCACAAAGCGGAACCGCACCCTCCTTCCCGCCAAATCGGAGAGCTCCGGGTCTCCTCGCCACCTAACCCTCTTCAGGGTCGAATCCACGCTTAATGGTATACATCGGTCCTCAGCGAACAGATCCCAGGGCTCACCGTCCTCGTCCTGTATCTCAACCAGCAAATCCCCGTCAGGTGAATCCACATTGACGAAGAGATGGCTCCCGCTGAAGATTAACGGACGGGTGATGAGTTCTCCCTTTCCGTTCATGGCATCCATTGATGCGAATCCATCCCGGCGGATGACGGCCAGGCCCACCGAGCACCTGCCATGTTGATCGGTTCCCGGAACTCCGGAACGGCCGCTTACATAAAAAAACAGCTTGTCTCTGACAACCAGGCAGCAACCCCCACATGACTGAACGTTACCCCAGTTCCAATCGCTCTCTAGATCCGAGACTGGAATGAAAGGGCGTCTGCATGGCCGGTGCCAGTGAAATCCATCCCGGCTGAAGCCCAGAAAGACCTGGTTTATCTTGGGTCGACCGGGACGTCGCCCGGAGTAAATGGTAAATAATCCCAGTAGCAAGCTCTCATAGGCATTCGCATCCAAATTATATAGCTCGCGATTCTTCTTTTCCGGTAGGTCCTCATGAGGAGGGTCAAGTCGATCTGCGCCCACCCAGACTGGAAGTTGATCCCCATGCTTCCATGCCTCATGCAACATCGAGAGATCCCCCACCTCGGCGTATCTCCTTCGACGGCCGAACAGATTTTGCTTTATGCTAAAAACCCATTTATCCCTAAAAGGGTTGTAAAATACGGTTGACCGGTCACCGCTGAAAGGAGGGCTAACCTCTCCCTTCTCCCAGTGGATCCCATCGGCCGAAAAAAAGACCCCGAACCGATAGTGATGTTCCCTGCTTACCACCGGTTGGAACATCTTGAAACGGCTAGACGGACTGGCCCCATGATCCAGCCAGATCGTGTTGGAACCTCTAGTGACCGCGGTGTTGATGTAGACGAGATTGGTGCCCGGAACTACACCCAGGTCCGGTTTTTCCCAGGTTAAACCATCACTGGATTGGGCATAGGCCGTTGCCAGGTTATAGCCGCTCATGTACCACATCTTGAAGGTGCCATCATCCGGATCGTACCAAACACCATCGCTATATACCATGGCCACCGGGGTGACGTACCCCTTGTGCCGCGTTTGCTCTTCCCATGGTCGATCAGGCACAACCACCGGACTCAAAGGGTGAGATTGAGTCTGATGGTAGCTACGCTCCAAAGTGGTTTTCTCGATTAGAAAGTCATCCACGAATAGCTGGCGGCCAACATCTATTGGTATCACTGGCGGCGGATTTTCGAGGTATGGAACCGGCATTACATCCGATTCCGTTTCTGTGCTAATCCCATAATCCGGTGGCCAGTCTCCCGGCAGCTTAATACCGTTATGAAGCCTTATCTTCCCTTCCTCTGAGCCCTCTCTATCAGATGATCCCTCTATTTGACCGACCCTCTCCAGCACGGTCCTCTAAAGACTTAAATCTCTTATACGAGATTCAAATCCCAAAAAGAGGGTGCTAGATGACTTCGCCTCATGGAGAATTAAAACACGTTCAAATATACTTCGAAAAGGGACGCTATGGTGGATGGCCAGCTAACGGAGGAATTTGGTCCTGGGGAAATGAAATACTGGTCGGCTTCGTAAGGGGCTATTATAAGAACATGAAAAAAGGACACCCCATCGATCCCCACAGGCCCCGCAAACCGGTGTTCGCTCGTAGTCTGGACGGAGGCCAAACCTGGTCCATGGAGACAGGGTTCAGGTTACCCGATAATGGTGGTGAGAAGCTTAGCCACCCTATGGATTTCACCAACCCGAATTTCGTCCTTTCCATGCGCAAGGCTGACAATAACACAGGTCCCTCATACTTCTTCCATTCACAGAACAGAGGGAGAACATGGAAAGGACCATTTCGCCTACCTGATATGGGAACACCTGGAATCGCAGCACGCACCGATTATCTGATCGAGGGGCAGCGTTCCCTCAGGGTATTCTTAACAGCGGCTAAAAGCAACCAACTCGAAGGACGCCCCTTCTGTGCTATTACCACCGACGGTGGACTTGCCTGGGAGAAGATATCCTGGATCGGACCTGAGCCTGAAGGATATTCGATCATGCCCACTTCAGTTCGACTTTCCCCCACTGAGCTACTTGTGGTGGTTAGGAGGAAGGAGCGCCGAGGGAGCAATGAGGGAAACACGGGGTGGCTTTCCTGCTACATGTCCGATGATAATGGATGTAACTGGACTCATATAGGGAAGCCTGCCACAAATATCGGGAGCAACCCTCCAGCCCTCATCAAACTAGGTGACGGCAGGTTATGCCTAACATACGGAGTGCGAAAAGAGCCCTACCGGATCTGCGTCCGCTTAAGTTCCGATCAAGGTAAGACCTGGAGCGATGAAATCGTTCTTCGGGATGACGGAGCCAACGGGGATATCGGGTACTGCCGAACGGTTCAGCGACCTGATGGACGGGTAGTCACTGTCTATTATTTCAATGACCTTGAAACCGGGCCCGAGCGGTATATCGGGGCAACCATATGGAATCCGATGGAGTATTAGCACGGAGCCAAAGCCTTTCTTCACTTGATTATTCGGTCCGGGAAAAGCCTTACCTACCCATGGAACCAAAACTAATAACGTGATTTCAATATTCACCTGGTCATAGGTGCCCCTCTACTGAGGGTTTGAAGAAAACTAGAAATTCCATTCCCAGTCAATACCTCCTTTTCGGAAGTGCCTTCTCCAAAGGCATTCGTGTTGAATACATGGCATGAGTTGAACCCTGACCTACATCTTTTCCATAGACCATATTTATCACCTCCGGGTGGGTCCACACAGCAATTCGGTGGATGGAAATGGACGTCATCATCACGGATTCCATGACAACCTGGCTCGCTCTTGCCCGTCCGCCGTTCCATATCGTGGGGTCCTGCCCTTCGCTCTGGGTACTTTCCTGGCCTGGAATCCAGCCGGACAGTTTTATGCCGCGATTCTTGCCCTCGGAGCTATGGGAGTTGTCCTGGTAATGCTGAGTGCCCATCTATTTGGAGAATACTGGGACCAGGAAGAGGATGCCATCTCACACGCCCAAGGATCCAGCCGTTACTCTGGCGGGCCAGGCAAGATTTGGGCGGGTGAAGTCGAGGAAAGACCCGTCTTTTACGCCTCAATAACATGTGTTTTTGGGGCCTGTGTAGTGGGCATGTACTGTGGCTTTGGATTGGAACATGCCACTTAACGCTACCACTGGGTTGATGGGACTGATTGGTGGTTTCTTCTACTCTACCAGACCAGCCCGCTGGGTGTCCAGAGGACTTGGCGAGATGTGGATTGCCTTTTGCTATGGCTGACTACCGGTGGCCACCGGCTATTACCTGCAGAGGGGTGAAATCCCCTTTATCCTTCACTTGATCTCCATTTCAATAGGCACCACCATATTCAACGTCATCCTACTAAATTAATTTCCGGACCACGAGGCCGATATCGTATCCAGGAAACACAACATGGTGGCCCGGATAGGAAAAAAATCGGCATCTAGACTCTACGAGTTCCTATCCGTTGTCAGTATAACAGCATTCTCAGCATCGGTTCTCAAAACAGGCGTATTCACCAGTCTGGTCGCATACATTCCCGTGTCCATTCTCTCCGTCCTCCTAGTTATCTTGATAAGGAATGCCCGCTGGTGGGAAAAACCCAAAATAGAGATCCTGTGCGGTCTCAACATACTGGTAAATATCGGCACACCGGGGGCTACATGATTGGCTACCTCACATAAATCCAGACGAAATATAGTGAAGCCCTTCTGGTGGCCTCCCACATTGCTCGCAAGACAGGGGCTGAGTGCGATCTATCTGGGATCTCTAACCGGCGGGAGGAAGCTGCCCCAGTGGCTAGCTGGAAGCGGCCTAAAATGTCTACCAGGAGCAGGTGGGTCCATAGGCATGGGCTGCATTGGCTTTCCGTACCACCCCGTATGGGAGGTTACCAAGAATTGCAACCTTAACTGTGTTCACTGCCACTCAAGCCAGACCTATAGAAAGAGCGAACTCACAACCGAGGAGGGGCATCAACTTCTCCGTCAATTGGCCCAAGTTGACGATTTCGGAATGGTAGCATTCACGGGAGGGGAACCGCTGATTAGAGATGACATTTTCGATCTTCTCGGGTATTCCCAGGAACTTGGATTTGTCAATACCCTGGCTACAAATGGGACGCTTGTCGATGACGAGATGGCCAGGGAGCTTAAGCGTCATGGGGTTTCAATCGCGGCGGTGAGCCTCGACGGAACCAGGAAATCCATGACCAAATAAGGGGCCAGCCGGGCACTTACCAGGCCGCAATAAACGGAATGAAAGCCATAGTCAAGGCGGGCATAGCACTCCACGTCAATATAACGCTCATGGACAGGGACATCAAACAGATAGAGTCCCTGAACCAAACTCTTTCCGAGCTAGGAGCCCCACTCACTCTCTGCTACCAAATCGTGGGAAGAGCGGCAAAAATGGAGAAATCACAGCTCAATAGGCACCAACACCGGAAGTTCATTCAATTCCTGGCAAGGGCGCAAAGGGACTCAGGTGCCATCATTGGACCCCCCTTGTCGGTCCTCAGTATTGGCCCTATATCCTGGAAAGTCGGGGCAGAAAGGGTAGCTTGGAAAGAAAGCTCGCCGAGCACCTATTTCACGGATGCTCCAAGGGGTGGGGATTCGAATATATCAGGCCCAACGGCGATGTTCTGCCCTGTCCCTTTATCGATATCGTTTGTGGAAATTTTCGGGAGGAGTCTTTCAATTCAATATGGAGGGGCTGCAAAGTTTTGCAGAATCTACGGGACCAAGAAAAATTACTCGAGGGCAGATGCGGGGATTGCCAGTACAAGAAGATCTGTGGGGGC
This sequence comes from Hadarchaeota archaeon (SeqCode), assembly GCA_964621445.1. Classification (GTDB taxonomy): domain Archaea; phylum CAYQAE01; class CAYQAE01; order CAYVLA01; family CAYVLA01; genus CAZUNO01. The sequence goes on along the minus strand of CAZUNO010000001.1, from coordinate 196,886 downwards.
TGTCGAGCGAGGGCCTTTGCCACAACCGGGGACTACCTTGCGGAGGACCCACTTTGTTTCATAAATATGGAGCAAACCTGAGGGGGGGGGGCAAAGCCCTCACTCATCCAGGGTTGGAGAACATTGATTACATTATCCTCCTTCCATTAAACCTCTGACTTAGTTTCCAAAGTAAGAAGGCCGAGATTATGGTGATTCCGAAATAGTAAAGGGCATACAAGGCCAGGTCCAAACCATCACCATGGAACCGGTATTAGCACACTATCTCCGCATAATAAGTATCTGTTTCGTGACCTATTTTCACAGGATTCCGATATCTATTTTGAGTCCCCGGCCTCGGACTTGGCTTTTTTAAGCATTTCTTTAAGATTCCTAACCTCATTTTCATACTGGGGATCATCATAGATGCTATTAATCTCCAGGGGATCCTCTTCCAGGTCAAAAAGCTCCCATTCAGGGTCCTTTGGTTCATCAACGGCCCCCTCAGCCCCCAACGCCTCCCCATAGTAGTATATGAGCTTGTATCTTTTAGTGCGTAGCCCATAATGGGCACACACATAGTGATGGGACAGATGCATCCAATACCTATAGTACATATATTTTCGCCAGTCTTCAGGGCTTTGGCCCCTGAACAATGGCCTTAGGCTACGCCCCTGCATCTCCTCCGGGATCCTCGCATCCGCGTAATCCAGAAAGGTCTCGGCAAAATCCAGGTTTAGAACGATATCATCATTTACCGTTCCGGGCTTAATCTCATCCGGATAGCGTACCAAGAAGGGCATCCTGAGGGATTCCTCATACATGAAACGCTTGTCGAACCAGCCATGATCACCGAGAAAGAATCCCTGGTCCGAGGTGTAGATCACTATGGTGTCATCAATGAGGTCCCTGGAATCCACATAATCAAGCAACCTCCCAATATTGTCATCCATGGAGGCGACGCATCGTAGGTAGTCCTTTATGTAACGCTGGTATTTCCAGGTCTTCAAGTCCTCATCGCTTAGCGACTTCGGTGCCTCCGTTTTCAGGTCTTTTTCATTGAGGTCCTCTCCCACCCTCATCTTGGCCTCCTTTGCGGCTCGGGCCCTGTTGCTGTAGTCGTCATTAAAGGTCTCCGGTTGGGGTATCTCAACATCATCATACATATGGGAATGTTTCTCATCCGGGACCCAGTGCCTGTGTGGAGCCTTATGGTGACAGCAAAGGAAGAATGGATTTCCTTCATCCCTTTCCTCTATCCAATCGATGCTGAGATCCGTGATGATATCGGTTACATAACCCTCGTATCTCTCTCCACCTTTATTGTGATCCCTCCACTCCTTTCCCCTTTCCTTCAAAAAGGGGTCATGATATAGACCTTGTCCGGGCAGGACATTGTAGTAATCGAATCCGCTGGGCTGTGTATGCAGATGCCATTTTCCGATAACCGCAGTCTCGTAGCCAGCCTTCCGAAGCAACTTCCCAACGTGTTGCTGATCCCGGTTAAAGTCGTTCCTGAGGGTTAAAACTCCGTTCATATGGCTATGTTTTCCGGTCAATATGGTGGCCCTGCTTGGTGTACAAATCGAATTGGTGCAGAAGCAGTTGTCAAAACGAACGCCCTCCTTTGCAATCCTATCTATATTTGGCGTTTGATTGATCCGACTCCCATAGGCACTGATGGCGTGTGCCGCATGGTCGTCGGACATGATAAAAAGAATATTGGGTCTATCTTGCTTGCTCATAACGTCACTCCCATAAATCTACTCTTAAATGGCACTCGTCCCCAGAGTTGACCCTAGGTTACGACTTCTTCCAACATTTCATGATGCATGGCCTTCCTTATCTCCATCATGGAGACATCAAGCGGGCTCTCAATTCGCCACCCATCTCCCATGAACTCGCGGTAGATACTTGAGCTCTTTGCATCAAGGTACCTCAGGTAGGGAGAGGTTGGACCCATTGCGGGGTCTCCAGGAACCCTGAAACTAAGATCGAAGATAACGAACTCCGGCCTGTCATTCTCGTCGGTGGGAACCGCTCCCTGTATCCCGATGGGGCCTATCATACCCGGTGGTACCTCCTCCTTTAGGGTCCGCATTATCCTTTCCGCGCTATTGTAGACCATATCCAGCTTGGACTCCCGTAGCGTCTTTCCCCTGTGACATATCTCCTCGTTGGTCCTTCTGAAACCCCTTCTGGATAGTTCCATCTGTATCTCGGCAGGAAGGTTCCTATAACCGACCTCATTGGTCTGCTCCCGGTCGCTGAATCCCAGAAGATCGATATCAGTCGGGAACCATCCAGCACCACCCAGGTTGAGGCCGTAGGAGTGGAAATTAGCATTAAGCATGGGGCCAATTACGAACTCCTCAATCGCCGCCTTATCAAGGCCTTCCTCGCTTATCTCACCAGACTCTATCTTCCTGGCTGCCATTTCCCGGTACTCGTCCGGGTCACTGGGATAGAAGTACGCTCTCTCCAGGGGATTGTTCTTTTGTTGGACTTTTACCACCGATAACCTGTCGATACCATCCGGGTCCTGGAAGAGGTGTGGCTTTCTAACCCCTGAACTTTCCATCAGGTAATACTGGTTTCTGGGAGGATTAGCGTTCCGCTCCTCCGCCCGCAGAAGCCCTCTTGACCCATAAATGGGAACTTCAAAATTTTCCTCGATCTCATCCAGGCCCACATAGACCACAAAGGAACGATTTGGGATGAACACCAGGTTTTTATCCCTCATATCACTCTGTCTATCCAGTATCTCTTTCCACTTTTTGACGATCACTATATCATCATAAAGAGCTGGATTATATTTGACGTAAGTATTTTCCCTGCCCTCCTTGGCAAATAGAACCGTGGGCAGACGCGCCTTTTTGGCGGCGTAACCTATAGGAAGAGCTGAGTGTGAACCAAAAATTCCGATATGTACATCTTCCGCATCATATTCCCGTGCTATTTGCTGTATATCCTCTCTCTCAATCATCTCTTACTCCCTCTTTTAACTAGTAGATTACCCTATCCAATTTACCCTGGGCCATTGCATCCTTAATCTCTTTTGCCATCCTCCTGCCCGTGGACATTGGCTCTTCGAAGGAAAGATCTGAATAGGGAGAACCCATAGGGAAGAGATTGGTCCCCGCCACGATCCTACCAGAGATCTCAAAGACTGTGAAACCGGTATCGGGGTGGTAAACCGTCTCCAGACAGAATGGACCATTGATCCCCGGTGGGAATATCACCTTGGAAGATTCTACAACCCTGGAGCCCATTTCCAACAGATCAACAAGGAGCTTTTCCCGGATGACAAGGGGTTGGTTCCCGGTCACCGTGTAATTAAAGAAAGCAGGTGGTATTTTGGGTAACCCACGGTAACTTTCATCAATGGGCTCTATCCTGCGATCCATTCCCAAAATTTCCAGTGCGCCATCAGCAGTTGGCGCTCCCCTTAAATCGAAAAGTGAGAAGAAGTAGTGGGGATAGTACCTTATTCCAGACATGAACTCCTGGATAGTCACTTTTTCCGCGTCCTCATCGGTTATGTTTCCCTTTTCTAGTTCCTCCTCTAGCTTTTGGTTGAACTCCTCTTCGCTGCTTGCGGTGAAGAATCCCCGCCCTCCCTTTGCTCCGCTGAATTTGACAAAGCATTTGCCGTCAATCTCCGAGGGATCCCCATACTGATTCGGAAGCCTTAGCCCGGCTTTACTCAACCACTCCCTCTGCTTGCTTCTCTCCCCTTCCCATTTCAATGACCTTCTATTTCCGAATATGGGTACCCTGAACTTTTCCAGCAGATTATCCGACCCCACATATTCCACGAAAGATCCATGAGGCAGCATTATGGTGTTCTTTTCCCTCAAGATCTCCTGATTCTCCTCCTTCAGGATATCAGCGAAGCAATCCACCATTAGAAATTCATCGGGTTTTGCCCTGGCGAAGGCGCTGTAGGCTTTCTTTCTTCTCTGAGGGCAAACTCCCATGGTTCTGAAGCCCTCGAGCTTTGAACCGTGGAAGATTTGGAGGGCCGAATGGGAACAAAGCACCCCCAAAGTTAGATTATTGCCGTCGTATTCGCTTAGCGTTTCACTGATATCCTCCCTCTCAATCATTCTCCGTTCTCCTCGGTTACAGTTCCTTTAGGGGGAAGTCCATATATTTGATAAGTATTCCCCAGCTCAACTACCCTCTGGACACGTGATTTCTCATTTCCGGGCTGGCTGGATCATGCTGGGAAGGAAATATTTGTGAGTAGACTTCCTTTCCCAAACCCAATGCGCATCGAGAATGTTTTCTTCGATATGGGAAACACCCTGGTACATAGAGAGATCGATCGCCAGGTAGGATTTGCCATTCTATTGAGAAAATGGGATTACGATATCTCGGGTCAGGAAATGCTGGATGCATACCAGAATGCCCGCAAACAGGTTCCCCACCTAACTCCTTACAAGCAAAGCGTTGAAAATCTGAACAGGAGGCTTCTAGCCAAGATAGAGAATACTCTGCATATTCTGGGACTCTCCCCGGCTAGGGAGATAGCGGAAGACCTATTGAAGAGCCAATTCAATCCCATTCAGCCATATGAAAACGCAGTACCCGTTCTGAGGAAATTGAGCAAACGCGGCCTTAAGATTGGAGTAATATCCAACTGGGATCCGGATCTGATTGGATTCTGCAAGACCCTGGGTATCCACGAGTTCTTTGACACCATTGTGGCCTCTAGAGCGCTGGGGTTCCGCAAACCGGACCCCGAGATCTTTGCAGCGGCATTGGCCTCAATTGATGGTCGGGCCCATGAGTCCGTTCACATTGGAGATAGCGTTGGATCCGACGCCGTGGGGGCTATGAAGATGGGGATCCAGCCCATAATTATCGATCGCGAGGGGAGGTACAACCAACTTTTCTGCCCCGTGATAAAGGGTTTAGAGGAGATTCCCTCAACGCTGGATTCCCTAGAATCATAGAAAAGTGGTTTCTGAATCCACCAGTAGTTAAGGAGAAGATTTTCCTACCGGCGGGCACTGAACCTGATGCAGGTAGATGAAGATGCCCATAGTATCCAAAAAAAGCAGGTTGGATCCCAAAATCAGGTGGTTTGGTCAAGCCAGATTCGGCATGTTCATCCATTTTGGCATCTATTCGCAGCTCGGGCTGGGAGAATGGGTAATGTACGAGGAGGACATACCCAGACATGAATACGAGAAACTCTCACAAACCTTCAACCCTCGGAGGTTTGATGCACAGGAATGGGTTTCCCTGGCCCAGGAGGCTGGGGCCAGATACATCAACCTCTCGGCCAAGCACCACGATGGCTTCTGTATGTTTGACAGCCAACTGACCGATTTCAAGATAACCAACACCCCATTTGAAAGGGACCTGGTTGGGGAGGTGATCGACGCATGTCAGAGGTCAGGTATGCCCATCATACTCTATTACTCGCAACCTGACTGGCACCATCCGAATTACCTCCACCGTAAGGGGGCATTCAAGGACCTTCAAAACCCGCCCCCTGACCAGGACCCGGATTGGCCGCTCTTTCAGGACTATATAGAGGGGCAAGTAAAGGAGCTAGTGACCAATTACGGCAAGATCGATGGTATTTGGTTCGATGGTTCGCATAAGAGCAGGGTGGAATGGCGTGGGGAGAAGCTCTACAGAATGATCAAGAGGCATCAGCCCCACGCGGTGGTCAATGATCGGGCGCGCTTTGGTGATTTCTTCACCCCGGAGCGAAGCCTTCCCGATGACCTTACCGGATATCTGTTCGAATCATGTCAATCGGTCCAAAAGATCCACTGGGGGTATGTGGAGAACACCCCTCTATACAGTACTCAGTACCTACTCCATTCCCTGGTACGCATGGCATGTGCGGGAGGTAATTACCTTCTAAACGTAGGACCTAAACCTGACGGAACCATACCAAGCGAACACGCTAAGCGAATGAGGGAGATAGGTCTCTGGCTTAAAAGAAATGGAGAATCCATATATCGAACAAGTGGCCTGAAATTAACCAATAATTCCAACCAATTGTTGGCCACCAGGAAAAAGAGTAAGGTTTTCATCCACCTGATGAGCTGGCCCCCCACGGATTGTCTAAAGGTTCCCCATATTAGGACAAGACCTGAGGAGGCCCGTTTTCTGGGAGAATCGGTAAGCCTAGAGGTTAATTCCTCGCCGGAAGGACTTGAAATATGGGGCCTACCCCCATCACCTCCAAGCACGGGACCTTGGGTCGTTTCCCTGAATTTCCAAAGAAGGCCCAGTATTTCAGAGGAGGAGGATAAACCGGAAAAGGCAGAAGTCCACGTTGTGGAACCAGGGACCACCAAAAAGCTTCCGGCCCGGGATGCCCGGCTTCTGGGACGAGGGGTAAAGGGGAAAACCCTCAGATTAAGGGAAACGGAGGCAGGCCAATGCATAACCTCCTGGAGTGCTCTGGAACAAAGGGCCATCTGGTCCCTCAATGCTCAGGAAAGAGTGTATTGTCAAGTAAGGGTTGAACTTTCATGTCCAATGATCTACTCAGGCTCCCGGTTCAGGATCGAGTGTGGAGAGAATAGATTGGAGGGAGTTGTCAAGGGCACCGAGTCATTCGAGGACTTCGAGTTTCAGGATATAGGTGAGCTGGAGATTCCCGAGGGCGAGAGCAAATTGAGCATGCGACCCCTGAATATGCCCTATGGTTACCTTTTCGCAGATGTCAAGGGCATCGAACTATTCGCCGAGAACTAACCCTAATCCGCAGCTAGAGATTGCGTTCCAATAGATCCCTTATACTCCTGAGTTCCTCCAGTATCTGTGGGCTGAACCCAACCTCATCGTCCCCCGAACGCATCGATACGGGAGATGCCTTCTCCTCTCTGATTATCTCAATTAACTGGTCTCTTACTCCCTTGAAATCCCGTACTCCGAATATCGAGGCCTCGGGCCCAGATTGGTTTGCGGAGTGCCCAGCAGTCTGGATTTCGACCTTCCCAAGGCCGAAGTGCCTGTAGATGGGCCCCTGTTTGATGGTGACGTTGGTTATCTGTTTATAGGGCACGTTCTGGACCTGCTTGAACCATACCCCCTTCTCAACAACCACCTCACTATCGGTCAGCTTGAAGAAAACTGTATCAAAAAACCTGTTTATCCAGTAAAGGGCAAATATGGCGGGAACCAGGAATACCGCCCAGACCACCGAAGAAGCCAGGGCTGCCACCGGAAATCCCCCGGCAGCAAAGGCGATCACCGTGACCAAAGCCGGGATTAGCAGCACCATTGCAGTATAGGTTCTGTAAACCTTCTTGAGGTTTGGATGTGGCTTGAACCTCTCATCCAGATTGATATCCATTTCCTCGGTGATTTATAGTTGATGTCGCTTATAACACTCCCTAATCATCCGGCAGGAGCTCCGCTAGCCCTCACTCTCCCTGACCTCAACTAGATCCAGTCCATTCCTCATCCATTCCCTGAGTATGGTCTCGTCATCCACGGATCTCTTTGCCGGTCCTCTGCCGGCGTCATCGACATCTATCAGCTGGGTGACCAGTCTCTCCTCGAAGTAGCCAGCCTCGTTCAATACATTCCCGTTAGGATGAATGATCTTACTATTCCCGTGGGACTGTGAACTCCCCCGAATATCATCGGGATTAGCAGGGGCATTGGCCATTACCAGGAATATGCCGTTCTCGGTGGCTCGAGCTATGGGCATGGCCCTGTAGGCGCTTAGCTTGTGTTCGGAAAAAAGACCGCTCTCATTGCTGCAGAAATAACAGATTCGCGCTCCAAGTATGGCCGGCAGTCTCACTAGTTCCGGGTATCTTATGTCGTGGCATACCAGAAAGCAGGATTTTACTCCGGATATTTCGTATATCGGCAGTATCTTTCCGGGTGAGGACCAGGACTCGGCCAGGTGGGTCTTGGAATACCGACCTTTGACCTCTCCCCCTTTACCTATGGCCAGGATGCTATTGAACCACTTCTCCCCCTCCCTGTTAGCGGTTCCCAGAATCACCCCAATCTCATTTTCACGTGCAGCATCGATTATGACCTCTTCTGCGGATTCAAAATCTCCGGGCTTGGCCTTCTCCCAGTAGGATGGCTCGGAGGTATACCCACATGTCGCGGCCTCCGGAAAGGCTATGACATCGATCTCTTCCTCGGATGCCCTCTTGATCCAGTCAATTATCTTGCTTGAACTCCTCTCTAGATCCGGATATGTATTGATTTGGCAGGCGGCAATGTGTATCTTCAAAACTACATCCTCCCCTTAGCAGGGAAAAACCTCAGGAAAGCAGATTGGTAGGGAAATGACCCCATGAGGTTCTACTTTCATTCATTCAGGTCCCCCTCAGACGCCCATCTGAGGCCCATCAGTGGGATATATTTTTGAGCTTCTCATTTAACTCTCTCTGAGGCAGTGAACCGGATGAAACAGGACATTAATGATATCGTTCTGAATACCAAACCGGAGGAGCTCTCGGAGCCCGAGAGCCTCGATCATGCCGAACATGTAGTGCTTTTGGCCCTCGAAGGGAACACGGGCGTGGCAGCAGACCATCTGCTTCACCCCGAGATGAAGGGAAATCTCCTGGAAACCATCGGAAATGTCACTAGACAGCTGAACCTTCAGCTCAGGTGGACAGCCACCTGTCCCGAAGACACGGACGAGGAATTCAAGGAGAAGATCCTGGCCCGGGCAAGGGCATATGAGGTCATGACCGAGATAGGACTAAACCTTACGGGAATGGAACCGAAACTGATAGGGCTTTCTGAAGCGGAGTGCGAGGACGCCTACCAGAGAGTGTTGGAGATACTGGATAGGTGGACCGAACTCGAGTGCGAGAACTTCGACGGAGAGGCCCCGGTGGGCATGGCCGTGGCGAGAAAGATGCTCGTCGACATGAAGAAGATAATGGCCGGCGACGGAATGATGGCCAAGATAGCAGAGGAAATAGATCCTCAGATAGATGAGGAATCCCCGGTCAGCACCTACCTTGAGGCCACCAGTAATGCCCTAAAGAACAACGTCTACTACCAGATGACCTATCAGGGGCTTTGCAAGCTTGGAAATGACTATGCCATGGGTTTGAGATGGCTCAGGCACCTGGGATACGTACAGGTTTCAACCAACCCAGTGCTGGCGGCCAAGGCATATGTCGATATTCCCGAGCTTTGGAACGAATTCAAACAAGTGGTACTTGAGAACGAACGCTGGCATGAATCTCCGGAGGATTACGGGGACGAAATCGCAATGGAAGCAACCCAGGTAGCACTCTGGCCAAACCTAGAGGTCTTCAGGCCCCTTTTCCTATCAACAAACAGGCAGCATGGAATGGTGAGCTACCAGCTTAACCCCAACGTTGCAGACAGCTATCAAGGCAGCGTCGAGGATGCCCTAAAGATATACTCCGCAGCCACCAATTACCTGAGGGAGTACGATAAGAACCTAGTATGGGCATATTCAGAGATGATGGAAAGGTCCAGGCCGAACATCGTATTTAAGGTAGCAGCTAGCTCCCCGGCATCCCTGGACATCACCACGACCCTCGACGGCCTGGGAATAGGCACCAACAACACCGTCACCTACAGTGTGGTGCAGGAAGCATCCCTGATTATTCGGGCCATCACGGGAATGGCCAAAGCCCTCAAGGCGGGAATACCCATAACCCAGGCTTACGAGACCAACATGGGTGGAAGATTGGAGAGCCATCTCCGGGACCTAGAATCGGAGAGAATTCTGAGAAAGGCATTGACCGAGGTGGAGGACGAGGACGAATTCCTCGATGAAATAGCTGAGGGAATGGGTATAGAGGAATCCCTACAGAGCACCGAGGACAAGATCTCCGCAATTTGCTCCTATAACTATGGCCTTAAGTCCCTGGAGAAGGAAGCCTTCCTGAAGGGCATACAGAAATCTGGGGCCTTCGGTAACCCGGAGGAAACTGCGAAATACATTGGAGATCTGGAAAAGGATATAGGCATGTCAGGAACCCTGGTTTGTCAGCGGGTATACTGGACCTTTTTCAGCGAGGAGAACCGGCCCAAGTGGTTGGCCTATCTCCAGAGCAAGTTCGGGATTACCCCATCGGAGGCCGAAGAGGTAATGGGAAAGATCGACATGCTCCCAGCCTCCAAGAGGAAACCGATGGACACCTATCTGACCATGGCCAGCAGGGGAATGACCAACACCGAATTCCCCAACCACCAGTTTAACGTGCTGGAGGCCTACAGGGAGGAGGACCTTGAGCTCCAAGATTTCGAGGATGCCGTGCTGATGGATCATGACCCGGAGATAGCAGATCGTCTTTTGAAACTGGAGGACTTCAAGAAGGCATACGAGATGAACCCATGGCTGTACGAACAGCTCAAGGAAGCGGGTATCGAGCCCGGCTTCGGCGATGGGGGAATGATGCCCGAGGACTGGCCCAACTTCGGCTCAGTGATAAAGACCACCACCCAGTTCAAGAACGCATACGAGGAATTCAAGTCCGAGACCGTGGAATTTGTTAAGAAGGTCGCGGCAGAGGCGGAGTAATCCGCCTCACTCCCCCGACCGGCTACTCCGTCTCTTGAGAAGGTCGTATATGTAGATCTCGATGGAGAGAATAAGTAGAACTATTCCAATGGCTATTGCCACATTTAGGGCCGCCTGCCATGGATTCTCGATGGACCACTCCAATAACCGGGAGGTAAGGCGAAGCCCGCCCACTATCAACGCGCTAGTCCGGTCCAGGATCCAGGTTATGGCGCTGAAGAAACGTCTACCGGCCCAGAGCAATAGGTCGGAAAACGACTCAACCAGCCAGATGAAATTATCGGTTAGCAGGTCCATTTGCGAACAAGTCCTAAACTCCTGATATTAAATAATAAATCTATTGGGATTTAGACCGGACGACCAACTCAGTCCGATCTCATCTCATCAAGAATCTGCTTGGCCAGGTCCAACCTAACCTTTCCCTCGGAAGCCAGGGCATCGGCTAGCTCATCTATCTCCCCCTTCTTAGCCCCGGCGAGAATGGCCACGTTACGAGCATGCAATGCCATGTGACCCTTCTGGATGCCCTCCGTTGCCAGGGCCCTCAACGCGGCCAGGTTCTGGGCCAAGCCAACCGAGGCCAACACCCGGGATAGATCCTGAGAACTCTCAACCCCAAGTATTGAAATAGCGGCCTTGGCCACCGGGTGCACCGCCGTGGCAGCCATGAGACCAACGGCCAGGGGGATCTCGATGCTCCCAGATAGATCACCATCTGAGTTCCTTTCCCAGCATGTGAGAGGACGGTAGGTTCCAGTCATCGATGCGTAGGCGTGAGCTCCGGCCTCCAAAGCCCTCGTGTCGTTCATGGTCGCGTTGGCAACGGCAATTATTCCATTCATTATGCCCTTGTTGTGAGTAGCAGCACGGTAAGGGTCCCCATAGGCAAATGCATATGCCTGCAATATGCCCTCAACGACCTCCTCTCCCCCCAGCTCACCCTTGGGGAATACGGCTGAAGCTCGGACAATTCTCTCCGTTGCCAGATTACTTATGATTCTAAGGTAGACCTTGCCGCCGGTTATCTCCTCTATATAAGGAGCAACTGCCTCGGCCATGGTATTAACCGCATTGGCGCCCATGGCATCACGAGTGTCAACCAGTAGGTGAACGATGAGCATCTCTCCCCTAGGCGTGTCCACCACCCTGCATTTCAGGTCCCTTGCACCTCCCCCAACCTTAACCAGGACCGGATCCTGCTCATTAGCCATGTCAATTATCTCTTTCTTATGCTGGATCAAGGATACGGCCTGGGCATGGGGATCGGCAACTCCACAAACCTGGATCTGGCCTATCATAACCGGTTCCCCCCCTTCAGCCTTGAACCCGTGGGCGGCCCTGGCTATCTTGGCAGCATTACTTGCTGCTGCCACCACCGACGGTTCCTCTATGGCCATGGGCACCAGGACCTCCCTGCCATTTACCACGAAATTTGTGGCTATACCCAAGGGTAGTTCGGTGGTTCCCACGACGTTTTCGATCATCTTGTCGGCCTGGGACGAGCCCAGACTTCCCACCTCACTTATGGCCTCAAGGGAATCCTCATCCAACCCAGCTAATTCGGCCACCTTTGCACGTCTGTCCTCCATTGATAGCTTATAGAAACCTGATATTCGACTAGTCACCAATAGCAATCCTCCTATTCAAGAATGAACTTATACCCGTAGTGGATTATACCCGCCGGGCCATCCTCGTCAACCTTCCTGAAAACCGATTTGACCCGGGACCCGATCTTAACCTCATCCGGGTCACAATCCACTATCTGAGATGTTATCCTGGGACCTTCCTCCAACTTCACTATGGCCACCACGTAGGGGGCCTCTTTCTCGAACCCCTCAGGAGGAACCCTCACCACCGTGTAGGTAACGATCTCTCCCCTTCCTGACAGTTTTAGGGAATCCACATCCCCTGACCCCCTGCAGTTGGGACAGATCCCCCTGGGAGGGAAGAAGGCCTCATCACAGTTCGAGCACTTTGTGCCTATTAGTTTATATCTGTAGTGAATCTCTCTCCAGAATCTCGGTACTCCCATCATATCACCTTCCGAGTATATGAGTAACGCATGTTCCGCCGGAACCGCCGATATTGTGGGTCAATCCCAGCTCCGCGTCATCCACCTGTCGATCTCCGGCTTCCCCCCTAAGTTGGGTAACCGCCTCCACGACCTGCCCAATTCCAGTGGCCCCAACGGGGTGGCCCTTTGATTTGAGCCCTCCGCTGGGGTTAATTGAGATATCCGAATTGAGCTCCGTCCGACCGTCCTCGGTCGCCTTTCCACCTTCCCCCTTCTCAAAGAACCCAAGGTCCTCTATCGCACAGATCTCCGCTATCGTAAAGCAGTCATGCACCTCCGCAAAATCGATATCCCGGGGGCCAATACCTGCCATTTCATATGCCTTCTTCGCCGAATGTATGGTGGCATCCAATGTGGTGATATCTCTTCGGTCATGGAGGGCAATGGTATCCGATGCTTGTCCCGATCCTAGAACCCACACCGGTTCCGCCGCCGCTTCCTTGGCCCTTTCCTCCGAACACACCACCAAGGCCGCAGCCCCGTCGCTTATGGGAGAGCAGTGAAGAAGGCGAATTGGATCCGCTATCAGTGAACTCCCCATTACCTGTTCAAGGGTCACCGCCCTTTGATACTGTGCGTGAGGGTTTTTGGCCCCGTTTTGATGGTTCTTGACGGAGACCAGGGAAAGATGCTCCTCGGTGGTTCCAAAATCGTACATATGACGCTGTGCAATCATCGCATACAAGGCGGGAAATGTTACGCCCTGAAAGGCCTCCCATTCCCGGTCGGCGGCACATGCTAGGGCCATGGTGGTTTGTTCGGTCAATATATCGGTCATCTTCTCCACTCCACCGGCAACCACCACATCATGCATTCCGGACTGGACGGCCATTATGGCCTGTCTCAGAGCCAACCCACCTGACGCGCAGGCGCTCTCAACCCTGGTAGAGGGCTTTGGAGTCAGCCCGCAGTAATCAGCGAGAATGCTCGATATATGCTCCTGCTTAACGAAAATACCGCTTGACATACAGCCGGAGTAGAGAGCATCTATCTCTTCCCCGGGAAGGCCGGAATCCCTGATTGCCCCCAGCCCGGCCTCCACGGTGAGGTCCCGCAGCGATTTATCCCATAGCTCTCCAAAATCCGTTATTCCGACCCCGATTATGGCTACTCTATCCATTCAAATCACTCCGCAAACATCAGCTTTTCTCTAAGCTTGGCATATGTGGCATAATCTATGTACTTCTTGTTTTCAATTATCTCGCTGGTCAGAGGAGCCAGGCCTCTCTTTGATTCTATACCTTCCTTCACCGTGAATGCGAAGCTATCACTTCCCGCTCCCGACCCGTAGCTGGTGAGCACAATCGTGTCTCCCGGATTGGCTACGTCAAGAACGGCGGTCAAGCCAAGAGGCGAGCAGCCTGAATAGGTATTACCCACCTTCTCTACCACCAGACCAGGTTTGACCTGATCCATATTGAAACCCAGGGCCATGGAAGCCCTTACCGGGAACTTCCTGTTGGGCATATGAAAAACGGCGTAGGTGAAATCCTCGGGTTTCCTGTCAAGATCATCCATAAGCCTTCTGGTGGTCTCCACCACATGTTTGAAATATGCCGGTTTCCCGGTGAACCGCCCACCGTGCCTGGGATATGCACGGCCCTCCCTCCTCCAGAAGTCAGGCGTATCGGTGGTCATGGAGGTCGTGTAGTCCACGCTGGCCACACTGGCATCGTTATCCGCACCAATGATGAATGCAGCACCGCCGGCGGCGGCCGAGTACTCAAGTGGGTCTCCCGGTGCCCCCTGTGCCGTATCCGCACCTATGGCCAGGCCATAATCTATGCCTCCGGAGTTCACAAGACCCATCACCGTCTGCATGCCCGCCGTCCCCGCCTTACAGGCGAACTCGAAGTCGGCCGCCGTCAAATCATCTCCAGTCCCAATGGCGGCCGCCGTCACGGTTGCGCTGGGCTTCACCGCATAGGGATGGGATTCTGACCCTATGTATATGGCCCCTATCTCCCTCGGGTCTATCCCGGCCCTCCTAACGGCATACCTAGATGCCTGGACTGAGATGGTTATGGTGTCCTCATCTATTCCCGGCACCGACTTCTCGGTGATACCAAGTCCCTTTTCGATTGCATCGGGATCCTGACCCCATATCGTTGCTATATCCCTTGACCGGATTCTGAAACGGGGGACATAGGCTCCATAACCGATAATGGCTGACTTCAAATCAAACACCTTGCACTGTTCTGTCTAAATCCCTTCAGAGGAGGAGTTTACTTAACTGTATCGGCGAAATGTAATGATATGTTCGGCTTTTGTCGAAGTTCATGGCCGGGATGACCGGACGAAAACTAACAAAGATAGGATCGATAGGGCGGCCGTAAAGGAGGGAAATGGGATCCGCTGAACCACCCTATTCGCCGAATCCCACATCGTGTTGTAAATTGAATCCCCAGAGCCCTCCAATCTTACGAATATAAACCCCTCGGAGAAATAAAGGTAATTCATTTCGTACTGCTCATACCTAAAACCTCCGTCACCGATATCCACTTTCGAAGGCCCCCCTCCATAGATTGTCTCCTCGAAGTATTCAACGATGGATTTTGAATCGGCCTCCGACTCCATCTGATGAATGATGACGCTGTAGTAGGAAGAATCCCTGGTATATATACCGGAGACCGCGGCCATGACCCCTCTTTCAACGTATTTCATATATTCTCCATCATATAGCCCAGTCAAGTTCTCCACAACGTAGTATTCACCGCCCTGCATGGAATAACCCTCGTAGGCCCCAGGCAGATATTCCCCAAGCGGGACCTGATCGAGACCCAATACCGGGACGGTAGCCAGAAGAGCGGTGATTAGCAAGCCGATTATTGCCTTCACGCTGAGAATCTTTGTGCTTCATCTAATAAATTAGCACTATAAGGACCGACATTCCCGCTCTAATTGCATTATGGAAGGCAAATTTTTTATTGAAATCATCACAACCTACGAACGATGAGAGTTGATTTCGGGACGGACGGTTGGCGGGCGCGAATGGATGAGGAATTCACAATGGAAGGGGTTGAGGCCCTCGCCAAATCCATCTGCACCTTCCTGGTCAAATCTGGAAACTCCCCGTCGGAAAATCGGATCATAGTGGGTTTCGACACCAGAAAAAATTCTGAAAAATATGCCCAGAGGGTTTCCGAGGTAGCCTCTTCAGCAGGTTTCAACGTCCTCAAGTCCGAGAGGGACGCTCCCACCCCGGTAATTGCGAACGCCGTAAATTACTGGGATGCCTGCGGCGGGGTCATGATAACCGCATCACATAATCCTTCGGATTGGAACGGAATCAAATTCATACCCTATTACGCCGGTCCCGCAAATGAAGAGATCACAAACACCATCCAAATCCTGGTATCCCAGGGGACCTCGGAAATTTCATTTGAGGAACAGGAGACGGGAGATATCGAGAATATAGATCCCTTCCAGGCATACTACGAGGACATAAGGGCCATGATGGGAGCGGTGGTATTGTCAACATCCGATCTGAAGATAGTTTACGATCCCATGCACGGTACGGGCAGGGGATACGTTGACCGTCTGCTAAACAGTTTTGGGGTTGATGTGGTCACCATTAATGATCATCCCGACCCCGACTTCGGAGGCATACAACCCGACCCGGCTGAAGAAAGGCTTACTGCCCTCAGCCAAAAGGTCCAGGAAGAGGGAGCCGACCTAGGACTGGCCACCGACGGAGACGCCGACCGAATAGCGGCCATCGGACCGGACGGCGGCTACATATCTCCCAACATGATCTTCCCCCTGCTAGCAACCAAGATCCAGAGCGCAAAAAGGGGAGGAATTGTCAGGACCGTGGCCACCACCTCATCCGTGGATGGCCTGGCCGCTGACCTGGGAGTTGAACTCCATGAAGTCCCGGTGGGATTCAAATACATAGCTCCCTACCTGATGAAGGAAAAGGCCGTCATCGGGGGTGAGGAGTCAGGGGGATTCGGATACTGGGATCACGTTCCGGAGAAGGACGGGATTCTGACCTCGCTAAGAATAGCCGAGATGCTGGCCGAAAGGAAGAAGCCGATAACCGATCTGATGAATGAATTCTCCGAAAAGTATGGTAAATTTGTGAGTAGTCGGAGCCAAGTACCGATGGCGATTTCGGATGAGGATTTCAAGATCTCGACCAAACAGTTCACCAAAGCGCTGGGAAGTAGACCTAAAAAAGTGGTTAGGAAGGACGGTATCAAGGCCTATCTTGACTCCGGGAGCTGGCTCCTTCTCAGGCCTTCCGGTACGGAGCCCGTAATAAGGGTTTATGCCGAGGCCGATTCAAAGGAAGAGGTGGACCGGCTCATCGGCATTGGGAAAAACCTGATGAAGGAGAACTAGTGCTCCTGTTGCTCGGCCACCAGCATGGATACACCCTTTTCAAGGGAGATGGAGGCTTCGAAGCCTAGTTTTTCCCTTGCCTTTTGTGGGTCTCCGAGCGTTGATTGAACATACATGTCGAGAGGGTTCGGAACATACTCGGGTTCTATATCCGTTCCTAGCTCCTGGTTGATCATCTCCACCAGTTGATTGAGATCGTAGTTCTCCCCCGTGCAAACGTTGAAAACATCCCCGCTTACACCTTGGACCTCGGAAGCGAGAATCAAGGCTTCACAGACGTCCAAGACATGGGTAAAATCCCGGGTTTGACTCCCGTCACCGTAAAGCACAGGTCTCTCGTCCTTCATCATCGACCATAAAAACTGGCTAACCAGGTTGGCGTATTCCCCCTTATGCCACTCATTGGGGCCGTATACGCTAAAGAATCTCATGCCCACCGTCTCCACGTCCCTGGTAGCAGAATAGATACCAGCTATGTGCTCCCTGGCAAGAAAGTTCTGCTCGTAAAGGGTTCGGGGAATAATGTAGGCATCCTCCCGGTGGGGAGGCTCAATCGAGCTATACATGCTGCTCGTTGAGGCATAAACCACGCGACGAATACCTTCCTCCTCACCGGCCTCCAGTATCTTCAGAAAACCGCCAACGTTTACCTCCTCTCCGGATATCGGATCATCGTCGATCATGGTCACGCTGCTCTTGGCGGCGAGATGAAATACCGCGTCAACGCCTTCCATGCAGCCTTTAACGGTTTGAAAATCGGTTACCGAGCCATCCACCAGCTCGACCTGATCTCGGAGGTTCACGGGCACTCCCAGGCTCAGATCATCCAGAGCGATGACCTCATACCCCCTCTCATAAAGCAGGTTGGAGAGATTTGACCCGATGAAGCCTGCTCCACCGGTAACTAGCACCTTCATATTCAACCTGGGCGCCTTTTTGTTTTAATATGTGACTTGATTATCCAGGAAAAATTGATGGAAAAGGCAAAGGGGCGTCTAGATTATCTGGATAGCAATAACTATGCCTATGAAGCACATAATGAAAATAACCATCCCCTTTAATGCGTCTTGGGGTTCCATTAGAAAGGCAAGTAACATGCCGCTGGCCATTCCAATCAGATGAGCAAGGTGACCAACCGGTCCCGTATTCCCGCTTTGTATGGTGACCACCGTTACTATCGCATAAACGGTCGAAATCAGCATGATTGGAACCGGGATTACCAAAATTACCACGAAACTGGTTGGGTATAGGAGCGATAGAGTCCCCATCAAACCAAATATCGCCGCCGAGGCGCCCACTGCCGGCACATTCACAGCCGCATTGAAGATGCCAAAACCAATCCCAGCCATCATTCCACACGCGATATACACGGCCAGGAACCCCGCCTTTCCAATTCGGGGTTCGAGTGATGAGCCGAGCCACATCAAGGCCAACATGTTGAAAAAAAGGTGGAAGATTTCGGCATGTACAAACATGTGGGTCATTATGGACCATGGGTTATCACCGGAAAGTAATCGGGAGGGCACTAGACCGTACCGGACTGCCATTCCAGGTTCCAGTTCAAGGGTTGGTCCGGTGGTTAACCCGAATGCTACCAGATTAAATACGATTAGAAAGAGGGTAACCCACGGAAATCCCCGGTCTCGAGCTTTCAATGAAGGAGTATTTTTCTCTATTCCTTTTGTTTATTGCCCAAATCCAAATTCCGGAATTGAAGATCTCGGCAAAAGGGCAGGAAGGGCCTTTGATCCATTAATCGTAACATTTATATCTCAATCGAAGGGCGGAAAGAAAGAAACTTGTCGAGGCTGATTCTCGGTAGAGGGGTGAACGACCAATGAAAATGGGCGGTATATGGATAATTTTAATGTTCATGATAATTTTTATCTCGATAGCATTGATGTTCTATTCTTGGCTCCTTCTGCGTCCTTCAGAAGAAGAGGAATAGCCTAACTTAGGCTTCTGAGTCCATCAATCAGATCCTCCACTGTTGGGCACTTGGATATCGCAACCGGTATATTCTCCTTTTCGGCAATTCTTTTTCCTAGCTGATCGATCCCGGAAAGATTCGCCCCGTGTAGGACCACCAACCCAGGATTAATGCCACCGACCTTTATGGCCACAAAGGGTGATCTTCCAGTGGATACCCTGGTGAATATTAATGCCCTTTCCGAGGTCAAGCCATAAAATTTCATGAAATCACTACTTCTAAGCTCAAGTATGGCCTTGACGCTGTCAATTACCGTAAAACCAAAAAGATCTCTGTCGATGAAATCCTCGCCCACAACAACGCTTCCCTCCACCTTTTCCAGAAGTCTATTCCCTTGAATCGGCGCGGAGAACTCCTGAATGGCCAGAACAACCCCTTCCGGCATCTCGGGTACAACCATCCGGGTTAGGGATTTCATAGTGCTTCCCCCACGGGACAAATCGGTTTCAAAAAGCGCCTTGATTATGCGCTTTATGGTATCTATGCGCGGTGATTTTCTCCTACCCGATTCGTAATCGCTTATCACTGATGGTGAAACGTCCATGGCCTGGGCGAGATCTGCCTGCGACAAATCGAAGATATTTCTCCACTTCCTTATCGCCTCCCAGGGCCGCGGCGAAGTGGAAATTTCCCCCGCTATCTTTCTGGCCAACCCACGAGATTCCTCACTCTCCATGGAAAGAGTTCATGGCCGGGTCTCTTAAACGGTTTATTGTCGCTAGTAATATTGGAGGTAGATGCATCATCAGAAAACGTGATTCGGGGAAGATATTTCACGTCTTCTTCAGCATCTTTGGGGGGTTGGCGGTATGTTGCAAAGGGTCTCTTTACAAATTTATATAAAATTCTCAGATATATAAATGAAACCATGGCCATATCGTACGTAAGGCTTTATCAAACCTGAGAATAAAAATCATTGTACCATGCCCACCAAGACCGTTACCTTCGAACTAGATACCAAGAAAGAACTCGACGTGATTAACCTCACCGATCGGGTACAATCCGCCGTCCAGAAATCAGGGATGACCACAGGGACGGTCACCGTTTTCGTCCCCGGGTCGACCGGGTCCCTGACGACCACAGAATTCGAGCCCGGAGTGTTCACCGATCTACCGGCCGCTCTGGAGAGGATCGCCCCCAAAGACGAATACTACGCACATCACGAGACCTGGGGAGATGATAACGGTAGGAGCCATGTAAGGGCCAGCATAATGGGGCCTGATATCACCGTCCCCTTCAAGGACGGAAAACTGCTACTTGGAACCTGGCAACAGATAGTTTTCGTAGAGCTTGACACCCGTCCCCGACACAGAACCTTACACCTTCAAATTATCGGTGAGTGAATGGAAAAACTGCTCCCCCGGAAGTTCTACCAGAGGCCCACCCAGGAAGTTGCCCGGGATCTACTGGGAAGCAAACTGGTTCACCGGACCGAGAAGGAAGTAGTATCCGGCATAGTTGTCGAGACCGAGGCCTACCTGGGGAGAAACGATGCCGGGAGCCATGCATCAACACGCAGGACACCGAGGAATTCGGTGATGTTCGGCAAGGCCGCTATAGCATATGTTTATTTTACTTATGGGATGCATTACTGTTTCAACGCCGTTGCCAAGCCCCCTGGGGAGGCTGGAGCGGTGTTGATTAGGGCCTTGGAACCCGTAAAAGGGATTGATAAGATGATGGAAAGGAGGCGAAGAAGTGAGCTTGAGGAACTCACCAGTGGACCGGCCAAACTGACCCAGGCGCTGGACATAGATAAAAGGCATAATGGTCTGGACCTGACGG
The DNA here is from genome assembly GCA_964621445.1 of Hadarchaeota archaeon (SeqCode). Taxonomy (GTDB): domain Archaea; phylum CAYQAE01; class CAYQAE01; order CAYVLA01; family CAYVLA01; genus CAZUNO01. The sequence goes on along the minus strand of CAZUNO010000001.1, from coordinate 176,195 downwards.
ACGAGGTTCTCTTCTTCACCTCGGGTCGGGGTGAACCTAGAAGGATAGAGGTCAGCAAGAGGATAGGCCTTAGCAAGGGCAAGGAACTTCCCCTAAGATTCTACATCCCCGAGAACCCCCATCTATCCGGCCGGTGACATACGACATTTATTGTGTAGCTCAAACTCAAACTAGGTGACTCTCATGGCTAAGATCCTAATCTGCGATCCCATCCGGGAAACGGCATTGAAGATTCTTGGAAAGGAAAACGAAGTCGTGAACTCGCCCCGGATCTCAAGGCAGGAACTACTGGACACCATCGGGGAATTCGAGGCCATGGTCATTAGATCTAGAACCAAGGTGGATAGTGAAGTACTCGCCAGAGCTAGTAAACTAAGGGTTATCGCCAGGGCCGGGGTGGGCACCGATAATATAGATATCGAAACCGCAACCGAGAAGGGAATTCTAGTGGTCAACTCACCCGATCCCTCCACTACCTCAGTTGCCGAACATGTTTTCGCCCTACTCTTATGCGCCTCCCGGAAAATAGCAAGGGCCAATGAATCCCTTACCAAGGGTGAATGGAAGAAATCAAATTTAGTGGGTAGGGAGATAGAGGGAAAGAATATTGGAATAATAGGCCTGGGCAGAATTGGCACCAAGGTGGCAACCATAGCCAAGGGATTTGGTCTAAATATTTTGGTAAGCGATCCCTACGCATCCGAGGAATATGTCAACAAGATGGGGGCGGAACTGGTTCAGCTGGAGGACCTTCTTGCAAAATCGGATTTTGTAACCCTGCATGTTCCACTCACCGAATCCACAAGGGGCCTAATAGGTGAAGAGGAGCTACAGAGGATGAAAAGGAACGCCATTCTAGTCAACACCTCCCGGGCCCAGGTTGTAGATGCTGACTCATTGATCGGTGCGCTGAGAGACCGGAAAATCGCCTGCGCCGCTCTGGATGTCTTTGACAGATCCCGGATTAATGAGCTTTCACGTATTGAGAACCTGATACTGACCCCTCACTTGGGAGCCTCAACCCACGAGGCCCAAAGTCAAATAGCCAGGGTAATTGCCGACGAGGTACTAGAAGCGCTTAAAGGCAAGCCGACGCGGAATCCGGTAAATATGCCCTATATCGACCGGAAGTCGCTTCGAGGTCTACAGCCCTACCTGGAGTTGACGGGAAAGATGGTTGAGATCCTTACATTGTTCGTGGATAGCAGGCCGGAATTGGCGTCATTATCCCTGCTAGGAGAGGCAACCGAAGTCGAGGATGCGGACTACCTGATGAGAAGATTCATGCTGGGAATACTGTCACAGTTTCATGAAGTTAATATAGTCAACGTTATGACCGCCGTCGAGAGAATGGGAATCGAAACCGAGATCTCCCGGAGCAGCGCAAGGGACGTCTATCTTAGTAGTTTACAGCTAAAGGTCAGGACATCCGAGAATGAATGGACGGTCAAGGGAGCGCTTCTCGATTCCAATAAGCCAAGGATAGTTGGTCTTGCGGATTATGACCTTGAATTCGCCCCCGAGGGACATATACTAATCACCGAACACAGGGACATTCCTGGGATGGTGGGAGCCGTGGGAACCAGGCTGGGCTCTTCGGGAATCAACATAGCCACCATGCAGGTTTCAAGGAAAAAGATGGGAGACCTGGCGGTAATGGTAATACAGACCGATAGAGAAGTACCCGCGGATCTTATTAAGGAACTGAGAAGCATGAAAGGAATGGAGAGGGTAGAGACACTCAGCCTCTAATCAACGCCATATGCTCTTTATCCCGGTGTCCACGATGAACTTTTCCCTGTACTTCGAGAAATACGAACTCAAAAGGTAGGAATCCGAGTATGGCGACTCGGGCTCTATCCTAGGCTTTCTCTGCTTCTGAAGGTCCTCAGGTTTCACTATATGAAAACCAAAAGCTCTTCTCTGCTGCTCCAGCAATTTGTAGACTGCTCTACCCAACTTGTTGTAGGTTGCAGCCTCAGGGTTCCCGTACTTCGTTCTACGGGGAACCTTGCCATAGATGATCAAACCATAATTGGCGTTAACATCAAGGGAACCGGAAACCCTGTATCTCCTTACGGAAAGGTACTCATCCAGGAATCCCTTTGACAAGTCATCGAGGTCGTTTATGACCATTAGCAGCTCACGCTCTATGGCATCTCTGAGCTTTGATCTTGTCGCCTCCAGACTTGGTATAACCTCAAAATTTATCTTCAGGTCGCAGAGTCGGTTGACGTAATCCTCCACCTCCTTTGAGGCCTCCTCGAAGCAGGAAATCGTGGCGCATCGATCCCCGCCCACGCAAGCTCGAGTAAGATCCAATCTTACCGGCTGGGGGAGCCTGCTAGAGGGCCTTACAATGTAGCTCAGATAGGTCATCCATTGAAATGGAGACAGGGAATCTATGAATTCCAGCACTTCTTCCTTAGGTTGCGCCAAGGGAATCGCCCGGTCCAGGCTGATAAGATTATTAAAGAGTCTCTCTTAAATATGTGCGACGGAAATAGAGAGAAGAGACCGATTTTGATCTCAAAAATTCGTAGAATAATGGATCAAACACATTTTCATCCCGCCAAACTAGATAAGGATACCCAGGAAAAGTTGGGTGATTTCAAGCCCTCTTACCAGGACCACAAGGAAGCATATGAGCTCTCAGCCAGGATAATACGCGACGTGATGACTTCTATAGAGACCAAATCCGGCAAGGATTACAAGGATTTCAAGGAACTTATGGAGATGGGAATTAGCTACAAGGACAGCATCCTTGAAATCGTCAAGGGCAAGCTGGATGTGTTAACGGATTGGATGGGGACGATGGATCAAGCTCAAAACCGGGAGGAAGCCCTTGGCCTCATAGTGAGGCATTATATGGGAGATAATATCAAGCATTTTCGCCGTGAACTCTAGTTGGCCAGGCTCGAAACATAGTCCCCTATACGTCCAAGCGCTTCTTCAAGAACCTCTTCAGGCGGGAGGAAAACTATCCTAAAGTGACCCTTTCCATATTGTGGGTGAAAGCCACTGCCGTGAACCAACAGAACGTGACAATTTTCTAGAACATCAAGGACGAACCGTTTGTCATCGGTGGTAATGCTGGGATCTATCCTGGGGAACATGTAGAATGCTCCCTTGGGCACGGTGACTGAAAGGCCATCTATCTCATTGATCATCTTCACTGCCAGATCTCGTCTTGGTTTCAGCCGCTGGCACATCTCCCTAACATGCTCATCGGGACCCTCCAAAGCGGCGAGAAGGCCATACTGGGCAACCGTGTTGGCACATAACCTGGCCCTGGCCTGCTTCATCACCCCTTCCTTGATATCCTCAAGATCTCCCCTGGGATCCCTAAAGGCTATGTATCCCACTCTCCAGCCGGGACATATGTGGACCTTTGAGAGACCGTTAAGAATAACGGTGGGGACGTCCTTGTTTATGGCCGCAGGCCTGTTGGTTTCCTCCTCGTATATGACCCTATCATAGATCTCATCGGATATGACCAGTAACTCGTTCTCCGCAGCTATATCCATTATTGCCCCGATCTCCGACTTGGAATAGAGGGCCCCCGTGGGATTATTTGGGGAACATATGATTATGGCCTTGGTCCTGGGAGTTATCTTTCTTCGTATATCATCCAGGTCCGGCATCCAATCCTGGGCCTCGATCTTTCTATAGGCCACCGGATCGGCCCCGAAAAGCTTTGGGTACTCAACATAGGCGGGGTATGAGGGCCCGGGAATGAGTATCTCGGATGATTCATCCAGGGTGGCCGCCAGAACCATCTCTAGGCCTTCGGTAACCCCCGTTGTAGCCACCACGTCCTCTGGTTGGATTTCAACGCCCTTATCCCTCTCACTCCTGGCCGCTGCCTCCAATAGAGGAGGAATCCCCTCCGAATCGGAATAACCGGACCTGCCTTCCTCTATAGCCCGAATGAAGGCTCTCTTTATATGATCGGGGGTACTGAAGTCGAATTTCACGGGATCCCCGATATTTAGCTTGAGGACTCGGTGGCCCTTTTTCTCCAGAACCCTGCTATGTTCGATTACCTCTCTGATCGCATAGGACATGGATCTTACGCGATCCGATCCCGAAACGGTCAAATCTCATACAACCTAGTCTTTCATCGTATTTGCTTCGCTTACACAAGCCCGTCCCGGCTCGGGGGGCACACTTTTATATCTTATCGGGGCGACCAGGCACGTGATTACATGAAGGTACTGGCTCCAACTGCCGGCCCCGAGCCCGCTTCCAGAAGCGCTGATTTCATTGCGGGTTTGTGCAAGGATATTGATGCTGAAATGGTTGTAATTCACGTGAGGTCAAATAGGTCGGAACTTAGCGAAGAGGAGGAGAAGAAGGCTTTAAAGATATTTGAGAACGCCGCTCGGGATGCGGATGTCCGAATAAAGACCAAACTCGTGGAAGGAGACGTTGTCGATAGCATCTTGAACTATGCCGACGAGGAGAACGTGGACCTAATCGTCATGGGCGCAACGGCGGAACCAACGCTAAAGAAATGGATCAAGGGCAACGTTCTAATCCAGGTTATGGAAAGGGCAACCATCCCGGTCACCATCATACCATCCGCCCTTCGACCTGACCTTTACGATTAAGCAGCCCACCGTAGATCTGCACCCAGGCCTATCAAATCCTCTACGAATCTCGGGTAGGAGACCTCTATACATCCGGCATCCTTAACCTTCAGGCCATCGGTGGCCATCCCAATAACTGCCATGGACATGGCAATCCTGTGGTCCCCGTGGGAATCCACCTCGCCTCCCTCTGGAAAATTGCCTCCTTCCAATACTAGACCATCAGCGGTCTCTTCGATAGGAACACCAATCTTGCTGAGTTCTTGGGCAAGCACCCTGAGCCTATTGGATTCCTTCAACCTAACATGTTCGGCTCCACGGATTGTTGTAGTATCCGGGGCTAGGACCCCCATTATTGCTGCCGGGGGAACAAGATCCGGGCTATCGGAGAGATCCAAATCAATGCCCTGATTGGGACAGCCTCCCACTTCTAGAAGTTCTCCTTTCCAGACCACATGCAGACCCATCTTCCCGATATGATTTAAGAAGGATCTGTCTGCTTGACTCGAATACCTGTCCAAACCAGCGATTTCGATCGATGAATTGGTAACCGCCGCGGATGCCATTAGAAAGGCAGCCGATGAATAATCCCCCTCCACCCTATAGCGACGGGATGTATAGTTACCGGGCTCCACGTTGAATATCTCGCCCTCCCTTCTCACCGAAACCCCAAAATCATTCATAACCTCTGAGGTCAGGGTTATGTAGGGTCCTGATTTAAAGCCCTCAACAACCTGCAGATCTAGGCCCTGCTGGAAATAGGGGGAGGACAGCAGAAGCGAGGAAATAAATTGTGAGCTGGTCATGCCAGTTATGCTTGTCGATCCTCCCCTAATTCTTCCCTTCCCTTGAACCTTGATCGGGGCCCGACCATTGTCCTTCAGGGAAATCGCCTTTACACCAATTGTATCCAGGCATTCCAATAATTCTGACATCGGCCTTGAGTTCAGCGATTCATCGCCCTCGAGAACGCATGGCCCGGGGACAAGGCCGCAAAGGGTGGTCATGAACCTCAAAGTGGTACCCGAGTTCCCCAGGTTTATGGGGCCTTGCGGCTGTAAAAAACCGCTTCCCGTCCCATGCACGATAGCTCCGTTTTGATCCAACTCAATTTTGACTCCAAGAGCTCGCAATCCTCTTATTGTACTTTCGGTATCCAAAGACCGGAGACAATTCTCAAGGTAAGATCGACCCCTGGCTAGGGAGGCCACAACAAGGGCACGATGGGTCACGCTCTTTGATCCTGGTGCGGTAACCACACCAGATAGCTGAGATCTTCTAACAATGAGGTCTTTTCCCATATGTCTCTAAGCATGGCATTTACATTTATAAATGATCGTGTTACCGTGGCTCACTATATCACGGTGAGCAAATTGCCACAGATAGGGAAAGCCATACGAATTGAACGCATTATTGACCGAGACACCGGGAGAACGGTGATAGTACCTCTTGACCACGGAGTCAGCCTAGGTCCAGTCAAGGGAATCATCGACCTGCGAGACACCGTTAATCAGGCAGCGGAAGGGGGTGCCAACGCGGTAATAGAGCATAAGGGGATGATCACCTCTGGCCATAGGGGATACGGCAAGGACATCGGGCTGATCGTCCACCTATCGGCCTCCACCAATCTGGCTCCAGACCCAAACAAGAAGGTATTGGTTGCCACAGTTGAGGAAGCCATACGTAAAGGAGCCGACGCAGTGTCAATCCACGTAAATGTGGGAGCCGAAAACGAGGACATGATGTTGGAGGATCTCGGAGCCACGGCCGAGAAATGTCAGACATGGGGCATGCCCCTTTTGGCAATGATGTACCCGAGAGGAGAAAAGATAGCGAATCAAAGGGACGTCAGTTTTGTAAAGCAGGCGGCTCGAGTGGGGGCAGAACTGGGAGCCGATATAGTGAAGACAAACTACACCGGGGATCCCGACACCTTCAAGGAGGTCATCAAAGGATGCCCGGTACCGGTTGTAGCCGCCGGTGGCCCCAAGGCGGAAACAGATGAAGAATTCCTTAAGGATGTCAAGGGAGTAATCGAGGGGGGAGGGTCCGGTGTTGCAGCTGGACGAAATGTTTTCCAGCACCCAAATACCCCCGACATGGTCAGGGCCATAGCCAAGGTAGTACATGAAAATTGGGAGGTAGAGGATGCCCTCAAAATCATCAAATGAGAAGGACGAAAAATGTATCTGGATCAGGGGCGATCTCCAGGACTCGTGGGATGAAGCCCAGGAGATACTCGGTTCCGGGAACACTACCAACGTTGACCTGGCGATAGTCAAATCCGAGGATGTCCCAAGAGCAAGGAAGCTGGGTTTGGAAAATATTGGGGTGATGACCAAAGGTGATAAGGACGCTCCTCAGGGCGTAACCCTTATAGATACAAATCCCAGCCCTGACTCCAAGATCCGGGATGCAGCCTGGATAACCATAGAGAGCGGCGAAGATCAGGTAAAAGCCACCCGATTGGCCGACCAATATGATAACCTGATTATCGAATGCGCCAATTGGCAGGTCATTCCTATCGAAAACTTGATAGCTGCAAGCGAGGAGAAGGAGTGTAAATTAGTCGCCTCAGTGGCCGATCTTGAGGAGGCCCAGGTAGCATTGGGAGCTCTGCAAAAGGGCGTGGACGGCATACTCATCGCACCCAGCAAAGCGGATGACGTGAAGGATGCGGCTTCCCTGGTGAGGTCCATGGAAGGGACTCTTTCCCTTTCGGAAGTGGAGATAGTCTCGGTCCAAGGCATAGGCTCCGGGGATAGGGCATGCATAGATACCTGTTCCCTTTTGGTTAAGGGAGAAGGGGTCTTAATTGGAAGTCAAGCGGATGGCCTACTTCTAATCCATGCCGAAAACATAGAGACCGAATACGTTGAATCAAGACCGTTCAGGATAAATGCGGGGGCAATTCACAGCTATATCCTGGACAACGATAACAAGACCCGATATCTGAGCGAGCTAAGAGGCGGCGATACCACTATGGTGGTGAAATCCGATGGGACAACCCGTACCGCTACCATAGGCCGGGTGAAGATAGAGACCAGGCCACTGTCCATGGTGGTTTTCAGACACCAGGGCAGGACCTTCAAGGCCATGCTACAGGACGCTGAGACCATTAGACTGGTCGATCCCCAGGGAGAAGCGGCGTCAATAAAGGACCTCAAAGAAGGCGATCACGTACTCGCTTACCTCTCGGGACAGGCAAGACACTTCGGAATGGCTGTCGAGGAGAAGCTAATTGAGAGATGAATCCTGCACCGGAATTTGCGGGACGCTAGCGGCCATCGATCATCAAGGGATGAAAGAAGCGGCTAATGCGGCCCTTTCTCAGGGGGCCGATCTTTTAGAAATCCGCCTGGACCACCTCGAGGTGGTTTCCAGCACTCGGGATTTCGATTGGATTAGAGACCTGGAGGCCCCCGTAATCGCCACCCACCGCTACAGGGCGGATGGAGGAAAGTATGAAGGACCCGAGGATAAACACCTGAGGACCCTGAAGGATTTCTCCTCGATCTGTGATCTTGTGGACCTAGAACTAGGTCACGCCGGGTCAGGTTTGATGGATGAATCGAAAGAAAACGGAAGCGAGGTCATTCTGTCCATCCACAACTTCAAAGGCACCCCTTCCAGGAAGGAGCTATTGAACACGGTGTCACAGGCGAGATCATATGGAGCAGCCTACGCCAAGATAGCTACCCTGACCCACTCCAAAAACGAGGTGCTGAGAGTGATATCCATCCCAACCATCAAAAACAGGGTGATAGCAATCCCTATGGGAAGCATAGGCAGGGTTGGACGGCTGTTAGCCCCGTTCTTTGGCTCTCAATTTGCTTACGCCTATCCCGAGGGGGCAAAACCGGTGGCTCCTGGCATGCTGTCCATTCCCCAAATGAAGGACATCCACCAACAAATTCTGAATCTATCGGAGAAGGAAACATGATTGATTCCAACACATCAATTTATGGATTGATAGGCAAACCCATAGAGCACTCCATATCACCCCAGATCCAAAATGCCGCCTACCAACAGATGGGCCTGAATGCGGTCTACGTATCCTTCAAGATTTCCACCTCAGCTGCTTCGGCCGTAAAATCGTTTTCCCGCCTCGGTGTCTCCGGAATCAACGTGACCATCCCCTACAAGACCGAGGTAATCCCTGCTCTCGACGAGATCGAGCCATTGGCCGGAAAAGTGGGGGCCGTGAACACCATACGATTCGGGAGTAAGATCTCCGGATTCAACACAGATGTCTCCGCATCCATGAGATGTTTGGAAGAGGGAGCGCAGGAAGAATTGAGAGGAACCAAGGTAACCATGGTCGGTGCAGGGGGTGCTGCCCGTGCCGTTGCCTTTGGCCTGGCCAGTGAAAAAGCCGACCTCACCATATGCAACCGGACGGTCGACAAGGCGGTGTGCCTGGCGGAGGAGATATCGAGCAAGACCGGATGGCCGAAAGTACGGGGCAGACCATATACCAGGGAGGAACTGGAGAAGGAATTGGCCCAGTCATCAGTCCTCATAAACGCCACCCCGGTAGGAATGCACCCCAGAACCGAGGGAACAATAGTCGAATCCGATATGCTTAATCACCATCTCGCGGTAATGGACCTGGTGTATAACCCACCGGAAACAAAGCTTCTCAGGCAGGCACGAAAAGCGGGTTGCAGGACTATAGGGGGGCTTTCCATGCTCATTTACCAGGCAGCCGATTCCATACAAATCTGGACCGGGAGGGAACCTGACACCGAGGTCATGTTCCGAAGAGCTGAAGAGGCACTTGACCATTTTGGTTCAAAACGTGGACATTTCAACAAAAATGAAAACTAGTTATACAAAACCCGAAAAAGGCTTAGGATGTCTTTTTCTTAGCATAAGAGAATCCAGAAATTCTTAAAATTTATCTGAAGCATCTAAGCCCGTGTCCACCATGAAAAACAAGCTGGCATGGAACTTCATCACACTGTGTAAAAGGCGCCATGCCAAAAAAGCTAAACCGCCTCTAATTTGTTCCAAATTCCCGGACCTAGGAAGGTGGCGTAAAACCAAATTTTTTGAATCGTAAATTTCTTGTCCGGCAACTAATAATCCTTCAAGCCAAAACAGCAAAAGAAGTTACGAAAAACATTATCCACTCCCAGAAAAAATTCACTCGGCGTTGGCATTAGGGCCCTCACCCTCTCCCAAAATGCATCACCGAATATGTTGCATAATCCGGCCATCGATTCCTTTAATACCCAACTATCCAAATGTCAATACACTCCTCTCGGTGAAGAGATGAAGGGACTAGAGGAAATTCTCAACAGAGTACAGATGGAGGAGGATTACTCCACCCAGGGACTAAGTGAACAGCCATTTAGGATAAGCCCTATAAACGGTGAGTTACACTACTTCGTGGGACGGGAGAGGGAACTGCAGCAAACCGTCCATTCCATCTCCAATAACGTGAACAGCTTCCTGGTGGGTGAAATCGGGATGGGTAAAACCAGCCTCATGAACGTTCTATCGGTCTGCCTCCGCGCCAAATGTCCTGAAAAATACCTCATATCGGTCGGCTCATATTATCCGTCGGTAAGGAAGATGATAATCTCACTCACATTGGACCTCATTAGGAGAAACCACCTCGTGGAGAGGATAGATCGTTCCAAAATGAGCGACCTGCGAAAGATCATCGTCCGCATGACCAAGTACTCGAAATCTCCAGTGCATTATGACCTTCTATCGGTCGAGGAGGACCTTACCATGCTTAGGGATATGCTGGAGCAGGATTTCGTTTTTCTCGTCGATAATGCCCATACAATGAATAAATATGACTGCCAATCAAACCTTCCCTTTCTTGACAACCTACTCTTCGAACCCGAAATGACCTGGATACTGGCCGGTTATCCTGACACCCCAAACGAACTTCAATCCAAATCCCCGTCAACCTATGCCAGATTGGGGCATGAGATTGACCTAGAGCCCTTTACTAGGCTTGAACAGGTGGAGATAATAAAATCCCGCCTCAAAGCGGCCAGGGATGAAGAGACCCCCTGCAATAATCCGCTCGATCCGTTCACAGAGGAAGCGGTCGAGGTCATAATAGAATATACTGATGGTAATCCAAGGCGGTTAATGCAGATATGTGAGAAGGCAGTTGAAACCGCACATAGCATGAATGTTCCCAGGATCGACACCGGGATAGTTGAAAAGGTAGTCAAAGAAGCAAAGCTCTCCTTCACCTGGAGAATACTAAGACACCTAACTCCCAAACAAACCGAGGTTCTGGAAACACTTGTCAAACGTCATCAGGGAAAGGCCTCCCTTGGTGATCTGGTATCGGATCTGAATAGGACAAAGGGAACCGTCTCTCTCCACATGACCAACCTAATCGAGAAGGGCCTCGTCCGAAGGGAAGGCGACCGGTTTAACATGTCCTACGTCGTTGATTGGGATATTGCCGAGATAGAGGACTTCCTGACTAGCCGGCAAAAAGCCTGAGGGAACTAATTACATAAACGGGGGCCCCGCTTTGGAACATTTTTTAGAGATCCGGCAAACGGGAACCGGGAACTGAATTGAGCAACATCATTCTAAAAGAGGAAGTCAGCCTGGAGGATAGGTATTTCGTCACCGGTTTCCGGGGCATCGGCTGGACCGGGTATATAGCGAATCGATTTCTCTTTGACAAACTCGGTGGGAAACGGATCGGATACCTGGAATTCGACGGAATGAGCCCGGTAGTTAGATTATGGGAAAAGAAGGTTAGTTTCCCCTACGATCTTTTCCTTCTCGATGGGAACGTGTACATGGCTTCAGAAGCCCCCTTGCCACAGGAACAAACCATGCGCATTACCGGTGACATAGCAAAGTGGATCAAGGATTCCAAGTTCAAGGCTGCCATAGTGCTGGGCGGACTGACCAAGGCCGTGAAGAGGGAGGAGGATCCCCCTCTTCTGGGAGTGGCCACCTCCAAGGGAAGATCATTGATGGAGGCAAATGACATAGAATGGATGCTGGACGATCTAAATATCGTGGGGCCGTTGGCCGGTTTACTCTTCCACGCGGAGAAGATGGATATCCCACTATTGGGTCTTCTGCCATTTGCAGAATCCCGGCCTGATAGAAAAGCAGCAGCGTTTGCAATAGATAAGCTAGCCGAGATACTCCATTTCGATGTTGATACGGAGGAGCTAATCCAAGCTGAACACCTGGAGAGAAAGATACAACAAATGGTTACCGCTCAGAGCGAGGAAAAGGCCAATCATCACTATATGTGAAGCCCTGGAAAAGCCGGGTACTCGCTGATTCAATACGGGGGAATTAAATACTCGAATTCGAGTCAACAGTAATTTGACGCCCAAAGGTTGGGATTCACATGAATCTAAGTTACGTTTGTAGTGATTATTCTTTGAGGTCCTTAATGCTAATAGTCGCGCTATCTGTCCTAGCGATCTCCGGTCTTGAAACCCAATTGCCGACGGTTTCCGCCGGTCAGCAGCTGAGGGCAAGGACCTCCATCGAAATTGCATGTATTAACACATCCAGTAACAAGGTTCTGTATGAGTTTTCGGAATTAATGGATCTTTCAGAGATAGAGTCTGCTACAAAAAGATTCACCAAGGCGACTCCCCACGAGGAGATGGTTTCCTATTTCCCAAAGCCTAGTTCAGGTTGGAACCTTCCCCTCGGGGTCACTGGGTCCGGGAACGATACCTATAGCTGGACCGATGCAATTTACGTGAAGGACGATTCTTTCGTCTGGATCGGCATACATGACTCGGTCGAAGGATGGTCATATGACCCAGATAGGAGCTTGATATGGAAGAACTGGAATATCACTTTCGACAAATCATACCCGAAGTGGAAAGAAATCCAGGGATATCGCGCCTTTGAAATTCGTTCAACCGGACTTAATGCACCCGAAGGCGCAAAATCATTCGGGGGATTGTTCATCGGCCTCACGAAATCCCTTCCCATTCCCGAAATCGGGTTCCCCTTATGGAAAGGTCTTTTTGTAGTTCTAATCACCTTACTACATCCAAGGATTTCCACACTTGACGGGGAGAGCTAAGCAGATCATGATCTGGGGAAAAGTTCGCGAGCTCTTTTCTCAACGTATCGGTAGTATTCCTTTCTCTCCAGAAGTTTTGACGCCTCTGGATCCAGGACCAAAGTAACCCTTGGATGGAGCTGCAGCGCCGAGGCTGGAACACCAGCGGTTATGGGTCCTTCCACCGTCGATCTAACCGCTTCGGCCTTATGTTCTCCCGAGGCAAGGATCAGGATCCTCATAGAATCCATTATAGTTCCTACGCCCATTGTTATGGCCAATCGCGGCACCTCTTCCTCGCTTCCAAAAAACCGGGAGTTATCGTTTATGGTCTCCGGGGCGAGCGCCTTTATTCTCGTTCTCGATCCCAGGGATGAACCGGGTTCATTAAAACCTACATGACCATCCCTCCCCAGACCTAGAAGTTGTAGGTCTATGCCACCAGCATCCCTTATCTTCCTCTCATACTCCTCGCATTCAGCGGTCAAGTCGTCCGCTTGACCATCCGGGATATTCGTGTTTTTGGCTGGGATTTCAATTCCATCGAATAGGTTATTCCACATGAAGTAATGATAGCTCTGGGGATGATCGGGGGGGAGCCCCAAATATTCATCGAGATTGAAGGTAGTGACATTTGAGAAATCCAGGCTCTCCTCTTCGTGCATCTTTACCAGATGACGATAGGCCCCCATGGGAGTGCTACCAGTTGCCAGACCGATAACGCATCTTGGCTTATCCCTCACCTGCCTGGAGATAATTTCGGCGGCCCTCCTACTCACCTCCTCGTAGTTCTCACAAATGATGACTCTCAAGATCTACCCCCAATATCTTATTACCCATGGTTAAATCTCTTTTAGATATCCCACATGGAGTGAGCCACTAGGACATCGATCCCAGCATATCGATTGCTTTACAAACGATCCCCCGTTCCTTCCTATGGCTTACCATGTTAACTGCATCGTCCGCAGTGAACCACATCACCCGGTCAAATTCTGATCCCACATTTAGTACGTTGGATGCCGCTCGCATGAGATAGAAATGGACATACTTCTGGTACGAAGTATCAGTCGATTTGCGATAAAACTCGTATCGGATGGTGCCTATCTTCTCCCCCAGTGACACATTTGATATCCCGGCTTCCTCGAAGACCTCCCTCTTTGCCGCCTGGGTCTCCGTCTCGTTTTCCTCTATCTTGCCCTTGGGCAAGCACCAGTAATTTCCCCTTCTTCTCCCTACTAGAACTAAGAATAGGTTGTCCTCGAAGTTCCGGTAAACAACTCCACCTGCAGAAACTATAGTGGCTATTGCCATCACCTCCCGAGTCTACGGCTCCGTCCTCCACCGAGTACTCGGCCGCCGATGGCTTGCTCCAGTATTTGCTATTTTTTATGGGGACATCATGCTGAAAACGGAACCGTTATTTTAGACTGCCAAATTTATAAGTTCAAAACTAAAAAATATGATTTTGTAGCAGGCATATTTCCCGAAAAAACTTTGCTTTTTCCCAGGGTAAACGCCAAGGTCCAAGAAGGCCTCAGAAGCCTCTCACCCTCATGCCAATTCCCATCATGAGCAAAAAGAACCCAGCGGCCGCCAGGTATTCGAAGATATCCAAATGAAATATGGCCAGGTCAGCAAATGCAATGAGCCAAAGCAGTAAGCCGAAGAAGAGGGGGTACGTGCTGCGTGATGAGACATCCATATACCTCCACATATGTGGCCGATTTAATATGAGTTTCTTCACCTATTGGAGCAAGCAGGCACAGATTGAAACCATATACAAGGGCATGGGCCCAGGCCAGCCAAAGATACGTGGTCCTGATGAAACCAAACAGCCCTGCCATTGTCTTTGATTACGACCTTACTCTAGTCGACCTGAGACTAAACGGCAAGGTCATAATGGAACACCTCAGACGCGCCTGCAGATCATTGGGTCTACATGATTTTTTGGAAGGACGACGAAGTTCCTTTCGAGCATATATAGAGATAGTGGACCAAGAACTAGCAGATTGCCCCCGTCGAGATAGCATGAAAAGGTTATTGGATCAGGCAATGGGCGCAGGAGAAATGGAGGCCCTGAACCGGGCTAAACCCCTTGAGGGATCAAGAGAAGTACTGTCCCATCTCTCGGAAATGGACGCCAAGATCGGGATAGTTACCTCAAACTCCAAGAGGATACTGGAGGCAACCGCCCGAAAGTTCCACCTCCGTCCATTCTTTGACCAGGTGAGGGGGAGAGAAGACCCCGGAAGACAAAAACCGAGACCAGACAAACTCATCAGCTGTGTCCGAGACCTGAAGGCAAAGCGAGCCATATTCATTGGCGACGACATAACGGATATGCAGGCGGCGCGAGAGGGCGGATTTAGAGGGATAGGGGTCATACGTAACAGCGATAGGGTGCCAACTCTCTCGGAAGATGAACTCGTTAAATTTGGCGCCTCTAAGGTCATAAACTCGATAAAGGAACTTCCCGTCGCCCTGGATTCACGACTTTTCTGATTTCCAGAAAATTAACTTTTTTAGTTAATCCTCTATACCGCTTAATCAATCTACGATCGGTGAATCATTTGAAAAAGCTAATGATCAGTATATCCGGCGTCCGAGGGATAGTGGGTGAAACATTGACCCCGGACGTGGTGACCAGATTCTCAGCTGCTTTTGGCACCTTCTGCAAAGGGGAAAAGGTAGTCGTGGGGAGGGATGCCCGCGCTTCCGGTTCGATGTTAAAGGATTGCGTGACCGCAGGTCTCCGTTCAGCAGGATGCGATGTCATTGATTCGGGAACGGTGACCACGCCGACCATCCAATATCTGGTAAAGGAAAGGAACGCCCAGGGAGGAGTGGCCATAACCGCTTCCCATAACCCCATCGAATGGAATGCCATGAAATTTATCCACAAGACGGGGATCTTCCTCGACCAGGAACAGGCAAGGAAGCTAATTGGGATTTACGAGAAAAACAATATCAAATACGTTCCCTGGCACAAAATCGGGAAAAATTACGGCGAATCGGAGGGAGCCAGAAAACACGCCGAGCATGTATTGAAATCCATAGATACTGATAGCATAACAGCTTCCCAACCGACCGTGGCAATAGATTGCTGTAACAGCTCCTCGTCAGAGATTCTGCAAATCCTTCTGGATAGGATCGGGTGCACGACCATAGCCGTTAACTGCGAACGTGATGGTACCTTTCATCGAGGACCGGAACCCACGCCGGAAAATCTTGAAGCCTTATCCCGTGTAGTTCGGGAAAATGATGCCGATGTTGGATTTGCAACTGACCCAGATGGAGACCGGTTATCCATCATTGACGAGAAAGGAAATCCCGCTGGAGAGGAATACTCCCTTACCCTTGCCACACAGCTCGTACTACAGGAGAGGCAAGGCCCGGTAGTTACCAACGTGGCTACGACAAAAGCCGTGGAGGACGTAGCCAGCTCCCACGGCTGTGAATTTGCCCGTGCTCCAGTGGGTGAGGTAAACGTGGTGAAGAAGATGATGGAGCTAGGAGCGGTTATTGGTGGGGAAGGAAATGGCGGGGTAATCAACCCATCCATCCAGTATGCTAGGGATGCCCCAGCAGGAATGTCTCTGGTCCTCCAGGGTATGTGTGATTTCGAGGGCCCCATAAGCCAGCTACTATCCACCCTTCCCGAGTATCATATGATCAAGGAAAAGATACAATTCGATCCCACTAACTGGGAAATGCTTCTCAACGGATTAAGAGAACATTTCCGAGGTCAGGACATAGATCTCACCGATGGAATTAGGGTCACAAGAAAGGACTCATCAATATACGTGAGAAAGTCGGGAACCGAACCCCTGGTAAGGGTTATATGCGAGGCAAAGGATGAAATGGAGGCTTCTCGTCTGACCGATCAAACCACTCAACTTGTTAATGATATTCTCGAAGGGGGCACATCCAATGGCCGATAAGGCGAAGGTCGGAGTAATAGGGCTGGGGACATTCGGGAAAATCCATGTGCAGGCCTTTGGAAGCCATCACAGAACTCTAATCGCGGCGGTATGCGACATCAATGAGGAGGAGGGGGAAAAGGTCTCCAGGGAGTATGGGTGCGATTTCTACACGGATTACAGTGAAATGATGGAGGAAAGTGAACTGGATGCCGTCTCCATAGCCACTCCTGATTACTTACACACAGACCCTGCCCTACTTGCGGCCAATAAAGGTCTGCACATACTTCTTGAGAAGCCCATGGCGACCACGGTCGATGAAGCTGAGCAGATAATGGCAGCGGTGGATAAATCTGGATCAAAGCTTATGATCGACTTCCATAATCGCTGGTCCCCACCATTCATTGCTCTCAAGAACTCAATAGAAGAGGGAGAAATGGGAGTTCCCAAGTACCTCAGCGCCGCCCTCAACGACACGATTTTCGTTCCCACAAAGATGTTGAGGTGGTCCCATAAAAGCAACGTTCTTTGGTTTTTAGGAAGCCACCTCATAGATATCTGTAGATGGCTCTTCCAAAGCAACCCAAGAAGAGTGCTCTCAACCAAGGGTGAAGGCAAACTTGCCTCCATGGGTATTGACACCCCGGACTTCTTCCACAGTCTCATCGAGTTCCAATCCGGGGCCCTCGCATCTCTGGAAAACTGCTGGATACTACCGGAGAGCCACCCCTCCGTCTTCCAACTGAAAATGGATTTCGTGGGATCCGAAGGAAGCTATACCGCGAACGTCAGCCACAGCAACCTGGCTTGTAAGTACACTGAAAGAAATCAGGAGAACCCCGATATGCTTTTTAATCTGAATATCGACGGGAAGCACAGGGGATTTGCCACCGAGAGCATCTATCACTTTGCCGATTGCATAGTCACGGACAGACGGCCCAGGGTGACGGGCGAGGACGGCATATGGGTCACTCGAACCATTGATGGTCTTCTCAAATCATCGATTCAGGACCGGTGGATCACTCTCTAATCCTTATACCTCGAAAAGTTATTTCAGATGATGTCTCTGGATGTTTATACATGACTTCAGAACAGGCATCAGTGGGAATAATTGGCGGCACCGGGGTTTACGACCCTGAATTATTCACCGAAATAGAGGAAAAGGAGGTATATACCCCTTTCGGGGCTACGTCCGATCTGGTCCAGATCGGTAGCCTGGAGGATACAAGGGTGGCCTTCATTCCCAGACACGGTAGAGAACACCGCATACCTCCCCATGGAATTAATTACAGGGCCAATATCTGGGCTCTAAAGGAAATCGGGGTAACCGCCGTCCTTGCCCCTGCAGCGGTGGGCAGCCTCCAGAGGAAATATGAACCGGGAGATTTCGTGTTCGTGGATCAATTCATTGACAGAACCCGCGGTAGGGAAGATACCTTCTACGACAGGGGACAGGTCTGTCATGTGTCCACTGCCGATCCCGTCTGTCCGAGCCTTCATACCCTTCTCGGTGAGGTGGCGGAGTCCCTTTCAATGAAGTATCATCCACAGGGAACCTATGTCTGCATCCAGGGACCCAGGTTTTCCACCCGAGCAGAATCGGAGCTTTTCAGATCCTGGGGAGCATCGGTCATTGGAATGACCATGTATCCCGAGGCCGTCCTTGCCCGGGAAGCAGAGATGTGCTACTCCACCATAGCCATGGTCACCGATTTTGACTGCTGGATGACCGACAGGATAGTTGACGGGGAGGAAGTGGTTGAGACCATGAAGGAAAATGTGGGGAAGGTCAGGTCCATTCTCGCTGATTTGATACCGCAAATACCGGAAAAAAGATCCTGCGGATGTGGAAAAGCATTAGATGGAGCTTTGATGTAGGTTATTGAAATGAGAGTTAATCGCGAGGATTTGAAAAAGAGAGCGTCAAAGGCAAAACCCCTCCTTAGGATTGGCAAGTCGGGCCTAACAAAAGGAGTTTTAGAGGAACTCGACCGTCAGCTCGAGGAAAAGAATATTGTCAAGATCAAGTTCCTCAGAAGCTCCAATGCGTTGAAAAGAGAAGAAATGACATCCCGATTGACTAAAGAGACCCGATCCGAGCTTGTAGAGACACGGGGAAACACTATCACACTTTTCAGAGCTGAGAAGGATGCCAGGAAAGATATATAAGTCCAAATTTAGCCCTCATCCTATAGCTCAACTTGGGCTATACCCACCACCAGGTGGTCCAACTTGACCACTCCTTTTGATGTGAAACCCAATCTTCTCATAGGTCTCCTTTCGAATAAGTTGAAGAGTGACTATAACGAAGTAGATCCACCGGAATGGACGATGTTCGTCAAGACCGGTATGCATAAGGAAAGGGTTCCAGATGACCCTGATTGGTGGTACAGCCGGGCTGCAGCCGTGCTCAGGACGATTTACGTTAGCGGGCCCGTGGGTGTTGAAAGGCTGCGTACAAAGTACGGTGGTAAGAGGGAAAGAGGCAGCAAACCCACAAGATTTGCCAAGGGTAGCGGAAGCATCATAAGAAAAGTGTGCCAACAGCTCGAATCGGCAGGTCTGGTTGAAAAAACTGATAGAGACGGCAGAAAGATAAGCGCCAAGGGCAAGTCCCTTCTTGATAAATTATCCGATGAGGTCGCCGGGTGATGCGTGCCATGGAGGATATTGATGAGATCCGGCAAAAGAAATTGGCTGAACTTCAGAAAAAGATGCAGGATGAAGAGACCCAAGAAGAGGCACAAAAACAGGCCGAACTCCGGAAACAATTAGTCCTGAAATCAATATTAACTCCTGAGGCCAGAAGCAGACTTACCAATCTGAGACTTTCCAGGCCGGAATACGTTAAGGCCATAGAACAAAGGTTAATAGGATTGGCTCAATCCGGAAATCTCAGGGAAAAGGTAACGGATAGCCAACTCAAGGGGATATTGCGAAAGATTGCCCGTTCAAAGTCCAGGGAAACCAAAATCAAGAGAGTTTGAGCTGATACATTGTCTCGACATAGATCCAAACCAAAGAAGAAAAGATTAGCAAAGGCAAATCGCCATACTCAAAGGGTACCCATTTGGGTTATGCTAAAGACTGCTAGAAAGGTGAGAAGGCATCCAAAGATGCGTACTTGGAGAAACTCCAAGCTAAAGGTATAGCGAGGTATTTAATTGTCCGAAGATAGGATCTATGTTATACCTCTAAGAGGAGCCAAGAAATTCTCCCGGAGCAAGAGGGCTCCTAGAGCGTTAAAGGAGGTCAGGTCCTTCCTGGAGCGCCACCTTAAGACGAGCCTTTTCGCAATAGACGAATCCGTAAACAACAAGATTTGGGAGAATGGAATAGAGAACATTCCTTCTAAAATCAGGGTCAGGGTCACCGAGGAAGAGGAAATAGAGGAAGGACAGGCTGCTTTCAGGGTCTTCCTGGCCGAATAGGTGCCTCTAATGGAATTTGCGAGGACTCACCTCAGTGGGAATCCCTATCTGGGATTATTTGCCGCGAATAATGATGATGTGGTGGTAGTTCCACCTGGTAGTCCTCGGGACACCATTGATGAGATAGCCTCCACCCTGAATGTTAAGTCAATTGAAACCACTGTGGCCGGTACCGATATGATTGGAATGTTAGTTGTGATGAATTCCCAAGGCATACTTCTTCCTGGAGATGCCACTTCAAGGGAGATGGATATCCTCTCCACCCAATCCAATTTACAGGTTGGAAAACTGGATACCAGATTCAATGCCCTTGGGA
Organism: Hadarchaeota archaeon (SeqCode); assembly: GCA_964621445.1. Classification (GTDB taxonomy): domain Archaea; phylum CAYQAE01; class CAYQAE01; order CAYVLA01; family CAYVLA01; genus CAZUNO01. Next base: position 155,904 of record CAZUNO010000001.1, on the reverse strand, counting down.
ATCTGATCTTGACCAATGATAAAGGGGCTATAGTGGCCGATGTCTATCTGAGAAAGGAGCTCGAAGTAATTTCGGATATACTCGGGGTCAAGGTAAAGAATGGAAGCATTGACAACTTGCATATAGTTGGGTCCCTGGCCTGTCCAAATAACATAGGTGCCTTGGTATCTCCAAAAACGGCTGATTCCGAAATTGATTTAATCAATGATATGCTTAAGGTCGAGGTCGGTAAAGGAACCGCAAATTTTGGCGTGGGGAATGTCGGAACATGCATTCTCGCTAACTCCAAGGGCGTGGTTGCCGGAAGACCAACCACAGGGATTGAAATGGGAAAGATGCAACAGGTGTTCGAAGGTGAAACGTGGTGAATAGCGATGAGTGATGAAAATCCGAAGATCTACAGAGTCAAGGGAAATTTCCTGATGGGAGAAAAAAATCAGCCGTTTACCATGGAGATGCTATCCATGAACGAATCCCAGGTAAAGGAAAAGGTTTACTCGAATCTGGGCAGCGAACATAGGGTCCCTAGAGGAAAAATTAACATCGAGGGAATAGAGGAAATAGAGGCCTCCGAGGCGGAAGACCCAACAGTTCGATATATTACAGGTGAATGAAAATGGAGGATAAACAAGGAGAGCTTCAACGTATCTCGTCTGAAGTCGAGGTACTTCGAAACCAGATAGATGTCCATAACCGTAACCTGGAATTGCTACAGACCTCTATTGATGAGATGAATCAGACCGTGGAAAGTCTAGAGGAGCTCAAGAAAACCGAGCCGGGGAAGGAGATGCTTGTACCTATGGGATCCGGCTCCTATGTAAGAGCCTCCCTAAAACAAAATGATAAGGTAATAATTGGTGTTGGTTCGGACTTTTCAATTGAGAGACGCATAGATCAGGCCAAGGCCATCGTGGACAAGAGGGTACAGAGAACGGAAGAGGCATCCAATAAGACCCGGGAGAATTTAGAGGAGCTAAGCCAACGCCTCGAGGACCTCACCTCCAAATGGCAGGAGATATACAGGGAACTCTCCCAGCAACAGGAAGAGTAGGGGCAAAGGTCACTGGTGGTAGGGTTGTTCGATAATCTCAGGACAAAGGTATCCAGATTTTCAAAGCAGATAGCACGTAGATCCCTAAGCGAGGACGATATTCAGGATATCCTCGAGGCCCTGGAAATGGGGCTACTTGAAAGCGATGTGGCTCTGGAAGTAACGGAGACCATAATTGAGGATACCCGTGCATCCCTGACCTCTCAGGATTTCGGCATCACCGATAACGTAACAAATATCGCACGTGAATCAATCGTAGCTGCCATACGAGACGTACTTAGTGCGGACAGGCCCCAGTTGATGGACGAGATACGCAAAGCGAGGCAGGAGGGCCGCCCTTATCTCATACTTTTCATTGGCTATAACGGAACCGGGAAGACCACCACTATAGCCAAGGTTGCTCACATGATGATAGAGAAGGGTTTCTCCTGTGTAATCGCCGCTAGCGATACCTATAGAGCCGCTGCGATTGAGCAGCTGGAATTTCATGCCGACAAGCTGGGGGTGAATATGATCAAGCACGCCCGGGGTTCCGACAGCGCTGCGGTTGTGTATGATGCAAAGCAGCACGCCAAGGCCCAAGGCGTCGATGTCATACTAGCAGATACTGCGGGACGGATGCACACAAATGTGAACCTCATGGATGAAATGAGAAAGATCGTCCGGGTAAACGACCCCAACGCGGTCCTTTTCGTTGGGGATGCCCTGGCCGGTAACGACATCGTTAAACAGGTCGAGGAATTCGATGCCGCTTGTGAAATCGATGGCGTTATCCTGACCAAGGCAGATGCCGACGCAAAGGGAGGGGCAGCGGTGTCCGTGGCGCATACAACCAACAAGCCCATTCTATTCGTGGGGACCGGCCAGGATTATGATGACCTCCAGAAATTCTCGGCCGACTGGTTCGTGGACCTGATTTTTGGGAAATGACCAATGTAAGGGTGGGGAGATTTCGCAATAAAACCTACAGCGAGACAATAGTTTTCAGAAGCGGAATATTAGAGATATTGAGGTAGTTAAATGGTCCTCGATAACCTAGGTAAATCACTTCACAAGGCTCTCACCAGGCTAACTGGATCACGAACCATAGATTCCGAGGCCGTTGGACAACTGAAAAAGGACATTCAGAGGGCGTTACTGCTAGCAGATGTCAATGTCAAGCTGGTTGGTAGGCTAACCAAGAAGATAGAAGAACGGGCTTTGAACGAGGAGCCGCCCTCCGGCATATCCAGGAGACACCACGTTGTCAACATCGTATATGAGGAACTGGCAGATTTCCTGGGCCGGGAAGCCATGGGAATTGACTTTGCCCCGGAGGGAGAGACTACTACGGTCATGCTGGTGGGAATACAGGGGTCCGGAAAGACGACCTCCACGGTAAAACTTGCCCGGTACTTCCAAAAAAGAGGACGAAAAACGGCCATAGTCTGCTCTGATACCTGGAGACCGGCCGCCCTGGAACAGCTGGAGATGCTTGCTGAGGACCTTGGCATACCGGTTTACGGCGATTCAGACGTGGACGATGCGGTTGAATTGGCGGAAAAAGGAGTAGACCTCTTCTCCGAAAAGGGTTATGACCTTGTCCTGGTCGACACGGCAGGGAGGCACAAGGAGGAAAAGGGTCTCATCGATGAGATGCAGCATATCGCGGGCCAGGTCAAGCCGGAGGAAATAATTCTGGTGATCGACGCCACGCTGGGCCAGCAGGCAAAGGCCCAGGCTAGCGCCTTCAAAGAGGCAACCGATATCGGATCAATTTTGGTAACCAAGCTTGATGGAAGTGCCAAAGGTGGCGGTGCGCTTTCCGCCTGTGCCGAGACGGGAGCCCCCATCAAATTTCTGGGAACGGGGGAAACGATAGAGGACATTGAACCCTTCAATCCCCCACGATTCGTCGGGCGACTGCTGGGCATGGGCGATATCTCGACCCTTATCGAAAAATTCGAGGAGGCCACCAAGCAAGAAGAGCTAACCGAGGAATCGATGTACAAGTTCCTGGAGGGTAAATTTACCCTTGAAGATATGGCCAAGCAGATGGATATGCTCTCCAACATGGGGCCCTTGAGCAAGGTCATCAGGATGATCCCCGGCATGGGATTCGAACTGCCCGACGAGGCCCTGGAAATGGGACAGGAAAAACTCCAGACATTCAAGGTCATCATGAATTCAATGAATCGCGAGGAGCTAACCAAGCCCAAGAGGATAAACAGCAGCCGGATATCTAGAATAGCCATGGGATCCGGGTGCACCGAGCAGGAGGTCCGTGAACTCCTGAAGCAATACGATATGATGAAGAAGATGATGAAGAGTATGGGAAAGAACAGGCGCTTCAGGGGGCGGGCCATGAGAAAGATGGTGAGAGGTCTACCTGGAGACCGCATGTCCTAGAGTTCACAAAAGGCCGGGAACTGGAAATCGGCCCTTAACCTGTGGACATCCTCCGCAACCTTCTCGGTATCCTCGCCATCCACTATGACCCTGGAAATCAGTTCGGCGATAACCTCCATTTCCCTCTCCTTCATACCCAGTCTCGTGCATTCGCTAGTGCCCAAGCGGCCAACACAGTCAATTATTATATCCGCCTTTTCCAGCTTCCTAGCAACCTCCTCAAAGCTCCCATATCCGAATTTGTCCGCAATTTTCCCTCCATCGAGACCAACCTGATGGGATTCGGTGTAGTCTCGATGGGCGTACTGGACCGGGAATCCTTGAGAATCGAGGGTTCGGGCGAGATGCTTTGCATTCAGTACAAGCTGTCCGGCATAGTCCTTCCCGAATTTCTTTATCTCCAGAAGCGCCTGGGCAAGGGATGCTATTCTGTTCCAATGTGCGTTATCTATAGTCTTCCAGTGAAGACTTGATTCCACCCGGTCAAATACCTCTCTGTCCTCGGTAAGGATGATTCCCCCCTGGGGGCCGAAAAGTGTCTTGTGAGTGCTGCCGGCGATTAGGTCAGCCCCCTCATCGAGAGGCTCTCCGAAAACTCCACCGGCCAATAGACCCAGGACATGAGAACCATCGTACATGATCCTTGCATCAACCGATTCGCAAACCTCCTTTACCTTCTCTATGCGGGGAGGAAAGAGCATCTTTGAAGCCCCCATAATGACCACATCGGGTTCCCTTTTCCCAATTTCCTCCACGACATCCGGATATGCTAGATCTCCCTGGAGATGATCAAAGGGAAGTGCAAAGCTCCTAAGACCTAGGAGGCCGGCCATCTCCTCCTCGGCATATCCTGGATATCCACCTCCGCTGAATTCGACCGACATTATGGAATCTCCACTTTCACAAAGCGCGGCGAGAGCTATCATGCAGGATATGTGCCCTGATATCGGACGCACGCAGGAGTATCTGGACCCAAAGACGCGGTTCGCCAATTCCCTGGCTAGTTCCTCAACCTCATCCATAAACCGGGTCCCACGGTAGGCATTTTCCACCAACCTCCCATCCATTTCCCTTATTCCGGGAAGGGTGTACCTATGACCCATATCACACGAGAGCAGGCCTCGAGCTGCAGGACTCATGATGTTTTCCGAAGGTATCAGGTTTACACAGCTAATTCTCCAATTCTCATGCGCCTTGATTATAGTCATCGGTAATCTTGAGCTCACTTAACCTCTCTCCTGGAACTGGAAGCATAATTCAGCTGATCAATATATTTGTGCTTTGCACCAATTTGGTCGTTCGACCTCCTTTCGTCACATTTATCAGATCATTACCCGGCCAAGTGGTGCCGGTACTAATCTTGAAGCTCTATCTAGTGAGGCACGGCCAATCCGAAGGGAACCTGGGAAAGATGATTCCGGATCCCGGATTGACTGATACGGGAAAACAGCAGGCAATCTTAACCGCCAAAAAGCTGTCTAAGAATGGGATATTTTCGGTATTTTGCAGTCCTCTCAGGCGTTCTCTAAAAACAGCCGAGATAATTTCCGACGAAACGGGAAACGTGCCAGAGGTATTAGTGGATCTCATGGAAAGCTGGGACGGCTCAGAGGCAACCACCGCAACCGAGATAAGGGCCGAATTCCCAAACCACAAGATGAATATTTATGATAGATGGTGGCCCGGAGCCGAGAAGGAACAGGACCTATACCAACGTGCCCGAAGAATTGAAAACAAAATACGATCCATGGGTGATGACTCCGAAAAGGAAATAGTGGCCGTGAGCCACGGCACCTTTGGGGCGGTTCTTATGAGCAACATGCTTGGCGCCCCCCCGTGCGGGTACACAAGGTTCAGTCAGCATAATTGCTGCATATCCACCATCGTTCTCAAACCAGGTCGGGCCAAGCTCTATAGGAGCAATGATGTATCTCATTTGCCCCGGGAGCTATGGACCTAGCGGTGGGAACATGAAGGAGACCGACCTCGAGCTTATATCCAGGTGGAAGGACAAAAAATCCGAGATAGAGAAAAGGCTGGAGGAGTTCGCCAGTATCGATCTGGACGATGAGAAGAAGGTTTTCCAGGAGATGTGTTTCTGCCTACTTACCCCTCAGAGCTCAGCCCTGAGAGCCGATAGGGCGATCCGACACCTAGCCAGGACCTGCTTACTTTTAGATGGAACTGAAGGCCAAATAGCCAACATCCTAAACGGATGTGGAATTCTATACGCCAACAACAAGGCAAGTTATATCCTGGAAGCCAGACTCAATCTTTTTTCTCACCCCAAAATAAAATACTCGCAATTACTGGTATCGGACCCCTACCAAGCCCGGGAGAGGGTCATCCAGAATATAAAGGGACTGGGATACAAGGAAGCCAGCCATTTCCTAAGAAATATCGGATATCGAGGCCTGGCCATCCTGGATAGACACGTCCTTAGAACCCTTTGCCAGGCGGAAGTAATCGAATGCGTCCCTACGTCCCTTTCTAGGAGTAGATATCTGAAAATCGAAAAACTGTTCCTCTCCTATGCTGAGAGGCTTGGTATTCCCCCTGATGGTCTGGACCTCCTAATGTGGAGCGCTAAAACGGGCATGGTATTCAAATAAAATTCCCCCGTAAAGCCTAAACCCCTCCTGATGAGCCAAGGGAATTTAGAACCATGATCAGTATATAGACACCGGCCACCAAAATAGAACTTACAGTAATTCCCCCGACAACAAGACGTTTGGCCTGCTCGCTCTCAGGAAGTTCCCTCCAATCCACTATCTCACCCTTGAACTTGACATCCAGTGGATCCTCTCTCCTGCTTTCCTCCCGTCGCTGCAGTTCCATGCGTCCAAAAGTTCCCCAATAGCCAACGATTAATAGCGTGACAAGAACACCCGCAATTTCCAGCCTCAACCAACCTACGACAAGGAAAAAACCACAGGTAATGGTAAGGAATAAAACGGTAGCTCTGGCTTGTCCAGTTGTAATGCCGCCTCCAGGGAACTGTGGGGTAATGAAGTAATTCGAGATTCTTATGAGGGGATTGCGTACCAAGGCGTTTAGTATGGACCGGTCTTCGGATTTCTTAGGCAAATGATCTTCAGGCCTCCTCCGAAAGGCTAAACAATTGAGATATTTAGAAATCTTGCCTGATCGCGGCATCGATCCCGTTGAATGATTGAGGTAGTTAAGTGGGCCTGCCGGGATTTGAACCCGGGTATGCACCTCCGCAGGGTGCTGTGCTGTCTGGCGAGGACCCAATCCAGGCTACACTACAGGCCCCTACACACGGCCATATCGGCGTTGACCACCGGACCTATGTCGCGGATGATATCGTGAGGGTCCACCTGTTTGGGGCATTGGACCTCATTCTCCAGAAGTCCCAGTCTCCTAATCCTCACTATATTGCCGGAATTCCCGGTTCTATCAATCGCGTTTTTAATCTTTCTTCTCGTCTCACCGCAAACATAAAATCGATGTTTTCCCCGCCCTATCTCGCGTGCCTGAGAGTTGGTGAGCTTTCCCTCGATCTCTCCATTCATCATGTTGATACCCGTGATTCTTATACCCAGAGGTAAGTTATCCATCAAACCAAGGTACTTTGCAATCTGATTAACCGACAAGTTCCCCTTCACTCCTAGTTGCTTTCTCAGTCTGTGTACGGGAATAAGGGCATCTATGGGCTCCCCTTCCACGTTTACCACCCCGATATCCACGTATATACCATAGCCAACCTTTCCCAGATCGACTATCTTACCCCTTCTTAGCTGGTTCTCCTCCAATTCCCCTATATCACAAACCCTACCCCAAAGGTTTTCCAGATATCTCTGTGCAATTACTTCATCCTTACCCCTCAGGGCAACCGTAACCCAATTTCGTTGCGTCCTGGTAAACGAACCTATCTCCACCTCAATCTTCAAGGCCTTCTTAAGCATGGCTCGAAGGGCTTTCTCGGCCACCCGTCTATTCCGGTAGATCTTTTCAAGTATGGTTATCTTCCTCAATTTCCTGCCTCATGAGCTTAGTTATTTCATTACCCAGCTTTTCTATACGTCTAACTATTGGACTTTCCTCCCCAAATTTCTTACGGAAGGCAGCGCGGCTCTCCTCAATGCTCAGGATGCCATTCCAGACAAGGTTGTCCGCATGGGCCAGTATCTTCTCCTCCATGGTCTGGGGAACATAATCGCCATCCGGTAGACCATTCCTTCTAGCTTCCCTTTCAGTTATCCCGGCTCCGATATGCCTCTCACAAATCCTTGCCAATTTCTCCCTATCGCTAGGGTCCAATATGGATTCAAAGATATCACGCTTCCTGATTATCTTCCCCCCCATAATTCCATGGCCCATATCGTGAGTAACGCTCCTCCCTATATCATGCATTAGAGACCCAAGAGACACCAGGCCAGCATCTACCTGATGCCCTCTATTGGATATTTTTTCCGCTATCCGTAGAGCGACATTCTCCACCTTTAAACTATGTGATATCACCTGCGGTGGAACTCCTACTTTCCTCAGAAGACCTAGAACCTCCTCTCTCGACGGTCTCATTCCAGATCTCCGCTAAGCTGACCTTCCAGTTCCTCTATCTTGGATTCTAAATTAGCGATAATATTCGAATTATCGTGGTGTTCTAACATCGACCCGCAGTTAGGACATTTGAATCCATTATCGGCCGCTATATCGAAGGTGAAACGAGAGCAGTTCCCGGTCCTGCATACAAAGAAGATATTTTCCTGCTCGTATTCAATCCTTTCCTGAAGGGTCTCAAGGTCCTTCTCCTTTACTCCATCCAAGACCCTTTCCCGTCCCTCAGGGTCCATACGCCAGTGGTAGACATACCAACCAGTATCCGGATCCCTCGACCTGCGATAAAAGGCCAGACGCTTGTCATAAAGCTGATATAGAGCGCTTCTTATGTCATTGACCCTGATACCGGTTATCTTGGATATCTCCTCGTCAGTTAGCTCCCTAGATGAAATCGTTTCCGCAACGGTAAGAACTTCATCGCCCAAATTGGTCCCTATGTATTCCCGTAGGTCCTTTTCCAAAACGTGGGGCCTCGATAACTTCGTGCTGTCTTATTAAAGTCAAAAATATTTAAATGTTGCCAATTAACCTTTTTAGGTCTAAATAACAATTCTCAGGCCTTCTTTTGGACATAAAAGGCCTAATGTTGTAGGTTTCGCGATATGAAGGTTCATGTTCTAAGATTGGGTCACCGTAAAACAAGGGACAAGAGAACCACCACCCATGTTGGCCTTACCGCAAGAGCGCTGGGATCCAGTGAGATGATATTTAGCGGTGACAGAGACCAGAATATCATCGACACCCTGAATGATGTCGTCGACAACTGGGGAGGAGATTTCCAGGTGACCTATTGCCGCGAATGGACAAACGTCATCAACACATTTGAGGGGTCCAAAGTACATCTCACAATGTACGGACTCCCCCTGGGGGATGTTATTGGTAAGGTTAGGTCCAGAGCAAAAAATGAAGATCTACTGGTTCTGGTGGGCGGTAGCAAGGTTCCTGGAAAGGTATATGGAATGGTGGACTACAATATCTCGATCACCAACCAGCCTCATTCCGAGATATCAAGTCTTGCGATCTTCCTCGACCATCTTTTTCAGGGAAGGGAGCTGGATCTCGAGTTCCCTGGTGCAAAACGAAGAATAATACCCTCTAACAGGAATAAGAACCTGGAGCTCGACGAAAGGGGTCAACCACCGAAATTATCGGAAGGGGAAAGGAGCTAATATCCGGATGGACACTCATTCCTTCTGCTCTTCTATAAACTCCTCGATCAACTCGTCCGAGACCTTCTCGAATTCCCTGGTCTCCGACTTGATGAGCGCCATCTCAACATTCTCCTTGGTCACCGGCTCTTCCATGGATTCCGCAATTGACTCCAGTGAGAGGTTGATGGCATCCCTAAGGGTCTCTACCTCATCGTAATTCTTCTCCAGAACATCGTTGACTTCCTTGTTATTCTGACCGATGGCCTTCGCCTTGTATTCGTAAAGTGCACCGCTGGGATGGGTTACAAATACCTGAGCACCGACATCGTCGATTCCTGCTATTAGTAGGGAAGCTCCGAAAGGCCTGATACCCCCGTATTGGGTGTACATCTGCTTGTGGTCACCGACCTTTTTGGCAAGCTCCTCTACACCTATAGTCTCGCTGTATGTCAGCCTGTATATCTGAGAATCCAGACGGGCCTTGTCCACAAGAACCCTTGCATCCCCGATTAGGCCGGAGGTTGCCGTTCCTATGTGATCGTCTATCTTGAAGATCTTCTCGTAACTTCTGGGTTCAATCAGCGGGCTAGCAAACCTTTTCTCAACCAGAAAGACTATTCCCTCCGAACATTTCACTGCTACAGCGGTTGCTCCTTTCTCGATGGCCCTTTCAGCGTACTCGACCTGATACAGTTTCCCGTCGGGGCTGAAAACGGTGATAGCACGATCATAACCCATTGCTCCTTGTTGTGGCATAAATGACAACTCCAAACACCTCAGTACTTCTGTTCCGGTACCTTCTTCAACACCTTATTGATGGTATCCTGTTCAACCTTTCTGTAGCCATCCTCACCTATAACAGCCGACTCTATGGTATTTCCTGTCGCCGAGTCACGCTCAATTGCCGCCTTCAAGCTGGCCACAGCAAGTTCTAAACCTTCCTCTTGGGACATCTCCGGGCTGTAAAGATTCTCCAGCAGCCCATAGGCAACCGGGGAACCAGACCCGGTGGCCCCGACCTTCTCCTCCGAAAGACCTCCCCATAGATCAAGCATAAATATACTGGGACCATTCTTATCATAACCGCCCATCATCAATTGAACGAGGTACGGGAAGTATCTCTGCCCGTGGATAACATTGGCGGTCATTGTAGCCAGCCCCTTGACTGTTATTGGTCCCTTGGTTCTCATTCTGTAAAGCCTAGCTTCCGCCCTGAGAATTGATACCAGGTTTTGGGTATCTCCCACGGCCCCGGCGGTGGTGAGCCCTATGTGTGGTTCTATTTCATATATCTTCTGAGCTCTTTTGCTGGCAATCAGGGTACCTGCAGTAGCGCGGGTGTCGGCAGCAAGTATTGCACAATCACCGCACACCAAACCAACCGTGGTGGTTCCCTTTCTAGCCTGCTGTGTTAGGTCATTCATCAAAATCCCCTATAGTGTATATTAGTCGGTTACTTACGAGGCCCAATGCATTTCTTTCTTTAAATGTTACGCATATGTACGCTCAGCCACGAGATGCGGATCGGTGGTTTCCATATTGGTAAAGAGATATTAGTCATCTCAGAGCCTCTCCCACATGAGGTCTTGCATTGGCTAAAGAATTCTCAATTACATCCCGCCTGGCCCTGCTGGTTATAGCCATTTACTTTGTCGGTCTTCTTGGATTTAGCTACCTGCAGATGTCCAATCAAATTGGAATCGTCCAGTTGGTGGGTCCAATCTATTCCTTTCAGGGTATAACCAGGCAGATAGAGAACGCTGAGAAGGATCCTAGAGTTAAGGGCCTCGTGCTCTACGTCAATAGCCCCGGAGGAGGTGCTTTTGCCTGCATGGAAATAAGGAGATATCTCGACAATATGTCCAAGCCGAACGTTGCGGTCATGGATGAGGTTGGAGCTTCGGGAGCATACTACATAGCCTCCGCTGCCGACGACTTGATGGCCCACGCAAACACGCTAACCGGTTCAGTTGGGGTTATATCAATATGGGAGGATTATAGCGAATGGTTGGAGAACGAGGGCATAAAGTACTGGGTATGGAAAACGGGAGAGGCAAAGGACCTCTATGAGCCATGGAGAAGCCCTACCCAGGAGGAAAACAGGACCATACAGAAGAGGCTAAACGAGACCTACGAGGTTCTTATTTCGGATATCGCATCGGGCAGGCCCAACATGACCGTTGAGGAGGTTAGAAACGTGGCCAATGGCTCCCTATACACCGGTTTGGAGGCCTTCCAACTGGGATTGATAGATGAAATCGGGGATTACTCCCAGGCTGTGGATAGCCTGGCATCAAGGCGGAAATTGAGAGGGTACATGACGCGTGATATGTCCAAAGGGGATAGAATGGTTCTGGCCTCCCTGATGGTATCATACCTTCTATCGGACGCCACGGTATTACTTGCCGTTATATTGTTTGCATTAATCGTGGTACGTTTTCTGACCAAGAGGAAGGAGGAGCAGGAACAGGAAGGACTTAGAACGGGGATCTGAAGAAAGTGGCAGCTCGACAACTGCTCTTAAAAACGTCTCAAAGTAAGAGACTGATAGCTAAGGGCTTGGCCAGTTGGGACACCCTTAGGAAGGTATACAAAGATGGAATAATCGTGATAGCCAAAGGAACGACGAACCGTTATGTGGCGGAGGAAATTCTAGGCGTGAACCTCTCGGAGAAAAAATTTGCCTGGGGACTCGTTGCACCTTCCAGCAAAATCCAAGAAAAGGAGGATATCCAAGAGATAGTTATAATCGACGGCCAGCAAAGGGATATGCAATTCGCCGAAGCCATAGAAAGCATGTCACAGGGCGATATTTTCATCAAAGGGGGAAATGCCTTGGATTACAGTGGAGGGGAGGTGGGAGTACTTTCAAATAGCCCTGTAGGTGGAACCATAGGAAGCGTATACTCTAGAATCATCGGAAGCCGCATTACCATGGTAATCCCAATCGGGCTCGAGAAAAGCATATGCTCACCCATCGACGCGGTCTGCGACGAATTAAATTCTCCAATTCACACTGCAAACAAGGTTCCCACAATGTACAAGATCAAAGGCAAAATATTCACCGAGATAGAGGCCTTGAAGGAATTGTTGGATTTACGGGCCCTTCATATCTCCTCCGGTGGTGTATCGGATTACAGGGGTTCCGTTCGCCTCCTTGTCAGAGGTGACCCCCAAAAAGTAAAGGCGGTGGGCCAACTGGAGAATGAGCTAGATTCGGAGCCCCCTTATCTCCAGTAAAATTCATAACCTCAGGGCCAAGAAAGGGATACATAAATAATTATAAGGGGCCATGCCGATAGAGAGGAGAGGAAAAGGCATGCCATACGTTGTATTTGACACCGAACTGGATTTCGCTTATGCCAAATCCGAAATAAGGGATCACATAAAGGACTACATGATGGGCAAAGAAGCTAAGAAAAAAGGGTATGACGTCAAGATGTGGCAGGTCCTGGTCGAGGTCGATGACGAGGCCAAGAACATCCTGGAAGACAACGATATAGGGAATTGGCAGGAGCTAGAGCAGTAAGCTGTGGTAAGGCATGGAGGAGGAAGAACTCCTTAGTCTGTTGAGAGGTCGATTCGAGGACCAGGTTATAGATAAAGGCCTCAGACTAGCTGACGGTGGGGTCAAGCTCGAAAAGGACCACCGGATGGTTAGACAGGAGAATGGGACCATGGGATTCAATGATTTCGCGGCGGCCTCCATATCGAAGAGCGAAACCAAGGTAGAATTCTCAATGGACTCCACAAAACCAGGATGTAAGGCATGTCCCCAGCCCCCGGGAACGATATGCCCCCATGTCGTGGCCACCATAATAGCCGCAAACAGACAGGGCTTCCTAGCTGATGAACAGCTGAAAAACATCGTATCGTCCCTTTCTACAATTAATGAACGCGGAGCAAGCGCAGCAAGACGCGTATGCCCCAACTGTGGACAGCCCCTGGACATAAATAGCCAGAAAATATGCCCCGAGTGCGGGAGAGGGGTCTGCCCCGACTGTTATAGAAGTGAGGACTCTCTATGCACCAAGTGTTACAAGATCAAGGTCCTGGGCGAGAAGCCCGAAGCCGATCTCCTTGGTTCAATAAAGAACTTTTTCTCTCGTTTTGGCTCCTAGTTGCCTAACGTTTTTTCTTGCCTGATCTCAGGCTGGGCATGAAAACAACCAGTATCACCAGTATCGCAACCAGGGCTCCAACTCCAATGAATAGCCATGGCAACTTCATTTCCAGCTCAATTCGGCTGTCCGTAGATATATTCGCCTGACCTGAAGAGGAAAATAGGCCTTTAACCGCCTTGAACTGATGGGGGTCACTGTTCTCGACCCCGGATTCACTTGCCCTCATGGCGATCATCTTGAAAGAAGCTAATCCCGAACTATTGGTCCTGCCTTCAGCAACCACCGAGCCATCAGCATCCTGGATCTCAACGATTGCATTCTCCACCGGGTTTCCCCCCCGCACGACCCTGAGATTCACGGTTTTCTGGAAGGAAATGGTTGACCCGCTCTTAGCCTGTATCTTGGAAACGTTTGCCAGGCAGTTGAACATCTTTATCTCCGAATTATCCCTGCCTTCAAGGACGACATAATCGCCGTAAAGCTCATCTCCCATAAACTCACCCTGGGACCCACTGGCATAGACCACGTAGAAGCCTCCATCAAGAACGTTATCCGAGCTCTGGAACTCGGTTGAATTTATCAGGACCAGGCCCGCCATTCCGGTTCCATTCAAGATATTGGACTGGAAATCCATATTTCCGCACCTTTTCACGAAAACCTGTCGATCGCTATTACCATGGAGCCAGTTACCACTGATTACCCCGCTGCTTTCGGTCACCGACAGGGCGGTACTGGTTTCTCTAATGACATTATTCACAAAACGAATGTTCTCACAGCCCTCAAAACGAACACCGTATCTTCTTCCTCCGGTGAAGGTAGAGTCCTCAATTACTGGATCATCGGAAAAAATCCTAAAGCCTCCCATCCAGGTTCGATTCAGTGTTGAATCATAGATACTCTCAAAATTGGATCCCTTGATGTCTACCGATCCGTACGCGAAGAAGGCAAATCCTATGCTCTGGTTTACGGTCCTGATCCTGGAGTTTTCTATTCGAATCGTGCCTCCTTCCTCCACCAGAATTCCAAAGTGCTTGTCCTCCGTTGAATTAAACACGAACACCGCCTCGTCCAGTAGAAGCTCTCCGCCGCTCTCAACCGTTATATTTCCCGCGTAAAGGCGTGTCTCTCCCTGAACCACCTGCTTGTCTGTTATCGCCCAGTCGTCCCGAACCTCCAGGTCCGCGAAACCCATAACCGTCGCCTGGAAACCAAACACAATAATCAGTATCCATACCAGGGGTTTAGATGACCTCATAGATCCAATCATCCCGCCGTTATTTGAGTGGCGGCTCAAAAATGTCACCCTATCCGCGAACATTTTTTCAACTCACCCCCTATGACAACACATGCCTAAGATATTGGCATGTCGTGTGCTTAAGGAGGAGATCCTGGAATCGGCGTCGGACGCTGAGGTTGATTTTTTTCAACCGCTGTGCCACCGCCTTCCTCGCCAAAAATTCGCTGAATACGTGAAATCAAAGTTAGATGGCCATTGCGCCCTGGTATGTGGGGATTGCGGAGGGCTACAGGATTCTATGAAAGGTCTTGGAGTCCAAATCAATCAAGATCTTAACTGCATTGATCTATTAACCGAGAACTTTGAACCAAGGCCCGATGAATTATACCTGACAAACGGCTGGCTGGATGAATTTGATCTCATTTTTGGCATTGAACGTTTTACGGGTGAAATGAAGAAAAAAATTCTGGGGAAGATGTTCTCCCAAATCTCCACCATGGTATATGTTCTTGCTCCTGGCCTCGAAGATAGATTTTCTGAAGTGGAGGCAATCGCCCGAAAGGTCTCATGTGACTGCCGAAAGGTCGAGGGCACCACGGTCAAAATGAGATGCTACTTGAAGGGGATCCACGATTGAAATCCCAAGGGCTTCTGGCACTAGATCTCGACGGCGTACTTCTTCCTAATCAATCTAGCTGGGATGCCTACCATCGTATCCTAGGAACAAATGAAGGCCGCAAAAGGAACATGGGGCTCTATTTCTCGGGCCAGATAGACTATGAGACCTGGGCCAGAATGGATGCGGAACTGTGGAAAGGTATGGACTCTAAACCTATTAAGGAATATCTTCAAAGGATGGACATAACCCCCGGCGCTAACCAACTCATAACAGATATGCGTGAAATCGCGGTGGAACCCATCATTATCAGCACCGGAATACTTTCCATCGCCAAGACGGTAGGCCGGGCCTTGGGTATAGATACGGTGATTGCCAATGAAGTGGAGATGAAAAACGGAAGGATAACTGGAAATGTACGGGTGAACTGTGGTTTCGAGGAAAAGGGAAGAGTCTTGCGTCGATTGGGAGAAGCCAGGGGTATTCAGCCAAACAGATGGGCATGTGTCGGAGATGACATGAATGACCTTTCCATGTTCAAGGAGGCGGCATATTCGGTGGCCTTCAACCCAAAATCCACCGAACTGGAGGGATTTGCCTCGGCAGTCATAAGGTCGAAGGACTTATATCCGGTTCGTAATTTGTTGAAGAAGTATCTTACCGGTCTTCAGACAGAGAATTTGGATTGTTGACCATTTTCCTTAAGTAGTGTATTCTGAGTTAATCTTCACATAATCGTATGAGAGATCGCATCCCCAGGACAGCGCCTCATGAGGGCCTAGTCCCAGGTCCACCTCAATTCTAAATGAGGGCAGGGCGAGTATATCCTTGGCCTTCTGGTTTCTCTTCTCGGAGATCTGTTGGCCGTTTTTTACCCAGTCGATAATTTCGCCGCTATCGGAGCATAACCCTATACACACACTCTCCTGATCAATCTCCGCCCCCGAATATCCTGCGGCAGCCATGATCCTACCCCAGTTAGGATCCTGTCCGAAAATAGCCGATTTAACCAGGTTTGAGCGTGAAATACTCCTCGCACAGATCTTTGCATCCTCCGGGCTGGCCGCCCCCTTTACCCTGATCTCAAACAGGTGGTTGGATCCCTCCGCGTCCCGGATCAGGGATTTCGCTAGATTAATACAGACACGGGCCAGGCCCCTGGTGAACAAAGCATGCTCGGCGCTATTTGATACTATATTTGGGGCTCTGGACCTCCCATTGGCCATTGCCAATAAGGTGTCGTTGGTGCTCATATCACCGTCAACGGTGATCATATTGAAGCTGGTATCGGCGGCCCGTTCCAGGGAATTCTTTAAGGTCCGGGGTTTCATTCCAGCATCGGTGGTCACGAATGCCAGCATGGTCGCCAAATTGGGATGGATCATTCCAGCCCCCTTGGCCATGCCGGCTATCCTTACCTTCTTACCACCTATCTCCAGCTCCAGAGCCACCTCCTTGGGCACGGTGTCAGTGGTCATAATTGCCAGCGCAGCCTCATGCGATGACTGCCTATCACCTGAAAGACCTTTTACCAACCGATCAGCACTTGTCAGAATCTTTTCGGCCGGTAACCTTCTTCCGATAACCCCAGTCGAGGCCAGCAGGATTCGTTCGGGGGAGGTTCCAAGTCGCTCCGAGAAGCAGGAGGCAATACGCCCCGCGTCCTTCAATCCCTGCTCTCCATTACAGGCATTAGCGTTGCCCGAATTCACCACCAACGCTCTAGCCAGGCCTCCAGATGCCCCGAGATGTTCCATGGTGACTAGGACCGGGGCCGCCTTTACCGCATTGGTGGTGAACAAGCCCGCACAATTGGCTTCAACGGTGCTATCTATAAGAGCGATGTCCCGGCCGGATGCCTTTATACCGCTTGAACAGGAGCTGGCCTTAAACCCATTGGGAGCAGTTATGCCTCCTTCAAAGAACCGCACTCCATCACCTCAGGGGTATAACCCCAGGAACTCCAGGCCCTCGGTTTCCCTTTTACCCAACACTAGATTCAGGTTATGAACAGCTTGACCGGACGCCCCCTTTGTCAGGTTATCAATGGCCGACACGATGATTAACCTGCCTGTCCTCTCATCCACCTCCAGACCGATATCGCAGAAGTTAGACCCGATCACCCCTCTCAGATCGGGTACCGAATCCCTTAGCCTAATGAAGGGCGACCCCTGATAGAAATCATGGTACAACTCCCTAACATCCTCCTCCGCCTGGTCCTGGGAGGAGAAGGCGTGACATGTGGTCAGTATGCCTCGGGATATGGGCACAAGGTGGGGGGTGAAATTAACCGTAACCTCACAATTGCCAATGAGGGAGAGCTCCTGGTCCATCTCAGCCATGTGCCTATGGGTGGAGACCTTGTAGGGCTTTATGGAACCGAAAACCTCCGGGTGATGGGTAACAAAGGTCAGGCCAGTTCCCGCACCCGAACTACCTGATTTGGCATCTATCACTACCGGGTCACTTGTGCCCAATATGCCTTCTGAAAAGAGAGGAGCCAGGGCAAGTATGGCGCTCGTTGGATAGCAACCCGGATTTGCCACCAGATTTGTATTCTTTATCTCCTCACCATGGATTTCGGGGAGCCCATATACCGAGTCCAGTTCCGGGCTGGTATGTTCCACGCCGTATACTGATTCGTAGACTTTTCTGTTCCCTATCCTGTAGTCTGCCGAGAGGTCCACAACCTTTGCCTCATCGATGATTTCGGGCACGATATTCATGGCCGCCGTGTGGGGAACGCAAGTAAATACGACATCCGATTCCTTTAAGAGGGCCGGATCGGGCTTTTCAAACTCCAAATCACGATTGGTAATATTGGGCAGCCTCGAACACACCTTTGTACCAGCCATTCGCCGAGAAGTGACGTGTTCCACCTCAATGGATGGATGTCCGGTCAGTATCCTTAATAATTCAGCACCGGTATATCCGGTACCGCCCACTATCGATACCGTATTATTCGACATATCAACACCCGTCTTTTCCTTGCTTGAGGTATTCCTCCAGTAACTTGATTGCGCAGAGGTCAGAGCACATGCTGCAAACGCTGGGGTCATCCGAGGGTCTATCGGAACGCCTTTTGTCAAATTCCGAGCCATCCATTGATAATTCCCTTTGACGTTCCCAATCAAGTTTCTGTCTGGCACGAGAAATTGAATCATCCCAGCTTCGATTCCTCCCGTGGGCGACCTCAGCCGCATGCGCCGCTATCCTTGCTGCAATTACCCCCTCCTTAATGTCCTGGGCATCGGGTAAACAGAGGTGCTCGGCCGGGGTAACCACACATAGGAAATCCACCCCCGACATAGCCGCGATGGACCCGCCGATGGCTCCAGTTATGTGGTCGAACCCCGGGGCGACATCCGTCACCAGTGGACCAAGAACGTAGAAGGGCGCCCCGTCACAAACCCTCTTCTCTATTCTCACGTTTGCCTCTATCTCGTTCATGGCCATGTGTCCTGGACCCTCAACCATCACCTGCACGTCCCTGTCCCGCGCCCTGCTAACGAGTTCGGAAGATACCATCAACTCCTCCAGTTGGGCGCGATCCGATGCGTCATGTATGGCACCAGGACGTAAGCCATCCCCTATGCTAATTGTGAAGTCGTATTCCGAGGCCAGGTCAAGGAGATAGTCGTAATTCCTGTAAAGAGGGTTCTCCTGGCCGGAGTGTATAATCGAAGCTGCCATGAAGGCACCCCCTCTGGAAACCGCTCCCAGTATTCTTCCTGAGGTCCTCAGGGCATCCACGGTTCTTTTGGTCACCGCCGCATGGAGGGTGAGAAAATCGACGCCATCCCTTGCGTGCTTCTCGACAGAGGAGAAAATGTGGTCCTCATCCATGTCAATTATGCTCCCCTCCTTTCTACGGGCCTGTATTGCCGCATCGTAAACCGGGACGGTTCCCAGCGGGCAGGAAAAGCTTGATAGTAGATATCGGCGAAGTGAGTCAGTATCTTCACCAGTGCTTAGGTCCATTAACGTATGGGCACCGCTTTCCAAAGCCACCTTTGCTTTGGCCATTTCCTCGTCGATTTCGCTGATATCCTTTGATGTACCTAAATTCGCATTTATCTTTACCCTAGCACCCTCACCTATGGCCACGGGATCTATGTTCTCCCTCATGGTATTCCAGGGCACTACCAACCTGCCTTCGGCTATCGATCTGGCAAATCTTCCGGGTGGAATATCCTCCCTATCTGCCAGACTTTCCAGCTGTTCGTTCAGCCCGTTGTCCTTGACCTGGCGAACTAAAGTGCTCAATTTGAACCTTTCCTACAACGCCTGAATAGATTGAATCAGGTTTTCTTGGAGGGAACGATTTATCGGTCCCGCCGATACCAATCGGTTATCGGTCTCTTATCTGTTTCCGCAGGCCGAATCACTCCCTGCCGGGGGAATTTTTCCTGTCCCCGCCCTTGGAATACCATAGGGGCCCCTTTATATCGGGGTGTTTTGGCAAATCAGGTTTTTTAACCGGGCCGCCCGGCTTGGTACCCCCACCATCCCCTGAACAGGGATCCAGCTCAGCTCCACATTCTGAGCATTTCGCGGTTCCAGTCTTGCTTATCCTAAATAGGTCGTTTCCACAATTTGAACATCTTAACCATTTCAAATGAATACCCCATTACTTAATCACTCAGGTTCATTCAAAAAGACGACCAATAGTCGTCCGCATTACCAAAAATTCCAATTGTAATGGCGGACCCCCTTCTCAACTCTCCTGCATTTTGGTGGTTCTAACCGCCTGGTAGAGCCTCCTCCTTACCATCAGCGTCCAGAGTATGTAGCTGGATATGAGAAGGACGGACGTGGTAACCGCCCACTCTATTACGTAAACCCATAACAGGGCGCTTTCCTTCAGCTTCTTCGCTGCCTCTTCTGCTTCCGAGAAGTAATCGAAGGCCTGGTTCATGGTTGATTCGCACTCCACAAACTCCTGATTCAGATAATGGTTTCTGGCCTTCTCCTCCATGATCTCCAGGTCCCATATCTTCTGCTGGACCTTATGGGTATTTGCTCCAAATCTCTCCACGAAGTCCTTTAGAGATATCAGTATTGCCATCTTGTTCCTGAATTCCCTGAACGTGGACTTCAATCTATGGAAGACCTCCACATCCTGAATCAGGTTTCGGTCCGTGCAATAGAAGATCAGGTTCATGAAGATCTCCGCCGCGTATTGGTTGTCGGAGCTGCTCTGGGGACGGCTGAACCAGCCACCCGTGGCATGTAGGCAGGACCCCGTGGTCACCGTCCGCCCCTCACCGTAATCCCACACCACGATAAAAGGCACCTTGCCATGTCCAGGGAAATTCCCAACCTGCCAGGCCAGGGTCCCTGCGGTCTCCCTGGGGATAACGTACCTGGAACAGTCGCCAGGCACCTGCTCCACCCCGTAGGGTATAAAGGGGGTTAAAACCGGGTCCGGGAAATTCCTGTTGATGACCACTGCAAAGTAATTTAGGGGACTTTCCCCGCCGCCCCCTCGGGCCACCACTGCTGGGGCATCATTGGGGAATGCTTGCTGGAGAAGAGATGCGGCCCAGGCGCCGTGTATCTGTGTTATCACGCTGAAAACACTGGCATCGTTAAATCCGCCCGCCCCCTCCAAAACTGCGTCGTGCATCCACTTGTCCTGCTTGGTGGTGAACACATAATACTCCGGGGAGTTTAGGAAAATGAAGTCATATTCCTTCATCTCCTGGTAGGACCTCGGAAAATACTGACGAATGAATTTCATCAACACTTCCATCCCACCCTTAACCCCTCTTGTGGGCACGCCTGTATATTCTATGATCGGTTCCTCCCGGAAAAATTTGGGGAGCTGATTGGAATGGTCCTGGAAGTGACCAGTCAAAAGGATATTGATCTTCTCCCCGGAAGCCAAGCAGCATGATAGAAACAGAGAAACCGCCCCAATCAAAACAAATATTTTACCCATATCTGACCTAGTGGCGCCAAATTTCCAGTAGGGGGGCGTTTCTTCCTGCGATCCCATCGAAATCCAATTTTCATACCTCTTTTTACTTCTTATTACTCTTACGTCCCTAGGATCACCCTGGTTCAAGTTGATGACAATTATTAGCGCCACGGTAGAGGCCATATGGATGGAAGGACCATGCTCGAAAGGCCTCATGGTTGACCGAGAAGCGGCCGAGGACCTCAAGTGCATGCTTACCTCTTTGGAACTGCTCGACGGGTCAAAGAAGGTAATCAGAGAGGGCGAAAAGGTTATTTTTCCGGTTAAGGAGGGAGCGGATGTGAGGAGGGAATTATCCTTTAAAGGCGCGGAACTGGTAACCCGCCGGTTCCAACCCAGGAGTAAAAAGCCCAGATGCATTAAAGAGGCTTTGGAGGATCTGCTCGACCCCCATGAACTGGAACTAATCGGCAGCTCTTATGACATAATTGGAGGTATAGCGGTTATCGAATTGCCATCGGAGCTTTCAGGCATAAAGAGCGATATCGGGGACGTTCTTTTGAGATGGCTCCCGGTTAGAACCATTGCCGTCAAGAGATCACCCACCTTGGGCAGGAAAAGGGTAAAAGAACTTGAAGTCATAGCCGGTAAACGGGATCTTAGCACCGTACACAAGGAAAACGGCCTTGAGTTTTCCGTTGATCTCTCCAATGTCTTTTTCAACCCTAGGCTCTCCACGGAGAGGGAAAGGGTCAGAAATCTATGCAACGATGAAGATATCATCATAGACATGTTCGCTGGCGTCGGTCCCTTCTCCATCACCATTGCTGCAAGATCGGAAAAAGAACCCCGGGTTTTCGCAATCGACATAAACCCCCACGCTATGAAGCACCTTATCCGTAATATCCGGATGAACGGCACGAGTGGCGTAACCGCAATACTTGGGGACGCCGGGAAGGAAGCACCAAGAATCGCCTATCTTCAGGGGAAAGCAGACAGGGTGATAATGAATCTACCCAAATCCTCAAATACCTACCTGGTACCGGCTCTCGAATCCCTAAAGCCGGGGGGCACCGTTCATTACTACCGCCTACTGGAAAATGATAATCCCTTAGAGACAATTAGGACGGAGCTTAACCATAAATGGGATCTGGAAATAAAGGACCTGAGAAAGGTTGAATCATACTCTCCATCAAAATCAATTTTCGTTGCCGATGCAACCCTGAGAGATGAAAGTTAGAGCGTAAGATAAACTGCAATCGCCGCAATGCCACCCACCAATGTGGCCACAAGGTTCACCTGTGAATTGGACATCTTCTGTTTCCTTTCAAATAGAGCTCCTAATATGCTGTCGGCCAATGACCCTAACATGCCACCTACTACGCAGAAGACCATAATCGGGATTAGCTCCCAGTTCACGGGCTCCATTCGCATATACCAGGCAACTACTCCAAGAAGAAGGCATCCCAGAAGACTAACCCCGGTTCCAAGGAGAGAGATGCCACCATGGGTTCCTGGTTTCACCTTCTTGAAGCTGGTCACCAGCCTGGGGTCCCTAGCACTTGTAAGCCCAACCTCGCTGGATACCGTATCGGCCAGGGCCGCTGAAACCGCTCCCAGATATCCCACCAAGAATATTGCTCCCGGATAGATGAACTCGGATATTACGAAAGCCAGAGGGGTGATCCCGTTGGCCATGACATTCCTCCAGGACCGGGCACCGAGCCTATCCTGAGCAACCCCGATCTCTTCCTTCATCCCGTACTTGTATTTGGTGGAAATGGCACCCACGACGAAAAATACCAGTATGATGATTAACCAGCTCAAACCTACTAACCCAACTATGGATATCCCAAGAAGCCAGGCGACGATGGCACCGCTGCTGTTTAGGGCTCCCTTTCTCCTAGCCCCATAGGCTAATGCAGTGCAAAGAGCCGTCCCCAGAAGAAGCCTTACTAGTGTTTCTTCGGCAATTGATCCGAAGAATGTCAATATTATCCCTACTTTCCTGAAACCAGCTTCGGGAAGAGACACATATAAAGCTTTTTTCGAACCGTTTTAAAGGAATAGAGCATGGAAGCGGTATCAACCCAAATTGAGGATAAGGAGGTAAAAATTGGGCTGGAATGCCACATACAGCTGACCAAGCTCAAGACTAAGCTATTCTGTGGATGTTCAGCTGATTACAGAAACCGTGACCCCAATACCTGCGTATGTCCGGTTTGCCTAGGATTACCTGGTAGCCTTCCAGTGCCAAATAAAAGGGCCATAAAAATGGCGCTAATGATCGCCCATGCCCTAAACTGTAAGATACCTAAATTTTCATCCTTCTTCCGCAAGAACTATACCTACGTCGACCTTCCCAAGAACTACCAGATATCGATGTACGAGGCGCCGGATGGCTCAAAGACCATCGCCAGGAAGGGCCACCTAGACCTTAACCTAAACGGTCAGCGCAAAGAGATAGGCATATGGAGGATACAGCTCGAGGAAGACCCGGCCAGAAACGTGTTCAAGGGATCTATAACTACAAGCCCGGAGACGCTAGTGGACTACAATAGAAGCGGGGTTGCGCTCTGTGAAATAGTCACCGCACCGGATATCTCCTCGCCAAAGGAAGCCAGACTTTTTGCCCAAAAGCTTAGAAACATCGTCGAACATCTGGGCATCACGGATGGAAGCCTGCAGGGGTCAATGCGATTTGATTCCAACATCTCGGTGGGAGGGGGCAAGACGGTGGAGGTAAAGAACATCTCAAGCTTCAAGGGCGTTGAGAAAGCCCTGAGTTTTGAGATAAGCAGACAGCGAAGCCTCAAGAGAAGAGGTGGAAGCATAAAACGAGAAACCCGACATTACGACGAGACCAAGAAAATCACGGTTTCCCTGCGATCAAAGGAGACCGTGGAGGACTATCGCTATTTCCGAGATCCAGATCTGATGCCAATCAAAATTACCCAGAACATGATTAACTCGGCAGGGGAGTCAATGCCGGAGCTGCCCGACATTCGTGCTGCCCGCTTTCAGGACGAATACGGCATTCCCGAATACGATGCCGGTGTACTAACTGGTAGCAAGAAATTGGCCGACTTCTTCGAGGAATGCGTCGCCATCTATGATGAGCCAAAGAAGGTTTCCAACTGGCTGATGACCGAACTCCTGGGATATATGAATGAAAAAGGTATGGAAATGGATGAGCTTCCCACAACACCCCAGCACATTGCTGAGCTTCTAACAATGATTGATGAAAGGACCATCAGTGGTAAGATGGCCAAAGGCGTGATGCGGGACATGCTTGATACCGGCAACCGGCCCAGAAAGATCGTGGAAGACCAGGAACTGAAAAGAATTGGTGACTCATCACATTTAGAGAAAATCGTAGAAGATGTCTTCCAGGAGAATCCGGAAGCCGTGGAGGATGCTCTAGTCCAGGATAAGGCCCGTAACTACTTGGTTGGTCAAGTTATGAAAAAAACTAGGGGAAGTGCCGACCCGGAGATCACCAATAGAATCATTGCCGCAAAATTGAAGGATCTGGAAAGTGATTAAGCTAACGTTACACATTTTAGAATGTTCTAGCTCCCGGTAATCGGCGTCTATATGAAGAAAGGTATGAATGCCTGGGGCTTTCCTGAAAAAACATCCCTTGAGGATATGCTCAGCCAGACAAAGGAAGCCGGGTTTGATGGTATTGAACTAGCCATATCGGAGAATGGCATACTGGATTTGAGAACAACCCGAGATGAGATCAAATCCCAGAGGGACCTTATCGAGAGTTACGACCTCGACGCCCCGAGCATAGCCAGCGGGTTAGGCTGGAAATTTCCACTTTCCTCCCCCGAGAAGGCCATAAGAAAACGCGGTATGGAAGCAATTGAGAAGAGTCTGCAGGCCGCCTCCATACTGGGTGCCAAGACCGTTTTGGTTGTTCCGGCCGTGGTAAATGAGAATGTCACCTACCAAAAGGCCTACCAACGCTCCCAGAATGCCCTGCGAGAGCTGGCACCCCAAGCCGAAAACCTGGGCGTTAACATTGGCATCGAAAATGTTTGGAACAAGTTCCTCCTCAGTCCTCTTGAGTTTAGGAGCTATATCCATGAAGTGGGAAGCGAATACGTTAGGGCCTACTTCGATGTGGGCAACGTCCTGGTTTCTGGTTACCCCCAGGATTGGATAGAGATATTGGGCGATTTCATATCCTGCGTTCATGTGAAGGACTTCTCCACCGACATAGGCAACATTAAGGGATTCACCTACTTACTGCAGGGGGACGTAAATTGGAAACTGGTAATTAAATCACTGAGAAAGGTAGGATATGATGGCTACCTGGTGGCTGAGCTTAGTGCCTTCGACCTATTTCCAGAGAAGATGCTTTCCGATACCTCCTCCAGCCTGAACATGATAATGCAGCTATAGTAAGGCGGATCACATGAGATCTAATGAAAGCGAGCTACTAGCATGTGTAGGGCGCAATGGAAGCTTCTACCCGTTCCCCCGGGAAAATGCCCATAACCTCACCCTGGATCATCTGGTGGTAAGGGTCCTGGCATTCGATGAGAATGGAGAATATCTGGTGCAGAAACGATCCCTGTCTCGCCCAACCTATCCTGGTGCATACACCGATTCAGCATCTGGACATGTGCTGTTCGATCTTGGCCTATTATCCGAACCGGGGCCTATACTCCGTATGGAGGCCATGCGAGAACTTGAGGAGG
The DNA here is from genome assembly GCA_964621445.1 of Hadarchaeota archaeon (SeqCode). Taxonomy (GTDB): domain Archaea; phylum CAYQAE01; class CAYQAE01; order CAYVLA01; family CAYVLA01; genus CAZUNO01. The sequence continues at coordinate 130,118 of CAZUNO010000001.1, read as the reverse complement.
AGGTAGGAGTCTCCGTTGTCAGCAAGAATCACAGGCTGATCAAGGCATTTGACAATCCCACTTACTCGCCGGCGGCCCATGAGGTCAACTATTGCTTCGTGGCCCTTGTCGATGATAACCTAGTGCCCAGTGATGAGGTAAACCCCTGTGCGACCGGTTTTTATGATTCACATCGGTTGACGGAGATGCTTTCCTCAGAGAAATTCGTCCCAGAGGCCAAGACCTATTGGAAAAAATTGCTTGACTTGACCGGAAAAAGAAATCCCTGCCTCGCAATTTTCGGCATCAAATCTTGTTGAGTTGTATCGCCACGTTATGGAATCTAGGCATCAATAGGCCCTCCATCAGGCCTGTGAAAAACCAGGGCATCTCAATTACCCTAAAGCTCTCCGGCCCTACTAGGAAAAATGTCCAACAGCTCCCTAAGATCACTGATTATAAAGTCGGGTCCCCCATCCTCTAGCTGGGAGCGTTCGTTGCATCCTCCGGTGTAGGCAACCGTTAACATTTCAGCTCCTCTCGCAGATTCGATGTCATATACGGTGTCCCCTACAGCAGCACATCTTCGTCCCTCTATACCCATCTTTTGGGAGGCAAGCAAGAACATGTCAGGGGCTGGTTTTCCATTATTTACCTCATCTTGACTGGCAAGGGGACCGGTCAGTTCCGCCAAACGGACGGTTTTCAGACTTCTCTGGATTACATCCCTTGGGTTTGAGGAGGCCACGGATATCTCATAACCCCTTTCCCTAAGCTCTACAAGGGTTTCCCTGGAGCCCTCCTTTGCCTCCAGAAAACCGGGAATTATCTTAAGATATATCTGATCCTTGCGCCTCGAGGCCTCCTCCAGTTCAGCTGGACTTGCTCCACCCATCAGTGCTTTCGATATATCTCTGCTGGATTTTCCCATTTGAGACCTTATCTCTTCCTCAGTTGCCGAAACACCAAATTCTGTAATGGCCCTGGTCCAGGACTCCACATGTCCAGGGAATGAATTAACCAGAGTGCCGTCCAAATCGAAAACGAATCCATTGACCTCTTTTATCTCTACCACTTTCGGATTCCTCATCTAGAAATTATTGCCCTCACTGGCACGGGCAAGCTAACAAATGTTTCAAGCAATCGCTCCTTTTTGATCTCATCTTCAGAACGAAGGGATGCCCAATACCTCTTTAACATCCTGGGGCTCCTGGAACATGTCCCGCCAGGGATCCTTGGCATTCTTCAGGCGCCGGGGAACGGATTTCATATCGAACCGTTCTGGTTTGACGCAGTTTCCACACTCCTCCCAGGTTATCGGTGTTGAAACCGTTGCCTTAACCGTAGGCCTAAGACTGTAAGCCGAAACGAGGCTACGTCCCCAGCCGTTTTGGGCCGGGTCCATAAACACCTTACCTTCCTTCTGGCTCGGTTTCCTGCTCATGGTAAAGGACTCCCCCAAATCCCCGTCAATTCTTCTGCCAATCTCCCTCACGAAGGCTCTGGATTGATCGAAATCTAGGTTTCTCATTATCGGCAGGTACACGTGCAGCCCCCTCTTGCCTGAAGTTTTTACATAGGGCCTAAGACCGACTTGGAAAAGCAGGTCCCTTATCTTTAGAGCCACTTGACATGAGTCAGCGTATCTAGCCGGGTAGACTGGGTCCAGGTCGAATATGATTAAATCAGGTCTTTCCAGGCTATCGATTCTTGCCAGCCATGGATGAATCTCTATGGCACCCATATTGGCAAGCCAAGCCAGAGCTTCTGGATCCCTACATAATATCCCCCTAATGGTCTCCTGGTCCTCCCTGTCAATATTTATCGATTCCATCCAATCCGGGGCAGAATCCGGCAGATTACGCTGATAAAAGCCCTCATCCTCCGTGCCATCGGGTTGCCTGTGAAGGGTTAAGGGTCTATCCTTAAGATGAGGAAGTATGTATTTGGAGATCTCCAAGTAATAGTTGAACAGGTCAAACTTTGTATATCCACGCTGAGACCAAAATTCCTTGTCGGAATTCGAGAGATGAACCCTCCCTAACTCATAACTGCCAGATAGCTTAGAGTTTCCAGATGGCCGTTTATCCGGGACCCGAACGCTCTTCGGGTCCCTGTCATCTCTCAATCCCAGGAAAACCGGGAACCTGAGCGCTTCATCCGTCCTTTGCATCAACCTGACATCACAAACCAACTCGGGCTTGGTCCATCGGGCACCCTTTTCTCCGGGATCCTCCACAAAGAGCCTTTCACTTATCTCCAATTCTTCTAGTCTGTTACGAATGGCCTCGAGGTCCTCTTTTCCAAAACCGGTTCCCACCTTTCCCGAATATTGTAGATCATTTTTATCATACTGTCCAAGCAGCAAAGCACCAAAGAGGCCTTTACGACCCCCCCTCCCGGGTGTCCAGCCTCCTATTACGAACTCCTCCCTTTTCTCTATCCTGATCTTCAACCATTGGGAGGATCGAATTCCTGGTCTATACTCGCTATCCATCCTCTTAGCCATTACTCCCTCAATCCCCCTATCCCTCGCGGCCTGGTAGAATTCCTCTCCCTCCTCCTGGACATGGTCAGAATATTTTAGACTTCGGTACTCGGTCATGATCTGCTGGAGAAGATTCTTCCTCTCCTCCAATGGTCTATCCATAATCATTTGACCATCCAGGTACAGCAGGTCAAAGGCATAAAGGGTTACGGTGATATTTTTCATGCCAGATCTTATTCGGTCATCGGACTGGAGATGCATTCTCGTTTGCAGAAGTTTGAATGAGGATTTTCCCGACGGCTCAAGAGCCACGATCTCCCCGTCAATCACCGCTGATTCCGCATCCAGGAAATCCGTGGATTCTTCAACCTCCGGATAGGTCTTGGTTATGTCCTTCAGATTACGTGACTGCAGTCTCACTTTCCCATCATTCATATGCAATATACATCGAATGCCATCCCATTTTACCTCATAAAGCCATTCACGGTCAGAAAAGGGCTCCTCCCTAGTGTTCGCCAACATGGGCTTTGTGGGCCACATTGGCCAATCCCTTTCCCTCAAGTTGGTTCACCCGCGGAAGATAACAGGCTTGATCCCAGTTCCTCTGCACTTTCCACAAGTATGGATTCCGTTCCTCTTCCCACACGGCTTGACCTTGCGGGCCTTACCTCGTAACCTCCCTGATCAAATGCCTCATCTGTGGGAAGATAGCCAACATAGTCATTTGCCAGTTCCACAACCCCGGTATATTCAGAGGTCAACTTCCTTTTTAGCTGCAGTCCAATGGAGGTGAAGACCTCTCCCGGAAAACCGACCAAGAAAAGATCGGATATGCGGAGGCCTTGGATCAGGGTCTCTATCCCGCCCTCTCCCTCATCCTTCAGCTTTAGCATCTCTCGAGCCCACACTCCGCCAGTGCTATCCGAACCGGACCTCTCCATTTCACCTCTGGCCCACTCAACCTTTTCCCTTTCGATAGGCCTCAGAGGTAGCTCTATTTCTCTAACCTCTCCTTCAAGGCGAAAGGAATCCATCTCTTTTGTCTTCTCCAAGGCCTCCAGTAGATCGGCGAAAAGCCTCTCCGCCATCTCTCTTGATTTCTGGGGTCCACTCTGACCCGGGGGGCCATTGAGGTTGATATGGTTGACATCTCCACAGGCACCGTTCAGGTATATAAGATTTGAATCCATTCCAAAGCGCTCTCTAAAGAGACGGGACAAGATTCCAGGATAGTCCGGGCTAATTCTATTTCCACCCACAACGTCAACGTGGTTCGAATAATTGAAGATGCAATCCCGAACCCCACCATCGGGGTCACGAATCAGAAGAATTATGATCTCCGGGTCCGTTGGTCCCATAGGTCTCAGGACCCTATTATTTCCGATACCAGGATTGGTTCTGACGCTCCCATCCCTCATTTCATAGCGGCGATTGAATGCCATTGATGAATCCTCGAGCTTCACAACCTCAAGACTGGCCCTCGACGCATCCTCACCCGCCTCTTCCACGCAATTCGCGATACGGATAGGTAATTCCTCTAGATAGGCCTCATCCGCCTCAGAGCAGAACAGATCCGTTGTGCAGGGCCCGGTATGGATATGTGTACAGGCGACCATGACATTTGGGGGAGGTATCCCCAGATGTGACTTTATCAGCTCCTTGGCTCTATCAACATATTCCCTTTCCAGAGCTATGAGATCGCAGGAAACAACTGCTACTCTCTCCCTGTCCCTGGCTACCACTGCAGATGTCAAAAAGAGTGGATATTCAACGCCGGTCGATATCCTGGGCGGATACACATATCCGATCAGCTCGGAACCGACCGGGGGCGTTATTTCGGTACGAGCCGTACCGACCCGGAATTCGGGGGCCAAGGCGCGCACCATCTTTAGCTAGAAATCCTCAAAATGCACGATCTCCTGCAAATCCTTTCTTTCCTTAGTTTTTGGCGCCTCGTCAGGATAGCCCAGTGGAGTCACTGCAACAACTTTCATCCGCTGGGGTATTCCTAGTGCCTTTTTTGCCTGTTCGTCCTGGTTCAGCTCCCCAATCCAACATGTCCCCAATCCTCTATTCGTAGCTGCCAGAACTATATGCTCCATGGCAATTGTGGGATCAACGACGCACCATCGAGGGGAAACTTCAGGGTCTCCGCATACCGCCAGAACCAAAGGGGCCTGTACCGCCCATTCTGGAATGCCCATGGCTTCCTTCTTGTCCCTTTCGCTCACCACAATGAAATGCCAAGGTTGCCTGTTGGCTCCCGAAGGAGCCCATCTGCCAGCATCCAGGACCTCCTTTAACACTTCATCCTCGACCGGCCGGTCTTTATACTTCCTGATGCTCCTTCTTTTTCGAATAACATCCATGAACTCCATCCAAGAACACCAAATGTCATAAGTCGCTTCTCCAATAAAAATGTCCAGCGAGTAATAATCTATGAAGTCCTGGCAAACCAAATATGACCTTAAGCACTGTTGGTATTTTTCACTTGCAGACCGAAAGTAATGAACTATCTAAATCGTCGATTGTTCCTCCAACCAGCAGTGGCTTGTTATTCATCAAAACTACCTCAAGTCCCTTCTCTCTCGCCTTCATGGCGGCGAGGTCTATTGATGCTGCCTTTACCTCAGTTAGTAAAACTTCACATCCCTCCAGGCCCTCCTTCAATTCCTTTCTGAGAATTTTTCTATCGGAGAGATTATCGGAAGTGCCACAAACCTCACAGCCAAATTCCCCTTCTAGATAGTCCTCAACTACCTTCCATGAAATACCCTTGGAAGTTGTGGTCACGAAAACCCTCTTATCCCCAATATCGCCCATGGGCTCGGGTCGAAAAATGGTAAGTGCTATATCGATTTCCGGATCGATCTCGGATATGGAGTCGCGCAAATCCTCTAATTTCTGTTCCGAGGCCATTGGTTCCTCGCATTTTGTGATTATTATAAAATCCGATAACAGTATACGATACTCACCGAACATCCTCACGGAGGTGTCAATTGGCTGATCGGCACCGATGACCAGGATGTTTTTCTCGGTTTCGACCGGAGGCAGGGTTGGGCCAGAGCCTTCCATTATCACAAAATCCTGAGGAATAGAATTGGTAATCCTCGCGCCTTCAATCACATTTGACATGAATGGATTACCGCTCATGCCACCCCCACACCTTCTGCAACCGATGGTCAGAACTCGGGAAAGAAAGGCGTCCTCCCAGTGATCGGATGCCGCATGACTTCCAGATTTGGAGATTTCCAGAAGTTTCTCCACCCCAACGTCGGACCCACTTAGATTTACGACTTCGGGTTCGGGAGGTCCTCCCCTACCCATGCAAACTATAGCTGGATCAATTCCCTGGTCAAAAAGTAGGCGAGCCAGATGAATGCTAACGGCCGTTTTACCCACCCTTTTCCCGGTTCCGATGATCCCGATATTGGGTTTTTCCAAAACCTCCTCTCGATGGGGCGGATCAAAATAGAAATCAGCTCCAATATAGGAGCAATTCTCTATTAGGACCCTTGAGCCTATTCTGAATCTCCTAAAATAATCTACAATGGGCTCATCGGAAAGATCAACCACCAAATCCGCGGAAACCACGTTCAATGCATTAGGTATGGTTTCCTCTACCTCCCCCTCATTGACATAGACCTTCCTTTCCCGGAAGTCCATCTCCGCATTCTCCAGCTTTTCGGACCCTCCAAGGAAGACCAGAGCAGAGACTTTATTTCCCATCTCTTCTAGCCTATTGATGGTCGCTTTGGTAACCGGAGGGTAATGTTCCCCATCTATAAGGCATAATAGCTCCTTACCCCTTATTCCCTGCTCCAGGAAATTGGAGAGATGGCAGCCGAGTGTCTCGTCCCCTCTTTTCTCCAAGATGTCAACCCTAACTAGATATAGTGGCAATACGATATATTACTTGCCAAAATATCAAAATATCTCAAAAATGCACCCAACATGGGGTGTGGACCTAGGCATGTTTCCTTTATTATCTATATTAAAGGGATGGACAATATTTTCAGGATAATTTGACTGGGAATAACTACCCCTCGATCGCCAGTTCCTGGTTCTCCCCCATTGATGCAGCTCTGACATCCATTTGGGTATCCATCTCTTCCTTCTCACTCCTAACTGGTGCATACCAGGATTCATCTCTCAACTCTTCATATACACCATGGAGTGACATGTAAAATTTTCTGTTTTTACTTTCTTTTTTCAATATATTGCATATATAGCTGATACTATATTAAGATAGCGGTCTTTTTCCGGTATATATTATGATTAGTACGATTATGGGAGCGCTGGAAAATACTGGAAAGGGCACCGAACAGATTGCACCGAGGTCGCTCAAGGACATGGCCTCCATTTCGGATACCTCACGGTAATTCCATTCCTCATACCAATCCATCATGGATATATTACCCGAATTGTATCTATAACTGACACCAATATCTTCGGGATTGCATAATCTTATGACCAGCCGCCCGCTATCTAATTCCACTTCCTGACCAAAGGTGGGATCAATACCAACCCACTCGCTTTCCGGAGTCCATGCAATAACCCAGGAATGACCTCTTCCCCCATCCGGATTCCTACCACAAACCCCGGAAACATAAAGTGAAGGGATGCCCAGCGACCGTGCGCAGGCGACGAAGAGATCTGAATGTTCCATGCAGGAGCCCACCCGGTTTTCAAGAGCCCATAGAGCCCCTTTCCTTTCCTTTAACTGCGCATATTCTAGATGTTCAGCCACCGATCTAGACAGCGCGAAAAGAACCTCTAGTCCAGTCTTATTTCCAGCTGATCTTCGGGCAAAATCGCGTATTCTTGGATCATCGCGGGGCCAATAGTCACTATATGCGCAGGTCAAGTCCCCGTCAGCGGCATCAAAACCTGACAATCCAGTTTCCATCCCCCGCCAAGTGGTGGTGAGTAGTTTCATGCTGCCTGTAATGCTCTCCTCCTGAGATGGCCGCAGGTTAATATCATACATGCACTTTAAATTGCCTAAATCACCAACCGTATTGACATTAGGGCTGGATTCCAGAACCTCCTGAAAAGGGAGGTCCCCGGGAATCGACATGTTGACCCTCAATAAGGATTTCGCTTCCCCCTCATTTCTGAATGTCGCCCCCCACCTATACTCGTATAGCTTGTACCTTGATGAGAAGGTAACAAAATGGGATTCTGCGCTCACATTCCCCTGATATCTTAATTTGCAATCCAAGGGAAGGGAGGCATCTATCACATTAACATCGTGCTCATGAAAGGATAGGGAAGCATTTTGACTCTGACGTAAGTATATTGGTAGGTATCTGATGCCTATATCATCGGGCTCCAAGTTAATATCCCATTCCCGGATATATGTGAGGTTCTGGCCCGCGGATACGGCCGGTTCGAAGGTCCAATTCAGGGTAGATCCATCATAGTCCCAATCTATCCGGTTCGAAGGATCAAAGCTCACATTCTCCAGACCCTCTAATGGAGACAGGCTTTCGGAAAGGAGACAAGTGGAATTTTGATGGGCATTAATGGAAATGATCTCCTCTACGTGGACATGGGATAGATACAGATTATATGTGCCCTTGAACCTCACACAGACAAAGTCCTGGGCAGCGGTACCGGAGCATGCCATCATTAGGATCAGGAAGCCGACCAATAGGAGCAGGACTCGATTAGCCATTAGCACTCTAGGAAGAAATGCCCTCATTATATCCTTTTGGAGAGTATATATGCTAGAATGTAGATTTCTCAATTTTCTCTTTTCCCAGGAAAGCTATAATGGTAAATGATCAAGAACGAGTTTGTTCCCGGGAACGGGATGAATATTAAGTAAGGATAGGCTGGAAAGTAAATTGGAAGAGTATACAAAGAACTCTGGTTCCAAGGCGAGGATGAAATGAATAACCTGGAGAAACTAGCCATACACGGACAAGGTATTTGGTTGAACTACCTTAGGCGTAGCCTGGTAACTAATGACTCGCTTAAAGGGCTTATTAAGGATGGAATAACCGGGGTTGTTCTCGATCCACAGATAATTGAAAAGGCCATGGAGGGCAGCAATGAATACGACGAACAGATATCCATGATCTTGTCGACGGGGAAAAATACTGACCCGGAGGAACTTTACTGGAAACTTGTCATAAAGGACCTCAGGGAGGCTGCCGATCAACTTAGCTCCGCGTACGAAAATACCGGAGGTGATGCGGGCTATGTATCCGTTGGCTTATTTCTAAGAGACCCCCTGGAAACCAAAGATATGGTACGACGGGCCGAGCGTCTATGGAAACAGGTTGACCGGAAGAACCTAATGATAGAAGTTCCAGCCATCGATCAAGGATACCCCGTGATTGACACCCTTATATCAAGGGGAATTAACGTAAATGTGACCCATCTCTTTTCAACAGATGATTACGAACGTGCCGCCCGTCACTATCTGCGTGGTCTGGAAAAATGCGAGAACCCCGCCAAGGTGGCTTCCGTAGCATCATTCTCAGTTAGCAAAATAGACGAATTGATCCGCTCGCGCCTCAGGAACGCCGAGGAAGACAAATACACCTCTCTGATGGATAGGGTCGGCATCGCGAATTCCAGATTGGCAATTAAAAGCCTTAGACGTATTTTCAGCACTAAGAGGTGGAAAAAACTAGAACGAAAGGGAGCAAGGATCCAGAAATTACTATTTGTGGACACGAAACCCAGTAGACCAGAGCTCCCTGGACTTTTTTACGTAAACCAACTGATTGCGGGGGAAACCATCAGTTCAATGGTGCCGTCGACCCTTTTTGAATTCATGGATCATGGAACGGTAGGAGACACCCTGGGAAAAAATCCCGAGGAAGAGGAAAACCTCCTCTCCAGAGCCCAAGAGCAAGGATTAATCCTCGATAAATTTCTTGAGGAACTCAAGAAATGCGAAATAGGCTCACTAAGAAAGATGTTCCAGAAAATACATGAGATGGTCGGGGAAAAAATCTCGGGAATATCAGGGCCCCGATTACCAAAACAAATCCTTGAAACTGAACCAATATCCATTAGGGACCAGATATCTAGATGGAGGAAGAGCAGTTTCAACCGCAGACTGTGGCAGAAGGACGCTTCTCTTTGGTTTGATGAGCCCGTTCCGGAGATAGAGGACCGCCTGGGCTGGCTGACCCTGCCTGAAACAAGCCCAAACCTCTTGGAACGCTATCATTCCTTTGCGCGCATGGTGAGTGAGCATGAAATAGACAAAATAGTCCTAATGGGCATGGGCGGCTCTAGCCTAGCCCCCCGGGTTTTTCAGCAGACTTTCGGAAACGCGCCGGGATATCCGGAACTAATAGTTCTTGACAGCACACATCCAAATGCCATAGAGCGTGTCAGCCGGGAAATTGACCTTGAAAGAACCCTATTCGCGGTGGCAAGCAAGTCAGGCACCACCCTGGAGCCAAACCTCCTGCTCCAATACTTCTGGCACCAGATGTCCAAAATAATCCCCGATCCCGGCAACCGATTCATCGCAATAACTGACCCTGGGAGCCCACTCCAGCAGAGGGCAAAGGAACTGGAATTCAGGGAGATATTTCTGGCTGCCCCCGATCTCGGTGGCAGGTATTCTGCTCTCACTGCCTATGGACTGGTACCGGCGGCATTAATAGGGATTGATGTTTGTGAGCTCGTTGACCGCAGCAGGTTAGCCTCAGAGGCCTCCTCATTTTGTATATCCGAGGATGAAAGCAAACCTTTGAGGCTGGGAGCAGCTCTTGGAAAAGCCGCTAAGAGGGGTAAGAACAAGCTGACCTTTATCCCCAGCCGATCGCTCGAAAATTTTCCAATTTGGCTTGAGCAATTGATAGCAGAAAGCACGGGCAAGGATGGAAAGGGAATACTCCCAATAGTTGGAGAACCCCAAGTTGAACCTGAGGATTACGGCCCCGATAGGTTCTTCATATTATACCGACTTGGAGCAGAGGAAAAGGAGCAACAGGAATCTTTATTCCAGAAACTAAGGGATCTCCACCATCCGGCAGTGAAAATTGAGCTCCGGGATAGAATCGATATAGGCGCTGAGATCTTCAGATGGGAAATGGCTATTGCATCTGCGGGATCGATAATGGGCATCCATCCATTCAATCAGCCCAACGTTGAGAGATCAAAGGAACTGGCAAGAAAGGTCATGAGAGAGAGGAATCCTTCGGCCGAGGACTTAGAGGAACTCGGAATATTCCACGAGAAAGAGGTTGGCCAGGGAGTTGAAGACCTCTTAAGCAATGCGAAACCAGGAAGCTATATATCGATTCAGGGCTTCTTAAGCTGTAATCAAGATATGCTTGGAATTATTGATTCGACCCGTCTCCAACTAATGAAGCGCTCGGGGTTACCTGTAACATTTGGCGAAGGACCCCGCTTCCTGCATTCAACTGGCCAGCTACACAAAGGGGGTAAAAATGGTCTTTTCCTGCAACTTGTAGATGATCCAGTTCGGCGGGTCCCCATACCCGACAAGAAATACTCCTTCGCCGATGTGGTTAAATCCCAATCAATCGGTGATTATGGAGCTCTGAAGGACTCCGGCAAGTATGTCTTGAGAATTAACCTCGGATCTGACCCCTCAACTGGACTTCGGACCCTTAATTCAATCTTGCGAGGTGGGTGATGAGATGAATCTTGGAATGATTGGTTTGGGACGAATGGGCGCCGGCATCGCTATGAGGCTGATGGAGGCCGGGATTTCCGTCGTTGGATATGATAAGGACCCGGAAAAGAGGAGCAAATTCTCCAAATCCGGTGGGAGACAGGCGAACTGTCTAGAAGACCTGGTTACCTATCTCGAGAACCCCCGGACGATTTGGATAATGATACCTGCCGGTGCGGACATCGATGAAATCATAGGGCAGCTAATTCCCAATATGGAAGAGGGAGACACCATAATAGATGGTGGGAACTCCTACTACCAGGATACCATACGCAGATCGCGGTTGCTTAAGAATCACGGATTCAATATGGTAGATGTTGGAACCAGTGGGGGAATCTGGGGCAGAAATAATGGCTACAGCCTGATGATTGGTGGCGATATTGAGAATGTCAAAGAATTGACCTCGATTTTTGAAGCCTTAGCGCCCGGCCCAGAAAAGGGTTGGGGACATGTTGGGCCAAATGGTGCTGGACATTACGTTAAGATGATACATAATGGAATAGAATACGGTCTCATGGAGGCCTATGCCGAGGGATTTGCGGTTATGGAGGGCCAGAAAGCTTTCGATCTTGACCTTCAAGAGGTGGCCGATATATGGTCACACGGCAGCGTGATTAGGTCAGCGCTTCTGGATCTTATCTCCAAAATTTTTAAGAGGGACTCAGAGCTTAGGGGTATTGCACCGTTTGTTGAGGACTCCGGTGAGGGGCGATGGACGGTAATCGAGGCGATGAAGAACGATGTTGCCACACCAGTCATAACCATGTCATTGATTGAGAGAATCAAATCCAGAGATGATACTGATTTCGCAGATAGGATGCTTGCAGCCCTGAGAAGGGAGTTCGGAGGGCACGAAGTAAAGAAGAAATGATCTCCCCATTCAATTTGTTAATTGATACCTATCTCTTTCCCATATCACCGAGAATGAAGCACCGGAGCGCTACAGTGGTAGCTCTATCGTATCTCCCGTCTCCGCTGACATATTGGCAGCTATGCAGGCCTCATGGGTGTTAATCGAATCTTGGAGATTACAATGGCTTTCCTTATCCTTCTCTATGCATTCAACGAGATGATTTACCTCAGGTACGAAGGGATGGTGACTCACCTCTCCAGAATCCGGAAGGATGGTAGGGATAGTCATGAAATCAGTCTGGCCGGGAAACTTCTCGGAGTAAAGACGATTATTCTTTATAGTTCCTTTATCTCCAAATATCTCGATCGGGAACCGATAGGGCATAACACAATCCCAGTTTGATGAAACCTTGGCCAAAATGCCATTGCTCAGCTTCATGGTGGAAACAATAAAACCATCGAAATCTATCTTGCCTGCCCGGTGACGATAGCCCCCGGAGTATGAATGTACCTCGACGATATCCACGGTTTCCTCTGGTCCCTCACCCCCAAACCAACGCAGAGCATCGACGGCATGGATACCTGCTCCCAGAAGGCTTCCTCCTCCCAGATCCTTCTTTCCATACCAGTTCCAACCGCGGGCCCAGTCCCCAATATTATGCTGGTAATCAGTCTCCTCGTAAAAGATCGAACCAAGAGCCCCGTCATCGATTACTGATTTTATAGTTTCAAAGAGCGGATTCCATCTCAATACGAATCCAACCACCGTTTTTACACCCGATTCACGAACGGAATCCCGCATCTTTGCCAGCTGATCAACCTCCAGTGCCGCCGGTTTCTCTATCAACATGTGCTTACCGGCCTCCGATCCCTTCATCACCTCTTCGAAATGAAGGTGGTTCGGGGTTCCAATGGAAATTATATCAACATCCTCTCTCTTCAGCATCTCATCATATGTCTTGCAGACTTCGGCCGAAATCTCCATCTCGTTTATCTTTCTCCTGGCGCTTTCCTCGGAGCTTGAGCAAACGGCAACCACTTCAGTCTTCGGATTCTTTTGATAAGCGTTGATGTGTTCGGTTGCCACCCAACCAGCTCCCAGCATACCTACTCCATACATGAAATCACTAGACTATCTGGATCGGACTATCGTACTTAATGATTGTGCTCCGGCAAAGGACCGCATGTAAACCAGGAAAGCTGCGATTACCACAATTATTTCATATTGTCATTAATCGATATTTAATAACTGATATAGCAGTTGAGAATATCATTAGGAGCTTTTCAGATTGAATCTCCATGCCACAACCCTCGAGGTAATTCTCATTGCGGGAGTGGGTGCTTACATAGGATTTCTCATTGGATTGAGGTGGGGTGTACACCTTGGAGCTAACCATTGCTCGAATTCGAAGGCCGCCGAGAACCCAAACGAGGATGCCTCCCCATCTTCAAGCAAGAATCGCACCCCCACGGCAACATGAGGACCGAAATAGATAGGAATTTACTGCCTCATCTCGCTTTACACCAGTTACAGACGAAGTCAAATAGGGAACATGAACATTTCATAATATCAAGCACCTCAACCCTTTCCCCTTGAGAGTGGGCCTGATCTATATCCCCAGCACCAAAGACGATTGTCGGCATGTTACCCACCTTATTGAATAACCTTGCATCACAACTGGCGATCATTCCCCTGACCCTGGTATCTATTTTGGCATTTCTGGCCGATCTGACCATCTGTCTGACAAGCGGGTGATCAGGTTCAGTTTTGTAGGCGTCATTATGAAGCCGGTTGAATTCTATTTTAGCGTTTTCTTCAAGCCACTGATCATTTTTCGGTAACTCCAGGACCTCTTTTCTTATTTCACCTAGATTTTTGTTAGGAAGAAAGCCTATACCTCCTTCCATTATACAGGTCTCAGGAACCGTTGCAGGCCAATCACCTGCTTCCATCTTACCGATATTTACCTGAACAGGATGTTGGTACTCCGAGAAAAGAGGTTGGTCCTTGCTCTCCTCTGCAAGCTTTGACTCATATCCATAGAGTATCTCAATCAGATCCACGGCCTTGTCAATTGCACTAATTCCCTCGAATTTTCGAGCCATGTGTGTTGAATGCCCCTTTACCGTGGCCTTGAACCACACAGCGCCCCTGTTTGCCGGGCAGACCGTTAAATCCGTTCCCTCCAATACAATTACTCCATCTGCCTTTTGACCACTCCGAATCAGAGATAGAGTGCCATTTCCCCCAATTTCCTCCTCAATTACTATTTGACATGATAGCTTTCCTGATAATTCTATTTCGAACTCCCTCAGCATCAAAAGTAAAGTATACATGCTGGCGATCTGTCCCTTGCAATCCACGGCCCCCCGTCCTATGACCGTTCCGCCTTGGAATTCAGGGGTAAATGCTGAACTCCAAGAACCGGACGGTACAACATCAACATGGGTATTCAAGATCACATCTCTACCATCACCGCCGCCGTGGGTAATTATCAAATTGTGTCGGTCCTGATAGGATATATCCCTGTCATGGTCCGTATACTCCTCGTCCCTCCTAATCTCCTCGGGAATTGGAATAAATTCCACCTCGTAACCCAAATCCCGGATTTCCCTCGCTACATAACGCTGCGCTTTCTCCTCGTTCCCCAAAGTACTAGGTATCTTTATCAAATCGGTCAGGAAATTAAGAATTTCCTTCTCATTTTCCCTGGCAAATTCACGCAGCTCGGAGGAAGGGATAACATTCATAGATTCAACCACCCTAAGAGATTCAAATCATAACCCCGGTTGGGAGCATAATAATGGTATGTGAATCTTACTCTCAAGGAAATAGAGGCTGGGATACCCATTGAAGTTCCCCTTCTGGTCCAGGGAAAAGAGAGAGCACGAGTGGAAGATAGTTTACGTGGGAACCGATCTTCTTCGGTATTTTGACGATGAGCTCAGGCCACCCACAGGTATAGCGGGAGACGTTTCCATAGGAAAGGGGTGTATTATGAGGGTATGTGAGAATTGCGGTAAGAGAGAGGTACTCCGCAATATTGATTTTGAGGACGGTCCCGGTGCCTTTAGCAAGGAATATGAAGATTAGGTCCAAACCAATACCCCCGGAAAAGCTTTTTAGCGATATCAAGATTTGTATTGATTCATGTCAGAGATGCAGTACACGAGGATCGACGGGCTCAAGATATCAAGAATAATCTGTGGCTCGAACCCCTTCTTTGGATACTCCCACTTCACAAGATCACGTGATATGTGGATGCGCCGGTATTTCACGGATAGCCGTATTGAGGAGGTAATGGAGGAGGGTTGTCGATTGGGGATTAATTGCATTTTGAGCGGAATACAGGAAAGACTTCACCCCATAATCTTGAATTTAAGAGAAAAGGGCTATAATATGCATTGGATATGCACGCCCGGAGGCTCCTCGATCTCGGAGGTGAAAAGGGGCATCAAGTGGTGCTCGGATCACGATGTTGAGATATGTATGCCCCATCAAAATTACACCGATAATAACCTAGTACCATCTGAAAATAGGCTGATAGGCTATCATCAGCTGGTGGGCAAGATAAGAGACAGGGGAATGATACCCGGACTTAGCACCCATAGACCTGAAACGGTTGTCACCATGGATAAGTCGGACGAGGATGTTGAGACCTATGTCCTACCGTTCAACTCCATCGGTTTTCTATCCAATGTGGAGGTAGAATGGGTCCAACGAGTAATCAATAATACCCCCAAACCTCTAATGATAATCAAGCCCCTCGCCGCCGCTCGGCTGACCCCTGAAGTTGGTCTACCCTTTGTTCTAGGAAATATTAAACCCGAGGATGCCGTATCCATTGGTTTCTCAAATCCAATGGAGGTCCAAGAGGACATGCAGATAGTAACCAGCGTGCTCTCCGGCCAGATAGAACGGATGCCATTGACTACTTCCCGTAGCAAGGAGATATTCGAATAATTAGGCCTAGTCCTCTAACTTTTCGAATTCGTCCTTTCCAACGCCACAAACCGGGCATACCCAGTCGTCGGGAAGGTCCTTAAAGGGAGTACCGGGCTCTATGCCTGAATCTGGATCGCCTTTTTCTGGGTCATAGACGTATCCACACACCGTACATTCGTATTTGTCCACGGTAATTCATCTCCATCATTTGGCTCTAGAGAATTATTCCCTCTTCCCCAGCTCGCGATCAACCATTACCAGCCCGTTACCGGAGTCACTTGCCCGTTCCAAAAGTGAGACGATGCTCGACGCACTATCCTCTTCCTCGACCTGTTCATCAACGAACCATTCCAGCATACTCTCAGCGGGATGATCATTCTCCTTTTTGGCCAGGTCTACGAGTTCATCAATCTTTGAGGTAATGAACATCTCATGATCGTAAGCGGCCTTGAAGGCCTCCAGTGGTGATTCCCATTCCTTCTGAGGTTCGGCGAGAGCCTTCAAATTGACTCTGCCACCTCTTTCTATTATATGATCAAATATCTTCATGGCATGTTCCTGTTCTTCCAAAGCCTGGGCCTTCATCCACTTCGCCATTCCATCAAGACCTGCATCATGAAAGTAGGTTGCCATGGACAGATATAGATAACCAGATTCAAGTTCGTGCTTTATCTGTTCATTCAGTGCATCCTGCATTTTTTGTCCGATCATTCATATAACTCTCCAAGTCGTTTACTAAGAACTTCGATTGGCTGATGGACCCATTCCTTACTTTAAAGCTTTCCGTTATTGTTAATGGTGCCAACTCGCGACAATTTGTAATTCCAAACCGCCGCACTCTCGACAGCTTGTTCATCTGGAGATCTGTTCGACCAGGTTTCCTCGGGAATCAAAGGTCTGTAGCTTCAGGGGCATCCGGCCTATTGCATGTGTACTGCAGGACAAACAGGGATCGTAACATCTGATGGCCGCTTCCAGCTTGTTTAGGGTACCTTCGGGAACCTGAGAATCCGATATGTATTTTTTGGCAATCTCGGTCACTGATCTATTCATAGCTAGATTATTGTGACCGGTAGCCACTATCAGATTTATCCTCTCTATAGCTCCTTTACAGTCAGTCCAATAATGGTGAATTAGGGTCCCTCTTGGGGCCTCGGTCACCCCGATTCCCTCCCGGTTCCTTGGCTTCGAGGTCCTAACTAGATCCTTCCCGGTAATCGCGTCATCTTCCAGGAGCTGCTGAACCTTTTCCACGAAATGCAATGTCTCGATCATTCGAGCCCAGTGATAGAACATGGTCGAGTCGATGGGAAGATCATCTCCACATTCGCGGAACTCCTCCAGGGCCTCCGAAGCCAGGGGAGTATCTATCCCATCACAAACATTCAATCTTCCCAGGGGACCAACTCTGTACATGCCATCGGGGTAGTCCCTCCTTGAATAGTATGGGAACTTCAGATAGGACCAATCCTCCACCGCTTCAGAAATTACGGAGTCGTATTCTTCTGACCCGGCCTCCTCTAGTAACATTCCGTTAGTGTCCTTCAAACGTATATTCCCCTCGTAGAACTCCAGATTCCCAGAGGAATTAACCAATCCCATGTACATGGATGGAAATCGAGCGAATGATTTGGTTTCCTTCCCACCCTCTAAGCAATACTTCTTGGCCAAATCCAAGCCTGCACTTGCCGAATCTATCTGCTTTGCGACTTCTCGCCTTAGGTATTCACGACCTTCCTCTGACATCGAGGCATTTACCCCGCCAGCAACCGGATAATCGATATGAATTCGGCCTCCACTGAGTTTTTGGAATATCATTTGTCCAAATTTCCTGAGTCCTATACCCATCTTAGCCAGGTCAGGTCTTTCATCGATTACTCCAACTATATTTCTCGTCGCTGGATCGGATTCCAGACCAAAAAGGAGATCGGGGCTCGCTAGATAGAAGAAATGGAGGGCATGTGACTGTATTATCTCACCGGCCTGCAGCAGTCTCCTCAATTTTTCTGCGCTTTCCGTGATTTCAACGCCCATCACTCCATCACAGGCCTTGGCGGATGCTATTCCATGGCTTATACTGCATATTCCGCAAATACGTGCGGTGATTGAGGGCATTTCCCAGAATGGCCTGCCTTCACAAAACTTCTCAAATCCTCGATACTGGGTCACGTGGAATCTTGCTTTTTTAGCGGAACCATCTTCGTCCAACTCAACGGTAATCTTTCCGTGGCCTTCCACTCTGGTGACAGGGTCTATCTTGATTTCCGTCTCATCTTGCATATTCAGGTCCTCCGGAGTCTTCTCTTAGAATCAAAGTGTATCATTTTCGGCGGAAGGGAAGCCATCTTTCCCTCTATTAGGTTCATCAACACGAAGGATATGGATTCTGCATCTGGAGGGCAACCTGGTATGTAGAGATCTACCTTGACATGGGCACCAAGGGGCTCCGCCTGATCCAGTAGCCCGGGCACATCTTTCCCTTTCGGGATTCTTCCTTTTTTTGTGGTTTCCGTTTCCACGTATCCCCTTCTCAACACCTCGTCCTTTTCAAATAGATTCCGAAAAGCGGTCATACCCCCAAATACGGCACAATCACCGAGAGCGATTAGGGTCTCCGATTTTTCCCTCATTTCCTTCAGCTCTCGCAAATCATCCTCATCTGCCACGGCTCCCTCCACGATAGCTATATCGCATTCATCGAAATTCTTCATATCAACGATTGGGCTCTTGACGAATTCAACTTTCCCGGCTAAATCAATGAAGACATCATCAATATTCAACAAAGACATGTGACAGCCGGAACAACCTCCAAGCCAGGCAGTGGCTATTCTCCATTTTTTCAATCGATCTTCCCCCTTTCTGTTTGATCGGATACTAACATCTCCTTCAAACGTTCCAGTACCCTATCATCCTGGGGGACATCATCGGCAAAGTCATCAACCACCGGACTTATGATCCTCTTTTTGCCATCCAAATCAAAAACGGTCCCTGATCTAGTACACCACGTCTTGGAGGGTATTACCACGTCTGCATCTTGGCTAAGTTCGGATTCAAAAGATCCATGGTATACCAGGAAATCCGGGTCCAGGCCCAGCCTTTTCATCTTTTTGGCATCATCATCGGCCAATAAGGCATACGCAGCTCTTATGCTACTGACATCGACAGGGGTCCCCTTAACTCCAAGCCCACCGAGGTAACTAAGAGCTCCCGCAGCATTTCCCCCCTGACGAAGCCAAATTATGGGAGTATCTTCCTCCTCGCTTTCCCTGAAAGAAGCCGCTAGCCTGACAATGGATTTCAGGAGTGCACGATCACATTCGATTTCCTGGCCAGCAATAACTGCCACCCTTGATCCCGCCTTTAGATATTCCGTAAGAGCGAATATGTCCTCCACGCTTAAGCCGGAGCACCTGGCCGTTCGGCTGGCGGCCTTTTCCGCTTCGGAGACCTTCCCGGTCCTTGCGAACTCAACCACCGGTGCCAGACAATCCATTAGGCCTGCAAAATCCCCCTCTAGAAGCCGAATATCAAGATCGGCTCTCTCGGTCAAGACATGTTCCATGCGCCCTATACTAACTAGACTTCCACCATGATTCAGGGCCTTCCTTATTTCCGAGGCTATGATCTGATGTGGCTCATCCGGGCCAAGGCCCAATAGCAGGATGGTGTCTGCAGACGAGATGTCCTCAATTCCAAACCCAGATACGGTATCCCCCTTCCTTTCATCTTCCATAATTTTCCAGCTGAGAACACTGAGGCACGGCTCAAGAAGGATTATTTTACTTGCTCCAAGTTCGATCGAGAGTTCTGCCAGCTTCTTGAAAGTCTCATTGGTACATCGAGGTGATGCAATAATTGCTAACTGGCCCGAATTCCCAGACCACCGGGAGAGACCCTTAGCCGCGCGCGCTATGGCGGTTGACATGTCACAATCAAGCTTTCTCCCGTCCTTATTGATGCTGGGATTTTGGATCCGGCTACCGGAATCAAGAAGAAGATGGAATCTGCCCTTTTCGCAGAGCTGCCCCCCGTATCTTTCACCAAGACCGCCCCCGCAAACCTTTATGATGTTCTGGTCCTTTACAAATACCTTAAGCTTGCAAGCCATTGGACACTCCTGGCATGTGGTGGTTAACACCTCGCATTCCTCTTCACGCCCTCTGTAGCTGCTTAGCGTGCCAAATATGGCTCCAGTGGGACAGACCTCAATACATGCACCACATTTTACGCAATTCGACTCCTCAAGGGGCAAAAGATCGGGTTCATCTATGACCGTATCTGACCCCCGATTGATGAATCCCAAGGTATTGTTACCGATGATCTCTGAACAAACCCTAATGCATCTTCCACAAAGTATGCACCTATTATTATCCACAACCATGTCTCCCACGCTGGTATCCACGGCGAGGGATGGAAAGGCTGGTGGGAACCGTGAGTGATCTATTCCAAACTCATAACAGAGGGACTGTAGTTCACAGTCGCCGCTCTTTTCACACATGAAACAGAAATGGTTTCTCTCGCTTAGAAGGAGTTCAAGGATAGTTTTCCTGTAATCAGCAAGTTTTCTTCCCCTCGTCTTTATTTTCATTCCATCGGATACAGGTGTCGTGCAGCCGGGAACCATTCCCTGATCCTTGACTTCCACCAGGCATAGACGGCACCCACCGTAGCTGGTTAGCCCCTCTAGATGGCATAAAGTTGGGATGTAAATGTCATTCTTCTGGCAAATTTCAAGGATCGTAGACCCATTTTGGCCAGAAACTGCCTTGCCGTCTACTTCTAACCCGATTTCCTCCATCGTAATCAACCAAAAACCCATTCACCGTCTCTGACGGTCCTCTGCCTTGCTACCCGTTTTCCGCTTCTTATCAGATCGACATATTCCTGTCTGAAATGGCGTATGGTACTGAGAACAGGATTGGGGGCAGTCTGTCCAAGACCACAAAGGGAAGATTCCTTTATCATCTCCCCGAGATACTCAAGCTGCCCGAGATCCTCCATCGAACCTTTCCCATCCAGGATCCCCTTTAGTATCCTCAACATTGGGGGTATGCCAGCCCTACATGGAGTACACTTACCGCATGATTCCTGTTGCGTAAATTCTGTGAAAAACCTGGCAATATCCGGCATACAAGAATCCTCGTCCATGACAATCATGCCGCCAGAGCCCATTATGGCCCCCAGGGCCTCTATTTCGACATAGTCTATGGGAGTTTCTACGTATTTAGCCGGTATACAACCTCCGGATGGACCACCAAGCTGGACGGCCTTGAACTCCCTATCTCCAGGGATACCTCCTCCTATCTCGAAAATGACTTCCTTCAGGGTTATCCCAAGGGGCACCTCGATTAATCCGGTTCTTCTTATCTTCCCGGTTATCGAGAAAATCTTGGTGCCCTTACTTTTCTCAGTTCCGACCTGAGTAAACCAGTCAGCCCCCTTTCTCAATATCAGGGAGACGTTGGACAGCGTTTTTACGTTATTCACGTTCGTTGGTTTTCCAAATAGACCATTATTTGCCGGATATGGAGGTTTGGGCCTAGGGTTACCACGTTTTCCTTCAATTGAAGCTATAAGCGCGGTTTCCTCACCACACACGAAAGCCCCTGCACCCAGATATATCTCGATATCAAAGTTGAATCCTGACCCGGCGATATCCCGTCCCAGCAGGCCTACCCTCCTTGCTTGTTCGATAGCCTTATCCAGTATCCTAACTGCTAAGGGATATTCCGCCCTTATGTACACATATCCCTTGTTTGCGCCAATGGAATGGGCAGCAATTGCCAGTCCTTCAATCACTAAATGCGGATTTCCTTCAATTATTGCCCGATCCATGTATGCACCGGGATCCCCCTCATCGGCGTTACAAACTACATATTTACTATCTCCGCTTGCTTGAGCCGCGAAAGACCACTTCAAACCCGTGGGGAAACCCGCTCCCCCGCGGCCTCTCAATCCGGAATTCTTTATTTCTTGAATGACCTCACCCGGTTCCATTGACAGGGCTCTGGCCAGGCCGGAGTAGCCGCCTCTACCTAAATAATCGCGAATATTACACGGATCTATAAGACCGAGTAACTCGGTGACCCTTTTCACCTGCTTCTGATAGAACGGATGGTTCAGATCCTCCACAAGATCCAGGACCACGTCACCCCCTAGGAGGTGATCGCTGTAAATCCTCTCGAGCTTTTGCTGATTCAGATTACCGTAAACGGTTCTAGCTCCATCGCTTTCAATTACCGTTATCATGGGCTCCAGGTGACAGGCACCGTAACAGCCCGTTTCCAGAAGTGCGATCCTCTCTTCCTGATCCTGAAAATGGCCGTGTAGAAAGGATTTGACGGATTCTGACCCCGAGGCGATGCCGCAGGTTCCCATGTGAATTAATACTTGACGGACTTGTCCACGCCTCTGTATCTCCTTTCGACATCTATCGGAGAGATTATCAAGCTCGCTTAAACTGTCAACCCTACCATTTGGGTTCATCCGTCGACCTCTTCATCTGGATGACCTACTCGTAGTCCTCCAGAATTGACTTTACCTTTTCGGGATTAACCTTCCGGTATACGTCCCCATCCACGGTCATAACTGGCGCCAACCCACAACAGCCAAGGCATCTTACAACTTCCAATGAAAATCTCCCATTCTTGGTCGTTTCACCCGGCTTCACATCTAGCTCCCTACGGAGTTGATCCATGATGAGTTTTCCACCTCTTACGTAGCAAGCCGTTCCCTGACAAAGCTGTATTGTATGGCGTCCCTTCGGTCTCTGAGAGAAAAAATTGTAGAAGCTGACAACCCCGTGGACCTCACTGAAGGACATCTTCATCTCTCTAGCTATCATTTTCTGGGCCCAAGGAGCGATATAACCCATCCTGCTCTGAACTTCATGAAGGACCTTCATCAATGATGATTTCGATTTGTCTCGAGAATCCAGAATCTTCTTAATGGTGAAGATCTCTTCCTCCCCGGGCATTTTTTCTTCAAGATCTTCCTCCAGGGTCGCGCCAATCTGACCTACCCCCTCTGAAAAGGATCTTGATGTTCGCACGTTACGGGATTTTAGAACGGCTTTCTGCATCGGATTTGCCTCTCCTTATCCGGAAATGATCCCTTTGGTATTTCTTGCACCACTGCTAACTCCAGACGTCATGGGTTGCCTAGAGAAATAGCACAGACCACCCGTTTCGGGCGGAAAGAGTTGAATTCTGTTTAACAGCATTCAACTAAGTCTAATGCCGTATAACGTTGTTATAAATGCTTCCCATTATTATAGGAGATACTAAACACGACATTAGACCTTTCAATGTCCTAGAGGAAAAAGGCTCATTTGCCCAAAAAAAGTTGCAGCAGGATTCACTGGCCCTCTTTCCACCAAAGAATGGCCTTAGTCTCTTCCTCGCTCATATAGCCGAGGCGAGCAAGCTCCCTCATAATTGCACGCCTCACGAATACGGATATATTCTCCCTTCTATGCTCTGCAGCCTTCTCCAGGGTCTCCATAGTTTCCTCATCCATCCGAAGGCATATTGTTTTGGCCATAATTATCATCTACCGTTAAGCATTTGGATTCTAAAAGTATCCAAATACAAGTGTTGTAATACAAAGCAAGACAAACTTATAAGGTTGTCGTTTTTCATGAAAAATTGATAAGATTGTTCCTTTTTCATATTCCTATTTTGTAGCATTTCTATAGGAGCATTTCAGCCACCCCGTCATGGGGCCGGACGAGGAGGACGTCGTTCACATAAATGACTACCGGGATATTGACCCAATAGTGGCCGGGGGATCCCATAGGGACCTACTATCCCATGAATGCCTGGGAGCGAAAAAAGGTACCAGGAGGCTTTCTCTGGATATCCACCGCTACCAAGAAGGTGGTCATTCGGTAACCAACGTACACTCCCATTGCGAACAAGGTTATTTCATCATAAGCGGCCAAGGCGAAGTCACCCTCGGCGATAGAACCCACTTCGTCATCAAGGGGTCTTACGTCTTCATACCCAGAAACCAACCCCATTCCATAAAGAACACAGGGGAAGGCGAACTAATCTTGGTCTTCATGTCCGTCAATCTCGATCAGGAATAATTCATGCAAAATAATCTCTTGGCTCACTTCAAGTCAAACAAGGTATATGCATTATCTCTAAGTATTCTCCTACCCATTTCGAGTGCTAAATCCATCGACATGAAGCCACCCGATACCTTATCGGCCAACACGGAGGCTAGGGCCTCCCTATTGCATCTAGCTGCAAAATACAGCCACTCATAACTGCCATCGCTTCCGGCAACAATCCTGTCCATGGGAACGATATCCAACCACTCATGAAGTCCACGTATCAAAACGTTTCTGCTTTCCGGACAAAGACAGGTGAAATCCAGAAATACGTTCGAGAAGCTAGCCGCCAAATATCCCGTCTTGCTAAGAAAAGGATATCCCCCGTGGAAGAGTATGAAATTGGTGCTTCCAAAATCGGGATCCTCGAAAACGGGAAGGAGATTCTCCGGGTCCGCCTCGGATAACCTAAGAGGACGCTTATGAATGGCCCACCCAAATCCTGTATGTATCTCAACGGGCATATTCCAAGAGCCGGCCTTTCTGAATAGATAACGGTAGATATAATTCTCAAGCTTCTTACGTTCCTCTTCCGATCTTTTTCTTGGATCACCGGAGGAAATTACCCCAGCTTCCTCCCTGCTTACCTCTTCCATGTATAGTGATCGGTCATATGCAATTGGAACCTTAATACAGGATATCGCCCCTTCTTTCTTGAGTTCGGTAATTCTCTCCTCGAGACCACGCATACCTTCCTCCAGATTGAACTGCTCTCCACCCAGTAAACTGAAATCCAGCCTGTAGGTGGAAAAAACCCAATCAACTTTTCGAGCCAGTTCTGGATTTGAATCGATGACCAGAAATTCCACATTTGCCTTCTCTTTCATCCACTTCATAGAACCGATTAACCCTTTTTGGCGTAATTCGTTCATCCTCCGAGCGATTTCTTCGGCATCTTTTGTTTCATATAGATCCTTGATTGCCGAGGAGAATGCACGGCAAAACCATAGAGACCTCTTGTACCGAAATCTCGAAGAAAACCATCTTCGCTTCTGGTCTTCAGAAGTAGTGGGGGGCTCGACCTCAGGTTGGCTCCAACCTAGAATGTAATCGTCCAGATTATCAACCCGATCACCTTGACTACAAAAATGACTATGTACATCAAAAAGGGGAGTTTCCCACAATTCTTTTAGAATTTGCTCCTTAAGGACACTGGATTCCATAGGGCATAAAGGAATCCAGTATTAAAAAACTGATTGTGGCCTCCATTATACGGTGTATGGCCCCAGATCCTTTGTTACTTAGATTCCCGCTCAATTTCATTCAGGTGCTGACCAATCAAATGATGACCTTTCTGGAAAGGGAAGCCTATTGAATTCTGATGGACGATCCTCATCTTTACCCTGGAACAAATAATCAGCGAAGTCCAAAAGAGCATACCAGTCCTTTGAACTATGTTCATGTCCCCCCTCTCGAAAGTGAAGGGCATTTTTCTGACCTACACCTAGCCAATCAAAAACCACCTGTGAAGCCCGAAAAACCTCCTGCGTACCCAAGGGATTCGCCCAGCTATCCCCAAGCGCGTCCGTCGATAAAACAGCTCGAGGGGCAACCAAAGCCCGGAGGAAGTGCTGATCAAAGGGCAATTTATCCTCTTTTCCAATAAATTGCCCGAGCCTCGGGTGAAACCAATACGAAAATCGGTCAACTATATCTTCAAGGCTCTCCGCTCCTTCGCCCTGTATTCGATAACCCCCAGCGCCACCAGTCCCCGAACCATTGGGCACCGTCAAAGCAATTCTCTCATCCAACGCGCCAGCGAGCAGAGCAGTCTTGCCACCTCGGGAATGACCGGTAAAAACAATCCTATCCTCATCAATAAAATCAAGGGGTGCAAGGTAATCAATAACCCTCATGGCTCCCCAGGCCCAAGCTGCTAGAGTGCCCCAATCATAATCCGGGTATAATGGATGAACTCCGTCACTCCTGTCGCCATCATCCTCATCCAGGTCGTGGCGTATGTATTCAACGACCATGTAACCCCTATCAACTATTTCACTCCTGACCGGGACCTGCCCCAGTTGCCTGTCATTCTTGATTATCACCGGAAAAGGACCTGAGCCCTTTGGTTTAACGTAGGATATTCTCACCACCAGGGGATTATCGGGCCCAATTCTCAACTCCTCGATGGCTTCGACCGCCTTTCCACCAAGTATTTTCTTTCGAGAGATCTCTTCAGACCTTATTTTGCCCGAAAACGGTGGCATATGTCCATACTGGTAGTGAAGTAGCATTTCGGTGATATATCTACGTTGATTCTCCCAATCCGCTTCCCCAGATACCCTGGATCCATCAGGCATGAGGAAAGGATCCGGTAGATTCTCCACCGTCGGCAGATTATTCACAGCTGGAAATTCGAACAATTCACTATAACCCATAACTCAAAAACCAATTCTCGGATATTGTTTAAATTTTAAAATATATCATAGCCCCCGGGATACCTGGAGTGATTTTTCCCTCTGGAAAAACAGCTGATTGAATATCATTAGCGACTGTTAATCGTATTACTGTCAACTATTGGTACCGTGTTTCCCCGATCTCTCTATACAGGGATCTCCTCACCATGAGGGTCCACAGAACAAAACCGGAAATGAGAAATGCACCGGTTGTTACCAGCCACTCCACCATGTATACCCAAGTTAGTGCATTCTCCTTGAGCTTTGCAGCATCCTCCTGAAGTACCCTCATCTCTTCCTTGGCCTCCTCCATGATCTCATAGGCTAACTCAAAATCCCTATTTAAGTAAAACTGCTTGGCCTCTTTGGCCATATCCTCAACCCGATCCATCTTTTCATAAACCCCCGAGGAATCGGCGCCGAAGCTCTCAGCGAAATCAAGGATGCCTTCAAGTAGCATCTTTTCCACATTCAATCTGGATGCATCCGATCTGAAAGCATGGACCTTCAGAGGGTCTTCAGGCAGTTTCCTGCCCGTGGAGAACCAGATTATATTGACGGTGATATCAACTGCATACGGATTGGGTTTCGACTGGCGCGGATTCCAAAATTCGTGGTGTGGCGTATCCTGAAAGGTAAAGGTAACTGACTCATTCCACCTCCAGTAGAATACGTGCGCCATCTGGCCTGGTATTGGGTGTCCAAGACCTTGGTTATTCCGGGTGTAGGACAAGATGACCGATCCGGGCTTGGGGACGGTGTTCAATTCGTGTAAGACCGGGAATAGAATCTCAAGCTCCTTCTTGAAGGGCTTCATGATACCTGGAAGCTCAGGATCATTCTTGATCACCAAGAGACCGGGTGCTCCCATGATATCTCCCTCAGATGCTACAACTGCATCCGCGTTATTTGGAAAGGCCTCGGATACAGTACTTTGGGCCCAGGGAATCTTGAACCGCTGATTTTTACTCATAACTGACCTGGTGTTTACACCACCCCTTTTTCCGTTACTCAATGCTTTGTAAAGCCAGGCTTCCTGGGTCGGGGTAAAGAATTTCATATCCGTCTGAGCCAGGTAGAAGAATTCAAAGGACGAAAGCTCCTTGTAATTACGAGGATAGTATATTCTCATATATCTCCTGATATCTTCCCTGGTAACGTCCCCATATATCCGGGTTGGAACTATCTTCGAATCCACGGAAGGCTCAATCTTGAACCAAGAAGCCAATGTCTGGATATCCTGAGCCTTGGATAGGGCTAGAACCTTTATCCTCTCTGTATTTTCTTGGCAGTTTACAGCTCCGAAAAAGAGAATGATGCATAAAATGAAGAACATAAAGAGTTTTCCGGGGGGCATCCAGATTCAGATCAGTGTTTTCAGGGGACACGATTAAATTATTAGGGATATAGGGCACAAGTGTCATAAACTCCTATTTGAGAACATTTACTCCCTTCAAATTCCAATGGAGGATTGAAGTTCCAGGAGATTATTTAGGGAGATATTATGTTAATGGAAAAGACAAAACCAGGCGGGGATGGTTTCATCGTCAGGGGGAAAAAGCGTGAATTCCCCATCGGTATATACGAGCTACCTGAAGCCGATTCGGATCTAAAGGAAATATCCAAGGCAGGCATTAATCTCATTCGCTGTCACGACACGGGCGATTTGGATAGAGCCCAGAAATACGGACTCGTAGGCTGGGTTCCCCTCCCACTCCATGAGGGTCTGAGTAGTGACCTAGGGAATAGTATAGAAACCGTCAAGGACCATCCTGCTCTCGCTGTATGGGAGGGACCTGATGAAATAGTCTGGCGTTTCACCGCATCAAGCAAGCTTAAGAAGAAAGCTGGTATCGACAGGTCTGACTGGTGGAACCAGAGACAGAGGGCCCTTGAATACGCAAGAGAACAGGGCCAAAAGATAATGCCCAAGCTAAGAAAATCCATTCAATTCCTCCGGGAAAACGATAGGGAAAACCATCAGATATGGTTCAATGAGGCGGCAAGCAGTGATGCCAAGTTCTCCCGCATGTATATGGACTATATCGATATCACCGGTTGCGACTGCTACCCTGTCCCCAAAAGACCCCCCGCGGAAGTTGGTGCAAGCGTAGAGAGGTGGAAGGCCATAGGCAGAGGAAAGCCGGTTTGGATGGTACTCCAGGGCTGTGCCAGAGGAGAGTGGAATGATGACTTTGACGAGGAACAAATTACCTACCCCACATTCCAACAATCTCGATTTATGGCCTACGATGCCCTGGCGCATGGTGCCTCGGGAATACTCTATTGGGGCACACATCACCTCAGATCGGCAATATCTGCCCAGTACCGCCAGTCTCTCTATACCCTTATCAGTGAGTTGTCCTCGCTTCAGCCCTTTTTGAAACGGTCACCAGCTACCGGTTTATCATTGAAATTGATGGATCGACCTCAAAAACGCCCGACATCTTCAAGCTGGATAGGATTGACGGCTAGATGTTATCGACTGGGTAATGAATGGTTAATCCTTTTGGTTAACGACCGAGACATGTTCCACAGCGGTGTCCAGATTGGCGGTCTGGATCTGTTGGATGGCTGTAAGCTTGAACTGCTTTATGGAGATGAAGAGGTCTTGGTAACCCGAGGTGAAATTGTCACCAGAATGAAACCATACCAGGCAAAGGTTTTCTGCACTGACAGAAAGTATGAATCCTCTTTCAGAGAGGGAAGGGATTTTGGGTTAAAATAGAAGCTCTTACTCCGGGATGTTGGTTTCGGGTTCCGCCAAGGGAGTTAATGGAGGTAAGTCCCTCCTAAAGATAATGGGCAATAGATTTATGCTAAAAGAAAGGCCGCTCCTTAGAGGTCATTCGCTGTTCTATATTTGGAGTCAATAGGCGAAGATTCCTCTGATGGGGTATATGCACTTTGATATTAATTCCAAAAGGGGATATGTGGTATTGAGAAGCTGTCAAAGTACCTTGGTTTTCTTGGGCATTATCCTCATTCTAGTAACTCCTGTCCACTCCAGGGTAGGTCCCGAGGGCAGAATCAGAGTACTATGTCTTGGGGATGTCATCCTTGGGGGTTGGTACCTACAATAGCTTCACGGTTATTCACTATGATCCCGCGATAGAGACGACCTTCATCCCTTGCAGGCCGGATTATGTAGGAGGGTATGATAATGCCTACAGAAGTATGAGAATGTACATGCCCCGTACATATTCGAAGCTGACCACTGATTACGATCAGATGTTGCTCAGCGATGCAGACCCACTTGTATTCACCACCCAGTGGGTAGGCTGGATGGTTGATTCGGTAACTAATGGAGGACTGGGTTTCCTGTGGCTTGGCAGCATTGAGGAAGCGGGTTATCCGGGATGGACTGGATCAACCCTCGCCGAAATTGCCCCCGTGGAACAGGTTGTGGGAAAATACACCCTTTGGGGCATGTTCCGTCTAAGGATTAAGGACAAGGATGAGGCTCTAATGAAGGCTCTTCCATGGGAGGAATCACCTATCTTAGTGAATCTTGACAACCAAATCCGTAAGGAAGGGTCCCAACTCTGGGCAACCGCCAAGGAGGCCTCCGTCGAAAAGCCATTGATGACCTACTGGAAGAACGGAGAAGGATCTGTTCTCAGTTTTGCGAGCAAGTTTCCAAAAGGCGTAGAGGTCTGGCACGAGAACTGGGCCCTTTTTCCGCAGGCCATGATCTACCTTGTCTACAGAACTGCAGACAAAGCCCTTCCCGCCGACCCGTATCTATTCATACGGGTTACTAACTCCTTAATCGAGTTCAGCGCCACAAACTCTCTTCTCGATTCGATGATAGTATGGGTGGAAAAGTTCGGTGGAAAGACTGACAAGTTAAGGGAAAGGCGTAGATCAATTACCGATCTGGGAGTTACGGCTGAGGAACTCTGTCTGGAAGGCGATTATGGACGTGCCCAGGACACGTTGGATGAAGGAAAAACCAAGCAAAATCTACTGAGGAACGAGGCCATGGAGGCCAAAGATGAGGCGCTGTTTTGGATATACGTAACAGAATGGTGTGCTTTGCTGGGAACCTTAATGATATCCAGTTATGCATTATGGTCATTGATGGTTAAGAAAAGGTATTACAAGGAAGTCGAAACCTCCTACCTTAAGATGGAGATTTAGAGCTTCCCCTGCTTAGACTTATACCTAAGGCGTATCCCCATTCAGACGTATTCAGTTGACAGCTTTTTCCTGATCTTTCTAATCATACTGGATACCGTATCCTCTCTCATATCAAGGCTTTTTGAGATTTCACTGACATTTCTCTCCTGTTCATCAAAGGCAAAATGGATTATCTCTCTAGCCAAGGACTCTTCCATCTGCTGGAAGATTCTGGATGCCTCCCTCATAACCGAGTCCCTCAGATGTAGGAGCACACCCCTACGGTTCTCCAAATTTTCAATCTCGGTATCGATTTCTCCAATGATTTCACCTAAAGCAGAAAGCTTATCCTGATCACCTGAGGAATCCACAACATCGCTCATTCTCTTCATAAGTGACATGGGTCCCTTTGAGATCTCCTTTTCACCGGGCTCCTGGTCAAAGAGAACAACGTTCTCCCTGTACAGGTTAGGACCGATGTCAATAATTACTGAAAGACTGCGATCCAGGGAGTAGATCTTTCTTTCAGGTCCAATCGAACTCTCTTCAGTATATGAGGAAACGACACCCAGATCTCCCATGAGGGTAAGATGTCTGGACACCTGCTGCTGGGCCAATCCCAGATCCCGGGATAATTTAAAGGAGTAATTGGGCTCCTGGCTCAGTTTTCTTATCAACTCCCTTCTAACCGGATTTCCTAGGACCCTCAACAGTGCGTCCAGATCAACCCTCTCTTCCTCCGATTCCAACCGGCATCAACAACTGGCAAGATCCCCTATTTGAGATCAACCTTCCTCATTTTTTCCTCGGGCTTGGGCTCCTTCTTGTAGACCTCGAGGGTCAGGACTCCGTTTTTCATGGTTCCCTCAACATTTGAAGGATCAACCTCCTCAGGGAAATTTACCCTTCGCCTGCAACTGGAATAGGACCTTTCTCTATGGAGGTAATCATCTCTTTCCCTTTCCTCCTCTTCTTTCATTTCAGCGTTCAAGACCAGGGTATCCTTATTTACCTGGATATCAACCATGTCCTTGCTAAATCCCGGGAGTTCTGCCTTGACCAGATAGTGGTCTCCCTCGTCAACAAGATCTAGCAATGGACATCGGACGGGAAGTCTCTCCTCCTTCCAAAAGGTCCGCATGGGCAGGAAAGGAGCCATTAAGCTATCAAAGGACCTTCGGAAGTCCTCAAACATATCATCAATATCCCGAAGCATTCTTCTCGAGGGCCTGGAAACCTCCCTTTCGGAAGGAGCTTCCACGACCTCCTTTTTGCCTTTGTCCGATTGCTTAGATTCCTCGTTTTCTACCATACCTAACACACCCAACCTATACAACAGGTCGTTGTTTACCTATGCTAGTAGTCCATAAAAATTTTACGGTTAAACCGGAATCAAAATATTCTAAATCAAAAAACGGACTCGGACAACCCGCCTAACTCAAAAAGTGCGGGGGACGGGATTCGAACCCGCGAAGGCCTGCACCAGCAGGTCCTGAGCCTGCCCTCTTTGTCCACTCGGGCACCCCCGCTCAATAGCCGGGTTCGTGGTTTTGCTAAAAAATATCACCTAACCCAGTAGACATAAATGGCACAATATCGATGCCCATTTTCGGCAAGTTAATAAGTGGACGCTACAAATTAAACGCATGCCGGACGCAGCGGAGGTAATTCTCGGGAACCTGAAAAAGCTCCAGAGGATACCCCCGGGGACACCCAAGTTCCTCGAAACCCAAAAGGACATAATGAAGCAGGTTAAGAAGCTCGACTCCAAACAGAGAAAGAGTTTGAGGGACAAGGTAGAAAGAATGCGGTCCGATATACGTATTTATCGGCCCTCATACTATACCCCGGATTACTTCAGGATATTAACGGTTCTCGCCCAGAAACTCAGCGAAAGGGACTACCAAACGATCAAGAAGGAAATCGAGGAAAATTTCGAAGAGATCGAAAAGAGCTTTGAGAAAAACCATTTCGCGC
Organism: Hadarchaeota archaeon (SeqCode); assembly: GCA_964621445.1. Lineage (GTDB taxonomy): Archaea > CAYQAE01 > CAYQAE01 > CAYVLA01 > CAYVLA01 > CAZUNO01. Next base: position 97,568 of record CAZUNO010000001.1, on the reverse strand, counting down.
GATATCCTTCTTCTTATATAAAGAGGTTAAGATCATTGGTAATGGAGTCCAGTAGAGAGGATGACATAAGCAAGAAGGAAGTCAGAGGGCTCAGCGAGAGCGTTGAGGAAATGGTGGAACGGATAAAGGAATATGAATACGAAAACGTGACCATCGAGGTCTCAACATCACGCATAAGGGTAAAAAGCCTCTTCACAGTAGGCACCAACAGAAATGAATGGAGCATCGAACTGATTTCTCCCAAACTAGAATATGGGGGCAGGAGCTTTCTGAAGAGAAGAGTATTGGCCTATATCACCAAGGAAGGAAAACCTCTTTCCCGACCGGAAATTGAGGAGGGTGTGGGTAAGAAGATACGCTATTTTGGCCACATAGTCCAGTCCCTGGTGAGAAAATACCTCATACTCCCCATACCTGGGGAGAACAAATATGAACTAACCGGGACAGGAGAGAGGGTAGGAGAAGTATACATAGAACTTATAGATGAAGGAGATGATTAAGGGTGAGAAGAGATGTTCTCAATCGTCTTTTTGCACTTTTTGTAGTTGGGATAATGGTTACCTCCATAGTTGTGCTTCTAATTGGCAACTGATATCAATCACTAATCACCTTGACCGGTTCTTGGAAGGACGCTCTAGATGCAGAGACCAGAAAAGACCTGAAGGGGATGTACAATAGCTATGATATCATAGGAGATATCATAGTAACGAAGATACCGAGGAATCTAGACCATCTTCGCTGCCAGATCGGAGAATCCATCTTGGAGGCAAATCCCTCGACCAGACTGGTCCTCCAGGTTGTGGGGGAGACATCCTCCGAAATTAGAACCAGAAAGATGCGCAGAATCGCTGGCAAGGGTCCAACTGTAACCCAGCACCGAGAATATGCCACTACTTACTTTGTGGATCCAACTAGGGTGTTTTTTACTCCAAGATTATCCTATGAAAGATGGAGAATTACCCAACAAGTGAAGAACTGCGAAAGAATCGTCAATATGTTCGCTGGAGTCGGCTGTTATAGCCTACTGATAGCCAGATTCAGAAATTCCACGGTATTCTCAGTCGATAAGAACCCCTTTGCTATTGAGTATATGAAAAAGTCCATTGAGATTAACAACCTCATGGGCGAGGTTATTCCCTTGCTAGGGGATGCTAGGGAGGTATGCAAGAGGATGTCCGGAATAGACAGGGTAATATTGGCCCTCCCGGCAATAGCGGATGATTTCCTGGATCTAGCCATCAGAATTAGCAGCGATAAATCGATAATCCACCTATATAGAGAGAGCATGGGTGACAGAAAGGAATGCCTGAAAGCCTCCAAAAGAGAAGTTAAAAAAATCTTTAGCACATACGGAGGCAGCCGGTTAAGAATACAAAATTCTCGAGTGGTAAGATCCATCGGTCCAAAGAAATGGCATGTCGTTCACGATGTACTTCACCAACGGGTTAAGAGCTTCTAGGGAATAACAAATTTGAGTTAAAATGTAAATAATCAAAGGATGTTTCAGATCGCTGCCGTAGGAAAGACCAATTCTGGCAAGTCCACCTTCTTTAGCGCTGCCACCTTGACAGATGCCAAGATCGACGGCAGGCCTTTCGTGACCATCGAACCAAATCGGGGTCTTGCCTATCTGAGAGCTGAGTGTCCGTGCAAGGAATTCGGAGTCACTTGTCAACCAAGGGAATCAACCTGCAACAACGGTCTGAGACTAATACCCATAGATGTGCTGGACGTTGCCGGCCTCGTACCTGGAGCACACCTAGGAAAGGGGTTGGGAAACCAATTCCTAGATGACCTCATCCGGGCCGATGCCTTGATTCATGTTGTCGATGCTGCAGGAGCCACGGACGAACAAGGTAACCCCACCTCGCCTGGCACAAGAGACCCCCTGAAAGACGTCAGGTTTTTTGAAACAGAGCTGGATTACTGGCTACTTGGAATATTGAAGCGAGGACTTAAACGTTCAGGTAGGGCCCCCAAGCCAACCGATGCCGAGAAAACCGAGCTTATCCATGGTCAACTCAATGTTCTCGGAGTTAACGAGGACCAACTCCGACATATACTGAATAGGCATCCAATTGAATTTGAGGATGATGACTCCAGGCTACTGGAATTCATCAGCCAGGTAAGGAGGGCTGCCAAACCCATCTCCATCGCGGCAAACAAAATGGACTTGCCATGTGCCCACGAAAACTTGGATCGTCTTCGTCAAGGCCTATCGGACACCCTGGTTTTGCCGGTATGCGCTGAGGCCGATCTCGCACTTCGAAAAGCTAATGAAAAAGGACTCATTCAATACACCCCCGGGGACTCGGACTTCAAGATCACGGGAGAACTCAAACAAAGGCAGAGGAAGGCCCTCGAGACCATAAGACAAAAGATACTATCCAAATATGGATCGACCGGGGTCCAGGAAATAATTGATCGGACTGTCTATGAATTCCTTAACATGATAGTCGTATATCCTGTTGCTAACCATACCCGGCTGACCGACAATAAAGACAGAGTTCTTCCCGACGCCCATGTGGTGCCACAAGGCACCACCGCTAAGGAATTGGCGTTTAGAGTACATACAGATATAGGAGAAAGTTTCATTGGGGCTGTGGATGCCAGGACCAAGAGAAAGGTCGGCGAGGACCATGAATTACAAAACGGGGATGTCATCGAGATATTGACCTCCCGTTGAGTTCGAAGAAAAAGCTGACTTGACCTCGGATGCTGCAAAACAAATAATAAGCTTAATTAACTTTTCGTTTGTTATGTCAGAAGAGGTCCTCAGAACCTATGCCTATCAGTATGGTACGGTACTAAAATACCTGAAGAAAAACTCTGAGGATATCAACAAAACCCTCGATCTCCTGGAGAAGAAATTGCTAAGCCAAATTTCCCAGATCGAGGATGAAAAAACCAAATCCCTTTACTCAAGGACCCTCGCCGTGGTACGCAACTCTCGCACAATACTTAGAAATTTCGATATGGACGATATATTGGAGATGCTTCCCCAAGTGGAGGAAGATTTCCCTGGTCTCTATGAGAGGCGGACCGAGACCCAGAGGAAGATAATTGCCGTAATGGAAAGAGTGCTATTTGGTCCACCCCTACCTAGAGGTAGGATAAAATTTGATATTCCCAAGCTTTTCTGATTCCCCTTTGGTTTCAAAGCTGTCCTAGGTCCTGATCAACAACGGACAGTACTCTCTCGCATATTGACTGGCAGAAAAGCAAATCATCCAATACGGGAAGGGCTTTCTCCAAGCTTCCCGCCTCTAGAACCGTTTCAACCTTGCCCTCTCCAACTGAAGTCAACAATTTAACCCGTTTCGTGGACCTATTATCAACCTGTAGCGCCCCCCCAATGCTTTTTGCAGCCTCCTTTCCGTAGGAACTTAACAACATGATTTTGACTGACTCCATGCGCATTACTCTCCCGAAATCTGTTTATCAAGTTCTTCATCCAGAGCTTCCAGGAATTCTGACCTGGCTTCGGAGGCTATCTTAGCCCCAGCCGCAACACTGTGGCCACCACCCTGGCCTCCAACCCTTTGGGCAGCAGATCCAAGCGCCTTACCCAGATCAATACCCTTCTTTAGAAGCTTTTTATCCATTCTGCCCGAGACCTTAATTGAACCGTCCTGGGAGCTCAGGCCAAAAACCGGCTTTTCACCATCGCCAAATCCTGCATTGGCATATATCCCACAAAGCTTTCCGGAGTATTCAGCCCATTCATCCATCACTAAATACTCCAGATTATCCATCTTCTCGGCAGATTCAAAAAGACCTGAGCCTTCGAAAATCATTTGCTTGTACTTAAGCCTGCTTCTCTCAACATCATCCCTTGCCTTTTCATCTCCTACGAGAAATGACAGGGCGGTAGAGTACCGACCCAAAGAACAGCTAGACTCCAGGTAATCAACTACATCTTCCACGGTGGGCGAGAGCAAATTCTTGATACGCAAGGTGGCACCGAATAGTCTTTCCGCCTCGGATGTTGAAGCGCCCTGTTTAACCATCCTTTCGGACAACTCCCGCAAGAGTAAATCCCTCTTATCGTCCTCAAGCTGCATGATGCTAGTATCCGATCCCGCTTCAATTCCTATTTCCTTCAAGAAGTCCGATGCTGCCAACTGATTGCCACTTAATCCCCTTATGAAAGGTAGGGTGGAATAGCATATTGAATACTCAACTGGTCGATCTACCCTGCCAATAAGTCTAATTTCATCTCTCCGTTTGACAAGACTTCTTGCTTCCGCCTCGTCGGCTATCTTGCCATTTACCCCGTCCAGGGGTTGCATATCTCCAAATGCCCCACAGAGAGCGATGGGAGCCAGGTCGCAATTTTCGGGATCCATCTCCCTGGCAACCAAATATGTTACTCCCGAACCACTAACTTCATTAGTTCCATCAAGTTGAAATTCCCAGGGATTAACCAGGTTCTCGTCCTCCTCCTCTGTATAATGATGGTCAAGTACTAGAAAAGGGGTACCGGAATTCCGGAGTAATTTTATAAGGTCGCTTCCCATATCACAGAAAAGAAGGAATCCTGGATCGGCATCCAGTATATCCGAAAGTTCCTCGGCATAAACGTGGCCAGAGAAACTTAGATGAGCCGAACCCCCCTTTCTTCTTACCATTAGTAGAGCCAGGGCACCGGAGCAAATGCCGTCAACATCGTTATGACTGATTATCCTTACATGATCTCCGGAGGCAATGACCGATCCAAGCGTAGCGGCAGCTTTTGAAGCCTCGTCCCTGAGCTCGGTAAATTTATCCATTCTATCCGACCAGAAGAGCCGCCTTCTCTGGGTCATACCTCCAATCCTTCGGCAGGTCTCCCTTCTTCCGGTAGTACTTCTGAAGTCTTCTTATCTTGGACTCCACGAGGTTGAGATCCATCTTCGATTCAGTGTCACTTGGATTTTTCTCCATATGGTCCCTTAGATTCACTGCCTTTCTCATAAGTTGAAGCAGGTCCTCCGGGAAGTCCTCCTCGATCCCGTTTTCTTCCAATATCCGAGTCAATTTTTTTCCGGTAAGAAGACGAACATCGGGAACGCCATACTGATCCCTTAATTTCAAGCCAATCTCGCTCTTGGTCATTCCTTCATCATATAATCGAAGTATTATCTCCTTAATCTCTTCGGATGAATAGGGAACCCAATTGGGGGCTGAATTCCGAACGGGTGGCTTGGAACGTGATGATCCTCTTCGTCTTGTATGAATTCTAGCCAAGCTAGCACCTTTTCACTGTTTAAAGGAATTTGAGACGCTTCTGAAAAATATTTCCGCACTGAGCGCTCGATGAGAAAATTCGTTCTTCCTTGAACCCAACTCGGCAAAGGTGAGTTCCTGTCCCTGGGGCATAAAAATCGGGTCGAAACCAAAACCAGCTTTCCCCCTTTTCCGATCCGAGATATGTCCTCGGGCCTCGCCTCTAAAGGTGTGCAGATCCTTACCATCATGATAACAGATAATCGAAAGAAAAGCAGCCGCTCTTTTCTTGTCATCTCCAAGAAGATCCAGAATCCCCTGATTTCCTAGGGTGGAAAACACATAGGAGGAGTATGGCCCCGGGAACCCTCCTAAATCATCAACGAAAAGGCCTGAATCCTCAAGAAAGAAGGGATCCCTTATCTGCTTCAGAATCCGTCTTGCGCTATCCAAGGCGATGGTCTCCAGGTCCTCATGCTGAATTTCAATGTAATCAATCCTGGTCATTTCGATTTCCAGGCCAAACCCTTGGGCTTTTTCCTTGAATTCCTCAAATTTATTCCTGTTAGTGGTAATCAGCTGGAGCATGAACGATGATTATTCCGGATGTTTATATCACTACTGCATCCGAAGCGTTTACTGATAATATTTATCAGCCCATCAGCTTCCTTATCTTAAACGTAAAACTAATCTAGTATTCACCGTTAAGAGGTGCAGCTTTGCCAAAGAAAACAAGGACCCTATGGAAAGATAAGAAATGGTACACGGTATATGCCCCAGCCCTTTTCGGGAACTGCGAGATAGGTGAAACCATAGCCCTCAAACCCGAAGATCTCATAGACCGGACGGTTGAAACCACCCTTAGAGACGTTACCGGGGACTTTACACAGCAGCATGTCAAGCTATATTTTCAGATTAATGATGTTAAGGGAGAAAAAGCCTATACCAGATTCACCGGTCATGATCTTACCAGGGACTATATCAGGATGCACGTGAGGCGTGGAACAACCCGGGTAGACATCATAACGGATGTGGAGACCTCAGATGGATGCAAAGCCCGAATAAGAGCTCTGGCCTTCACGGTTCAGAGGGTGGCCGCATCACAGCACAAGGCAATAAGGGATGCCATGAGAGAGGTAATCAGGGAGGCCGCTGACCGCAGCAGCTACTCAGGATTTATACATGAAATGATATTGGGAAAGCTATCCGCAGATATTCATAAACAGGTAAAGCTCATTTATCCGGTAAAGAAGATAGAAATAATGAAGAGCAAGATACTAGAAGTGCCAAGTGAGGAGGAAGAGGCCGAGGTCGAGGCAGAGGAACCCTCTGAAGAGGAGGCACCTGAGGAACTGGAGACCGAGGAACCGGTTGAGACCCCCGAAGCTGAAGCGCCTGCCTGATCGGTTCTCATTTAATCCTTCTCAACGGTTTATAAAGATGCCTCCAAGCTATTGGAGGAACCTCATACATCCTACCTTTCTCGAGCTCTCGCCTCTGGGGTACCTTCACTTTTACCATGTTTGGATCGCGGAATTTGCATCCACTTCTCTTACACTTGAAACCCCCGCTACTGCCCATGGAGGTCAACCTGGAACCACATAGTGGGCAATGGGGATTCTCCCTCCTGGAATCAACCAGTGATAATACCCTCATTTTTTCCATATTTATGGTCGGGCCATGATCGGAATCCGAGGGTCTAACTGAACCCCATACCTCTATGACATCTCCCTCCACCAGTTTCCTCACCTCATTTCTAAACCCCTTGGTGGGCTCGTAGGCCGCACAATCTATCTTCCCGGTGGAATCCTTAATGGAGAGGATGACATGGCCTCCCTTAATTGGACTTGGGGAAGATGAGACCTTTCCCACCGTCCTAACCGATGAAAATGGCTGAATATTGGATATTGATTTTTCCCTTTCGATGTGGAAATCCGTATGTTGATTGGTTCGGAACAAAACCGCTCGAGGGGCCCCAGAGTCGATGGTCTCATATGCATCCCTAACAGCTTCGGGCGTCTCCCCCCTCGCTCCAAACTTCACTGGACAGGGCGAATTGGGCGTGATGCAGACCTTCTCATTTTCATAATCATAATTGAAGAAGGCGCCATCCACCTTTTCATCAACCTCTAGAACCAGCGAGGTATCGATATCCCTTTTCCTGTCCTTTATCGTGGGGTCCCGATATGCTATCATCTCAAACGTCTGATCGGAGGAGAAATCCACCCCCAAAGCTGCAGTGGCACCGATGATACCCAAACCCTTCTTCATTCCCCAGCATTCAATTCCCTCCGATTCAGCAGTATTCCTGACCTCCTCCATGGAAACCAGTCTATGAAGAGCTAGGTTGTACAGAGCGCGAACATTTCTTGGTATGGCTCTTCCAATCATTAGGGCTATCCCGGGATTAGTTTTGTCATCTTCCAGAGCGGCACTATTCCGAACCAGGTCCTTGGCAATATCGAATACCAATTTGCTTTGGCCTTGATCTGTGAATAGGCGTAGCACCAAGGCGCCATTACCGCGTGTCTTATTAGGGACCTGCGGATTTAGCCGAACCAGATTTGGAAGATCCCATAGACCAAATATTACCCCATCATCAATAAGCCTTTCAATCATCATGGTGGATAGATAGGTGGTGCACATTCCCAGAGTGGCGGAATCGGTGTCATCGAAGCCTATGGAAAACACCTCTGAATCCTCAGGAGGCCTCATAACAGCCAAAAATGGCTTTCCGGATCGAAAATAGAATTCCTGGCCCGTATATTGCCCATTAGAGAGCTCTGGAAACATATTTTTGCACTTCGAGGTCTGGAATTTCTCCTTGCTCGTAAAAAACTTTAAATATTTCTCCTGAGTCCATTAGTCCGTGAGGAAGCAGGAACTCGTCTCCCAGGTCATTGAAACATTGAAGGAAGCGGACTTCAATATATCCAGAGTCGTGCCATATGGCTCATACTGCTTCGACATAGCCGCCAGCAGGAAACTTGTATTGATGTTGAAAATACTCATAAATGTGGACAGTATGTATCCTGCCCAGGCCGAGCAGCTAAAACGCCTCTGTCATCTCATATCTGCCTATCCCCTGATAATCGGGGATCGCACGAGAACAGAAAAGATCGAGGATGATGTGGTCCACGAAAGATACGACCTGCCCGCTCTCAACATTGATACCTTGAGAATGCTGGTTGAAAATTCCTCCATGCCTCTTATTTTTGGGACCAAGGGAGGATACTATGTTCAGATTGACGGCGAGGCTCTTCGTCGGGAAAGAAAACGGAAAGGACTCTCACTCCGTCAAGTAGCGGAAAGAATCGGCGTAAGCAGGGAATCAGTGTATAGCTACGAACATGGGGGTAACGCCACCGTGGACACTGCTATGGCGCTAGTCGACGAGCTGGGGGTTGACCTCGTCCGGCCCGTCCAGGTGTTAAAAAGAGTAAACATGGACCTGGAGCCGGATAGAGCCGTTGACAATGATCTTCTGAACCTAGTCCTCTCCCAATTAACCCGCCTGGGTTTCGGTGTATACACCACCCCAAGAACCCCATTTGACGCCGTTGCCCGGGAATCCGATAGCCAGCTTTTGGCCGCCGTTTTCGACCAATACAGCAGCCTTCGAAGACACGTAAATCTAATCTCCAAGCTCTCCCATACCGTAGACATAGCAAGCTTCATGGTCAGCAATGACGAGAGGTGCGAAAAAAGCCTGAAAGGAGTTCCAATACTTTGTAAGGAAGAATTGGATGAAATGGACGGGAAAAGAGACCTCTCAGGCATTATCAAGGAGAAGAAAGAGACCTAAAGATTCGGGAACATCTCGCCCTTCCTTATAAAACACACCCCGGCTACATCCCGAATGATTTCCACTCTGACCTCAAAATCAGGATGTTCTAGGTCAACAGAGTTATCGAACAGGTCCGCGATCGAATCGATGAGTTCCATACGCTCAATATTGGAACCCCTCCTCCTTATCCTGACCCTGAATTTTTCCTCTTGTTGGGGCTGGAATCTACTACTCAATCTTGAACAGGCAGCTACAATTAGCGATGGATCGCTATCGACCACTTCATCCACGGGAACCATTCTCTTAATTACATCATTATGCCAGGGCTCAATCTCCATCCTCCTGGCTAGATCCCTGATTGCCTCTCTATTTTCCCCTTTAACCCAGACAGCTACTAAGCCGCTGAAGGGGGTCGCCTCTGCCTCTAGATCCGGGAAGGAATCGGATAGAAGGACTTTAATGGTAAATATGCATCTATCCTCCAGATTCCTCCCAGTTGATACAAGAAGATTGAACTGGCTTCCGTGCTTCAATTCCATTATTATTCAACACCGGGCATCCTCAATAAAAGGCCACATTAGGTCCGAATAGAACCTATGGCCACCCTCTCCATATGAATGCCGAAATCTATCCGGCACCCCGGCCACATCGTAGATCCTGCGTAGCTCTTTCACCGCTCTATCAACCTCGGATACGGGAAATAATGAATCCTTTTTTCCATTAACCACGCACAGATGACGAGGAGCTATTAGACCCGCTACATCGTAGAGCTCACCAAAAGTCATTATCCCGGGAACCGAATTGCAGTCGCAATGGTGGACCATTCCGTTTCTCCCAACTATCGTGCAGAAAGAACAGCTGGGAACCGCTACCTTCACCCTTTGGTCACATGCCGCGGTATATATTGTAACCACACCCCCTCCCGAGTTGCCCATAACCAGTATCCTTTCCGGGTCAACATCTTCCATTCCGGTTGCCCAGTTAATTAAATTCTGGACATCCCAGACTCTCTCCCCAACCGGGGTCCGGCCCCCAAGAATACAGTGGATCAACTGGCTACGACAGTCCCTCCCCCCATGCCGCTTACTTATGTCAGGGACGGCGGCCGGGCGGAAACCCCTGGTATTGGGAGCTATTGCCAGATATCCCCGTTTTACCGCCTGGACAGCAACATCGCGATCCTGTCTGTTGACGTGTTCACGGTGCTCCCGGTCCCTGAACACGCCTGCATATGAATTCATGCCAAAATCCGCATGCCCATGAGGGAAGATTCCCAACGGATGGGGACCTCTACCATCGGGACGAAGCAGCCAGAAGCGTATGGTTACGTAGGGCTCGGTAACTATTGACCCCCTTTGTTTGGTATATCCATCCAGCTCCTCAGGCTCCTCCAGTTCCACCTTGACCTCATGCTTGATGTTTTCCCGTTCTATCCTAGTCAGGCCAAGTAGCCTTCTCAATTCCTCCCTTGCCTCAAACTGCCAGTCGGAAAATTCATCGCTGTTCTTGGCCCGGCAGGAATACCGCCTTTTTCCCTCTCCGTAAAGCCTTTCCAGATAACCAAGCACCATGGGACCATAGACAGTATCTTTCATTCTCCTTCCTCTTACGTCGAATTATCGTTCTAACAAACATAAAAGTAGCTACCCATTTCGGCCCTTCAGTCGGTGACACATTTAACCGATAATTCTTAATCAGTGATGGGATAATCTTGAGGACGATATCGGCCCTGGAGATGTCCGCGATCGACAGGAACTCCCGGAGTCTGGGAATTGAACCCATATGCCTAATGGAAAATGCGGGCACACAGGTCGCCCAAGAGATATTGAAAAGGACGGATGCCTCCTCTGCTCTTGTTCTCTGTGGACCCGGAAATAACGGCGGGGACGGGTACGTTGCAGCGAGGCATCTGCGAAATGCCGGATTGCGGGTATCAATAATTCAGGCTGGAGAGCCCAAACGGGGTGAGGCAAAACGTAACTCCAAGATCACCCGGGAAATGAATATCGAACTGCGTTCCCTCCATGATTCCTCCCTATTATTACGGGATGACTTCCAGAAATGGATTGGAGGGCATGATGTGATAGTGGACGCCCTGCTGGGAACGGGTGCCAAGGGATCTCCACGTGAACCAATTTCATCCCTGGTCCAGATAGCATCCCGGACATCTGCGTTCAAGGTTGCAGTAGACCTTCCTACCGGAGTGGATTCCGAAAACGGAATTCCAGAGGGCGAATTCTTCAAATCCAGTTTAACCATTACCTTTCACCGACCCAAACACGGCCACGGTAAGGAACCGGGAAATATAGGTGAATTGGTCGTCGCCGATATCGGCATCCCTGAGGAGGCGGAAACCGTTGTCGGGCCCGGCGACCTATTTTTCGTCCAGAACAACCGGGCTGATGATTCCCACAAGGGAGAAAACGGCACCCTTCTGGTCGTAGGGGGGAGCCAATACTATCATGGCGCTCCAGCCATATCCGCGATCTCGGCACTTAGAGCCGGGATTGATCTCGTTTACCTGGCCGTTCCGGAATCCATTAGGAATATCGTGGCCAGTTACTCACCTTCACTGATATGCAGGTCCTATCCAGGAGGTAACCTTGACATGGAATCAGTCGACATGATACTGGATATGGCCGCCAGGGCTGATGCCGTGTGCATAGGCCCTGGTCTTGGAATCGATGGGGAGACAGCCCAGGCCGCCAGGCAAATAGTCCGTGAGCTAGGCTCCACACCACTGGTCATAGATGCCGATGGCCTGAAAGCAATTCGGAACACGGTTGAAGATCTCAGGGCTTCCACCATAATAACTCCCCACAGCGGTGAGTTTAAGACCATTACGGATGATCCTCTGCCGAAGGAGCTTAAAAAGAGGAAGAAAGTTGTTATGAAATGGTCCTCAAGAACCAACTGCACGTGGGTGGTAAAGGGTCATCAGGACCTGATCGCCAGGAAGGACCTGATTAAGATCAACAAGACCGGGAACGCCTGCATGACCGTGGGCGGAACAGGGGACTGTCTGACTGGGGTTGCCGGAGCTCTGCTGGCCAAGGGAAATTCACCATTTAGATCAGCCGCTGCCGCATGCTTTATTACGGGCAAAGCGGGTGAACTTGCCTCGGAGGAAAAGGGATGCCGTATCATCCCAACCGATGTTTCTGAGGCCGTGCCCCGGGCCTTTAAACTCTATTCATGATTTCTACTCAAAATATTTAAGTACAATACATTGAGTCCGCTAGGTGGTGCCCTAGCTTGATAGAAATCATCGTCAATTTTCTCGGGCTTTTCGGTATATTCCTCGCTGGCTTTGGCATACTAACCGTGGTTCTAAAGCTGGTGAGTTTTGAGGGAAAACTCCTCAACATGTACAAGCCCGAAGAGGTAAGTTGGATTTTCAGCATACTTGTCATGATTGTGGGTTTAGCCCTTATCGGAGCTGCTCAGTATTACGCCAAGAAAAGCGAAATGGTATGAATTAACGAACGCAAATCATGGTCGACGTGAACTGAACGTCCTTCATGGTTCTAATCTCCGCGGTTACAAAGGAGTCTAGATTTTCCAGGTCCTGTACGCTAACCAGTGCGATGACGTCATACTCCCCATAAACCGCCCAAGCATCTTGCACCCTATCCAGAGTCACCAATCGCTTCACTAACCCCGATTCTGCTCCGGGTTTAGCCGTGATAAGGACGAAGGCCTCGACCATTTTAGCACCGATCTCCCATCCCTCTTAGTTCTAATAATGGTTTCCCGGGTTGCCAATGTAGCAAAATATATTTGTTTAACCCCACCAAGTGCAGATTATGACCCAGGAAGCCAGCCAAGACCGTCATCTCATAACTAAGGAAGAGGTCGAGCACATCGCGGAACTGGCCAAGATAGAGCTTACCGAGGACCAAAAGAATACCTTCAGTGACCAACTGGACAGGATACTGGAGTATTTCAAGAAAATTGATGAACTTGAACTGGAAGATGTGGAGCCCACCACCCACGTGATGGACGTATACAACGTCTTCCGTAAGGATGAGGAAAAGGAGTCCCTGCCCCAGGAGGAAGTTCTTGAAAACGCTCCGGAGAAGGAAGATGATTACATCAAGGCCCCCCGAGTGGGTTAGCTCAGACCTAACTTTTTGGCAATTAGCTGCTTCAGACAACTTATGCCTTCCCCGCCTTTCGCGGAAACTGGCACAATGACATCGCCCCATTGTCTCCAGGGCGGGAGATAGCCAAGCCTGTCGCAAATCCCATCAAGCTTCCAATCAGGGTCCGACACCTTGTCCATCTTATTGGCCACTATTATCAAGGGAATATCGAGCTCCAATAAGAAATCATGTAATTCAACACCGATGGGTATCTCTCCGCGGGACTCCCACCTGTCGAATATATCCGAGAAAACCTTTGCATCCAAAACCAGTAGGGCAAGATCGATGTTCTCGCTCTCCTCCTCGATTTCCCGCACTATATCTGCCTTGATTCTCTCCCTTTTCCGCCGGGGAGTGCCCTTCATGAAACCGAAACCGGCCATATCCACGTACCTAAGGGGTCCCGATATCACCTCAACGGGGCTTGTAGTGACCCCCGGTCTTTTTCCCACCGGTACGCTCTCGCCGGTGAGTGCCCTCAGAAGCTGGGATTTTCCGACATTTGATCGTCCCACCACGTAAATGATCTTAATCGGTGTCACTCCCGATCAAACCTGCTCTCATTTCCACCTCTAGACCCACCGTGCCTTCCAGCAATGGACCCAATGATAAGACCAATGGCCAGGAAGACCACGGCAGCCGCTGCCAGGTGCCCAATCCTGGTCTTGTACACCGTCTTGGTTTCACCATCATAGGGCTCGATCACCGGTTTCTCCTGGTCTCCCTCTTCCCTTCCCAGTCTATCCGAGATTATCGGTGACATCTCGGCTATGAGCCTTGCATAACGCAACTCAAGCAGTGCCTCCAGCAGGCCACTTATCCTGTTACCAGGACCAGCGTCAGGATCGACCTGATCCGCAAAGGACTCACCAAATTCTAGGTGACTCAATGCTAGAATGGGGTTGACTCCGAATTCCCTGCTATTAGAAATGGATGAACGAGCCATCTCACGTTCTCTCTCCACCTTCTGAGCAAGAACCTCGGCCAGCTTGTTTTCCGAGGTGGAAAAAGCCGCCAATTCGAGATGGGCGTTTACGTACGAACGGGCATCTAGACTGCCCAATATCGCCGCTGCGTAGGCTCCGTCCTCAAATTCACGCCGTACGTCATCCAGGATGTTGGCTCCAGTCGAGAGTAGCCCTCCCTGAAGGCTAGTCCCCATGGACTCGGCGTAGGCTATCAGATATTCCACATCGGCTATATATTGTTGAGCTACATCGCGTAAAACCGTCCTGTTAAAATCGGCATCTCCCTCAAATTCCTGACATAAACTCGTCCACCAAAGAGCGCTTTCGGCCCTTTGTTCTATGTATGAGATTCTATGAAGTGCCTCCTCATAATATCCCTGATAGTAATGCTCGTAGGCGTTGTCCAATTGTTGATATGCGTCCTGGATTCTTTTCTCCCCGGCTGCATAGCATTCGAAAGCAGTCACGCTGGTATAGGAGGTTGAATTCACTGCGCTTAGTATTTGTTGAACTCTCTCTTCGACGGAATCTATGATATTCTTTATCTCGATCTTTCTCCGACTGCCAAGATAATCCAGAGTATTGATCACATAGGTAGCGTTTATCTTCGACTGGAAAGCCAGGCTAGCACTCCGATAGAATTCTTCCTCGTCTCTAGCGCTTTCCGCATCCTCGATCTTGGTCAGCGAATCGTCTGAATATAGCCTGAGATGCTGTTCTTGTGAATATCCCAGACCTGCATCATCCAATTGGTTCTTGGCACGATCAGCCAGGTCACGTGCCGAATCAAGCATATCCTGTGATGCTTCATTCATTATCTCGTTGTACTTCTCAAGGTTTATATCCTCGCCTCCGCCGGGCCTTTTGATCTCAATCCCCAGCATATACTTCGCTGCCTCCCTCACGTCCTCGATTTCGTGGACGGTTAGATTCCAGTGTTCCCTTGCATACTCCTCGACATCAACCACATTCATGCTGTTTGGGTTCTCTCTGGCCTGGGTTTGTCCCATGGGCACTAAGAATGCACGAGCACCTATTGAGTGTGCCGCCTCGGCCTTCTGAACAACTCCCCCTATGGGGCCAATACTGCCATCAGGATTTACCGTCCCGGTCATAACAACTGCGGGATCCACGCTACGATTAAGAAGAGATGCCAGGATAGCCACTGCAAGGGTTCCTCCTGCAGACGGGCCTCCTATTACAGGGGAATCCGATCTAATTTTAACGTAGATATCAACATCGGAAAGGTCGACGTTGGCAATGGATGCTGCCACATCTGCCGCTAGTCGGGCGGAACCTTGGGTATCCACCTGAGTAAAGGGATAGGTATCAACGAAAACCCCCCCTTCTCCTTCCTCGGTCCATATCGTGATGTAGGAAGGAACTCCCACCCATCCCTGTGAGGTCTGGGCCACGGCGGGCGCCATGACCCTAACCTCGCTAAAAGCCTGAATTCCAGGGATTGCCATGATCAGCGGCAGGATTAGTAGTAAGGATTTGTACATTTTTAACATTTGATCACTGATCCATTCCAGAATTTGGTCATTAAATCTTTTTTTATGGAGACTGAGCAAGTCAGATCATCAGATAAGGCTATAGATCATCCTCGCACCCACTACGAGGAGGCAGATGCCCAATATATTCTCCAAGATCTTGGCCTTGGTTCTGCGGGCCAGCAAAGCTCCTATCTGGGTCCCGATAATAATTCCGATGACAAGTGGTATGGCGTAATCCAGTCTTGCATGACCCAGCATGGCATGGGTCAGGCCCGCTGAGAGGGATGTTAATATCATTATGAACATGGAGGTGGCACAAGCTATATGCATAGGTATGCCCACACCAAGCCTAAGGAGGGGTACATCCAGTATCCCTCCCCCGATTCCAAATAAGCCGGAGGTAACGCCGGCCAGGAAGGTGCCAGGCACCCCCCATTTCAACTTTGGGGCATACTCGAAAACCTGTCCCTCCGACCCAACCATCCTTACCGTGCATTCATCCGAACTCTTTTCCGGGAGTTCGGTGCAAACCACCATTCTTATCCCCAGGCCCATTAGCAGTATACCCAGAAAAGCCTCAAGAATAAGGGATTCCACCATACTCGTTACGTAGGCCCCGAAAAGAGCACCGGGCACGTTGGCGATGGCCAGGATTCCACCCGTTCTATAATCTATTCTCTTTTGCCTCCAAAAAGCAAGAGTGGATGAAAGCGAGGTGAATATTATCATTATTAAGCTGGTGCCGGCCGCATCCTGCATTGAGAGACCCCATATCAGCACCAACATTGGCACGATTAGAAAGCCGCCGCCAACTCCAACCATGGCTGCTAGAGTCCCTACCGCTGCGGCCACTACTCCTAGAGCGATTAGATCCATTCTTTTCCAACTTCGTTTGCCTGCTTGAAGGCTCAGACAAGGGCGGCTTTTATAATCTTTCTTGATCTTAAGGGAAGAGAAATAAGTCTTCATGTCGAAAGTGGGTCGTTGTCTCCTACCAGGGTCAAAGAAATAATATCACAAATCATTTCCACAAATTTTGAGGTCCCTGAAGCCTCATGTTTCCTTACTTCTTTCACCGAAACCCAAAACTCTGTGGAAATCCTGTTGGTCCTGAAGAAACCTCAGGATCATCTCAATAGAAGGATAGTTGAAAAGCAGGGTCTCAACTTTGTGATCACAATTGTGTCCAGAGATCTATTTGAGAAGGATGTGACAAACGGATTCTTGGGGGATTTCGTCGCCTCTTTCCTCCTTCTTCCACACAAGGCACTCCGCAACCCGGAATACCTACAAAGAAATGAGACCGAGTTCAAGAAGAGAGTTGTTAGGGAGGAATTGAATAATCTCAGTTTGAGATTTGGCAGCCTATTCACGGAGTTATTGATTGATCCCCCCTTCTTCTTCCATCAGAGAGTACAGCGGAGGATAAAGATACGCCAGCTATCGGGAAGGAACTATCTCTCATCGAACGGCTATCCTAACGAAGACCGGAGTTTCGGATTTCTTCCAGCTCTCAAGGAACTTGATTCATCAGGGTTAATTGATTTGAACCATTATGCACGGGCCACTGAAAAACTAGTCCAAGATCTACCGGGTGAGAATTCAAAAGCACTGGTCCCCTTTCGAGAGGTTGAACATGCAGTCAGGAGACTGGCCGCCTATGGGACTGCGGTTGACCTGCTCGATCGCTCGATTCTCAATGATTTCTCAGAGACTTTGAAATCCCCTGAAGACTTGCACTTGGAAATGCCAGATCCAAAATCTTTTCTCTACTTAAAGACCGAGAGGGGCATGGTTTCAATGGATGACGAGAGAGGGGTCAAGGAGATAATCTCCTCAGAAGTCGGGCATGAGGGGGAGGGTTCAATGAGACGGATAGGTGGAGCATTGAACTACGTTTATCTGGTGGAGCTTGAAAACGATAAACTTTCGAAGAAGCTTGTGGCAAAGTCCTACCAGAACTGGTACGGCCTAAAATGGGTTCCAGTTACCTTGTGGACGATCGGAGCCCAGAACTTTGATGTTTCCGGCAAACGTCGCCTTGCCAACGAATACAAGATGAACCGCTATTTGGGGTCCAAGGGAATTAACGTTCCCGCCATTTACCACATCAGCATGCCCAAATTGACCATAATCGAACAGTACATTGAAGGCAGAGGATTTGATGAGGTGGTTAAGGAATTCCTATCAAAAGGGAGACAAGCATCCTTGATGGATGTCGAAAAACTTGGTGAGAAAATTGGAGATATACATTCACTTGGTGCCTCCCTGGGAGATTCTAAGCCAGATAATATGATAATCGACGCCAATGACCATATATGGTTCGTTGACCTGGAGCAGGCAATCCGAGAAGGAAATCCAAGCTGGGATCTGGCGGAGTTTCTCTACTATTCCGGTCATTATACGCTGAGATGGAGCAAGATGAAACCTATTGTAGAGGCCTTCGTGCGGGGTTACGAAAATTCGGGAGATATACAGACGTTTAAGGACATCTCAAAGGCAAAATACAAAAGGGTATTTGGATTGATAACCCCTCCCCACATTATCATGGGAATATCGAGATTATCCGATTCCTTGTGAAGCTCATTGAATTATCCAACCTATGCCGTTGTCCAGAGGGTACCATGATTGTTCGGATATTTCATGAATTCGAAAGAATATTTGAGATAGCAAGCTTTTCGAGACCTTGTAAACATGGACATTTCAGCCGTTGTCTTTGATCTGGACAATACCCTGGTCAGCTCCGCGGTCGACTTCAAAAAGATGAGAAGCCGTATCCTTGATTATTTAATATCCAGGTATCCACATCTAAAAAAATCCGGAGGCTTCTCCACCACTCGGGACATCATATGTTGGCTCGAGAAAAATGATCACAGCCATCTCTCCAGGGAGGATGACATTGCCGAAATACACAGGATAATGGATAATACCGAGATGGAGGCCATTGGGGAGGCGAACCCTCTTTGTGAAATTAGAGATCTCCTAACTGAACTCAAGGAAATGGGACTAAGGATCGGCCTGCTTACCAGATCATGCGGGAGATATGCTAAGGAGATTATGGATAGAAACAAGTGCACGGAATTTTTTGATGCCCTGGGTTTTCGTTGCATGAACCGACCTTCAAAGCCGGAGCCCAAAGCACTTCATCTGCTATCCCAGGCGCTGAAAATTCCTGTACAGGAGATACTGATGGTTGGAGATCACGCCATGGACGGTCAGTGTGCCAGGATGGCCGGGGCCAAGTTCGTGGCCGTGAGTTACGGCTCATCTTCAAACGAAGATTTAATGGATCTTGACCCCTTAGCCATACTCGACAATCTGGAGGAACTACCCTTAATGATTCAAAAGATAACCAAATCCCATGTGGCCGAGGATGAACACATATCAGGAATCAATATTTGAACTTCTTGAAAGTGGAGAGCATGGAAATCACCTGCGCTGGCATATTGGTCGCCGATATAATCCGTCGCTTTAAGGAAAGAGCCGAACCCGGGAGGCTGGTAACGCTACAGGACCCCATTGAGCTTCATGTAGGTGGATGTGCAGCCAATACGGGAATATGCTTGGCCAAAATGGGATCAAATGTAAAGATCGTTGGTAGGATAGGGGATGATTACTGGGGTAGATTCGTCATGGAAACCCTGGAGAGCTACCCCGGAATTGATGTCGAAGGTGTTTCCCTATCGGCCGGTGAAGAGACGGCCACCACCGACATCGAGGTGGAAGTTAAGACCGGGGAACGCACCTTCTATCATTATGTAGGGGCAAATGCCAATTTCTCCATCAATGATATCCCGGACGAAAGCTATGATTGCAGGGTCTTTCACATGGGGGGTTATAATCTGGTCCCATCAATAACACCATCTGACCTCCGAAAGATATTCTCAATCGCTCACAAAAAAGGTGCTTCAACCTCCATAGACCTGGCATGGAGCGACCGGGTACAATGGTCAGATCTAAAGACCAGCATGAACCAAATTGACTATTATTTCTCCAACATAGGCGAGGCAAGAATGGTCATCAACGATCAATCGGCAACGGCCGAGGAGCTCTCAGCCGCCATAATGAGAATGGGACCACGAATTGTAGTAATCAAGATGGGGAAAAGCGGTTGTCACGTTAGAACCTCCAGGATACGGATAGATATGCCCGCCGATCCACAATTTCGTGCTGTGGATGGAACGGGGGCAGGGGATGCCTTTGTTGCTGGTTTTCTATTTGGCCTCGGACAGAACTGGGATATAGGTCGAACGACGAGATTTGCCAATGCAACAGGGGGTTTCTGCGTTTCCAAAGCAGGTGCAACCAAGGGTGTACCCGATAAGGAGAAAATAATCGAGTTTATAGACAAAAACGATCTATCCTATTCAATGAGAGATTGGAAGTCTCAAGAATAATTTATTCCGAAAATTTTTTATCAATGGTCAGCCGCTTACCATATGAAGGCCTGGATAGGTGTTATGAATGTCTGAAAAGAAAGTTGGTTTTCTAACTATGGGTGATGTGAGTTCCGAAACCGGGGATATACCGGAAATAGGTGTAGGAATGCTGGGGTACGCCTTCATGGGAAAGGCTCATTCAAATGCATACAGAACCATGTCCTATATGTACTGGCCCCCTCCGGCCGTCCCTAAACTGGTGGCAATGTGCGGAAGAACCGAAGAGAAGGTATCTCAGGCGGCCAAGAGATTCGGTTATGAGAAGTACTACACCGATTGGCACAAGATGCTTGATGATGATTCCATTGATCTATTCGACAACGGCGGGCCAAATAACATGCACAAGGAACCGTGTATTGAAGCTGCCGAGAAGGGAAAACACCTTTGGTGTGAGAAACCTCTGGCCCGAAATGCGGACGAGGCATCGGAAATGCTCAAAGCCGCGGAAAAGGCTGGGGTCAAGCACATGGTTAGCTTCAACTACCGTTTTGTACCCGCAATCGCCTTAGCCAGACAGCTCATTGAGGATGGTACTTTAGGGGAAATATACCATTTCAGGGCAAAATATCTGCAGGAATGGCTGCTACCACACCACAATACCCCTCTCGCCTGGAGAATGGACAGGGAAAAAGCTGGAAGCGGTGCACTGGGAGATCTGGGGGCCCATGTGATAGATATCGGTAGGTTCCTGGTCGGAGAGTTTGATTCGGTAATGGCGACGACGAAGACCGCGATAAAGGAAAGGCCGTTACCCGATGACCCAAACAAGATGGGTGAAGTCACCGTTGATGATGCCATTGAATCGGTTATTGAATTTGAGAACGGGGCGGTCGGTACCCTCGAGGCATCCCGGCTATGTTCCGGGCGTAAGAATTACCAGACCATAGAAGTCAACGGAGAGAAAGGGAGTATCTTCTTCAATCTGGAGGATCTGAATCGATTGAAGGTTAATCTAGTTGAGGATACCGAGGATGATGTTGAGGGATTCCACGATATCCTGGTAACCGAGAGCTCTCATCCCCACTTTGATGTCTGGTGGCCCCAGGGACATATAATCGGATGGGCCGACACCTTCGTAAACAAGGCCAACCACATAATGGATGCAATTGCAAATGATAAGGATGTCGGACCCCAGGCGGCAACCTTCGAGGATGGATACAGGTGTGCAGTCGTATGCGACGCCATGCTCGAGTCGGCTGAAGCGGAAAAAAAGATCAAGATCGGCTACTGAACCTATCATAGCTGGCGTCATTCCCGACCAGCCGAAGCAAGGCCCCCAGTTTCTCCTGTGGGCAGGTGAATGATAAGGATCCATTGCCGGAGAGTTCCACGTAGGCCTCCCTCCATATCCTAGCGAATAATCTTGAGGCAACATAAGGTGATAATCCCACAACGAAGAAAATTAGCACTCCCGACCCCAGCTCGTTCTCCTGCCAGGAACCGACGGTCACTGAAAAAAGAATACAGATAGTGAAGTAAATCCCTATAACCTGGAATCCACTGATAAACCTCCTAATTACGAAGGGGCTGATGAATAAGACCGCCAGAACTAATAGCCAGATATCCCCACGGAGACTATCTCCCATAAAGAGGGCGGCGAAGTAGAAAGCCATTACCATCAAACTGGCGGAGGCTAGATAGTAGAGGGGATTCATCCTTTCACGATAATCTATCCTCAGCTTTTTCTTTCCGAACTCATCCACCCTGTTCTCGATCTTATTTCTAATGTAAATTACACCCTCGGAGGAAGCGCAATCATGATTGCCGAGATCAACATACCTCCCTTTTCCCTGGTGGATGAAATCTCTTACGAAATCCTGTGTATTCAAACTCCCTGAATTTTGAAAAGGCTTTCTTTTATGTTTTCTAACCCCGCCTATCCCTTGAATGACCGATCCGGGCAGTCCCATTGATACACAGCAAACCTAATAAGGGGATAACCCTCATCCCGGGGTAGAGGTTGTAAAGATGGCTACCAAGAATCTTACCGAACGTGTCCAAGAGGCGGACTGGAAGACCGAAAAGCATGTACCGGTGATAGAGTGCCCTGAAAAGGTAAAGGCGGACGATATATTTGATGTCAAGGTGACCATAGGAAAGGAAATAGCTCACCCAAACACCACCGAACACCACATTTCCTGGATATCCCTTTACTTCCATCCAGAACAGGGAAAGTTCACCCATCATGTAGGTACCTTTGAATTCAAGGCCCATGGTGAATCGGTGAAGGGGGCCAACGAGGGGCCCGTGTACACCCATCACCAGGCAACTGCATCTATGAAGACGAGTGAATCAGGGACCCTCCATGCGATGTCCTACTGCAACATTCACGGTCTGTGGCAGTCCGCCAAGGAAATCGAAGCTGAATGAATTGAACCGATCTAGGTAATATCGTCGTAATCTCGGGCTTTGCCGATTACCGGATGGAGAGTGAAGCCAATCTACTTGCTGGGAGGAATTGTTTGGCGGGAAATCTAGAAGCCAAAGATCTTGAGGAAATAATGGAATTATTACCCATCGGGTTGTCATTCGTCGACACGGAGGACCGGGTATAGTACTTCAACAAGAACGGGGATCGGATATTTCCTCTCCCGAAGGGAATTATTTGAAGAAAGGTCCAGAATTGCCATCCTAAGAAAAGCCTGGGGCGGGTGGAAGAGATCCTCCAGGGATTCAAGGCCGGTTCCTTGGAGAAGGCAGAGTTCTGGATAGATATGAAGGGCAGATAAATCTACATAAGGTATTTTCCAGTCCTCGACCAGGAGGCAAGTACAAGGGCTGCATCGAGGTAACCCAGGATATAACCAGGATTTGAAACTTGAATGTGAGAAGCGTCTGCTAAGCGAATCCGACTAAAATGATGGCTGGAGACCTTCCTCCCTAAGCATCCGGTCCAGCTCTATATCCAAATCAAGATCCTTCAAGGTTCTCCGATACAAGGACCAGGAATTCTCGCTAGGATGTGCGCCAGAAGTTCCCCTAATCATGACGTTCTTCTCCGTTCTTCTCACGGATACGTACTCGAAAACATCGGTCTTGTAACCAAACGACTCGAGCACCAACCTTCTAAGGGAGTCAGTAAGAAGGGAACCCAGTATCTTCCTGTGTGTGTAATTTCCTGTCATGGGAAGCAGCGTCGGATTATCCGTTTGACGGAGGTCCTTTAGGATCTCACTCTGACAACAGGGCACCAGGAATATATACCGGCAACCCAATTCTATACCCTTAACTAACGCCTCATCGGTCGCCGTGTCACATGCATGAAGCGATAGAAGAACGATTACCTCCCTTTCGTCGATATAGTCGGCTATATCAGAGTGATGGTACTCAACATTATGGTATCCCATATTCTCGGCTATATCCCTGCACTTATCAACCAACCTCTTCCAGGAATCGACGCCAATAAATTGAATATTCCTCTCCACCCTTTCCGATAGAATCTGGTTGAGTATCAATCCTAGGTGGCCCTTGCCACAGGCGCATTCCAGAACTCTGATCGGTTTTTTTCTGCTAGATCGGGAAATTACCTTCTCCATTAATGGCAAAAAGGCTAGAACCTGGGCGATCTTGTCCCTGCCATCGGGTCTTAGTCGGCCCTCTCCATCCACTTGTCCCAGAAGATTCATCAGCTTCAGGGTTGCCTGCGATATCTCCTGGCCCTCGACTATATCCGGGCTTGAAACTGGCTTCATTGTGTAAAGTGGTTTATTGATATGAAAGCTCTTATATTATCCTACTAAACCCGTAACGGTGAAGGCAATGAACATCTTTCTGATAATCATAGATAGTCTACGTAAGGACCATCTTGGTTGTTACGGAAACCGCTGGATCAGAACTTCAAACTTCGATCGTTTCTCCGAAAAGAGCTGCACATTCGAGTCCGCGTATCCCGAATCCCTGCCAACCATTTCCGTTCGCAGGGCCCTTCATACCGGGATAAGAACCTTCCCATTCCGGGATTACAGCCCGGTGAAGGGAGACTACATACATATCCTCGGTTGGCAACCCATACCGGAAAAGCAGGAAACCCTTTCTGAAATTCTCCGAAAAAATGGTTTTCGCACGGGTTTCATAACCGATACGTATCATCAATTCAAACCCTCCATGAATTTCCACCGAGGCTTTGACGAGTGGCGATGGATTAGGGGGCAGGAATTTGATGCATTCAACTCCCACCCCTCCAACGAGGCCGATGCATACAGATTCTCATCAGGAAAAGGTAATGATAATGTATTGAGAAGGTACCTTTCCAATGTGGGGGATCGAAGTGCTGAGAATGATTATTTTCCGGCCAGGGTCTTTTCCAGCGCTTCACGTTGGATGGAGCAGAACATGGACAGCGAAGAGGACCTCTTCCTGCTCGTCGACTGCTTCGATCCCCACGAGCCCTGGGACCCTCCGGGTAGCTACGTGGATATGTACGATCCCCATTACCATGGAAAGAAACTGATAATGCCATTATACAAGGATTGGGACACCTACCTTACACCTGAGGAATTGAATAACATGAAGACCCTATATGCCTCCGAGGTTAGCTTGGTAGACCATTGGTTTGGGAAATTCATGCGGACCATATATGATAATGGACTTTGGGACGAGACCATGATCCTCCTCCTATCCGATCACGGGCAGCAGATGGGCGAGCATGGGCCGACGGGTAAGGTCGACAGGGCAATGTATCCAGAACTCATGGAAATACCACTGATCATCCATATACCGGGAATAACCGAACCCGGTAGCCGGGTATCGGAGATGGTCTATAACCTGGATGCAACCAAAACCATACTATCCTACCTCGGTTTGAAGGAAAGCAAGGGCCTTGACGGGGTCGACCTGCAACCAGCGATCCAAGATAACCCTCACAAGCAGAGAGATCATTTAACATCGGCCTACAACCGGTATGCGTGGGTGACGGATGGGGAATGGGTTCTTCTATGCAAGATGGACGGCTCCGAAAGAAGGCTCTATGATTTGAGGTCCGACCCGGCTCAAATGGATAATCGAGCCATGGATAATCCAGAAAAAACCCAGAAGCTCTACCAATTCCTGATTGATGATGCGAAGGGTCATATACCCGAATATGTATTGAAGGAGCCGGATTGTGGAAAACGCTGATCAGCTTGACAAATACGGGTTTTAGATACCACAATCAGTCATGATTTTTATCCCCTGGGATTATGGTATACGCTGATGAATCCTAAACGCTGTGATATTCTAATCATAGGAGCTGGTCCGGCCGGATTGCAGGCCGCCATTCATGCTGCAAGGAGGAACACCAGCGTTATAGTTCTGGGAAAAAGCGCTAAGAGTAAGCTCGGGTGGGCATGGATCGAGAACCTCTTCTGCATCTTAGGGGAGGTCAGTGGCAAGGAGATGCTTAAAAAGGGTAAGAAACAGGCAAAGAGATTCGGTGTCGAGTTCGTTGAATCAGATGCAGTGAGAATAACGCAGAACGGAGTTTTCGAATGTGAACTCGAAACCGGAAAGGCCATAAAGGCCGACGGCCTCATCCTCTCCACGGGCATAACCAGAAACAAGTCGGATATCGATGGCGAGAGAGATTTCGTAGGAAAGGGCATAAGTTACTGTGCGGATTGTGATGGCCCACTATACAGAGACAAGCGAGTGGCCATTGTAGGGGGCGAAAGCGCTGCTTTTGTTGCAGCCCAGAGCCTCGTGGGCTTCGCGTCTCAAGTATACCTGATAGATCCCAAGCATGAAATGTCGGACGGGGACAGAAGCGATCTGCAGGAGAAGGGAATCAAGATATTAAACAGGAACCCATCAAAGGTAGCTGGGGAAAACACCGTTGAAACCCTACAATTCGAGGATTCAAGCTCGATAGAGATCGATGGCGTATTCATTGAGATAGGGTCCAGGGGAATTATGGAACTGGCCATGCCTCTCGGGCTTATGCCCAATGAGGAAGGCTTTCTAGAAGTGGACCGTGAACAGAAGACTGAACTTGAAGGGGTATTCGCATGTGGAGATATAACCGGCCCGCCATTCCAGGTCTGTAAGGCCATCGGCGAGGGCTGTGTTGCCGGTCTTTCGGCCGTTGAATATGTCAGGGAACACAAAGATTGAAGGCCTATTGGAAGTGGGCAAAAATTGGCAAAGAAGAAGGTACTATTCATCTGTCAAAACAACTCGGCTCGGTCCCAGATGGCCCAGGGATATGTGAACTCCAGATATGGCCAAGTATACCGCGCATACAGCGCGGGAATGGAGCCGACAAGAATTCATCCCTATGCCATCGAGGCGATGTCGGAAATAGGTATTGATATTTCCAATCAGGAAAGCAAGGGAATTAACAAATACCTGGATCGTGAAATCGATCTGGCCATTACGGTCTGTGACCAGGCCAGGGAGGCCTGCCCCTTCTTCGGAGGTGCCAGGGAAATGGAACACCGCGGATTCAGGGACCCGGTACGGGAAAAGGAAGAAGATGTCGGCATGGATGTGTTCAGGCAGGTTCGAGATGAGATAATAGATTGGATAGACAGAAGATTTGGATCCTAGAACCTAGTTATTGGAGATTCAATCCTTCTTCTTTCCTTCACCCGTTACCTCTTTGCTCGCCGGGAAGACATTGAACTCCCCAATCTCAGTCTCAAGCTCAACATCCTTCCCCTCAACGATGTATATGGCTTTTGAGGCCAGGCCCGCAGACCGGTCTCCTATCCTCTCCAACCAACGAGAAACGAACATCAACAGGGACGCTCTTGCCTCGTCCCTCTTGACCCTCTCCAGCAGGGAACCAAACACATCAGAATGTATTTCATCGATCTCTGCGTCCCTCTCCATGACCTTTTCGGCTTCATCAACATCCCTTGAGTTGAAGGCTTCTATGGCGTTTCTAAGCTGGGCGGTGACCTTTTTCGAGAGTTCCAGTATTTTGCAAAATTCGGGTATGGATTTATCGTATAAACTTGCCCTAGCTACCTCTGCGATGTGGATGCATGACCTGTTTATGCGTTCGATATCATCAGCACTTCTTAGAAACCCTCCTATTTGCCTCAGGTCTACCGCCATCGGCTGTTGAAGTGCGAGCAGATCAAGACACCGTCTCTGAACGCTCCGGGTCTTCTCCAGTATTTCCAGGTCCCTTTCCATCATCCTGGTAATTTCCTCTTCAATGGGATCCTCAAGGCTTTTACTGGCTGTCACGCAGTTATCCAGAACCTCCAATGCTACCTCGTGCCAATCCTCCTCTATCTCTCTCAGCTGTTTCCGGAATTTTTCTCGCATTAACCGAACCTCCCAGTAATGTAATTCTCCGTGCTTTTCTCGCGCGGGTTCTCGAATATCTGCTTAGTCTCCCCGAATTCCATCATCTTGCCAAGATAAAAGTAACCCGTTAAATCGGAAACACGCGCCGCCTGTTGCATATTGTGGGTTACTATAACCACGGTGTAATCATGCTTCAGTTTATCTATCAAATCCTCTATTCGCCCCGTGGCAATGGGGTCAAGTGCACTGCAGGGCTCATCCATGAGTACAACTTCCGGATTAACGGCAAGACACCTGGCGATGCAAAGCCTCTGCTGCTGACCACCGGAAAGTCCCATGGCACTATCCTCAAGCCTGTCTCTAACCTCTTCCCATAGTGCAGCAGCCTTTAGGCTTGATTCCACGATCTCGTCCAGCTTCGAGCGGTCACGTTCCCCGTGGACCTGTGGCCCGTAGGCCACGTTTTCATATATGGATTTTGGAAATGGATTGGGTTTTTGGAAAACCATGCCCACGCGTTTCCGCAGTCCAACCACGTCAGTGTCTTTCTGGTAGATGTCCTGGCCATCCATAAACACCTTACCCTCTACCCTAGCCTCTTCAATAACGTCGTTCATCCTGTTCAGGCATCTTATGAAGGTCGACTTCCCGCATCCTGATGGCCCAATTAGCGCCGTTACCTTGTTGGCCGGTATCTCCATGTCGACATCGATGATAGCGTGGTTATCCACATACCATACGTTTAGTCCTTGGACCCTTATCTTTGTACTACCCATCATGTTATCACAACTTCTCCCTATAGTATCTATTTCTGATGATTATTGCACCCAAATCAATTAGTAAAACCAGAGTTAGCAGCACCACCGCTGTCCCATAAGCATTCTGGGTCGAGCGTGGTACTCCCACCGCCAGCGTGTAAAGGTGATAGGTCAAAGCCATAACCGAATCGAAGAGGCTATCGGGCAGGAACCTGGTGATGAAAACGGCGCAGGTAAAGATTATTGGTGCGGTCTCCCCCGCAACCCTTCCTATGGCCAGTATAGCCCCGGTAATAATTCCCGGAAGGGAAGGTGGGAGGACTACTCTTCTAACGGTTTGCCACTTGGTAGCTCCTAAGGCCAGGCTCCCTTCCCTGAGCGACATGGGGACGAACTTTAGGCTCTCCTCGGTGGTTCTTACTATTACCGGCAATACCATGAGACCCAAGGTCAGCTGGCCCGCGATCATGCTCCTTCCAAATTGAAGATATAGAACGAAAAATGCCATTCCAAAGAGTCCGAAAACCACCGATGGGGTGCCGTTTAGGGCATCGACACCCATTCGGATTAGGCGAGTGATTCTACCCTCCCTGGCGTACTCGGAAAGGTATATCGCCGCCCCCATTCCTATGGGGAGACTAAACGCTATAGCACCTACGACTAGGTAGATGGTACCTAGAATTGCTGGGAATATTCCTCCGGCCCGCCCGGAGTCCCTAGGAGCCTTGGTCAGGAAATCCCAAGTTATTGCCGGCGCTCCCTTTACGAAAATAAAACCTACTAGAATGCCAAGAATCACTAGGGTGACGATCCCGCTGGTCCACAGTATGCTCACCGCCAAACTCTGTGAGCGATCGGGGCCTAATCTTGGTGCAATATACCTATAGGCTAAATAAGCACCTATGATGCAGAGGACCGCTACCAATCCCAATGAGAGATAGATAATGGACAGAATTGCAGCAGAAATGGTTAGAATTAGGCCCTTCCTAAATGCTAGTTTGACCTCCTGAGGTATCGGAATGCTAAGCCAAGATCCCTTTCCTTCTCCAAACTGTTTTTTCCTTATGTATCCGAGAACCCAGATAGCAGCGAAATTGATGGCAATGACAACCACGAAAAGTATAACTGCCAAGGAGAAAAGCGCATGGTAATGGAGGCTCCCCAGGGGCACCTCTCCCATCTCCGTTCCCAGGCAACCGGTAATGGTTCTAATCGGTGTAAAGACGTCCCAAAGCGGATCAGGAATTATCGGTGCATTGCCCGTTGCCATCATTACGGCCATGGTTTCGCCTATTGCCCTCCCCAACCCTAGAACGATCGCTGCTGTGATTCCGGAAAGCGCCGATGGTAGGATAACCCTCCGAATCGTCTGCCACTTGTTGGCACCCATGGCCAATGATGCCTCCTCGAACTCCCTTGGAACTGCTGTCAAGGCCTCCTCCGAAACGCTGACCACGGTCGGCAGTGCCATTATACCTAGCAGGATCGAGCCGTTTAGCCATGTCTCCCCGGTGGGAAGATCAAAGGTATTCATTAGCCACCTGGCCATGACCGTGAGTCCGAAGAACCCATAGACCACGGAAGGTATTGCGGCCAATAATTCAACTGCGGGCTTCAATATCGACCGGGCTTTGGGCGGAGCTACCTGGGAAAGAAATAGGGCGCAGGCCACCCCAAGGGGACCACAAAAGGCTACTGCACCAAGGGTGACCAACAGTGTACCCACCACCATTGGCAGGCCCCCAAAACGTTTTGGAACTCCAGTGGGCACCCATTCCGGGCCGAGGACCAACGTGCCCACCCCAATTTCCTTAAAGGCGGGAAAGGCCTCAGCGAAAAGAAAAGAAATGATGAATATGACGGTTATTGTGGCAAAAATGGCGCAAACGAAGAAAATTGACTTGATTGCCTTCTCTTTGAGATCCCATAACCTCAAAACGTTTACACCTCATTCAAAAGATGATTTACAAAAGAAAGAGGGGGAATTAAAAAGATACTCCCCCTGGTGTTTTGTTAATTATTGAAGTGGGACATAACCCTCTTCTGCAACTATTGCTTGGCCCTCAGACGACAGGATGAAGTTGATGAAGTCGTTTGCCAGTCCTGTTGGTTGGCCCTTGGTGTACATGTATAGCGATCTCGAAATCGGGTAATCACCGCTGATCACATTGGCAACGGTCGGAACCGCATCATTGATCTTCAAGGCCTTAATCGTCTCATCGACATAGCCAAGACCAACGAAGCCAATGGCGCCCTCAGTACCCTTCACGGTTTCCAGTACTCCCGCGTTGGAAGCCTTCTCAAGCATGCCGCTAACGAAGTCCTCTTCGTCCAAGACGGCTTCATGGAAGAACTCCCTGGTACCGGAGGCAGTGTCCCTACCGACCACAACGATCACTTTATCGGGGCCACCGACTTCATTCCAGTTGGTGACCTCGCCTTTGTAGATCGACTTCACCTGTGCTGGGGTTAGTTTAGCTACCGTGTTGCTTGTATGGACGATAATCGCGATACCATCCTTTGCAACCACGTGCTCGACAAGATCAGGATACTCATCCATCTCAGAATCCTTGATCTGCCTGGAAGCCATGCCTATGTCCGCGGTGCCCTCACCAGCTGATTGAATTCCTACACTGGATCCGCCACCACTAACCTGAATATCGGCATCATCATGTTGATCCATGTATTCCTCCGCGCATTTGCTAGCAATGGGAAGAACCGTCGTTGATCCTGCAATCTCTATCGTTCCTGAGCTCGAGTCGCTGATACAACCGAGCAATAGCGAAGATATCAATAGTGTTACTGCGCCTAGTGCCAAAGCGCTTGGTCGTTTCATTTTTTCCTCCTCATTTAATTCATAACTCCTTATGGAGTTGGGGCGCTGGTTGCTCATGCTCCTCAATAATCTTCACCCTATACTATATATAGAGAAATTATTTATACATAGAATCAATAACTCACTTTATGGAAGAAGTTAGATCGATCCAGATGACGGGAGGATCCACATTCACGGTAAGCTTACCAAAAGATTGGGCTCAGGAAAATGGCATCGAAAAGGGCTCAAGAGTCGTGATATCCGAGAACGATGACGGTAGTATATCCCTATATCCCTTGAATAAGAGGGAATCCGATCAGAGGGTCAAGGAGATCTCCCTCCAACAGGACCTCAGCCTGACCACACGGGAGGTTATTGCAGCCTATATTATGGGTTTTGATACAATTCTATTGAAATCCCAGCAGATGGACCAGGAAAGCAGGAACGAGGTCTTTCAGCTAGTGGAGGGGTTAATGGGACTTGAGGTAGTCAGGGAGGATACCAGAACCATGGAGATAAGACAGATGCTTGATCCCACCCAGCTGACCTTACCTTCAGCACTCTCCCGCCTGGTATTACTGGCCAAATCCATGATCCAGGATCTGCCCAAGGCAATGGAAAACCAGGACCAGGAACTGCTTGGCGATATCGCGGCCAGGGAACCACACGCGGACAGAACACACTGGTTTCTGGTCAGGCAAATCAACTACGGCATAATGGACCATAGATTCGCCGATACCGTTGAGCTCGATATCAGGCTAGCGACCTGCCATCTCTCG
Source organism: Hadarchaeota archaeon (SeqCode) (assembly GCA_964621445.1). Taxonomy (GTDB): domain Archaea; phylum CAYQAE01; class CAYQAE01; order CAYVLA01; family CAYVLA01; genus CAZUNO01. The sequence continues at coordinate 65,940 of CAZUNO010000001.1, read as the reverse complement.
GTTTCCAGGAATGTGGAGAGGATATGTGATCACATCGAGAACGTATGCGAACTCCTGGAAAGTATGCCCCAGGACTATTCCACGCCCCCTTCCCTGATCAAACTCGCCCGTTTATGTTATGATATCTTTGATCAGAGCGCAAGATCCTTCCTGAGGAATAAAATCGACGACGCCAGGGAGGTCCTCACTAGGGTTGATAACCACAGGGAGGACTATGCTATATCTACCTTTAGCAACGTGTCCAGACAGGAAACGGAGAACGTGGCCACCCAGATGCTAATAGCTGAGAGCCTCCATCGAATCATATCCTATTCTCAGGATATAGCCGAGATTGCAGTAGATAAAGGCATATCAAGATGATCGACTGGTTCAATACCGGGATGCATTGAAGACTAAAGCCTATAGTAGATAAAGGACCCGAGTGAATTCAATAGGTCAACATATTCAATATATTTGAATTTATTTCCGGAATTAGAAGATTCTTGCTCTCAAGTAACGGTAATTTTTGGAGGAATCATATTTATGTGCGGCTAGGTTCTCTCTGGCATTCTCTGGAGATATTGCATGAGAGCGATTAAACTTACTGCAATCACATTTGCAGCGCTGGTCTTTTTTGCCGTAAGCGCATTGGCTGAAGATCCCACCAACTCACGGATAACGGTTCTTGTCGGAGGCCGTATGACACAATCTAATGATATACTGTATCAATACGCGGGTAACATGGACCTCGCCGCAATTGATGGATTAGTCCAGGGGCATGAGGATGAAATGATACCCCCCGGCGACCTGGAGGACCAGTTGCCGGATGCACTCAATGGATGGACTGCATCAGACCCATCCAGCATGAGCATGAGCTATTCTGGTCATAAGTATAGTTTCGCTGCAATCGATTTCGAGGATGTGGATTCACAAGCATACGTCAACGTTATCCTGTATGACACCGTCTATCAGGAAACCGGTCCCTGGGACATGTACTGGATGGAATGGGGCATGGACCATACAAATCCATACGGATTTGTCAGAAGCGATCGATACAAAGGATACCCCATGCTGGAGACGAGGGACAACATCGGGAAATCGGGCTCATTGGTGATAGCCCTTGCCCCCGAAACCCAGATATCGGAATTTGGAATATTGGTTTTGTTCCCTTCCCTGGCAATCGGTGCCATATTGGTTAGGCTGGAAAAGAATTGAACACCTATTGGTCAACCCTGGTAGTGACCTCTATTCCATCCTCGTTAACCACAAAGGTATGCTCACTCTGGGCCACAAGGACATCCTTCCTTTCCGAAAGTACCGAATATTCCCGCAAAGCCTTTTTCTGGACCATCTCCCGCAGACCGATCTTTGCACCAGGTACCTTTCCGGAAAACCATCTCTCGCAGAAAGGTAGAGTCCTGAAATTTTCAGCGATATATGAGTAAAGCTTCTTTCCCATTCTGAGTCTGGGAAACGGATTATCCTGATTTAGGCCGTATATGTGGGTTTTAGCCGATTCCGTCACGTTTCCGGTTCCATCGCTGGCGAATATGTCCATGCCATAGGCCTCCCCGGGCTTCAAAGGTTCACCTGATGGTACCCCGAAATTGGGAATGGTCTTTCCTCCGTGCTGAACATATTGCTCAAGCGTGTGACCGGAAAGCTGTTTTATGGGAACATAACCATAGCTACGGATCACGTCCTCTATCTCCTTTCCTATAACGTTGGTCTCCACCCCCGGACCGGCCATGTCGATGACTGCCTGGTGCGCTTCCCTGGTGGATTTCATTATTTCATTTTCTCCCCCTCCTACGATAACCGTCTTGGCGGTATCCCCGATATAGCCATCCAATTGGGCCCCAACATCCAGCTTTACCAGCTGGCCCTCCTCAAGCACCGACGAGTCACCCGGAGGACTTGTATAGTGGGCAGCGATGTGATTTACGGAGATATTAGCAGGAAAAGCGGGTTCACATCCCAGATTCCTGATCATGCTTTCGATCTCCTCGCATACGTCTATCAGCTTGGCTCCCGGCTCGATTAGAGACGCCCCATGTTCCCGTGCCTTGCCGGCTACTTTTCCAGCTGCTCTGTATTTTGATACCGGTCCCGAGTCCTCTTCATTTTTCTTTTCCTGATCTTCATCCTGCATAGCCTAAGTTTTCCTAGCTTCCTTTTATATTCACTCCCTTACTCCCTTTACCAAGAACTCCAGGAGGTTTGGCAAAAAAATAGAATATAGAGAGCTATACCAGCTCGGTAAACGTTAATCTCCCATACTGCCGGGAAAGATATACAGGTAAACTAACTACCTTCTGTTGAGAGTTGAAGAAAATGTCATTCAAGGAAGAGGTTGAAACCATACAGAGGAAGATTGCAAAGGAATGGGATGTTAACAGCGTGGAGGCAAGGCAAATTCTCCACAAATTCCTCTGCCGAGGTTCCTGTGATTGGTTCAAGTCCAGAGAGCCTCCAGAACGATTCAAACTGAACCTTTCCGAGAAGGAAAGGACCAAAGTAAGGCATATAGTGGCCGAGGTCCTGGGGGGCGAAATCTCCAAAGAGGAGGCAAGAAAGATTATACACGGAGTAATTTGCCATCCTATATGAAATCATGCATCTCGCTGACGATTGCTATTCCCCAGCAATAGTTTCAAGTAAGTACTTTCACCATTTATTGGGTCAAGCTTTAGTACAACACGGTCGGCTGGTTGGTACTTTTTCATCATAATCAATATCTGCATCATCCTCATCCCGTGTTGCGTTTTAAACTTGATTTCGTTCTATATTAGTATGATCTCCTCATCCAGTTTCTACAACATTTTTTCACTCATAGAACCCAATTATGGATAATGGACTACGATATTAGGGCACTTCGGGAAAATGAGCTCCGGGAAATGATCAAGCTTACTTCAACCGCCTTCGAATCAACAGAGGAATCCTTTCAGCGTATCTATGAACTTGACCCCTTTTACGACTTCAACCTAGCCAGAGTCGCCGATAAGGACGGTAAGCTCATCGCATATCTTCGCAGTGCTCCCAGGGTAGTAGCATTAGGAAAAGCAAGGGTCCGTATGGGCGGCATAGCAGAGGTTTGCACCCTTCATAGGTATCGGAGAAGAGGAATTGCCACCTCCTTGCTCAAGGATATGATTGAACTCCTCGCTAAAAGAGGGTTCCCGGTATCAATGCTTTATGGAAACCCCACATTTTATGGTAGATTGGGCTGGGCCAATTGCTCAATCGTCAGCAGGCTGAGGATTCACCGGAAAGGCTTACCGGAGTATGAGGGCCATGAGAAGGTCAGAGAATTTCGATATGACGATCTGGAGGACCTGATGGTTCTATACCAAAGCAAATATGGAGAAATTCCCTGTTCAATGTTCAGGTCCAAGGTGCATTGGGAGAAGAGAATTCTGAAGCGAGGGAACTTCCTGGTGTATGATGATGGTTCCATCAAGGGATATATGGGGTATCGAATAAAGGAGCAGGAAGATGGAAGCAAACGCTTTTTGGTGGAGGAGATAGCGTGCCACAACATGCAAGTAATCCATGGGATGATAGGCAAACTTTCAAGAATGAAGAACATCGAGAGTCTTGTATATTCCTCAAGGCCGGGAGATGACATACAATTGGCCCTTTCCCTTCCCGGATCGGTAATTGAAAATAGCTGGAACGGAATGTTCAGAGTTAATGACGTATCCTCGACGCTTACCGCTCTTAAGGAGGATTACAGAGGGTTTAATGATAGCCTGGTCTTGAGAGTAACCGATAATATAATACAGGAAAACAACCGGGAATTCCTGATTGAGGGAGATGACTGTGATATCGAGGTATCAAGTCCTGGGAATTCGAGTCACGAATGGTTAAGACTGGACGTGAGCAGACTTTCCCAGCTGGTACCCGGAACGGTCTCCATTTGGGAGTTGGCGGTGAGGGAAGAGGTCCAATACTCGTCTAGGAGTAGTTTGGAGCTTGCAAACCAAATATTTTCGAAAAGAAGACCCTTTCAGCCTGCCTTTGACCATTTCTAGTAATTGAGAATTGAATAGTAAACTTGATAGTTTAATATCATGTGGATCAAATTATATCCGATGCCTAGAGTTAGGTTAATTATCATCGCCCTTTTCCTGGCCGCAGCATCTGCATCTGTCACTGCTGAACCGAAGGTGGATCCCAATACCGGCAGGATACGTACCCTTTTCATAGGAGATCCCTATGTTAAACCAGGATACCCTACAAGAGCCTTCATTGAGGACCCCAAGATCGAGCTCATGAGAATACCAGCCGAAATCGGGTCCACCAACCCCTCCTTTGGAAAACAACAGATGGAGAGGTTTCTGCGACTTTACCTGCCAAGAAGCCGATCTGACTTCCTTCAAAACTACGATATGGTAATCCTAACGGCTATACGCTCCAGTGACCTCAAAATCGAGGTTCAAAAATGGATCAAAGAAGGTGTGGAGGATATTGGAATGGGATTCTTGATGTCCGATGACCCTACCTCCTTCGGTGGGTCGGACACGGTGTGGACCACGGGACCTCCATGGGACCCCACACCGGTCGGGGACATACTTCCCGTTGTTAAGGCAGGTCGCAAAAGCTTCCGTGACCACAACTTCAGGATTAAGCCGGTGACTGACAGCCCACTCACCAAGGGCATACCGTGGGAGAAAATGCCCTTGATATGGTCACATAATAGACCGGATCCCAAGGATGGAGCTACCATACTAGCAGTCACCACCGATGAAACCGTATCCACGGATCCCAAGAACGACGAGGTCATAATCTACTGGGATTACGGCCAAGGGCGGTCTTTGGCCTTCGTATGGGATTGGGGAGGAAATGGAATTGTAGAATTTTATAGATGGGCGTACTGGAAAGACGTTCTTGCCCGCCTGGTCTACTTCCCGGCCAGGGCCAAGATACCCGGCGACGTCTCCCTAACCCACACGCTAAGGTCGGAAATCAGCGATTACGAGTCAACCAAAAATCTGGTCCTGTCCCTTATAGAATTCGCTGATACGTTCGGGGCAAACATAAACGAGTTAAATGAAGAACTTTCAGAGACCGATTCTCTTCGAAGGAATGTCGATGAACTATGGATAGATGAGGAATACGAGAAGTGCATACCAGAAATGCAGGAGGCCATGGACTCATTAAATAGAGTCATGCAATCGGCCCTGGATGCTAAGGACCGTGCTCTACTATGGGTGTATATCGTCGAATGGCTAACCGTGGCCGGGACCTTTATACTGGTCGGAGTTGCCGTTTGGACGCTTATGATACGACGTAAGCTTTATCGACAGGTTTCCGCCACCCGCTTCGAAACCTAGGGCTCTAGAAAGCGATATCTATTCATTCATTCTGGCTCCGGTGGCCCGGGGTGTGCTCTCCTCTTTCTCCAGGTCTTCGCCAGTTGGCTGAGTTGATCTGAGGCCTCCTCCAGGGTCTCCTCACTAGCTGGCTCAAGGTCTATCATCTCAATAACTCTGTCGCCCCTGATGGACCTTAGCTCCTTGTGTACCTGAGCGTAAAGGGCAAGCATGCCCTCCTTATGCTTGCTCTCCATCCTCTCCATCTCGCCTTCAAGCCGCCCCAACTCGGATGCCAATAGACGAAAGTCACTTGCATTTGGAACGTCATTCACCTTTTTCTCCAGCTTATCCAGCCGGGAATCCAGTTTATCCAGTTTTGCATAAAGCTCCTTGAACTTCGGCGCCAGCCCATCGAAAACCTGTTGCATGGTGAGGCCTGCCGGTTCGTTATCCTCATTCTTATCTCTAGTAAGAAAACCCAATTTCTACACCCTAAGCCCGGAAAGAAGGGCCCCTATCTGAGCATAATTTAGGGATCATAGACTTAAAAGTTTTCCATTATGGCCTATAATAAATTGCGAGACGGAAAATTAATTTTTAACCGGTGTGTTTAACGCAGAGTATCCTTATCAGATCGGCGGCATCCTCCGAATCATCGGCGATAGCCTCAAACTGATCTATGATCTCCTTCAACACGCTGTAGGAGAGAAAGTCATTACTGTCCTTAAATGCGGCACCAAGTTCCTCCAACAGTTCTCTCCTCTCTATATCCACCTTTTCCTCGAGATCGGATACCCTGTCACCCAGGGAGACCGCCCCCTCCAGGCTGGATGGCAACTCAAAAATACACTCCCTAAGCGAGTCAAAGGTCCTGCAAACATCACCACCAACCTCCTCCAGGCCCTCACCGATCCTGGCGGGGACCGCTATCTCCAGGCTCTTAGCCCGTTCCAATCTATAGGCCAGCCCTTCGGCCTCGGCAGCGATCTTCTCAACTTGAAACACCAGGTTCATCAGGTCCCCTCTATCTATGGAAGTTAGAACGGAGACGGCCAGGTCGTCCATCGTTTGCTTTGAAATCTCGTCTGCTTCCCTCTCAAGGGCCAGAACCTTTTGGACAATCTCATCCAATGGCTCGTAGTCCTTCTCGCACACGCATCTGACCCCTTCCTGGAGAAGGCTAACCGCCTCACATGTCTTTTCCACGTGCTCGGAAAGATCCTCGTAGACCTTTCGATGCTTCTTCAATGAAAGCCACTCAATGCCAAATCTTCTCATTTGACCGTTTTCGGTTACCCGTAACTCTCTTATGTTTGTTTCTACCACCATCAGGGGGTCCGTAGAGGTCGGCAAAGCATATTTCTATGCCGTCAACTAGTATCCAAACACGGAGGGGTTCCGGAGTCTGGTCAAACGGGCGAGACTCAAGATCTCGTGGCGCAGATGTCCCTTCGGGGCGGCGCATGCCTTCGTGGGTTCGACTCCCACCCCCTCCACATATCATTGATTTAATATGAATAGTACGCCAGCCACCACGACCGCTAGAACCCACATTGACTTATCCCAGTCGAAGATCTTCTTACCATCTAGAATTGAAAAAGGAATGCAGTTGAAGAGGGCGATGAGCGCGTTAATGAAGGCACCAAATTCAAAAAATTGCGAATACACCCCTGAAAACACGGTTGCCATTCCCATAAACAGGGCGGAAAGAATAATGTTGAATGTCGGCCCAGCCAATGAAATAATCCCCCGTTCATCCCTGGTCATCCCTGCTCCCCTTATCCTCACAGCTCCCAGGGCCGCAAATATCACTGCAACAAAGGCCAATAGCAGGGCTAAAACCAGCCCCATGGGCCAGATTCTATAACGTGCCTGATAACCAAAGCGCATGGCCATATACTTGTGAGCAAGCTCGTGGCCAACAAAACCAATCCCAACCGTAGCACAGGCGATCACAAAAGTCCTCCAACCCCCTCTCTGGGCGAGTGTAAAAGCCGAGCCCAGAGTAACCGTTGAGACAAGTATCTGAATGGACTCAGACTCCAAAAACGAGGGTTGGTTTTCAAGCGGCCACATGCCATCACCCATTATCTTAGCCCGATGCTCCCGGCAAGAAAGACTTTTATCCTAAAAGGCTGATATATCCTTTCACGCCCTATTGGACCGAGGAAGCCATACACTTTCATGGCATGGACCGACGGGGTGAAATAGCCGACCGTGTTGAGGTGAACTCTTGACTATACGTGTATCCACCCTTTACGACAAAGAAGTATTTAGCAGTACGGGAAACCATCTTGGGAGAATTGAAAATGTAATGATTGAGGCCAGAGAAGGTAGAATTTCCGCCATTCTGCTCAAGGGTAAAACCGGTATCCCCTATGAGAAGGTGACTGCTGTCGGTGACGTGATCATCGTCCAGTCTGCAAAGGCCTGACCGATTATTTCTCGATATTCATTGCATCGAGGAGCCTTCTGGTCACGCTTTCCCTTACCATTGAGGTGAGCATGCCCTCGTCCTGGCTACCTGCAAATACACCTAGGGGTATGGTAGCTCCCGCGGAGGTCGGATGGCCGCCTGACGAACCCATCTCACCAAAAGCGCGCTTCATTACATCCGCAACGTTCATCCTCACGTCCTTGGTTCTAGCATTAATCACAATTTTATCCTTTACGATGGCAAAAACGAAGGTGCTGGCAACACCTTCCAAATTCAGCAGATATTCACATGCCTGGGGGATCGCATCCCGATTTCCAATTGCCCCAGCAGTCGAGATAAGCACGTCGCGCACCAATTCTCTATTATTAATGGCTACCGCCAAGGCATCCGCGGTATCCATGGAGACGCTCGGCGATTTTATCTTCTCTAAAAGATCCTGATCTGAATGGGGGACCAGATAATTCACGGCCTTAATATCATCTGGGGTCATCCCCCTGGTAAATTCGGCAGTATCGGTCATTATGCCATATAGAAGGGCAGACGCCAACTTAGAATCCGGAGTGATCCCTGCAAGGCGCAGGTACTGGGTCATTATCGCGGCAGTTGAGCCGATTGATTCACGAAGATCAATGAAATCGGCGTTAAGCTCATTTTCATGCAGATGGTGATCTATGATTATATCCGGCGTTCTATCTGCAGTTAGAGCGCTTACGTAGCTCAGATTGGATACATCAACCAGAGCGACTGTTTTGTAGGTTCTCAAGATGTGCTTGGTAATCACATCGACTTTGGTCATTTTGGCCCCCAGCAAATTGACCAGGGCCCTGTTTTCATCTCTACCTATTTCACCAGCATACATGATTTCGGCCTTTAGGCCCTCAAGCTTGGCTATCTCAGCCAGGGCTACTGCACTTGAAACGGCATCCGGATCGGGATTATCGTGAATCAGTATGGCCATTCGATCTTCGCTGGAACGCATTATTGATCTAAGCTTGTTCAGCTTGTTCAGAGGTCTCAAGTTGGCCAGCTGTTGGTTTATGAATTCGGCAGCTGCTTCCGAATCAACGATTATTCTATCGATTGATATCTTGTCCAGTATCTTCTTGTCCTGGGTCCTTGAGGCTATGGCCACCATGAACTTTTCAGGGAACTCGCGTTTTACGGTCTCGCAAATATTGCGTGTCTCCCTTCCGCTCTCCCCCATCACTAGAACCACGTCCGCTTCATCCTTCAATCTGGCTCTGGTCAAGGTGGTTAGGTTCCTGGGATTGCCCACCACCACTCCGTAACCCCTATCCCTTAGATCCTCTGCCTTTTCATCGTCCTTCTGAACGATGGTAACTTCCTCTTTAAGAGATCTATCTATGAATGAGGCGACATTGGCGGTAACCTCCGTATACCCCAGAATCATGTACATATGAGTTCCCCGAGCTGAATGAAATGTCGGACAGACGGCTTCATATAATATTTTTTCTCCAGTATATAGTTGTCTGCCTGAAAACCAATAAATATGCTGGATATCTACAAGGGTAGCGAATGCCTGATGACAAGGAGGAGCTTGAGGCCAAGGTAGACGGATTATATGAAACGGCCAAAAAGCTCAAGAACGAAAGAGACGCCCTCAACCAAAAGGCAAGAAAACTGAGGGAGAAGAGGGACCAGTATAACGCCGAAGTCAAAGAATTGATGGAGAAAGCCAACGAATACAAAGCACAGCGGGACAAGTTAAACGCAAAGATCAAGGTACACAAGAAACGCAGGAACGAGGCTACCAAGGCTGCAAAGATAACCAGGAACAAGATGGACGAGATGGGCATTGATCGGAAGAAGCTGCCCAAGTTCCGGCCCGAAGAGGAAATAAAGGAAGAGATCAAGCGGCTGGAGTGGCAGATACAAACCAGCGTTTTAAGTATACAAAAGGAACGGAAGCTGGTGGATAAGATTGAGAAGATTAGGGAGGAGCTTGAGGAATCTCGGAAACTAAGGGATAAACTGAAGGACCTGGGTGATGAGAGTATCAAGGTCGAAGCACTCAGGGTGAGCTCTTCCAAGCTTCACTCGAAGGTACTGGAACTCTCCAAGGAATCCCAGAAACATCACAAGAAGATGATCGAGACCATCGAGAAGAGCAAGCCCAAACGCAAGCAGGCCGACGAGTACCACCATAATATGTTGGATGTAATAAAGAAGGCCGATAAGAAGCATGCCCAGTTACTTGAAACGCGAAAGAAACTGTCCAAATTGGTCAAGAAAGGAAAGGTCATCGAACACACCAAGGAACATAGAAGAAGCCAATCTACTCAGAAGAAGCTCAAAGAGCGAGCAGAAGCTGCTTTGGAGAAGCTTAGGGCCGGGCAGAAAGTAGAGCTGGATGAACTCATGCTGCTCAAGGAATTCGACATGATGTGAATTCTAATCCCAGAACCTTCTGGTTCGGACGTAAAGTTTCTCTTGGGAAAATATATCCTTGAGCAATTCGTTCTCGCTCGGGTGAAGTTTCGATAGGGTGCGGGCCGCCGTCTGGGGCCCTATGCCCCTCGCGGCCAGGGTCATGGCTGCCTTCCTACCATATTCGGAAACTAGGTCGGCGCTCAAACTGGCCTTCTCCACCAGGTCCTTCTCGGATTTGGTAAGTCGTAACCCCTTTTCCCTTTTCCTTAGTGCTTTCTCCGTCTCCTTATCCGCTGGTCTAAGGGAGGCAATCACCTTAGAGCCGCAGTTCCAACACCTTGGGCTCTCCTCAACCTCTCCCACCCTTCTCTTCACGGAACTGAGACAGTTCAGGCAAAGGAGTTTGACCCTCCTTTTCATCAACCTTCTCTTGAGTATTTTCATGATTTCCTCTGTCGGGCTCTCGGGAGAGATGACATCAGAGAAACCCTCGTGTTTCAGAATTGGGGCCGAGAGAGGGGCTACCTTATTGGTGGTGACTATATCATATCCGATCTCACCATTCTTTATCTTACTTAGAACCTCGGATGCTCTCTCCACATCCAGCTTATCCCTCATCAACTCATTCAGTGTCTCGTCGTACAGGGGAGTTCCCTCAAAGACCATTGCCACCCTGTCCAGGCTTATGGACTGGTAATCGACATCCCTTCTCATCGCCCCAAACCGCTTCGCCACATGGACAAGTCTCCATTTGAACATGGAGGTCCTCTTCATCACGATCTCCAGGATGGGAATCACGTGCTTGCTATCCAGGTCCTTGATGGTCTCGATGATCAATTCAGGGCCACCCTTTCCTTCCGGAAAGGTGAATACCATTCTATAGGGGTCTATCCTAACTCCAACGGCAGAGCCTAGTCTTGCCGTGAGTAGGGAGGCCACCACCCGGGCAATGGTTTCGTTGGCCTTGGTCCCAAAACACCCATGCAAAATGACCTTGTTCCTGTAAGCCTCCAGCACTATCTTGTTATCGGTGGGAACAACGCTTCTCTCCTTCTGGGATTGGATGTATCTACTCACCAGAGAAAGCTCCCTTTGGCTGATAGGGTACTGGTCCATGATCCCCTCTCCCTCTGGATCGGATACAAGTATTTGACGAAGTCTTCCCACTTCCTGGGCAACGCAATAAGGAACGGGAATCATCTCTCCAACCCAACCGGGTACTGCCCCCATCTGATTCTCGGCCGGGGCTACCATCACCCTATCCTCCTCTATCTCAAGAATGGTCCAGGTTTCTCCCTTGGTGATGAAGGTTCCTCCGGGTTTAGCCTTAGTTGCCACGAACTCCTCGTCCAGGGTTCCTATCTGCTGATTGGTTACCATGTTGATTATCCTGAATCGCTTGACATCGGGTATGGTGCTAAGGTTCTCGTAGTAGTACTGCCAGGCAGCTCTCCTTCGCCTAAGTCTCGTACCATCGACCCATAGCATCCTCTGGTCCTCAAGCTGCCTGATCACCCTCATTAGGTCCTCGCCTGAAAGCCTCCTATAAGGTTGAGCCCTTCTGAACAGCGAGAGTATATCTGGAGCCTCCACGTCCTGGTTCTCCAGGCAGAAACCCACGACCTGATGGGCAAGGACGTCCAGGCATCTTTCCGGTATAAGGCTCTCCTCTATCTCCTCGGATTTGGCCCTCCTGGAGACAACCATGGATTCCAGCACATCATCCGCACTGATGGCTATCACAACCCCCTTTGAACTCATGTCCGTCCGGTGGCCCGATCTACCAACCCTCTGGATCAGGCGTGCCGGTTGACGGGGGGATTCATACTGTACCACCAGGTCAACACTTCCAACATCTATACCCAACTCCATGGAGGATGTACAGATAATGCCCCTTGACTCCTCGGATTTGAAACGTCTCTCGGCATCGATTCGTACCCCGCTGGAAAGAGAGCTATGGTGAACATCCACCCCCATCTCTTTGTCCCATTGGTTGAACCTTGAGGACAGTATCTCTGCCATATCACGCGTGTTGACGAATATCAAGGTAGACCTATGCTCATCCACCAGCTCCCTTATCCTCCTCAGTCTGGCCGCGCTCTTTCTGGAAATCATGAGTTTCTTGGAGGTTATCTCATCCTCCGGCTCAGGGTTCGGAATCTGAACCGAAAGGGAAGCCCCTCCCAGGAACCCTACCCTACAGATCTGGACCTCCCGGTCGCCGCCCAGAAAATGGGATACCTTATCCGGAGAGCCCACCGTGGCCGATAGTCCTATCCTCTGAAACTCGCCGGCAATATTCGCAAGCCGTTCTAGGGCCAGCGAGAGCTGTATGCCTCTCTTGTCCTCAGCAAGCTCATGTACCTCATCAACGACTACGTGTTTCACATGGGCAAGGTGCTTCCGCATTGTGCTTCCTGGCAGGATGGCCTGTAGGGTCTCGGGCGTGGTTATCAGGGCATGAGGAGGGCGAAGGGCCTGCTTTCTCCGCTGTCTGGAGGATGTATCGCCATGGCGCACCTCGACCCTGAACCCTAACTTGGCCCCCCATGACTCTATGCGGTCAAGAAGGTCCCTATTCAAGGCCCTCAGAGGAGCGATATAGAGCACGCTTATCGGTTCCGGCTTCCCCTCCCTGACCATCTTGTCCAGAATCGGAAGAACTGCAACTTCGGTCTTGCCCTCTCCGGTTGGGGCGATGACCAAGGCATGATCTCCTTCCATTACCAGGGGAATTGCCTTTTCCTGTATCCTAGTTGGCGTTGTAAACCCCTTGCCATTCAACTCCTCCCTTATCTCGGCGTGAAACTGGGAAAAAATCCCCTGGGACTCCCCGGTTGGAGAAGACGGAGCGACCGAGGGCTCGGTTCCTGACATTAACCATCCTCCCTCTCTTTCACGAACTGGGGCACGGCCTCCTCCAGGGGGTCAAAATTCTGAGGGTCAGGAATCAACATGCACTTCATGCTAACCTTTGAATGTAAGCTGCTGGGCAGCCTGATTATCCTCTTTTCATCCATGGTAACCTTAGCATCGGTCAGCGATGAGGCCATATTCGCTATGCTGCTCAGAAGTGCACTCAGCCTCCTCTCTCCCATCAGCTTGTTTAAAGCCATTCGATCTCTTTGCTCCAGAGCCTCGATGATGGCTTCCTTTTTTCCGAATAGCCTTTTTGAAACTGAATCGGGAATATTTTCCAGGTCTCCCTTCTCCGCTCTTTCTATTATCCATATGGCCCTCCTCCGGAAAATCGAACTGTAACCGTGCTCTATGAATAGATTCTTGGGAACTATTCCACCCGATATGTAATCCAGGATCTTGCGACGATCCGAGGAAGTAATCATGCTCACACCACGATCAAATACCCGGATGTGATATCCCCGCCCCGAATATATCATGTATATATCATCAAGATCGAGGTCTTTTTCCAGGCAGGCCATGTATTCCAGGGCTAATTGCTTGGAGTCAGCGAGGCATTTTGGACATACATCGCCAGGGTCGCAGGAACAGTTCCTTACTGGTAGGTCCTTGGCATCTATATCAAATACCAGCTCCGTTCGGTATATTCCTTCCCTTTTGGAGGGATCATCGTAATACGCCACGCTGCAGTAGGCCGAGAAGGGGGGTCTACCGGTTAGCTGGCTCTCGAGGGCACCCGGATCGGCAAGTACGTTATATCTATCACTGGGGCCCCTTCCATCATGATCGAATGCGAATTCCCTTGAATGTATATCCTCAAGAATGAATCCGGGCACATCTCCAAGTGACCACTCCTCGGTGTAGTACCTCTTCTGATCCATCCTCGATGTAGGGCCAAATAGAGACATTTACCGTATATGGTTTTGGATACGGGGAATAAATGTTGTTTTTTAGCGCTCTGGGACTGCCTCTTCCGGTCAATTGTTATCGGAAACACCCTTTCCTATGTTGGACCAAATGAACAGTTAAGAACAGTCCTGGATCACCTATCACTTCCACGGTGTTATAAAGATGGATGAGCGGCGCATTGAGGTCACATTTCAACCCTCCGGTAAAAGGGCGGAGATAGAGGATAATAAAACCATACTTGATGCTGCTCGTCGGTGCGGTGAATTCATACCCTCGGTATGCGGAGGGAGGGGTAAATGCGGAAAGTGTAGAGTAGTGATTAGGGACCAGGGCTCAGTACGAGAACCGAGTGGCGCCGAATTGGACATACTGGGTTCTGATGTCGAAGAGAATGTACGCTTGGCCTGCCTAACGGTCCCCATTCAAGATGTTACCGTGGAGATACCCCCGGAGAGCGTGGAGGGGTTCCCGGACATACTGGTCGAGGGCATGGACTACGAGATAGCCCTGGATCCGGTGATAACCAAGCATCACCTGGAACTGGAGGAGCCAACTCTGGATGATCCAATCGCTGACTTCGAGAGATTGAGAGGAAAAGCCGATGATCTTGGAATAGCGGTGGAGGAGGTTGGATGGAAATGCCTCAAGGATGGCCCTAAGATACTAAGGAATGCCCACTGGGACGTAACTCTAAGCCTCTGGAACGGCCACAAGGTCGTGAGGGTCGAGCCCGGAGACACCACCCACAGGTCAGTTGGGGCAGCCATAGATATTGGAACCACCACCCTGGTCTGTTATCTGGTGGACCTGCTTTCGGGGGAAACCCTGGCTTCGGACTCATCCTTAAACCCCCAGATCCCATATGGAGAGGACGTGGTAACCAGATTAGCCTTCGAGAGCGGTAGCAGTAAGAATGGAAAGTTGCTTCACTCTCTCGTCGCGGAGGAGATATCCCGGCTAATATCCAGATGCTGTAGCTACGTGGGCGTATGTAGCAGCCACGTACTGGACGTATGCCTCGCGGGGAACACCGTGATGCATCACATTTCCCTCGGTCTTCCCACCAAATATCTCGGGGTCTCCCCATTCACTCCCGTGATACAGAGGGGAGTCGAGACCACTGCCGGTGAGATGGGTATAAACATTCACCCCGATACCCCGATCCATGCCCTGCCGATCCTAGCTGGTTACGTGGGTGCTGACACCACTGGGGTCATCCTTGCCTCCAGGATATACGAGGCGGAGGAAACCTCAATGGCCATTGATATAGGAACCAACGGCGAAATAGTGCTGGGAGATTCCGATGGACTAACCGTCTGTTCATGCGCAGCAGGGCCAGCTCTGGAGGGTGCGCATCTTAAATTCGGTATGAGGGCAGCCAAGGGCGCCATCCAGAAGGTAAGGATAGAGGGCTCGGTGATCGATTTCAGGGCCATAGGGGATGCCCCGCCGGTGGGTCTGGCCGGAGCTGGTATAATTGACACCGTGGGAGAACTGGCCAAAAACGAGATCATAGGCAGGGATGGGAGGTTCAAGGACCATCCTAGAATCAGGGAAAGGGAAGGTGTAAAGGAATTCGTGCTCGTCCCCCAGGAAAAAACTGGCCTGGACAGCGATATCGTGATGACCCAGAAGGACATCCGGGAAGTCCAGCTGGCCAAGGCCGCCATCTACACCGGGGCGGCGTCCCTTCTAGAAGCCATGGACAAGACCATCGAGGATGTATCCACCCTCTTTGTCGCCGGTGGATTTGGCAACTACATAGACTTCTCCAGCGCAAAGAGAATAGGTCTCATTCCTGACATCGATAACAAACGGCTAAAATTCATCGGGAATGGCGCGGCGGTGGGGGCAAAACTTGCCCTTCTTTCACGCCCCCTTAGGGAGATGGCGGAAAAGATTGCCGAAAGTATCACCTATCTGGAATTGACCTGCACCAACAACTTCACGGGTAACTATATGGACGCAACCTATCTACCTCATAAGGACCCGGAGGCCTTCCCCTCCTTGCTGGATGATGACTAGATCCCGTATCTTCCCCATTTTGGGCCCTGCTTTAACATCGCCATGTAGTTGTCCACCTTCACGTAGTTAGGTATGCTGTTCCCCGATCCCAGGGCCCAACATCCACCCGGCAGGCACTGTGACATGACCTTCTTCACGTATTCGACCACCTCAGGGACATCCCTCCTGGACAGTACGTCAACATCGACCCCGCCCAGAATGGCCACCCTGTCTCCCCACCTTCTCTTGACCTCGGCCACCGGCATTATCGCATCTTCGAAGGAGTGTTTGGCATCTATCTTCACGAAATCTATCAGGTCATCCATTATCCGGGTAAGATTTCCGCAGGCATGAAGGATGAAGGGCAGGTCCTTTCTATGAGCCTGATTGCATATCCTTCTCTGCCAGGGGAACACGTATTTCCTTAAATCATGCGGGGATATCATAGTTCCCGTCCTAAGACCCATGTCATCCCCAAGACACATAGCTCCAACACCCGGTTCCATGGATGCCTTCCTGAAGGCATTTACCAGTGCTCCTCCAATCCTGTCGAATATCGCCTCTAACAGCTTTGGATCGGTGTGAAGGGTGCGAGAGAAATTCCGGGAACCCATAAGCCACATGGTGTTCTCCAGGACCCCTCCGCAGGCGTGAGCAACGATCTTCATCCCGGGGGGCACCAGATGTGCGGCTTTCCTTATGGTTTTCGAGTAATCATAATCATCATCTGGCCAGTCATATGAATTGAAATCTTCCCAGCTCTCCACGGTACCGTGCTTCTGATCGACCCAAGCCCGCTGCTGCCTCGGTAAAGGAGCCGTATCTTCAATCTGAAGTATATTCGTTCGGGATATAGGCCAACTAATCTCGATTGGAACATAGTCATAGCCCATCTTTTGATAGAACTTCGCCCTTCTTCTTGCCATTTCCTCGAAGTTGCCTGGTAATCCCTTGGTGCCCAGGATGGCAGATACTATCTCATCGTCCACAAGATGTTCATATAAGGGGACCCTGTCCGGTTCGCCCTCCATCCTTAGGACCTTTTCCAATCGTGAGAAATCCGGTTCACCCATCAATGGTGGAACTAAATCACCTGCAAAGATATCTGTTTAGTCCATAACTCCCCTATTCAATTGACAGTTACCAAAAAGGTTTTTACCGATGAGCGTCCAGTCGATTATGTTGAAGATCCCAGAAATTCATGTTCTTATCCTCTCCCTGGTATTGGTGGGGATATTTCTCCTGCCTACCTGCCTGGCACGAGAACCGAGAGTTGACCCCCAAACCGGAAAGGTCAGGGTAATCTATATCGGGGATGCAATGGGTGTCCCAAACCCCTTCCCCATAATGGAACAGGACCCCCTTCTCTACTGCACCGCTGTATACGCCTGCACCGCCCACCAGAGGTTGGAACAGATAAAGAAAAGCGTGAGGGCATACATGCCCAGGAGATATGAGGATTACCTGAAGCAGGACGTTGTCGTCCTCAGCGATGCCAATAAGAACTCCTTCAGACATGATCATTTCACCTGGATGAAGGACGGGGTTCAAGAGGGCGGCCAGGGCCTTGTGATGATAGGTGGTGCAGAGAGCTTCGCCCAGAAAGGAGGCTACCCGTCCTGGGGGCCAACTTCGGTGGCCGATATATTGCCCTGTGACATGATTCCCTCCGCACTAACCTTCTCTGGCGGAAGGATAAGGATACTCGATTGGGAAGATGAATTTATCGATAGCCTTCCCTTTGAAGAAATAGGTGCGTTTGGGTACTTCCACAGCAGTAACAATATACAACCAAGATCGAGGGCTAATTATCTAGCCGAGCTGGTAAAGGGCAGCATGGGAACCCTGCCTTTCCTGATGTGGTGGGATATAGGTGAAGGGAGAACCATGGCCCAGTCCGCAGATTGGACGCCCGCGGGCGGGAACCAGTTCATGACCTGGCGCTATTACGGGGATTACTGCATAAACATGATGCTTTTCCTCGCCGGTCAGAAGCTTCCCGATGATCTTGAACTGATGTACCTGGTTAGGAGGAGATTAAGGGAATCCAGCGAAGGCCTCAGCACCCTCTACAGCATGGTCGACATAGTTGAGAGATTCGGCGGTAGCGGGAACCAGATAAACATGATGATACAGGATATCCAGGGGCAAAAGAGGAAGGCCCTCGATCACTACGTGAGCGCCGAGCTTGACCAGGCGGTTGAAGAATTCGATGAGACCCTCTTAATGTGCCAACAGGCCATGGAAAAGGCAATAGAAATCCGTGACGAAGCGGCCTTTTGGATTTTCTTCACCGAGTGGTGCGTGGTTACCGGGACGGCAATGTTTACGGGATCAATTCTCTGGGTGCTAATGATCAAAAGGCGTCTATACAAAGCAGTTGAGCTGACCAAGCTCAAACTGAAGTAAATCCTTCCCCCTCCGAAATGAATGCAGGGCCATAGATAACCAGAAACGCCGTCTAAAGCAGGCCCAGGAAGAATGATTGATAACCAGAAAAGTAGACCAATGTGGGTATCATGAGAAATCCCATGCTATGGACTCTCTTGACCCCCAGTATGGGCGGGAGGAATCCAACAAAAGTGGCGGTAATCAATACCAATACTCCCTTTGGCCCGCTTATTATCAATACCAGGACGGTAATTAGAGCTATAATTCCTCTGGTAAGGGGTATATAGGGAGCCCTACTAATCCTTGAAGCGAATAGGCCCCCGACGACCCGGGTCAAAATCGCTCCCAACCCCCCGCACATCAAGACCACCCCTAGAAACATGAGAAGCAGGCTTAAATCCAGATTTCCACCGAGTATCTCCTCCACCGCAAGCACGGCTCCATTTCTCGCCTTCCCTATGGTATACAGAGCAACTAACCCGAAGATCATGTTTCCGGTGTTAACACCGCTTACAGCGACCATGAATGACCGATGATCACTCTCGCCGCTGGCCCTCTGGGCGAGAATGGTGGCCTGAGCACTGCCGACGGCGGGAAGGATTCCAGTGGTCATTCCTGCCAGGAACCCGACCACTATTGATTTAGCCATGGTAAGCTTTCTCATGGTAACCTCCACATCCATGACCTGATCGGGAATTTTTGCCCCGCTCTCAGAACTTAATAGAAGGGTGGAAACGCCAAAGAGACCGGATAGCGCCGGGAATAGGGCCTTGTCCGTGGGCATGAACCCTGAATTGGTGACCAACATTCCCAGGATCCCGCTCAAAACCAGAACTAGCAGCGCGTAAAGCATCTTTTTGGCCGTTTTCTCGGTCATAACGATGCTTACTTCCAAGACAACTAGCAGGGGGTAAAGAAAATAGGAAATCACCGGATATGCCGCTGGTAGAATGAAGATCATTGGCAGGGCCAGGCTTGTCGCGAGGATAACCGACCCCAGGCTTCCAATCGTCGAAAGCTTGACGGCCTCGAAACCCTTACCCTCAAGAAGCATTCTATGTCCCGGCAGGACCGATAGCGCCGTATCCGGGTCGGGTGCTCCCAGGAAGATAGCGGGTAAAATATCCAGAAAGGTCTGAACAACGGCCATTGACATCACCAGGGCCGCAAACAGAACGGGATCCAAAGAGGAGGTGGCATATATGCCAATGATCATAACCGAAACCATATTCACATGGATCCCCGGGGTACACCCTGTCAGTATACCGAGACAGGCCCCTGCCAGGGAGAAGAGAATTACCTCGATAAATAGCATTCATGGGTATCTCTATTGAAAGGATAGACCTGTTTATCCCTTACAGCATCGCAAATTTACTAAAATTGGAACTAGATAAGCCGCAGGTACTTTACCGATATTATCCGTATATGATCGGCAGTTTCCTCGCATGAATCAGCCAGATCCTCTAATCTCATTATCACTTCGTTAACCACGAAGAACGAAGCAGCGTCCAGAAGCCTCGCTTCCTTCAGGAGTACCTTTACCAGGTCCCTGCGCATGCGATCAACCATATCCTCCAACTCGGAGACCAGATCAGATAGCTCCTCGGCCAAGACCAGGTCGTTGTTGAGTTCGGTTACCGCCGATGATAGAGTCTCGACGGTCTCCATTACCGCATCCGCTAGTCGTTGGAGACCCGGGACCACTCTACTTGGAAAGTGATACTCCTCGGCAAGCTCCAACCTGTAGGCCAGGGCTTTTGCCGCGGTGCCTACGTTTCTCACCCTGTAAACAAGGTTCAGAAGGTCGCCACGATCCTCAGGGGAGAGCTCGGACTTGGATATTACCTCCAAGGCCTCAACCGCAAGTCTATCCGCCTCATTTTCCAGAGAAATCGTCCTTGCGGCCTCCTCCTCCATATTCTCAAGGTCACCCTTCAGGAAATCGGCCACCGCCTCGTTCATTACCCGGACCGCTTCCAGGGTCTGGTCCATGTGCTGTCTTGCCAGGTCAAAAACCTCCCGTTGTCTCTTCTCACCCAGCCAAGCCCGGCCCTTGACCCGAGCCTTCAACAGCTTCTCCCTACGATCAAGTATTGCATAGGCCTCGTAATCGTCCTTCACGGTTTCTGGACACATCCTCTCGCCGCTGTAATACCCCGCTCTACCGATCGCATGCGAGGTTATTGGAGCAGTGAAGAATATGAAAGCCATGGCTAATAATATCTTTGTAGTTGCCGATATACTGGGGGCCATTATTAGTGAACCGATGGCGAGGCCAGTTACACCCAGCGTCACGGCCTTCGAACCGGCATGAAGTCTGGTATAAAGATCCGGCAGCCTCACAAGTCCAAGGCTTCCAACCAAGGCAAAGAAGCTCCCAAACAACATGAAGGAACCGGCCACCATCTGGACCATCACCTCCAAAATATTCATCCCACCTCACCCTCCAGGAAACGGGTTATGAGAAGGATGGCCACAAATGAGACTAGGGCCAGGGGTATGACTGCCTCCAGGAAAAGTGTATCAACCAGCACCCCAGCCAACATGAAGATCCCTATAGACATGGAACTCAGGGTTCCGTACGCCGTTAGCTGATCGGCGGCCGATGGACCCTTAGCCAGCCTATAGAAGCATAACAACAGGGAAATTATGAGTATCATCAGCGATGGCCAAGCAAAGTACTGGATCATTCAAACACCTTTCCGATAATCCTCTCGTACCTCTCAGTGATCATCTCTCTGATCTTCTCCAGTCTTTCAGATTTCATGGATATCCAGTGAATGTAGAGAAGGCCCTCATCCTCATCCATGTCCAGGAAGAAGGTGCCCGGTGTTAACGTTATCGAGTTGGCGAGAAGCGTCCTTTCCCAGCGCTTTTCCAAACTGGTCGGTATGACCACAACCCCTGGATGTATCTCTATATTCGGTTTCAGAATGATTTTGGCCAGCGATATTCCCGCCAATAATATGCCCCAGCCCAAGATCAAGATATACCTGACAAAGTAAATCCATTTCCTTGGATCCAGGATAGACAGCGATATCTCCTCAAAAGAATAGGTGGAGAATGCCCAGGCAACAGAAGTACAAACCAAGACCCCGGACAGCAGGTACCATGTCTCGAGGACCGGGGTGACCAGAAGCCAGAAAAGGTACGATAACGCGAATACAGCCAGTCCTTCTTTTCTCATCATATCCCAACCATTGCTTCTATCAATCTCACGGTATCGATTATTTGGATTGAGGTATTCTCTGCAAAGGAGATCAAAGGCCAGAACAGGAGGGTCAATAGTATAATGGAGGCCACCAAGGTCCCAATTGCAATCATCATAGGGCTCGGTACACTTTTAGACCCCTCTCCGTTATCCGGAGATGAAACCATGGCTTGAATCACCTTGATGTACGACGCCGCAATCAATATTGTTGACAGCCCACCAACCAATCCCATCAGGGGACTGGTTTCCAAGAACGCAAACATCATGTAGGCCTTGCTGAAGAATCCAAGTGAAGGACCACCTAAATCCGCCAAACATCCGACCAGGAAGGCCGAGCAAACTCCCGGCATGGTGCTCCAAGCGCCCTTCATATCCCGGTAATCCCGTACAGACAGCCCATATATCAGGCACCCGGCGGACAGAAACAAAACGGCTTTTGCCGGCGCACTATTAATCATATGTAGAACCAGACCTTGGAATCCTCTCGCGGTGCCAATTCCCGCTAATGCCAGCGCAAAACCTCCGCTGGCGACGGTCGTGTATCCAAGAAGTCTCTTGATATCTACCTGAACCAACGCCATAAGCGCGCCGAAGAGTGCGGTCATTAGACCGATCCAGGGGATCAACCTCAATATCGATACAGAATTAAGGCCTATGGTCTGATTGAAAAGTCTCACGATAGCGTAAAAACACACCTGCTTCGATGCCCCGGCGAGCAAGGCAGTACTGGCCGACGGTGCCCTTGAAAAGGCATCGGGTAACCATGTGTGAAGAGGAAAGATGGCGGCTGGAAATCCCAGCCCGATGGCCATCATTACCACCGAGACATCCGTCATGATGTTGCCATTCCCATTTCGCATGAAAACCCCGATGCTTCCCATATTCAGGCTTCCCACTTGGTCATAAACAAGAACGATGCCCCCCAAGAATACAAAGCTCGTTATCGTTCCCAGCACTATGTACCTCAAGGCGGCCTCTAAATCCTCCATACCCCCATTGAATGATACCAGAACGCACGTCGATACTGACGAAAGCTCCAGGAATACAAATAGGTTAAAGACATCCGTAACCAGCGTCATTCCCATCAAGCCAGCCGTTAGGAAGAAGACCAAGCTGTAGAATTTCGATTGCCTCTCATCGCTCTCCAATTTCCCAAAGAAGTAGATAAACGAAATCACCGAGAGTCCTATTACAACCGCTATCATTACTAGCCCCAATAAGTCGAGTGCCATCCCGAGGCCCATCCCAAGGGGCCAGCCGCCCACACTCTCGGTCACAATACCCTGATCTAAAATATCCAAACCTATCCTGATTACTGAGACCACCATGGCCCCCAGCACCAAGGAGGCCATCAATATATTCGTTCTGCGCCACCTGCCAAATACTAAGGCCAGCACTGCCCCGATCAATGGCAGGACCACTAGATAGTAGAGATGGCTCAACCGCGTAACCTCCTTAGGAGGCTAAGATCCGTGTGGCCTTCTTGCTGGAAGATTCTGATCCCTATTGCCAGCATGAGCATCATGAAGCCCGTCTCGATCACTACCGCTGTTAGGACCAGGGCCTCCATTAAGGGGTCCATGGAGGGAACGAAGACTCCAGCAGCTGAGGTAGATCCACTCTGGGTGTATCCAATCTGGATAACAAAAAGGGTAACGCCATAACCCGAAATCGACAGGCCGCACACCACCTTGATGATATCGCTATGGCATAACACACAGTATATCCCCAAGAGCATAAGGAGGAATGATAGATTGTAGACAACCATGCCCACATTGATACTCATTTGGTCGCCTCCGTCCGGATCATCTTGTCGAAGGCCAGAACTATCTCGCACCCAACTACTATGCCAGCGGCAAACCCGAAAAGGTTAAGCAGCGAGGAATCGAATCCCAACCACGACCCCGTACTGAGAAAAGTCCCTCCGAATACAACCCCCAACAAACTGGCTATTAGAACCAGACCAAAACCTGCGGCCCTACCCGCCTCAAGCCAGGAAGTGAACCTAGTGATCACATTCCTCATCTCCTCACCAACTATGATCAGGAATGCGGTCACTCCCACGACCACACCTCCGGCGAAGGCACCACCAGGAGCTGTCGCCTGCGTGACTATAAGGTTGGCCGCATATACCACGAACAGGGGGGCTAGCAATCGGGACACGGTCCGAACTGGTAAGGACAAGTTAAGACTCGCCTCCTGTTTTGGTGAGAACAATGACAACACCGAGGGTAGCTACGAAAAATACGCAGACCTCTCCTGCAGTATCATAGGCCCTGAATCCCAGAAGGATAGCGGTCACAACATTACTGGCCCCGGTCAGTTCATCCGCCTCCTTGGAATATCGATCGGAGAGTTCGGAGGGCTTTCCTCCGTATGAAGATATCGCTGGCGTGACAAACAGGGAGAAAAGGATAAACACAACGGCTAGGACCGCAGCTATCGATAATCGAACCCTTGTCCTTTCGACAGAGAAGCCCACCCTGTGAGTCTTAGATACGACTAAAATCAAGATACAGGTTTTGATTACCTCCACCAAAAGCTGGACAACACCGAGATTTGTGGCCCCCATGGTGAAGTAGGTCAACCCCACAAAAAAACCTGCCGCCCCCAATGCAATGGCGCAGGATAATAGATCCCTGAAGCGAATGACCAGAACTGAGCAGGCCAAAACCGACAGTAAGCCAGACAGCTGTAGCCAGATAACCTGCAAGTTAAAGTACACCCCCGACCACTAAAACCATGGCAGCCATCCAGACAATCACGATATAAAGACCGTAGTCTCGGTGAAGACCTGAAGCACTCATGGTAACAACACTCGCAAGCTTGGTGAATCCCCGGCCAAGCAACGCCGCAACATCATTGAAATAAAGACCTTTCCGAGCCACTCGACCCACAAAACCGAGCCTTCCCTCGGTCAGCGATCCGTAAATCTGGCTTTTCCTCAACCAAATAAAAAATGCCCCGATGAATCCGGCATAACCTATCAAGGTCGTCGCTGAGAGGCTCAGGATTTTTGGCGTTACCACCAGTTCGGACTCCATGATACCGCTGAACCCTCTCACTACCAGGCCACTGGCGGATCCTAGCAGCACGCACATCGTCCCCAGCGATCCGCACGCAATCACCAGCGGAAACGGGTTTCGTATATTTTCATCGCCCGCACTTGAACGGAATAGATACCAACCCAGCTTGGCGAAGGTAAGGATCGTAAACATTCCAACAAGGGAGAGGAGTCCAGCAAGCAAGGGATACTCGGGATGGACGGCCTTCGCAATCACTGACTTGCTGTAGAACCCATTAAACGGTGGAATCCCTGAAATCGAGAGGACGCCGATAATATAGAAAGCCGTAAGAAGAAGAGGACTCGAGGACCTTGATCTATATATAGTTCGCAAATCACGTGTCCCTGCCGACCACATGACCCAGCCGGCCGAAAGGAATATGAGGGACTTGAAAATGCTATGGTTAAGGACATGATACAAGGCCCCGGTCACCCCCAGGGCCAAGCCACTGCCTATCCCGGCAACTATCAGACCCATCTGTGAAATAGTGGAGAACGCGATGAGACGTTTCCCGTCCATCTGGAACAGAGCCAGAAATACCCCAACAAAAGCAGTGAGAAAACCAAGGACAAGGATCGGCTCAGACCAATTAGCCGGCATCCCCCCCACGAAGTAGAAACATCGAATCATCCCATATATCCCCGTCTTCTCCACGATTCCAGACAGAAGAGCGCTTATCGGCGTGGGGCTTTCGGCAAGTGCTCCGGGAAGCCAAATATGGAGAGGCACCACCGCCGCATCGATGGCGAATCCCATCAGGGCTAAGGCGAGAAAAGCCAAACGGGTCGATTCGGTGGAGAAGAGAACCTCTCCGTCAATTC
>CAZUNO010000001.1:0-40395 GCA_964621445.1 Hadarchaeota archaeon (SeqCode) | reverse complement strand
CGCGAAGGGCAGACAAACTAGCAGTATCGATACCAGAAACCAGTCCACAGCTTCCGACGGAACAGCACCTGATAAAAATCTATGCCACCGCTATTCTTCCTTAATTTTCAATTCGTGAACACAGAGACCGTCTTCTTTATCCTTGCCGCAGTATTTATGGCTGCACTCAACGTCATCTCGATCCAGGGTCCTCTGGACGAAACCCGAAATCATACCGTCGATGACCATATCCTGAGGACAGTAATCCATGGAAAATTGCATAACCATACAGGGGCAGCCTTCTCTCTCAATTCTGGCATACAGCTTCGATATCTTTGCCACCTCGACCCTATCCGAGAAGAACTCCAGCATAATGGGAACCTGCTCCACTGCCGCCTCCCAGGTCCCGACCTCCTCGATATCCATCTTATCTCCCAGTTCCACCCTAAGCTTATGCCCCATTAGAACACCGAGCCTGGAAAGAAGCTCAGGCGCATTCATCCTCCACATATCATGCAGACTATCGAGCATTGCTGCATGGAAAAAAAGCGGGATGGTATCCTCAAGATCATTGAATAAGGGTTCTTTGGCAGGTTTCTCGATCCTCTCCCTTCTTCTGATCTTATCCACTAGCCAGCCTAACCCTCTTTCATCGTTCGATCTCTTTGATCCATTGGTCAAGATGTTCAAATCTTAGAATCCCATAATAACAATCTTTCTCAGGCAAATGTCAATCTCCCAGGATCGGTATTGTGGGGGAACCGATTTATAGGTGGAGAAACGAGTGGAATTCAGGATGAAAAGCGGATCCAAGGAAACCGTGGCCCTAATCGGCGGCTACGGTAAGATGGGAATCTGGATCCTTGATTTTCTGCGCCATCAAGGCATTCTTGAATCCCTCTCCGTGCTCATAACTGGACCCAGGGAAGGACCCGGCCGAAAAGCGGCTGAGAAATATGGCTGTGAATACAGCCAGGACAACATTCGCGCAGCTGGAGCCAGATATATCGTATTCTGCACTCCGCTCGGCATAACCCCGGACCTACTGGGGCAGATCGGACCGGAGATCGAAAAGGATTCCGTTGTAATGGATATCTGCTCGGTCAAGACCCCCGTCTGCAATGTGGCCCGGGAAGTGTTGGATCCGAATGTTGAATATATCTCCGTCCACCCCATGTTTGGGCCATCGGTATCGAATCTTGAAGGTCAGGTAGTAATACTAGTACCGGTCAACGGCGGGGGGTTCCTCGAGGAGTTAAGGGAATTCCTAGCTGATTACCAGGCTCGAACCCTTACTACCACCTGGAAGGAACACGATTACGTGCTGGGAGTAGTACAGTGTCTAACCCATTTCACATACATCTCCGTGGGACAGACTCTAAAGGAGATGGATTTCGATATCGGCCGGTCGAGGGCCTTTGCCTCCCCGGTCTACGAACTAATGGTGGATATGATCGGCCGTATACTTTCCGGGAACCCCGGAATGTATGCGGAGATCCAGATGTCAAATCCCTACTCCTCCCAAATCGAGGCGGATTTCATCAAGAACGCCAAGGACCTCAAACGCTCCGTGGACTCAGGGGATAGGGAGGCCTTCAGAAAAGCGATGATAGACGCTGCCAAACACTATGATGATCTTGATTCCTCCTATTCCAAATCCGCGAGAGCGGTCTCGGCCCTCTACGAGGAACTTCTAAACATAGAGAACTCCGTTGGCGAGATAGTGTCCATTCGAAACGAGGCCACCGGTGCCGTCCACACCGGCAGATTAACCGAGACGACGCCGGATTATATCATTATCGGGGACGGAAAACGAACGGTAAGGATGAAAACTGCAAACGCATCAATCCTGCCCCAGGAAGAGATTCGAAGGCATCGAATCGAGAAATACGGTATGATACAGAGGGATCACTCCTATCTATTCCATAAAACGGCTGATCCCGAGACGATAGCCAGGGTCGTTGAAAAATGTCAGAAGGAACTGGTATCCGCCAAGGTAATAGACGTTTATACCGGCACGGGGATCCCCAAGGAAAGGAAGAGCGTGACCTTCAGACTCTCCATCTTCGGGGACCGTGATCCCGTCCAGATCGAAAGAGAAATCAGGGAACTCATAACCGCGATGGGGGCAATTGAGAGGGAGCAGCCGGATAGGAACCAAGTACCTTGACCCAAACGCAGGACTCGGAAAGCTCCTCAAGGGCGTCCTGGCACCTTTGCTCAGAGATATGCCCCTGGAAGTCCAAAAAGAAGACGTAATCCCCTAGCTCCTTCCTTGCTGGCCTGGATTCGATCTTCGTTAGGTTCAGCGACCTTTCGGCGAAGGGTCGCAATGCAGCGTAGAGAGCTCCGGGCTGATCCTTTGTGGAAAAGAAGATCGAGGTCTTGTCACTGCCCGTGATTTCCGGGGATTCATGCCCGATGACTATGAATCTGGTGTAGCTATCTTGGTCCTGTATATTTTCATCTATGAGCTCCAGACCATATATCTCCGCAGCCCGTCTGCTGGCTATGGCCGCCGAGCCCTTCTCCTGGGAGGCTTGAAGGGCTCCTTGAGCAGTGCTGGATACGGTTATTATCCCGCTTTCTGGATACTCCCTCTTAAGATAACCCCGGCACTGGGCAAAGGCAGCTGGGTGGGAATAGATCCGGCTAACAGGACAATCTCCGGAGGAGGTCATTAGAAAGTGCCTAATTTTCAGTACTATCTCGTCGCATATGCTGAATTCCATCTCGCCGATCAGGTCCAGGGTGTGTCCAATGGTTCCCTCCAGTGAATTCTCTATGGCCACCAGGCCGAAATCAATCCCTTTATCTAGACGAATTATCTGCTCCGGATCTGAGAACAGGACGGTATCTGCCTTTTGGAAACGCCTCCCGTAAAGAATGGCAGCTTCCTCTGAAAAAGATCCTCTAGGTCCCAGAGTCGCTATCCGGGGCATAATTTTCACTCCCTTGCCGCTTCTTGCTGTATTCAAGCAATAGACCAAAAAGATCTCGGACTAGATCCGTTTCAATATTTTTCTCATTAGCTCTCTCCAGGGCCCTTTCCATGACCTTTTCTTCCACACTCTCAACCTCTATGGGAATGCCTTTCCTAAGCTTTACCTTACCGATTTGCCTCGCAATATCCATCCTCTCTGCTATAGTATCGATAATCCTGTAATCGATGTTGGCCATCTTTCGTCTCAGCTCCCTGAGCTCATCGGAACTCATTCTAGCACCCTCGATCCATAATTTTCCGTACTGGTGATTATGACATCTCCCCCAAAGGTTTTCCAGGCATCCCGGACTGCCTCCCCATCCTCGGTTAGCGCCACGAAGGCAGGCCCCTTACCACTGAGACCGGCGGCTAGAGCCCCGGCTCTTAAAGCCAAGATTGCGGGTTTGGGGTCAAGGCCTATGGAGGCGCAGTAAATTAGGCCGTTCATGACCAGGGCATTTAGGATATCTCCCTCGCGAGCCTCCTTATGAGCCATTTCGACCTGAGGGGCCAGAAGCTTCATGGTCTCCACGTCTGCCTTTCCCGAATATGATTTCTCAGCTGGAATCAGCAACGCGGTTTCAAGATCCGGCATCTCCATTTTTCGGAGAATCTCCCTGCACTCATTATCGGTAACCACTGCGCCTCCGAAGAAGGAGGCCGAGGCGTCATCAAATGCCCCGGTAATGCTTACTCCACACCGTAGGCTGGCGTCTATTCCGATGTCCATTAATTTCCTATCCGATTTTCGGGCATGGCCCAGTTTTTCAAGAGCAGAAGCGGTGGCCATTACCACTGCATTGGATGCCGCGCTGCTGCTGGAAAGTCCTCTGGCAACCGGAAGCTCTGATTTCGTGATAACCGTGGCCCCGTATTCCTCTTCCTGTTCATCCAACATCGTTTTTACACAGAGCTCAATGAGCGTGGTGTCCTCGGCCCTATCCCCCTCAATTCTGGCCCTTATACCACCTTCATTATTGATTATCACCTTGGCCATAACCTTGAGATCTATAGCAAAGGCTGCTCCCTTCCCGGTTGCCATTGCATTCACAATGGTACCAGCTCCGGGGGACTCCGCAGAGCCAGTGGCCAGCCGTTCGTTTTTCATCTTCCCAGGTTGGGCCCGGAATTTAGTTAAATATTATCGGGTAATCTATTACGGCAGGGAAAATTATGGCTGGAAATCGCATTGGCGAGGCTTTCATTCTCACTTCTTACGGGGAGAGCCACGGGGTAGCTCTTGGCGCTACGGTGGACGGATGCCCGGCTGGACTTGCTCTTACCGAAGAGGATATTCAGAGTGAGCTGGATCTGAGGAGACCCGGTACATCGGATCTGGTATCGAAGAGGAAAGAAAGGGACCGAGTGTCCATTCTATCCGGCATTTTTGACGACAAAACCATTGGCACTCCCATCAACATGATCGTGTATAATTCGGATGTTGACTCCCGGTCCTATAACTCTCTACTAAACCGTCCCCGTCCTGGTCACGCGGACCTAACCTACGAGTTAAAATATGGCCACCGCGATCACAGGGGTGGTGGCAGATCCTCGGGGAGGGAGACCGTTTCCCGGGTTATGGGGGGAGCAATTGCCAAGAAATTGCTCCGGACCACCCATTCCATTGAAATTTTAGGCCATGCCCTGGAGATTGGGGGTGTCAGAGGTCGGGAGGACCCGGACTTTGAATATCTGAAGGACTGTAGGGACAGCGAGATAAGATGTGCCGACAGCGAGATCGGATCGGATATGCGGGATGCCATCAAGAAGGCTGCCGAGGAGGGTGATTCCGTTGGGGGCATAGTTCAGGTCATCACTCGCAATGTTCCTCCCGGGGTGGGAGAACCGGTTTTCGAAAAACTGGATGCGGCCATAGCAAGAGCCATTGTTTCCATCGGGGCGATCAAGGGGGTAGAGTTCGGAGCGGGCTTCGATATGTCGAAGATGAGGGGTTCGGAGGCCAACGATTCGATAGTCCAAGTGGGTGGATCTCCCCGATTAATCACCAACAAGGCCGGGGGTGTTTTGGGAGGAATTTCAACCGGAAATAACCTGGTGGTCAACGTAGCGGTAAAACCAACTCCCTCCATATCCATGGCCCAGACAACCATTGATTTGTTGACCGAGGAACAGGTCGAGATCAAGATATCGGGCAGGCACGATCCATGCATTGTGCCCAGGGTAATTCCGGTCGCGGAATCCATGATTGCCCTGGTACTTGCAGACCTGATGATCCGAGGCGGGTTCATAGATCCGGTCAAGCTAGATTAGCCTTTTGCCCAGCTTCTGGGATATCGATTCAGCTATCCGAGCAGCAGATCGTGGGGGATCCTCTGATTTGTATATGGACCTGCCCACAATTTCAAAATCGGCTCCATTAGCGACCGCATCTCCAGGCTTGCCCCCCTGAGCTCCTATACCTGGGCAGAGTATCTGCATATCAGGGCCCACGATATCTCTATAAAGCTCGATTCTCTTGGGGTTATTTCCTGGCGCGACGATGCCCGTTGCACCTACCTCTCGGGCCATCTCGGCAAGTTTCTCAGATTGAGGAGTAATGAACCTTTGAGATCCGGGATGTGACATCTCAACAAGAACAAAAACATCGCCCTCGGCCTCAATACAGGCCTTGACGCTGTCATCGCCGGCGAAGCCTTGACATATAACGGCGGAGGCCCCGGATGAAAACATCATCTCGCTGGCCACTCCATTTGTATAGGGTATGTCCGATAGTTTGGCGTCCACTATCACCGGTCTCAGCCTTGAGAGCCTTTCCACCCCATTTAGACCATGGTTCAGTATAACTGGCCAGTGGACCTTAATTGCATCTATATGATCCACAGCTGACTCTGCAATATTGATCGCTCTCGATATCTCGCCTATATCCATGGCAAGTATAAGATGGTTTTTGGCCTCAAGCATCCAAATCACCTAGAACTGATCCAGTATCTCGCTTTCCTCAATGAACTTTCCGCAGTATGGGCACCGTAGTCTTGGCGGGTCCTTTGAAACCACATTGAAGATAGGAGTGATCGGTTCACCCGCGTTGGTAACACAATTAGGATTTATGCAGTTTATAGTGTCCTCGATCTCACCGGGAATGGAGACACGAACCTTTCTTTTAACCTCATAATTCTCTATGGTGTTTATGGTGGCATTGGGAGTGATCAACGAGATCTTATTAAGCTCCGACCTTCTCAACGCCCTCCCTTCAACCTTGACCACATCCTTCTTGCCGGTGATCTGAGAAGGTACATTCATGGCCAGCGAGACGACCTTTTTGGAATCCTTGTTCACTCCAAGTATCTTCAATACGGCCAGCGCGTATCCAGCCTTTATATGGTCAATTACCGTCCCTTCCTTTATCTTCTGAACCCTGAGCTCGGGCTGCCCGCCACTCAAATCAATCCCTCCACCTATCCAGCACCAGACTTAGCAGGGCCATTCTAACCACGAGGCCATAGAATGCCTGTTGGAAGTACCTAGCATGAGAAGTTTCGTCAACATCAGTTGATATCTCGTCAACCCGGGGAAGAGGATGCATTACGATCATGTCCCTCTTGGCCTCCTCCAACATTTCAGCATCCAAAGAGTAAGCTCCTCTCATCCTCTCGTATTCCATGGGTTCCGGGAAGCGTTCCTTCTGTATCCGAGTCATGTAAAGCACGTCTGCGCTTTCAACAACTTTACCTAGATCGTCAGCTATTCCAACCCTCAATCCATCAGCCTCCAGGTCGGAAACCACCTCCTCTGGCATCCTGAGCTGGGAAGGGGAGACCAAGGTCAGCTCGACATCAAACATCGTGAGAGCATAGCTCAATGAGTGAACGGTTCTGCCATATTTTAGATCACCCACCAGGGCAATTTTAAGACCGTCTATGGCTCCCATCTCCTTGTTCATGGTGTAGAGGTCTAGAAGCGTCTGGGTGGGATGTTGACGGGAGCCGTCACCTGCATTTATCACCGGCTTGGCGCTAATATCAGCCGCGAGGCGTGCTGCCCCTTCCATCCCGCTTCTCAATACGATTACATCGCAGTAGTTCTCAACCACCCTTATGGTATCCGAAAGCGTTTCCCCCTTGCTGGCCGAGGAAACCGAACTGCTTGCAAATCCAGTTACCGAGCCGCCGAGTCTCATCATAGCCGAGCTAAAGCTCAAACGGGTGCGAGTGCTTGGTTCGAAGAACAGGTTACAGAGCACGTGTCCCTGGAGCAGGTTGGACCTTTCATCTCCAGAGGCCATCGGTTCAAAGCTTCTTGATATCTTCAGAATGTATTCGACTTCATCTCTCGTGAAGTCCTTTAGATCAACGACGTGCCTCCCTGAGAATTCCATGATGTTCCCATGTTTCTAGAAGTCAAGGCCAATATAAAGATTAGCCGGTGATCTCGGTGATTCAAATGCCCAAACCCCTATCCGGTCTTTCATTCACTGTCTAAAAAATTATAATCCATCTGAAAGACTAAAAAGAAATCGGGGCCCCTGTTAAGGCGTGGAATACTCCGAACCCGTGGACCTTATAATCTCCGCTCCCCGGCTTCTAACATCCCAGGGGATGACCAAGGGAACCATCGCCATCGATGATACAAAGATAGTGAAAATCG
This sequence comes from Hadarchaeota archaeon (SeqCode), assembly GCA_964621445.1. Taxonomy (GTDB): domain Archaea; phylum CAYQAE01; class CAYQAE01; order CAYVLA01; family CAYVLA01; genus CAZUNO01. The sequence goes on along the minus strand of CAZUNO010000001.1, from coordinate 32,828 downwards.
GCGGCAAGGCCAACATGCCCAAAGCAGAGGAACATATGGACATCAAATCCTCATCCCTTCTTCTGCCCGCGGTCCTCGACCTGCATTCTCACCTACGGGGTATGGAACTGGCTCATAAGGGTGATTTCCCTTCGGAGACACAATCCGCTGCTGCTGGGGGCATAACCTTTGCACTGGATATGCCTAACTCCAAGCCACAAACCCTTTCGGCTGATTCATTCAAACAAAAAAAGGAATCCGCTGAGGGCCAAGCCGCCATTGATTTCGGCCTTAACATGGGAGTGTGCAGGAACGAGGATCACTTGAGGAGTGTTAAGGAGAACTTCGCCTACGGAGAGATCTTCGTTGGCCCCTCCACTGAGGGATCGGTGGTCGGATATGACGAGCTAGCCTCGGCTCTATCCATCATTTCTCAGAGTGGAAAGCCCGCTTATATCCATGCAGAAGACCCCGAGTATCTCAACCCCGAACTCGAGGCCAGGGATCACTCCCTCGCCAGACCTCCTGAGGCCGAGTATGAGGCGGTCTCCAAAGTCCTCTCCCTGAATCTGGGTATCGGGGCAAGAATACATTTCTGTCATATATCTACAAAAAGGGCCATTCTCGAGATAGCGAGATACAAGGAGAAGGGGATGCAGGTCACTTGCGAGGTAACGCCCCATCACCTGACGCTATGTTCATCGGTATATCAGAAAATGGGGGCATTGGCCAAGATGAACCCTCCTCTGCGTTCTGCTAAGGACTCGAAATCCATGCTTGATGGGATAATTACAGGAAAAATTGACATAATCTCCTCCGACCATGCCCCCCACTCCATGGACGAAAAGTCCCTGCCCCCAGCTCAGGCTCCCGCCGGCGTTCCCGGCTTCGAGACCTTCATCCCAGCAGTTCTAACCCATTTCCTCGAAAATAACCTTGATCCCTCGGTTTTTGTGCGGCTCACAAACAAGTTCCCTGCCAGGATGTTGTCCATTCCAGGTAAGGGCTTTGACGTCGGGCGGGATGCTGACCTCGTTGTCCTGGACCCCAAGAGGCGTGCTGTGGATCCCGATTCGTTTCTCTCACGGGCTCGTTATTCCCCCTTTGCCGGGAGACGACTTAAATTCTGGCCTACTATGACCATCCTGCGAGGATCCGTAATCTTCGAGGGCGGAGATATCATTATAAAAGACAGGGGAAGTTTCCTTGGATTTGGAGGCTGATGGAATGGATGAGGATATCGAAGAGATACGGAAGAGAAAAAAAAGGGAGTTGCTCAAACGCATGTCGAATAATGAAAAGGAAGACGAATCTGTACCCGAAGAACCTCTCGAGCTAGACGACGATTCTTTGCCCGAGGTAGTGGAGAAATATTCCCCACTGGTCGTCGATTGCTGGGCACCCTGGTGTGGTCCCTGCAGAATGGTTTCCCCCATCATCGAGAGACTGGCCAAGAAGTACAAAGGGAAGATGTTTTTCGGCAAGCTAAATGTTGATAATAACCAAAAGACCGCAGCCAAGTACCAGATCATGAGCATCCCAGCCCTTCTCGTTTTCCAGAACGGAAAGCACGAGGACACCATAATAGGCGCGATGCCCCAACAGACTCTGGAAGAAAGGCTGTCCAAATACCTCTAATCCACGTGCTCCTTCAGCCCGCAGGCATCCCTCTTAAATTTCCCGAACTCGGTTTCTTTTAGCTCATGCCAATTAAAGACGGGGCCGTCCCTGCATATCATATACCTGCCCAATGCGCAGCTTCCGCACAGACCAATGGCGCATTTACAGTATCTTTCAACCAGCAGCTGGCATTTTGTCCCGGCGGCCTCAGCCATTTCACCGATCTTGGCCATCATGGGTTCTGGCCCACAGGTGAATATGCAGTCAAAACCACCTAAATCAGGCAGATTCTCGGTCGCGTTACCCTTATTTCCCATCGAGGAGTCGATCGTACAAATGCTGGTGTGGGCGAGATTCTCAAAATCCTCTACGCATATTGCATCCTTAATGCTGTTGAAACCAAGAACCACCTCGGGGCTTATGCCCTTATTCTGAAATGCGCTGGAGAGATAGAGCAAGGGGGACACACCGATGCCCCCTCCAACTATTAGAGGCCTCTCAAACGAAAGATCGAAACCTCTTCCATAAGGCCCCCTTAGGCCCAGCAACTCTCCGGATTCCATCTGGCGGAAACCCCGCGTGAAGGGACCGACCCTCTTGATGAATATGGAGATACCCCTCTCATTAACCTTGTAAGGTGCCATGGGCTTCTCATCTCTGCCATTCCACAGCATCATGAATTGACCCGGTTCCGGTTCTTCCTGGAGAACGTTCTCAACGGTCAGTGAGTCAATTTCCGGCGTTACCTCTCTAATCCTTATGATCTTGGTGGGATGAGGAATTTCCAACTACTTACCTCCGTGGGCTCGTCCTATTAGTTCGGCATGAGATAGATGATGAGTGTTCAGGAAAATATCTATACCCCGGGTTATCTTTCTGAAGAGATGAAGATTTCCCCGGTAGAGACCGGAGCCTACCTGAACCCAGGTTGCACCTGCTTCCATAAGTTCGATAGCGTCATTGGCGCAATTTACTCCCCCAACCCCGATTATGGGGATTTTGACGGCACCATAGATCTCGTATATACACCTCACCGTCAGTGGTTTAATACAGGGACCGGATAATCCCCCAACCTTGTTTGATAGAATTGGCCTGCCGGACTCAAGCTCGATGGCCATTCCCGGCCCTACACTGTTTATGGCCACCAGACCATGAGCGCCTCCATTTTCGGCGGCCGAGGCGACCTCCGCAATATTCTGTACATTAGGGCTTAGCTTAGCAAAGACCGGTTTGTTGGTGGACCTAACCGAGGCTCTCACCACTGATGTAACTAGATCGGGATCGGATCCCAGGGTTAATCCGTATTCAGTCGAATGAGGGCAGGAGAGGTTTAGCTCGAACCCATCTGCAATCTCGTCAAGACCGGAAATAACCTCCTGGAACTCGGATTGATCTCTCCCATACACCGATACTATGACCGGAACGCCGAAGGGTTCTTCCTCTATTCCCTCCCGCATTTCAACCGCGAAGGCCTTCACCCCTGGATTGGCCAGCCCAACCGCATTAAGGAAACCTCCTCTAACCTCGACCATGATGGGGCCTGCGTAGCCCGGATTGGGACCCGGACCTATCGACTTTGTCACCAACCCGCCCGCTCCCTCATTCTCCATTCTCTTCAGCAACCCGTAGGTTTCCCCCAGAACGCCCGCGGCTAGAAGGACCGGGTTCCTGACTCTTATACCACATATCCCCTCCCATTCAGATGAAGTCATTCTATCCCTTCTTCCTCCAATTGAAAGCTAAGGTGCCGATTAACAGGGATATTCCCCCGTAAATGCCTACCGAAATTAGATCCGGAGCTGCCTCTGCGATTGTTGAATTCTTTATCATTCCTGCCTTTAGAAGGTCCGAAACATAGGTAATGGGAACCAGGCCGGATGCCTGCCTGACAATTGATGGACTGAGCTCGAAGGGATAAAAAATACCCGAAACCAGCAGCATGATGAAACAGAAACCAAATGACCAGGTTAAGGCCTCTAATTCAGTCTTGCTGATTGAGGATATCAGGAGCCCAACCCCCACGAAACCAATGGAAGAGAAAAGTCCGAATACCAGGGTTTTGGGGATATTTGCTATATATATGTCAAACAGCAACAACGCGCACCCGGTAAGGACCAGTATCTGGATAGCCGCCACACCCAGGCAAACTATGCATTTCCCGGCAACGTAGGTCCACCTATCCACATTACATATGAATATCCTTCTCAGAATGCCCTTTTCCCTATCCCTGACCACGCTCAGCACGGTATATACCAACACCGAAAAGAGAATACCAAAGGCAAAAATACCCGGAGAGATGTAATCCACATACCTCTTGGTCTCTGAACCGAAATAGAGTGGTTTCTCCACCAGGTAGATAGGGGAGGTCAGGAACCACCCATCCATCCCTTGCGCCGATTCCAGGAAGGTCCTTGCCTCATCATAGAGCTCTGCCGTATCCATGGACTTAAGCTCGGCTTCCAGTTTCCTTATCCCAGAGGTGAGGTTAGCCAACTGTTCCTTGCTCTCTGCAACCGTGGAAAGGAAAGCCGAGGCGCCCTCGATAATGACCTCGGTCCGTTCCTCAATGTCCTCAGGACTCGACTCTGGACTTGCCTCGGCCAATGCATCCATCAAGTCATCCCTCATCATTGGAAGAAATGCCTCGATCAGACCCGCCTGCTCGGGGGAGATCTGGGAAAGATTTCCAGTTAGATCTCCAATATCACCGGCCGCCTTGGTGGGTATTCCCTCTAATCGGCTGACATTTGGCTGAATGTACTTCAGGAAGTAATAGGCACCGTCCAGAAGGGGCTTCGACTCCTCAAGAGCACGAAATGCTCCCACTATGGCCGATCGGTTTATCATGGAAAGCAGTAGTTGCTGCTCTTGGGAACCCTTCGACATCTCCTCAAACCTTAACTCAACTACAGAGGCAGCCAAGGAAACCTCCTCTTGGCGTATGGGAACCACTGGACCCAGCTTATCCAGGGTGGAATTGATGTTTTCCTCAAGTTTCTCCCCGGAAACTAGCCTATCAATAATATCGAGAAGATCGATGATGGGTGGTATGAGATCTTTCCTTGCCGTTTCCACGTATTCCCATGCCATTTCATCTACGGCTTGCTGCTTGGCCTGGAACATCACCACCTCTATAGCAGCCGTCAAAAGGGGCCTGGTCTCGTCTGCATGAATGGCCATCCAGCTCCTCTTGAACTCCCTCATCTTTTCGTCTATCTCTGGGTCAACCTCGATGATGGTATCCACTTCCTCCGCGACAAGGTCCTCCCTAGCCTCAGCCACGCTCTCGTAGAGTACGGCCCTGGCTGACTGGTTTCTAATTGCCTCCACCAACATGTTAGAATAAGAGGAATTCCTGTGGCCGATAACACCTATTGACAGTTCCTTGGATTCAAACTCCTGGTATCCCAGGCTGAAAGTAGTACCCACTACTATAACGACCAGTACTGGAAGGAGGATCGTTAGTACTATGGTTCTCCTCTCCCTCACCATCTTCCTTAGATCGGTTAGGCCGATCCATAGAGGTTTGGAACCGAACCTAATCCTCCTCCCCTCCCCGATTTTCCATTATGTCAAGTAATCTCTCGGGATCTATTCCAAAGGATATGGAGGACGGGCGGGCCCCTTTTTCCTCTAGAATCCGGATCACCTCAAGACCGTCCTCGCGTGAGCGAACCGATATTTCAAAGCCCCTTGATCTCTCCCTAAGTCGCTTGGATTCCAGGGTCTCCCTTACGATATTCCGCTCCCTCTCCGACAATCCCTCCAGGATGAGCGGCTGCTTATAATGAGATTTGATCTCTTTCCATGATCCCTGTACTACCAGGTGCCCCCTGTGGAGAACCCCCAGCCGATCGCATAGAACGGTGGCTTCTTTTAGATCGTGAGTGGTAAGAACAACGGTCAGCCCCATATCCCTATTCATGCGCAGGATCATGTCCAGGGTATCCCTCTTGGCTACGGGGTCGAAACCAGCCGTCGCTTCATCTATCAGGATGAGGCCCGGAGAGTGGATCATGGAACACGCAAAATGAATTCTCTTTTTCATACCCCCCGAATACTGCTCAACCGGATCATCCCTCCTTTCCCAGAGCGACGTGAAATGAAGCATATCCTCCACTTTCGAGTCCAGCTCGGATCTTGGAACATCCAGTAGCCTTCCGAAGTATTCAAGGTTCTCACGCCCGGAGAGCTTCAGCTCCAAACTCGTCTCCTGGGGAACCACGCCGATCCTGGTTCGAAGCTTTCGAGCATTTTTTATGGGATTCATTCCCAAAACCTCAACATCTCCCCCACTGGGGTTCACCATTCCCGAAAGGACATCGATTAGAGTTGACTTTCCAGCCCCGTTGCGGCCGACTATCCCGTAGATCTCCGCGGGTTGGACATCCATGTCCAGATCCTTAAGGGCTAATAAGCCCCCGAATTTCACGGTCAAATTCCGTACCCGGACGGCTAGCCCTTTTCCTTCTTCTTCCATTCCAAGCGCCGATGGTCTAGCCGATTAATACTTTTTTCCTAGAAATGGAGGAAGGCCCAGGTTTGAGAATACCTTTAATTGTCCCAAGACACCTTTTTTCAGGATAAGATGGTTCATATACTTGTGACCAAGTGCGGCAACATAGCCACATCAACCATGGTAGATCTTCTCCTCGATGAAACGGCGTCGAGGAAGGGCCTCAGGATAACTACCCTGGGCTCTGGTCCCAAGATGACGCCCCAGGAGACAAAGAGGATCGCAAACTTGATGTCCACCATCGACCATGAGCTGGTGGTTCTATGCGGTCCAAATGTGGCCGCACCGGGAATGGTCAAGATTCGGAAGATACTGCAGTCAGGTATAATCCCCTGGATGGTTATCAGCGACGGGCCCTCCAGGAGAGCCATGAAGAAGCTGAAAAAAGAGGGTGCCGGATATCTGATAATGGAGGGAGACCCCCTGATCGGTGCCAGAAGGGAATTCCTGGACCCAACCGAAATGGCGGTATTCAACTCCGATGTGATTAAGATACTCTCCGTTGCCGGATCATTCAGAGCAGTTCAGAGTGAGCTGGACAAGGTAATATCCTCCCTGGACGGTGATGAAATTTACCTTCCCCATAAGGTGATCTCCTCCTCGGTTTCCCTCTCTCACGCCGGATTCAGCAATCCATATGCAAGAGCCAAGGCCGCTGCAGCCTTCCGTTTAGCGCAAGATGCGGCGGAGATTAACTACAAAGCATGTTTCGTGGAGTCCAAGCGGGAGAAATACATCCGGCTTGCCGCCTGTGCCCACGAGGCAGTCAGGGCAGGAGCATCCCTTGCCGATGAGGCAAGGGAACTCGAAAAGCAGAGAGACAGTCTGCTGAGAACCCCACACACAAATAAGGGGAAAACGATGAGGAAAACCTCTCTATATCAAAAGCCAACGGAGGATTAGCTATGGAAGATATCATTGAGGACACATTTGCCGAGGCATTCCGTTCCTATTATTCCCGCCTCTTGATCACCGCTGACGATATATCTCTGGCCAAGACCGCAGCGGAATGTGCCACCGGCTTTGCCACCTCGGCCCTGGGTTGTGGTGTGGAGGCTGGAATAGATTGCCAGGTCAAGGAGAAGGAAACCCCTGACTCTAGGCCCGGCGTGTTGATTCAATTTCACATATGGAGCAAGAAGAAGAAAAAGATGTATGAGGTGTTGCTGGAACGAATAGGCCACTGCGTCCTCACAGCTCCAACTACCGCCGTCTTCGATGCCACGCCCAACCCGTTCACTCGAGTGGACCTGGGATCCAAACTGAAGTATTTCGGAGATGGTTTTGAGAAGGAGACGGAAATATGGGACAGGAAAATGGCGGTCATACCGATTATGGGCGGAGAATTTATGGTCGAGAACGAGGCCGGGATGTCCAAGGGCATTTCCGGGGGGAACCTCTGGTTGATGGGTAGGACGCAGGGGAAGGCCATTAACGCTGCCAAACGATCCGTAAAGGCCATAAGCGAGGTGGAGGGAGCCATAACTCCCTTTCCGGGGGGTATCTGCAGCTCTGGTTCCAAGGTAGGTGCAGAGCGATATGGTTTCCTTGCCAACTCAACCAACCACCTTTATTGCCCAACCCTCACCGACAAAGTACCCTCTTCAAAGGTTCCCAAAAATGTGGACTCTATCATGGAAATCGTCATAAATGGGACTAGCCTGCAAGCGGTGCGCAAGGCCATGCAGACCGGGGTAAAAGCCGCAAAGGATGCGGGAATTGAACGGATATCGGCCGGTAATTTCGGAGGCAAACTAGGGAAGTTCAAACTGAAATTGAAGGACCTGGAGGATTCCGACTGACTCGGTTAGTGATAGACCCCAGAAGATGTCACGGGTGCTGCTCCTGCATAGTTGTCTGCCCCGTAGCCCATAGGTTATCATCGAGTGCAGCATATGGTAAGGACCCTTTTCATGAGCAGATGATAATCCTGGTTAGAAACGGAATTGCCAAGGTGAATAACATTGACGAGTGTGAGTTCTGCGGCAGGTGCGCCGATGCGTGTCCCGGACTCGCTATAAGCCTGGAGGAATGACCATGAGGCTCAAACTAATCACCGGTAGAACATTGAATCAGGGCAGGGCTCTAATGACCGGCAAGTTTGGCCGCTACTACCGGGGTAATGCCGCTATTATACAATTAGGAAGCAGGGATTACCATGATCTTGAACTGGAAGAGGACCAATCCGTTAAGGTCAGCAGCCAAAAGGGCGAAGTACTGGTTAAGGCGATCGAGGCCGATGAGGAACTGCCCAGAGGGGTTGCCTACATGCCATACGGTCCCTGGGCAAATCGCCTGATGGGCCCGGAAACGGCGGGGACCGGGATGCCGAGGTTGAAGGGTATTAAGATCGAGGTAGAGAAGACGAAAGGACCCATACCTACGGCTCGACAACTGATGGAGTCCGGTGATTGAATTGGGAACGACCAGAGTACTCGAGGACGTAACCTGCCCATTTTGTGGATGCCTCTGTGATGACATCAGGGTGGTAACGGAGGAAGGTGGAATAAAGGAAATCTATAACGGCTGTGCCCTAGCCCAATCCCGGTTCAGCGAGGTCAAGCGTAGAGATAACCGAAATCTATATCCTACGATAGGAAAAGGGAAAGACAGGAAGAAGGTAAGCTATGGGCAAGCAATGGAAGAAGCATTGCATATACTGGAAAATGCGGATCACCCTCTTCTCTACGGATGGGCAAATACCTCATGTGAGGCCCAGAAAGCCGGGGTTAAGCTTGCCGAGGTCCTCGGTGGCTCTATTGACGATACATCCTCCACATGTCACGGGCCGGGCACCTTGGGTATCCAGGAAACGGGATATGTGACCGCAACCCTGGGAACTGTAAAGAACAGGGCCGATTTCATTATCTACTGGGGATGCAATCCATTCCACGCCCACCCAAGGCATATAAGCCGGTATACCGTTTTTCCTCGAGGATCCTTTATAAGTGGGAGATCACGGAGAAACATATTGGTTGTTGACCCCCGTTGTACAACCACCTCCAGAATAGCCGATAAGCACCTGCAACCGGATGTCGGTGGGGATTATGAAATTCTAAACGCCCTGAGAGTTCTCCTCAAGGGGAAGAAGGTATTCGCTTCCGAGATTTCGGGGATCCCCACCGAAATCCTGGAGGATCTGGTCGAGGAGATGAAATCGGCCAAGTTCGGAGCGTTTTTCTTTGGACTCGGACTGACCATGACTAGGGGAAGGAACCGAAACGTAGAGAGCGCCCTGAAGCTGGTGCAGGATCTGAACCAGCACACCAAATGGGTTATCTCGGCTATGAGAGGACATTACAACGTGACTGGCTTTAACGAGGTCTGTGCCTGGGAAACCGGCTACCCCTTTTCGGTCGATTTCTGCCGGGGGGTGCCAAGGTACAATCCCGGGGAGACATCCGGAGTGGACCTAATAAGAAACCAGGAAATCGATGCCATGCTGGTTATCGCCGCCGATCCAGTTGCACATCTACCCTTCGAGTCCGCATCACGGATACAAGATATGCCCACCATTACCATAGATCCATTTCAAAGCATTACCTCGGAATCCTCGGATGTGGTAATTCCCACAGCGGTTGCCGGAATTGAGGCACCGGGAACTGCATATCGAATGGATGGAGTTCCCCTCCCTTTGAAGAGGGTGGTGGACCCTCCGCAGGGACTGATTACCGATGAGGAAGTGCTGAAGGAACTTACCAAGAAATTGGAGGTCTCCTGTCGATCATGAGCCAAGAGATATTGCTAGCTAATGGAAAGCTCTACGATCCCAAGAACCGGATTAATGGCGAGAATATGGACATCTGCGTTAGGGATGGTAAGATAGTGGAGAAGGTTTCCACCCATGCAAAGAAGATCGACCTGAAAGGAATGGTAGTCATGCCAGGAGGGGTCGATATCCACACCCATATAACCGGTTCCAAGATGAACGCCGGGCGCATAATGAGACCTGAAGATGTGAGAAGGAAGGGCACCCCTAGAGGTGAAAAGAGGAGATGCGCCACGGGAGACACGGTTCCAAACGTCTACCAAATAGGATATACCTACGCCCGTATGGGGTACACAACAGTAGTTGAAGGTGCGGTCCCCCCCTTGAAGGCCAAACATACTCATGAAGAGCTTGCCTCAATCCCCATTCTCGATAAAGCGGCCATGATACTGACCGGGAATAATTGGTTGATTATGAACTATCTTGCCGACCAGGAAATGGATCTGGCCGCGGAATATGTTAAGTGGCTTCTGGAATCGACCAAGGGGTACGGTCTTAAATTGGTCAACCCCGGAGGAACGGAGGCCTGGGGCTGGGGGAAAAACGTGCACGGGCTCCATGACAAGGTGCCCAGATTTGATATCACTCCCTCGGAAATCATCAAGGGTTTAGAGAGAATAAATGAGGAATTGACGCTACCCACGTCGATACATCTACACACTAACCGCTTGGGAGTACCCGGCAATTATTCGACCACCCTGGATACCATGGACCTCGCTTCAGGACACCAATCCAGTACGACCAGGGACCAGGTCATGCATCTGGTCCACCTCCAATTCCATTCCTACGGTGGAGACAGCTGGCGCAATTTTTCATCCATGGCTCGGGATGTGGCGAAATCGCTTAACCGGCGGGAGAACGTAACCGCGGATGCTGGAGCAGTAATCTTCGGATGGGCCACGACCATGACCGCGGATGCGCCATTTGAGTACGACCTTCAGAGATTGACCCATGCCAAATGGACCAACGCCGATGTGGAAGCAGAGACCGGTGCTGGTATCGTCCCCCACTTCTACTCCCGGAAGAATGCCGTATCCACCGTCCAGTGGTGCACCGGCCTGGAACTGCTTCTGACCGCTAAGCCAGAAAAGCTATTCCTCTCCACGGACAGTCCAAACGCCGGCCCATTCTACAGGTATCCCCATCTTATTCGACTCCTCATGGATAGTAAGTACAGGGAAAATGCCCTTTCAAGATCACATAAGGTAGCCAAAAAAAGTGCTCTTCCATCCATGGATAGGGAGTTTGATCTCTACCAGATCGCTACAATCACCCGGTCACAGACTGCAAAGGCACTTGGCCTGGAAAATAAGGGGCACCTTGGTCCAGGTGCAGACGCAGATATAGCGGTTTATGATATCCAGCCAGGTGTGAAGAAGGGCATTCAGAAGAGACTTGAAAATGCCGCTCTCGTTGTTAAGAGCGGGAATATCGTGGTTAAGGAAGGTAAAATAGTTGATACTCCACCGGGGACGACCTACTGGACCAAATGCAGGCCGGGGAACCTTAAACCCAAAATGCTGGCCCAGCTGGAGAATCATTTCAATCTGTACTCGGTGCAAATGAATAACTATAGGGTGACCAAAGAACAGATGGGTAGCAACAGCCCACTTACACCCGGGGTGGAAAATTGACCATCTTACTCAAGGTTAAGCATGTACCAGCCGTCGGAATTGAGGCACCCGCCATTACCCCCCAAAAAATTGCGGATAGAACTAACCAGGAGATATCGGAAATAAAGCTATGGACGGGTAGGAGGAAACTGAAGCTGGGACAGGTATTTGAAATTCAGGAAGGACATCAGAGCAACTGGGACATAGAAATACTGGGTGATACATCCAGAATCAAGAGAATCGGGCAGGGAATGTCCGGGGGATCGATGCTGATAGATGGCGGTGCCGGAATGCATCTAGGCAACGGGATGAAGGGGGGAAGCATAAGGGTGAACCGGAATGTGGACTCCTGGTGTGGATGTGAAATGGTTGATGGCTCCATATCGATCGGGGGGGATGCCGGACACTATATTGGCGGGGCCTACCGGGGAAGCAAGTATGGAATGAGAGGCGGAAGCATAGAGATCGAGGGGAACGCTGGAAATGAAATCGGATGCAGGATGAGCGGCGGTGAAATCACGGTCAGGGGCGATTGCATGGATTTTTCCGGCGTGAATCAGTCGGGTGGTTTGATACATGTAGGCGGGAGCTGCCAACAGAGACCCTCGGCGGGGATGACCGGGGGAAAATTGGTGATTGAGGGGAGCGTTGGATCACTGATACCGGGAGCATCCTATGAAAAACTGGAAAGAAACCTCCAGATACCATCAGGTCCTGCCCAAGGGACCTACGGTGTCTTCAAGTCCGATATGGCCGAATCCAGCCAGGGAAAAGTGTACATCTCCGAGAACTCAAACGAGGATTTACTGGATTCCTATATGAAATCCTAAACATTATACCGGTATGGAACCTTTATCTCCAGACCATCGCTGGCGATTATCGTTTTATCGAAGGATACCTCCTCCCTTACGTCCTCAATATCATATCGGGGGGAGAAATGGGTCAAAACGAGTTTTCTCACCGATGCCTTGCGGGCTACATCGCATACCTGTTTTACCGTTGAATGTCCCGTCTCGAGGGCTCTATCCGCTAGTTCCTGGCAAAAGGTAGCCTCACAAATCATCAGATCTGAATCCCGTGCCGTGGAAACCATCTCATTTGTGGGAAGGGCATCTCCGATATACACCACCTTCCTACCTGGTCTCGGTGGCCCGATGACCTCCCGGGGCCTTACCACCTTGCCTTCCCATTGTATCTCCTTTCCATTTTGAAGTTCTTTATAGAGAGCTCCCTCGGGTATTCCTATCGATTTAGCCTTATCGATATCGAACTTTCCCGGACGTTCCTCCTCCTGAATTACATAGGCAAGAGTGGGCACGGAATGCCTTACCTTGGCCGCCGAAACTTCAAAACCAGAACCTTCTACATTGTGGCCTGAAGATATATCATGCCCCACCACCTCGAAACCGGGCATGAAGTTACCGATTTCCGCGATGGTTTCACATATCTCTATCATTCCTCTAGGCCCGTAGATATCAAGATCCTCCTCCCTTCCAAAGAACGACATGCTTTGTATCAGGCCGAAAAGTCCCAAATAATGATCACCATGGAAGTGCGTCACAAAGACCCTATCAATTTTCATAAAGCTGACGCCAAATCTCATCATCTGTCGCTGGGTACCCTCCCCGCAGTCGAAGAGCATGGCGTCCCCGTTCCTCTTAATCAACACGGAGGGCAACCCCCTTTCCCTTGTCGGGACACCACAAGAAGTTCCCAATAAAGTTACCTTCATGACCGAGAAGATTGTTAAGGGCCGTTGATTACTTTTCCCCTCCAAACCCTAATCGAGTTGGCTGCATATGTTCTGGACAAGCCTTGTATGCCTAGGAATGGCCGGAATAATAGCGGTTTTCGTGGTGGCAACGGATGGCCGCTACTTCGGAAAGAAGGTTTCATTCCTCATATATGACCGATTAGGCCCCGCCATATTCTCATCCTCTCGTGAACATGAGAGATGGGTTGACATGGTGAATGGACTTCAGCTGACTGGGAATGAAACGGTCCTCGATGTTGGGACGGCAACCGGTTCATTTCCCCTATACCTTGTCTCCAATCAAGATTTCAAGGGCCAAATATGGGGTATAGATTGGTCTCCCAGGATGATAGAACATGCAGAGAGAAAATTGAAAAGGATAAAAACCGAAAATAAGCCTAACTTCACGGTGGTTGACGTCCGTAAGGGCCTTCCATTCCCGAGTAGTCACTTCGACGTCGTCTTCTGCCTCGGGGTACTGGAGACCCTCTCCAGGCCGGAGCTGATATTGGGAGAATTGAGAAGGGTCCTAAAGAGGAACGGAATACTGGTTTTCAGCTGTTACAGGGGCTGGGCCTCGCTTGGGTTCTCCCTCAAATATTCCTGGTATATGAGCCATCTAGATTGCCACGGCCTTCGCCATCTGGATCTGGTATCCTCCAAAAAATCCCATGACCTTGTGCTAGCAAGCGTCGAAAAAGTCGGCCAAGGGACTAGGGTGAAAAGTCATCCACGGTCCTCTGCAGAAGGTCCTCGAGTTTATCAACGTACCTCGGCCAAGTGAGATGGCTAACGCTTTCCGATGCATTTCCACCCATCCGCTCCCTCTTGGACCTGTCCATCAGCTCCAGAATCCCCTCGGTTAGAGAATCCGCATTTCTCTCCTTCAATACACAATTCTTCCCATCAACAAACAGGGAATCATAACCGAAATTCGGAGCTATTACCGGTAGACCGCTTGCCAGAGCCTCATAACAAATCATGGTCAGGTCCTTTCTATACTCATTACCTATGAACAGGAACATGTCACTACTGTAAAAGGCGTCCTCAATATTGTCCATGAACCCTCCCGTGTAGGTCAAATTAGCCACATTCATCTCCTCGACATAGCCTCTCTGAGGACCATCACCGACCACGAGAAAATGAACCTTCCCCCTGAGTTTTCTAACGATGTCGACGAAGATATCTATTCCTTTCTGATAGCTTAGCCTTCCGGCAAATAACACCGTGGGCCTGTCATCTGGAAGCCCAAAATCAAATTGACTCTCGCGATCCGGCCTAAATCTATCATGATCTATCCCGAATATCATCCTCTCGTAATCATCTACCCCCAATTCCTCCAATTCGGAACCAACCGTCCTGGATTCGAGGAGAAGTTGATCGCATTTCATATACATACGCCGTGAGTAGAAGTCCATCAGCCTTTTCAATGGGGAAAAGAGCGATCCAAAGGCCGCACCCATACTCACCGATTCTATGCAGTGTAGGAATGCCATTATCGGTTTTCTATTATGTTTGGCCGCGAACAGGGAAATTGAGCCCAGCGGGGCAATGGATTGGAGAAAAACTATATCGTATTTGGTTACGATCTTCTTGGCCTCGCCGTAGGCAGGGAAGGTGAAATCGTATCCATGTATGTTTATGCCAACGCTCTTCAGTCTGTCTATCCTAACCCAATCCGGATCGTTTTCATGGTTTTGGGACCCAAATTCCGGGGCCAGAATCCCTACATCATGATTCGTGGCCAATCTCTTCGAGGTCTCATCAATATACCTGACCACGCCATCATTTTGGGGATGATATGAATCCGTGGCGTAGAGGACGCGCATTTGGCAACTGTGGAACGGTTACCAAAAAAATCTTATTCAGCTTAACTCACGCAATAGCATGATTCTCAAACTCTCAAGGGATAACCGGGAACATGTCATTGAAAGAGCAAAGAGGATAATGAGTCTGGGAGGCCTGGTGGTCTATCCCACCGATACCGTCTATGGCCTAGGGACCGACGCACGGAATAGAGAAGCGGTAGATAATCTTTTCAGGGCAAAGAATCGTGCCCCGGATAAACCGATATCCATAGCGGTTTCATCGCAGGAAATGATATCCAATCTAGTTCATATATCCCGAAGATATCGAAACCTGGTCAGCCGAGCCCTCCCAGGTCCCTATACCTTTATTTTGAGGTCAAAACCCTCATTTACCCATCTATCCTGGAACGGAAGGACCGGGGTCAGGATACCTGACCATCATCTGGTTGCTGACCTATCACGGGAATTCCCAATCACCTGTACAAGCGCCAACCTATCCGGCCAGGGTGAACCAAGGGAGCCAGGACAGATCACGGTCAACTACGACCTCTTGATAGATGATGGCCCCGCCCCCTCCGATAGGCCCTCAACGGTAATCGACCTTTCACAAAGGGAACCCAAAATCCTCAGGGAAGGGGCCGGACCAATCTCCATCATAAATCGATATATCTAGGGTCGCCATCCGGCAAGAAATTCTGCTACAGCTTCGATTATGGCGTTGGCTGAATCCTCAACGTGGTCGGACAGGCCGGCCCCAAAGTCACACCTCTCAACCTGAACCCCCATTACGAATATATCGAGTTGTCCTCCTAGCTGCGAACGCAGTATCCTTGAGAATAATGACAGGGAAAGACGGTGAGTTGATATGGCGGTGCCTCCGTATATCTCCTCGCTTTCCACCATCACGATGGTTCCTGGTTCACATTCAACGCTGGCAGCGTCAAATAGCACTACAATATCGGGTCTAAAATCCTGGATCTCGGGAATGTAATTTTCAGGTAGCTCACCACAATTAATCACCGTGGTCCGGGGGTTTGAGACCCGTTCCATTATGGATTCAGCGATATAGACTCCCACCCCATCATCCCCCCTAAGGTCATTTCCTACTCCACATAGGGCAACCCTCTCAGCTTCAACCGCCCTGGAATACAGAACACCCTTTATATCCCCCTTCTCGATGGTGATCACGGAGCCACCAACCGCGATCGGCATATTAAATGTCTCTCGATCAAACGCCCTCTCCCAAAAGCCTGGGATGAGCAATAATCCTATAAGTAACGGTGAGTAAATCCCTTCCATGGCCGAAAGCCGACATGAGACTCTTGGCTTTGATCCCGGCAGCACCCAATGGAGGCTGTCCCTGGTTAATGATCAGGAGATATTGAAAACCTGGAAAATCAACACCGATGAGGTCGTTAGCAATCCTGAACTCGCGCTTGAACCTGTGAAGGACCATTCCATCAACTTGGAAGCTATTGCTGCACCATCAGGGTTCGGACTTCCCACAACCACCCTTCAGGAGTTGGACCCGAAGGATATCAAGTTAATGACCCTCAATCTCGATGATAATGCCGTTGTGGGGCTGCGTAAAATATTGGACAGGCTCCGGTCAATGGTAATCGACCTCAACATTCCATGCTTCATTCTACCCTCGGTTAAACACCTGCCAACCGTTCCCGATTATAGGAAGATCTCCCGAATCGACATGGGAACTTCGGATAAGGTGTGTTCAGCAGCTCACGCGCTTCAGTCCTTGGCGGATGAAAAATCGGCCGGCTACAGGGATGTTACCTTTATCCTCGCGGAGATAGGGCATGCATTTGCGAGCTTGGTCTGTATATCGAAAGGTGAAATTGTGGATGGGATAGGTGGCACAAACGCTAGGTTTGGCACCAGGGCCTGCGGGGCACTGGACGCAGAGCTGGCCCATATATGGCATTTCCCGGATAAATCGAGCATCTATTCCGGCGGTTTAACACATGCCGCCGGAATTGAAATTGGGGAATTAAGGAAGCAAATGTATGCCGGTGGAAGTAAAAGAATACAAAATGCGGTTCTCATGTTCCGCGAATCATTTCAATCCGACCTCGCTGCCCTCTCCACACGAAATGAGGTGAAGGACTTCGTGCTTTCCAGTTGCCTCGGTGCTAGGATGAATGAAGACCTCTCAACCGCTGCCCGCGATATCGGCCTGGAAGAAATCTCCGGGCTGAGGAATAGGATATCGGCAAGTCACGGTGCGGCCCTCCTGGCAAATGGTCTGATAGGCGGAGGTTATAAGGACCTTACCTCCTCCCTTCAAATCGCGGCTGCACGGGGATCCCTTCTCGATGAGCTCTATTTCGGAGGGAAAGCTAAAATCTCATGACCATGGTGGAGAAATAGAATTTGCTGGACTTTGATGCCGAAGAACAAAAGCTCCAAAAGGATATACACTGGGCAACCAAATTAGAGGACCGTTTAGCATCCAGGGCGAAAAGCAGAATAAGGAACCTTGATGACCAAAAGGAGGATCTCGAGTCCAAGCTGAATGATCTCAAATCACAGCGGGATCATATGATGGATATAATCAAAGGCAGGATAAGACCGACTGCAGTTGATCTACCCGAAAAGGAAGCAGACGACCTGATGACCAAACTACGCCTGCGAATAAAGGGCGTAAAGGGAATAGCCAAGGAGAAGGCGGAGAAGGATATCATACCCGTGGAACGGGATATCGAAAAAGCTGAGCGAAAGATCAAGGGACTCGAATCTGAATCTGAGAGACTGGAGGAACGGCTGTCAGAACACAAACAGTCCCTTTCCGAATTTGCTAGAAAGGCAAAGGACCAGAGGACCCTCCTTAGAAGCATATCATCCGGTTATCAACAAATCCAGGAGATGAACACCATCTTCAATTGGCCCGACCCCTTCCTCATCTTGAAACAGGTATTTGACGAGTCCCTCTTATTTCGAGCCCAGCTAAACCGGAAGGATACTTCACTAAAAAAGGCAGAGAATAGAATAGATGAAATAGAAAGCGAAATCGTGGAGGAAAAAAAGGATCTTGAGGATTCACTTGGAGAGGCATACGAAAGATCCCTGATGCCCATCGTATTCAAGAACGGAAGGAGTCCTGAGGGGAAAAGATTTCTTCAAAACAGGATAACAATTCACGATGTCCAATCTCTTGATTTGATCAGCAAGCTCACAAACCCCAAGTCCGGAGATCGTAAGGCTGACCGGTTGAGTTCAACCCTCTTGAGGAACGTGGACCTCATAGAGGGGTCCCTGTTAAGATTGGCCGCCCTCTGCCAATTGCTCATGAAGGAAAAGAATATCAGAGATCAGGCAAAGGAAACCAGGGATTCCGTCAGGAAATCGCTTGACCGAAGCACCGATCTTTTCAACTGGCTCATCGACTGCGCCCATATATGCCAATCCATGCAAGAGCTGGTTTTGGATTACCTCAAGGTGGAAGAGGATAGGGTTAAGGAGAAGGAACGGATAACCAGCACCCTATCCACGAGCGGAATTGATTTATAAGTTATTTGAGAAGCGTATTATTATTGATACCTAAAGATAAAAAGTGGGCAATCGGAGTCATAATATCAATAATCGTCTTCTTCCTGATGATCGTACTAGCAGGTAGAGCGTATCTCATCGATATCGATGAGGAGTTCACGCTTGATTTGGAGTCGCCGCTTTTGGAGGGAGACCTCAGGCTCTGGATAGTTAGGAACGATTCAAAAAATACACCCATAAAGGTTCATCCAACCGCCGAGGACGGGGGAAGGTTTTCCAAATTTAAAGTGGACATACAGCGAGAATTCATAGCCGAAAACAGCATGATGACAATTCAAGTTAGGAGTCCGAAATCGGTCACCCTCTCATCATCATCCCCACCTAATGAGGCCAGATTGGACGTTGAGGTCATGCACACCAAGGTCGCCTCCCACCAGCCGGTCCTGGTCATTGAGGCATCTGGCAATGCTACCAGGTCGACCGAGGTATACGTTGATGAGATCACGCCTAGAAAGGTCTTCTCGGATACCAAAAAAATAGAGATTCCCTTCCAAAAGCCGCTATTTGGCAGCGATTATGAATTCTCGATCAGGGAGGATATCTATGAGCTCTCGGGAAAGGAGAATTTCTGGGAAATAACAACATATGATAGCATCAACAAGGAGACGGTAAAATTCAACGGTATGGCACTTTTCAAGATTAGGCTTAGGCTGTTTTTGGATTTGGAGGACGGAACCAGCCTCAGCTCTGATTGGATGGAAACCCAGTATTTTGCCATTGACCTGGTTAGCGAGTCACCCTGAATTAGAGAGCCACCGCCAGGGCATACATACCGCTCGAGGTCCCGAATATGAATGGTAGAGCAGGGACCATTCCGGTCTTGCTAGAATAGATTATTGCCAGACCTAGGCCCATTGCCCCGGCCAGTCCCACAAGAATACCCATCTGCGTAGAATGAAGAAGCGTAGTAGATGTCACCAGCATGGCTGGAACGGCCAGATCGGATACGCCAACGGCAGCTCTTAATCTGGGTATTTCCACCAAAAATGAGGAATTGGTTCCCCTAATGTGTTCCACAACCCGCCTCATATGGCTGCTAAGCTTGACGGCAATGATATCATAAACCGATAGAAACGCCATCAAGACGATGATGGGCAAAATACCCAGGGAGACACCCATTATTGCTCCCACTCCTGCGGCAAGAAAAATGGAAAGCGAGCTTGAAAGAAGCCAGTGGGATACGAAATGACGAAAGACGGCCAGCACCAGTGGTGGAACCAGCCACAATAAAGGTCTATCGGGATAGATCGAGAGCAGAAGAAGAAAAGCAGTCAGGAATACGATAATCAGCTCCAGATTTCGGAAAAGCATTCTTCCTAGCTTCAGCTTCATTGCAAGAGCGATTACGATAACTCCTCCCATAAGGAAGAAGTAGAGGAAAACAGAGTCGCCAATCGAATCTCCTCCCTCCAGGTACCGCACCCTGGGCTCCCTGATACCCGAGGGATCGGTACCCGGAACGGTTATTAGATAGGCGATAAAGATCGCTGAGAGCTGGGTTAATAGAAAAATCGATAGCAGCGCCGCCAGGGTCTTTCTCATGGGCCATCATCAAGATGGGCAGAGAAAAATGACTCCCCTTGCGGACCTCCGTTGGGAATGCTGGCTAATTTGGGATTTGTCCTCGAAGGGCCGTTCGGAAGATATATATAAGCCGCCGGAATGGCGAAGAAATAATGAAGGAAGATGAGCCAAAGGCTCGTCTCAAATGTGTACAGTGTGGCTACGAGGCCGAGGTAAAGGCCCGCAGTGACCTCACCGTGGGAAAGATGATACCAGGCCTCTGCCCCGACTGTGACGGAAACATGATCGTCATCAAAGATGAGGACGCTACGCAGTACGTAATTCCCACAGACGAAATCCTTTCCGTAGTAAGAAGCAACTTTTCCGTACATGAGATCGAAGAAGGTTATAATCATCTACGGCTCGAGATTGGTGATCCATACGGAGAGGACTCGGTCTCGGATACCATAGATGAACTCGAATCCATGGACTTCCTCCCCATAGTTAGATCCTTCGGCAGCAAGGAAATAATGACAATCTTTCCCAAGGTCGAGGAGCAAGGGGTTAGAGTAAGAACTAACCTGATTCTTCTAGGTTTGACATTTGTATCGACCTTCTTTGCCGGTCTATTCTTAACCGGCTTCCTATCCGGCTCAACTCCGTGGAGCGTGGCAAAATGGGATTCCATCATGTATTCGGTGGGGATAATGTCCATACTTGGTCTTCACGAGATGGGCCACAAGCTGGCCTCCATGAAGTTCAAGGTGGAGGCGACATATCCTTATTTCATCCCCGTACCGCCACCCTTCATACTCGGTACCATGGGAGCCGTCATCAAGATGAAGGGCTCTCTCCCCAGCCGTAATGCTATGATGAAGATAGGCTCTGCGGGACCAATTTGCGGTTTCATTGTAGCTATACCGGTAACAATTATAGGGCTTCTGCTTTCCACCCCCGAGGTAGCGCCCGGTGGGGCTGGAGGAACAAGTATAGTTATCGGGGCTTCCATATTGTTTAGATTCTTAAGGGGACTAATCGTCTCCGAATCCTACGGCCTTTCCCTTCATCCACTAGCCGTCGCGGGCTGGGCTGGAATGCTGGTGACCATGTTGAACCTCTTCCCGGCCGGTATGCTTGATGGAGGACATGTATCCAGAGCCGTTTTGGGAATGAGGGCCCACAAGATCATCGGATATCTTACCGGGTTCGGCCTACTGGGTCTCTTTGTCTATCAATGGTGGTCCGGCGCCTCGTTCGCAGGTTGGATACTCTGGGGCATACTTGCCCTTTTCTTTACCAGGGTTGGTCATCCCGGTTCGCTGGATGAAATCACGAAGCTAAACAAGACGAGCATAGCCGTGGCCGGTTCCGTACTGGTAATATTTGTGTTGACTGCCATTCCCCTGCCCATCAGGGTAGTCGATCAGCCCAAGGTGTTCATCTCGAGTTTTGACGCAAATACAGTTGCACTACCCGGGCCTTCAACTGGATACCTGGTTACAGCCCGAGTAGCAAACAAGGGAAGGATCGAGGGGCTGAAAGGAGTAGAGGCCAGAATTATTCTTCCTGAAGGAGCCAATCTGTTGAGAGATTCCGACCCCAGGGTAACCATTGACTCGATTTCAAATACTGCAAAGGTGACCTGGAACCTAACATCCAGAGAAATAGAGCATTCCTTCGACATCTATTGCTTCGTTTCCTCCACCAATGGCGGAGAGGAACAGGCCAAGCTAACTCTGAAGGCCCCGCGATAATCTATCTAATCGACGTCCAGTCCAAGGTGTTCCGCTATCTCCTTGTATCGGTTTCTTACCGTGACCTCGGTTACACCCGTTATCTCTGAGATCTCCTTCTGGGTTCTCTTGACCTCGGCAAGTACACAAGAGATATAGATTGCGGCCGCGGCAATACCCGTTGGACCTTTCCCCGACCCAAGACCCTCGTTAATGACCTCTCGAAGTATATCTATGGCCTTGGTCTGAACGGTTCCCGGTAAGTTAAGCTCGCTGGCAAAACGGGGAACGTAGTCAATGGCATTTATCGGAGGCAGGTGTATACCTAAACCCCTGGCAATAACCCGATAGCTCTTTCCAATCTCCTTCTTACTATGCTTTGTAACATCTGATAACTCGTCGAGGGTTCTCGGTATCCCAAACTGTCGGCAAGCGATATAGATGGCGGAAGCGGTGGAGGACTCGATTGACCTCCCTCTTATGAGGTCCTCCTCCACGGTTTTTCGGTAAACCATTGATGCCGCCTCCCGAACGTTCTTGGGCAGCTCTAGCTGTGCTGCAATCCTATCCAGCTCCGACAGTGCGTAGGAAAGGTTTCTCTCCACGGAATTGGATACCCTTGCCCGCTTGTTCCATTTCCTGAGTCTGTACATCTGGGCCTTAGTTTTGGGCCTTATGCTTCGGCCATAAATATCCCTGTCACTGTTATCTATCATGGTCGATAGACCCTTGTCGTGAATGGTATAGGTCATTGGCGCACCCGTTCTCTCCCGCGACATGGTCTGCTCGGTATCGAAAGCACGCCATTCCGGGCCCGGGTCCACGATCTTGTCCTCTATTACCAGACCACAGTTTGAGCAGATGATCTCTGCTCTCTTATAGTCCCGCGCCTGTCTATAACATCCACACTCAGGACATTGAATCTTGCGTTCCTCGGGTGAGGTCGGTTCTTTGTCAGCCTCCCCGTCACTAAGCGGGTTGTAGTTCTCTTCAGAAGCAAACGAAGGCAAAAGGAAATGAACCTCCTCGGAAGCTTTGGACTCCAGCGACCCTATCAAATGTCAAATGATTAACGAAAAAACGAATTTCAAACAAGGACTCTGCCCCGAACTTGTTTGCAGATGACATACCCTGGCCGCTTCCCCGGAGATCGCGTATCCGTGCGACATAGGGGCACGTTTACATCGAAAACGTAGCTTAAAAATCTATGCATAAATCATAACTTTGTAATTGATAAATTGTGTATCAAATACGAATCTCGATTATTTTATTCAAACACGGAGCAAGAAAATTAGAGAATTGTCCATGTTATTAGCAATCTCAGGGGAGATTTAAGCCTAGATGCTCAACGATCTCCTTGTACCTATTTCTAACTGTGACCTCGGTCACCCTGGCCACCTCGGCCACCTCTCTCTGGGTCCTCTCCTCTTCCTCCATAACCGCGGATACGTAAAGAGCGGCGGCTGCAATTCCCATAGGGCCCCGGCCAGAGGTCAAACCATCGTCGATAACCCGGCTCAACAGCCTTATGGATTTGGCCTGTACCCGTCCCGATAAATTCAGCTCGCTTGCAAAACGGGGAACATAGTCGATAGGCGAGGTTGGAGCTAGCTTGATCCCCAGCTCCCGAGCAAGAAATCTGTAGGAACGGCCTATCTCCTTTTTATTAATCTTGGTAACCGATGCAATTTCCTCTAAGGTGCGAGGAACCGAAAGCTGTCTGCTCGCCACATACAGGGCAGAGGCGGCCACCGACTCAATCGACCTTCCCCTAATAAGCTTCTTTTCAACCGTTTTTCTGTAAACCATGGAGGCAGCTTCCCTTACATTCTTGGGTAGACGAAGCTGGGCAGCTACCCTGTCAATTTCGGCTAGGGCAAATGACAGGTTTCTATCCGCCGAGTCCGATATACGGGACCTACGATTCCACTTCCTCAGCCTATACATCTGAGATTTCCTGGATGGCTTAAGCTTTCGGCCGTATATGTCCCTGTCGCGCCAATCGATAACTGTAGACAGTCCCTTATCATGAATTGTGAAGCTCATGGGCGCACCGGCATGCTGTCTCCTCTCCCTCTGTTCACTATTGAACGCGCGCCAATCAGGTCCCTGGTCCATGAGGTGATCATCGACAACAAGCCCGCAGGAAGCACAGGTCACCTCGGCCCTCCCGTAGTCCCTCACGAGTCTTGCGCATCCGCACTCGGGACAAATCCTATCCTCAACCCTATCCAGGTCCTCTTGCTCTAGGTCGTCGACCTTCTCCATTTTCCCATCCTTCGATCCTCTTGGGTAAGAACGTAGCATTCACTCCCGGGGCGGGTTGATAACCCTCCGCTTCTCTCCAAAGATACATAGGGACCGTCTACCGGGCCAAAAACCTCTTCCACCTTGCCCAGCTTATTCAGGTCCTTATCTACTACAACTGAAGATAGGGACGGAAGGAATTCAGCCTTGATAATCAAGTTACCGGACCTGCTCTCTCCTATCAGCCTGCCAAGAGTTCTCATTTCAGCACCTTCTCGGTGCAGAGAAAGGAAACACGAGAACTGGCACTCTACCTCTCTGGTCCCTATTCCCCGATTGGTTATCTTGTCATTTTAGGACATAAATAGCTTATGGAAAAATTAAGCTCGGCCAAACTCCAATCCGGTTACTCCGAACGCTTGCTCCTTATCTCCTTGGCGATCTTTTTCATTGCCTCTACCCGGGAGATCTTTTTTTGCAGCATGATCGCTTCCTTCTCGGAATTCCATCTTCTCGGGTAAGCCTTCTTCTCCACTTTGGGACTGAGATTTAGCCTTTTTGCTGCATCCATAATCTCACCTATCTCGGGAGACTTCACACAAAACCTTCGAGGCAACTTTCGACCCTCGCTTCTTGACCTCCTTGAGTCAATGAATGCAGGCCAGAGAATTACGTAATCCATTCTAATCTACCAGCCCTCCTCCCCGATAAGGGGTACAAAAGCGCATCCCCCGTGGGAGGTTCTCTTCAATTCGCCGTCTTCTTCCTTGGTTGCGGTAATGAATTCCTGAAATGATCGATTACCCCCAACGGGAATTCCAATCATTCCCCCCTCCTTGAGTTGCTCTCCAAGGGGCTTTGGGATTTTAGGTGCTCCGGCGGTTACCACGATTCTGTCATAAGGTCCGGCCCGGGGATGACCCTGGGTACCGTCACCAACGACCACTTCAATATTAACTTCATAACCAGCTGACTTGAGATTTTTTTTGGCAAATTCCACAAGTTCCGGGATTCTCTCTATGGTAAAGATCTTGCACTCAACCATCTCATACAGGAGTGCGGCATTGTAACCTGACCCAGTTCCGATCTCGAGGACCCTCTGTCCCGGGGCCAGATCCATTTCCTCCAGCATTATCGCTATCATAGATGGGGCTGATATCGTCTGCCCGCTCCCTATTGGTAATGGCGAATCAACATAAGCCTTCCCCCTTAGGTGGTCGGGGACGAACAATTCCCTTGGCACATTTAGGAAAGCCTCCCTCACCCCATCAGAAATGATGTATCCCGACCTAGTTAAACTCTCAACTAGATTGCGTCTGCTCTCCTCGTATCCCGGCCCTGCCATTGAGTTAAATATACCTTCCATTCTCAAAAATATGATGGCGTCCGACCAATTCACCGCCAGAGGACATCCCCTAATCACCGCCTTCCACGCAACAACCCTGGAATTAACCAAGGAGCCAGAGATTACCCGAGGAGGAGATTGTATCATAGGGGTTTCATGCTCCAGGGCCAGTAAAGGTATAGATCAGGGGCTGAAGAGAGAAATTAGAAATGGGAAAAGGATGGCCCTTGTACTCAAGGCGGGGGAAATGTCGGAGAGAATAATTGGATTCGGTCACCCTGACCTCTCTTTGGAAGATACCGAGGATATGGTATTTAGGAAGAGCGATTACATCTGTCCCAGGACCGTATTGATCGGCGTCGACAAGGCTGCTCGAGACCTTGATCGGAGCTTCGTTAGGATTCTCCAGGACCCGGGAACGGTAATTCAGGCAGAATTGATTACCATTTAAGCTATTCCACGGTTATCACGCTTTTCATCCTTTCCTTGATTTCCTTTGGCTCATCCGTTTCAAATCCAAAGTACTCTGCGAAAGTTTTTGTGGTTCTAAGAATCTTGGTCCTACCACTTGGTTCTGAGGTAACGAAATTCCTGTCAATGAGTTTTCTGATGTAGTCATAGCTCTGTGTACCAATAATCTTTGCTATCTCGGATTGCTTGACCGGCTGTTTATAGGCTATCAGTGCCAATGTCCTGAGGATAGCCGATGATAACTCGCTCCTGGGCGAGAAGTCCTGTACCTTGTTATACACATCGGTCTTAAGCTGCATCGCAAAACTATCATCGAGAACTCTCACCACCT
Source organism: Hadarchaeota archaeon (SeqCode) (assembly GCA_964621445.1). Lineage (GTDB taxonomy): Archaea > CAYQAE01 > CAYQAE01 > CAYVLA01 > CAYVLA01 > CAZUNO01. Next base: position 6,576 of record CAZUNO010000001.1, on the reverse strand, counting down.
CAATGGCCGAATCCCTCTCCTCGTATTCGCGACTTAGATATTCCACCAACTTCTCCACATATTCCAGCGATCGAGTGCCCACCAGACTTGATAGCTCATCTATCTTGACCGGTTTGCCTGCCGCAAAAAGACAGGCCTCAACTATGGATTTATCCTCAACTAGACCCATCATGACGCCTCTTGTTGAAGTGGTTCGACGAATATCTGTCCGAAGAAATCCTCCTGCCATATCCGGATCTTCCCGTCTCTGACAAGAAACAATAGGAAAAGGAAGGTCCTGCAAATCGCGATCGGTTCCCTCCCTAGAAGCACCTGGGTGAAGGTTACCATCTCAAACTCCCTGGCAATCATCAATATCTTCTGATGGAGCCTCCTCACCGACTCGCTAACGTCAATCCTGTTCTCGTCCAGGAACATGGTTGTCTCCTCCGGCTCGTCCATTGAGGCCATCATCATCTCGTTCTTGTATCGTTCCTCCTCCAGTGCATCCATCAGTGCCTCGAATAGCTGGGGGAGCGTGGTCCGGGCGCTTATCCTTCTTATGGGGGGGACGAGGGGATCTATATCGTACTTCTCTCTAAGCTCCTCGGCAGTCTCGTCCTCCATCTCCCCCTCCTCTGGTTCCAATATGGCCTCGGACTTCAAACGTACCAGTACCGATCCTGCCAGTATGGTCCTGGCCGAAAGTCTTAGATCCATGGACCGGAACTCCTCCAGGGTTGCCATGTATCTGTCGGTGACCTCCACGATATCTATGTCCCAGGGATCCATCTTTCCGGCTACGACCAGGTGGAGAAGAAGATCCAGAGGCTTTATTTCCTCGTTCTGGTCAAAGCCTTTGAACTTAAGATTGGCACTCAAACCTCAGCGCCCCCAGCCTCCACTTCGTTCCCCGTAGCCCCTTCGACGATTTCTCCAGCCTCCATGCGGACACCCACGACCTTCGATACTCCATTATCCTGCATGGAAACTCCAATCAGTTCGTCTGCTAGAGCCATCATGGAATCCCTCAAGGTCACGATTATGAACTGGGAATCCCTTGCCGTATCAGCGATTAGCTCAGCTACTCTCTTCACGTTCTCGTCATCAAGATGTGCATCGATCTCGTCTAGAATGTAGAAGGGCGAGGGCTTATAGGCCTGGATGCTGAAGATGAAGGCTATGGCAGTCAACGCCTTCTCTCCCCCTGACATTGAATCGATGGCATTCACCTCCTTACCGGCCGGCTTTGCCTCTATCTCAAGACCCCCGGAGAATGGATCGTCATAATCCTCCAATACCAGTTTGCCCTCCCCTCCCGGGGACAGCTTGGCGAATATAGTCTGGAAGTTTGCAGCTATGTTTTCGAAGGCGTTCATGAACACCTGTTTCTTCTTTCTTTCGATCTCCTCCATGAAATGGAGAATGGCCTCCCTCTCCTCCATCACCTTGTCCCTACGTTCCTTGTATTCATTGAACTTAACCTCGGTCTCTTCATAGCTCTCTATAGCCCTCATATTAACCGGTTCAAGCTTTGATTTCTCCACATCGAGGGCCGATATCTTCTTGGATATCTTCTCCAGCTCATCGATCTCCACCGGCTCATATTCGTAATCCATCATCTCCATTTCGTTTTCAAGCTTGTGGATGTCCACATCAAGCTGACTTCTTTCATAGACCGATGAATTGACCTCTACGGTGAGTCTATTCTTATCCTCCGATAGCGAATCCCTTTCCTGAACCAGGTCGCTAAGATCGCTTTTTTCGGAAAAGATGGTGCTACGTAGTTGTTTGACCTGATTCCTAATTTCCCCCTGGGACTCCTTGAGCTGGCTTAATTCCTCTTCCAGTTTTGGAATATCCTTTTTGATCTTGTCTAATACCAGCTCCAGCCCTTCAACCGATTTCTCGATTTCCTGGAGATCCTTTCGGTACTTCCCCCGGCCATTCTCTAGGTACTCCGTCTCCCTATTCAGGGAAACTATCTCCGAATTAAGCTCCGATTCACGCTCAATCTCTTGATTTATTGATGAGGTTACATTTCGTAGCTCCTGGTCCAGGCGATTCATCTCAGAGTCTTCCAGTTCCCTTACCAGCCGGTCTCTCCTGGTTTCCGTTTCCCGTAAGGCATCCGAGGCCTCTTTCTCCTTGCTCTTAGCCTCCTTGGTCTTCTTCTGGGCTCTGCTAAGATCTTCCAACGCATTCTCTCTGGATTCCTGCAGATTCCCTACTCTGGACTCCACCTCCTGGATCTCACTCTCCAAATTCTCGATATCCCGGCGAACGGAATCCAATTTCGACTTGTGCTCAGCATGTCTCTCACGACAGCTTACCAGACCGGAATTTAGTTCCTCGAGATCCGTTTGGACCCGGTTTTTCTCCGATTCAAAGGACCTTACCTCCTCCTCAAGTTGCTTAAGATCCTCATGGCTGAAGTCCAACATCGAATCGAAATGACCACTGTATGGTCGGTATCCGCCACTCATCACCCCCATTTCGCCATGTACCTCGCCATCCACGGAGACCAGGTCCACATCCTTGGTATCCATTTCCCATGGGCTTTTCCGTGTAAGGTACGTTTTTCCCAACAAAAATTGCAAAACCTTTCCTACTTCACCCTTGAATTCCACGAAGTCCATGGCCGGCCCTATAACTCCCTCGCCGGAAACGGAAATATTCGGTTCGTTCTTTTCTCGATCTTGGATTTCATCGAGGGGGATGAAATCGGCCCAGCCTATTTCATTCTCCTTCAGGTATTCAATGCATTTCCGGGCTGATTCCCTATCCTCCACCACCAGGTATTCCAAACGATTATCCAATGCGGCAAAGATGGGCAACCTGTACTCATCGGGCACATCGGTCATCTGGGATATGGTGCCCAGCAGTCCCTGCACATTCCCCTTTTCCTTCTCGACCATCAGGTTTGAAATCGCTCTCTTTCTGGGGTTTTCGCTCTCCTGTGCCGCCTTCAAATAGGCTTTCATTCGTGTGAGGCGATTTGATTTCATCTTCAAATCGCCATCTATCCCCGAAAGTGCACGTTTATGTTCCTCGATCCTACCACGGAGCTCCTCCATCTCCGAGGCCAGCTCATTTACTCCATCTTCATGAAGGGACTTTTTCCCTCGTTGTTCCCGTCTCCTGGCTTGGAGAGTCTCAAGCCTTTCTGATTGCTCCTCTATGGACTCCTCGAGATGGGAAACCCTTTCACGTGCTTGGTGAACCTTCATCTCGGCCTTTGACCTTTCCTCCCTGGAAGTTCTCTCTCTTTGGCGATTGGTTTTTAGGACTTCATCCAGTTCCTGTACTTCCTTTCTTAGGTTTGATGTCTCGGCTTGTCGCTCGGAAATTTTTTCCTCCAACGACTTTCTCTTTGAGCGTAGATTCTCAAGTGATTCCTGTACCTTCCCTCGCTGGGCCTCTAGACTCTTTACTCGGTTTCGATTATCCCTAATCTTTTCCGTCGCGGACTCGATCTCCGATTCGAGTTCACCCTTTCTTGTTCTTTGCTTGTCCAGGTTTTCCTTTGTATTCTTCATATTTTCCTGGGCACGAACGATCTGAGCGCGAACCTCTTCGATCTGTTGACCGATCTTCTCCTGATCGGATTCCTGCCTCTTCTCTATTAGCCGCTCTAGCTTCTCCTGTTTCTCCTCTTTCTCCCTTATCTCTGTGTTAATATCATCTATCTGGTTTTGGATTTCATCGATACGCTCTTGTCCCTTCTTGGTCTTCTCCAGAATGGCGTCGTACCTCTCCCTGTATCTTCGGAGTTGATTATGCTGGTATTGCCATTTCAGTTCCCTTATCTGGGTTATAAGATCCTGGTATCGAACCGCCTCGTCCCTCTCCCTCTCCAAACGTCTTAACTGGGAAAGGACCTCATCGATAACCAAATTTGTTGCCCTGATGTTCTCCTCGGCCTTTGACAGCTCCTTCATGGCCTTTTCCCTTTTCGAATCGTATTCCGCAACACCCGACAACTCGTCTATTAGCATCCTCCTCTCAACGGGAGTCATTTTTACTAGCTTGGTGATGTCCCCCTGAAGGACTATGTTATAACCATCCGGGAATATATCGGCCATTGCCAGGATATCTACGATCTCCTTCCTGGTCATCCGATTCTTGTTGGCCCTGTAGACGCTTCGACCAGAACGATCAACCCGTCGCGAGACCACCACTTTAGGTTCGTCTATAGGAAGTTTCCGATCGGGGTTATTCAGATGTAGAGAGACCTCGGTATAGGAACCCTCCGGGAAATTATCGTTACCTGCCCAAATAAGGTCGGTAAGTCTTTCGGCCCGCATTGATTTTGTGGACATCCTCCCCAAAACGAAACATATGGCGTCCACTACATTGCTCTTTCCGGAGCCATTTGGCCCCACTACGGCAGTAAAGCCCTTGGAAATCGGGATCCCAACCCTCTTATTTCCAAACGACTTGAAGCCTCTCAGCGAAATCTTCTCTATGTGGACCAAGGATAATCACCGTTTTCCGACTCAGTCAAGCCCCTCACCCAGTCCGAATTCATTGTAAGGCTGAAATCCCCCGTGCGAATCCTTCTTTCATTTCCATCTACCTCCAGCATTCCATTCTTGCGAAGAATTCTTATCTTCCTTTCACCGATGACCTGTGCTGCTTCCTCGAGATCGTGCCACTTTCCATCCGATATCGAAGCTATGTAGGATAGAGTCCGCTTGCCCTCCTGTCCTATGAAAACCTCAACCCAATCATCGCTGGGGAAATTCTTGGCCGGACCGATATTCGTAATTGAATCCTCACCTCTTTCGGTGAGGGTGTAGATCTTTTTCCTCCTGCCCTTCTTTGACCATCTTTCAGCCACCAAACCACCATTAACAAGTATGTCAATATGGTATTTGACCGCCTGTGGCCAAAGATTAAGGAGCTCGATGAAGTATCCCCGGTCCTTTGGTCCCGTTTCTAGCTCTTCGAGTATCCTCAGTCTCTCGGGGCTACCAACGAGTCCATATATCCCTTTCTCTTCCAGGGTTGTTACCATAGGCTCGCCTGCTTAGGGAATCTTCTCAGGGCGTTTTTTGGAATCAACTGTTTAAATATAAATTTTTTGCACCAAAGTGCTTTCATAGAATAACACAATACCTAAAAATCCCTATTTCAGCGAACAACTGATCTAATAGAGTTCTATTATTATACTGGCTGGAGAGGGGTTGCTTGTGGGATATTCTTGGCAGCGCCCTGCATTACGTACAGGATCTAATCAAGACGAGAAAGACGAGTTCCCCTTACGCTCCTGTATAGCTTCCTCCTGATCATCAGCGACCATACGATGAATCCAGATATGAGACTTACTCCGGTGACGCTGAGCCATTCAACGATATATACCCACAGAAGTGCTTCGTTCTTTATCCTAATGGCCAGCTCCTGTATTTCCTCCATCTTATCATTTGCAGATTCGGCCGCCGCAATCGCGGTATTGAAATCCTGATTCAGATAATGATCACCTGCCTTGGCCACCATTGATTCCAGAATGTCCATCTCCTCGTCGACTCGTTTTGGATTTCCACCGAACTTCTCGATGAATCCGATCATGGCCAGTACCGTATTCTTACTGAGCCTTATCCTGTGGATGCTGTCTCTGTATTGGTGCACAATGGTATAATCCTGGGGCACGTCCTTCTGGCCAACGTAGAGCATCAAATTGATTGCAAAGTCTCCGTAGAAAGCCCACCTCGTATATTCCTCCGTAACCCCTCCATTCCAATCATGCATCATGGCGAAGGTCCTTCCATTACCGGGCTTCCAGGTGGAATAGCAGGGAGGATTGTTGAACTCGGGTAGTACCCACCGAGCTATCACGGTCGTCCCCGGCTTTTCAAGAACGATTTGGCCGTTGATCGCGCGGGTGAACATGGGCATTGTTTCGAAGGGAAGACTTGAAATGAACTCATTTTCGTAATTCTCTATGTTTATGGCCGCCCCGCCTGGCCGTACATAGGGGCTTATCCAGTTATGATGGTAAGCTGGCGGCGGGACCTCCACCGGGAGAATTTCCTCTATCCTGGAACCAGACCAACTAGCAGCAGGTCTGCTGGTAGACGCTCCAAAGCTATCCAGTCCACCCACCATAGCTAACCCAAATCCCTCGTCCACCACGCTATCTTGGAACCATTTCAACTGTTTCAGCGTGAATGCGCGGCGATATGCATCACTTAGAAGGACGACATCATATCTTTTTAGATAATCCTGTTCGTTACGTGGCATATAGATGCGCATATACTTGTGAACATCGACTAGCTCGGTGGCAGCTCCACCGTGGTGATAGCATCTAATGGGACTAACCGCTATGAAGGCGTCCTCCCTAAATGCCTGATAAGGACTTACTCCTGGATAGGGGTCACCCACATAAAGAACGGATACCCTTCTTGGATCAAGGTTCTGCGCAGCTATGGCAAATGGAGAAATGAGAAACAGGGCCCAAACGGTGACCAATGCAATTATTCTAGGTAGCTTGTGGACCATCATCAAATTGTTATCGTCTATCATTAATAGGGATTTTGGTCCCTAAACGGGGATAAAAAAAGAAAGAAAAAGATGGAGGGGAATCCCCCTCCCATC